>CANFHX010000076.1 GCA_947446865.1 Flavobacteriaceae bacterium | reverse complement strand
TTGGGTAGCACATCATCTGCTGAAAAATTCTATTTTCAACAAAAAATTACTTAAGGTAATTCTTACTTATTGTTTGCTCAATTTCATTTAAGCAGCAATAATTTCAATAAATTTTGTAGGTTAATTAGTGCGTTTAAATTGCTATTCCTTAAAAAAAAGCGGTTTAAACAAGAAAAACGTTAGCTATTATTACAATCGCTAAAAAAAAATCAGCAAATACAGGGGTTACATTTGCAGATACTATTTAAATTCTTAGAAGCAAGAATAAAACAAATTATTCAATTAAAAAAATATTTTATCGACAAATAAACAAAAACAATAGACGAATAATCTTATAATCTTCCAAAAATTAATAATTGGCACTAAAAAGATAAGCTACTCTAACAAACATAAAAGGATAAAATCCGTTTAATCTGTGAAAATCTGTGGCAATTAAAAATTAAAAAATCATTATTTAACCTAAAATAAAACCGCTAACTCTTAGCAAAGTAACTTTAACATATTTTTAAAACTACATCATACAATAATTAAAATACATTTTAAGTTATAGAAAAATAACTTTAAAATTTAATAATTATGAAATCAACTAATGAAACAGGCCATGTAAAAAACGTAGCCCATTTTGAAGACCTAATCTCCTTCTGCACTGCTTATGGGCCAAGCTACAACCCATCCAAAGCAACAATTACAATTGCTGGTTTGACGCATTTACTTGAAGATGCTCAAGCCAAAATCGTAAAAGTAACCACCGCCAAAAATGATTTTGATTTAGTGACTGGCGCGCGCCAAACCAAGTTTGCATCACTAAAACCATTAGCAACAAGAATCATTAACGCTCTAAGCGCTACCGATGCACTAGACACTGTAGTTAAAGATGCCAAAACAATTAATAGAAAAATACAAGGCGGCAGAGCTTCTTCTAAAATAGTAAAGTCTACTGAACAAAACCCCGAGGCTAAACCAACCACAACAATTTCTGTAGCTCAACAAAGCTATGACAGGCTATTAGACAACATGCACCAACTTATTGATCTCGTTTCAGCCGAAACAAATTACAACCCCAACGAAGAGGATCTCAAAGTAGGTAATTTAATTATTTACTATTCCGAGTTAAAAATGGCAAACACAACTGTTATTACAAAATATACCGTTTACAGTAATGCAAGAATAGAAAGAAATGCAATACTATATACCGCAGCAAATAGTTTAGTAGAAACGGCATTCGATGTAAAAAAATATGTGAAATCCGTTTTTGGCGCAACTAGCCCACAATACAAACAGATAAGCAGTTTGGAATTTACTAAACCAAATCTGTAAACTTTTATAAACTTAACCAAAAATAATTCCGTGATTCATGAATGTCCTCCCCAAAAAAAATAAAGGAGTTGCTAACCTAAACGTTACAACTCCTTTTCTATTTTGTAATTCTTCCACCCTACTTTATAATTCTTCCATCAAGATTTGTAGTTCTCGCATTATAACATGTAAATCTTGCGTTAGGACTAGTAATTATCGAATTACGATTTGTAATTATCGAATTATGACTAGTAATTATCGAATTATGATTTATAATTATTGCGTTATGATTTGTAATTAGAGCATCCGGATTTGTAGTTTTTACATTAGGATTTGTAATTAGAACATTAGGATTTGTAATTCTAAAGGTTTCAAAAAATCCATTTACAATTGACTATTCTTCTTCTTTATACCAACTAGAATACATCACATAATTATTCGAAATGCGTTCAATTTCACCAGCAAAATCCGAAGCATTAATATCTTTAACTTTCTTCGCAGGAATCCCTGCATAAATAGTCCCCGATTCCACAACAGTATTTTGTGTCAGTACCGATCCAGCAGCAACAATAGAGTTGCTTTGCACCACGCAATTATCCATAACAATTGCTCCCATACCAATAAGTACATTGTCTTCCAAAGTACACCCATGTACAATAGCATTATGACCAATAGACACATTGTTGCCAATGTTTGTAGGATGCTTCTGATAAGTTGCATGTATTACTGCACCGTCTTGAATGTTTACTTTATTTCCAATTTTAATGTAATGAACATCCCCACGTAACACTGCGTTAAACCAAACACTGCATTGCGATCCAAACTCTACATCGCCTACAATGGTAGCATTCTCAGCGATGAAACAATCTGCAGGTATTTTTGGAGATTTACCATTTATTGTTTTTATAATCATAATCTTCATTTTAAAAAATAATCCCGATAAAATTTTATCGGGATTAAGTATATTGTATTTCGTTTAATTAATTGCAGGGCAATTACATTGGTATTTCTCTGGTTTACAAAATAAATTAACCCCTAATGTAAATTGGTGAAATCCACCATTATCAAATTTAATGTTTCCTAACAAAGCAGAGTAAGTATAAGAAAACATATAGTTTTTATAATTAATACCTAAAATTGGAGTAATGTATTGCAATTTTTGAGTAGCTATAGCATTCCCTTCGATGTATTGTGCTCCATCCAAACTTCTTCTATATGAAACCACTGCCCACAATTTTCCAAAATCCAATTGTTTATATGCTTTAAGGTTCAAATCCACCAAAGATTCCTTAGTTTGAAAAACATATTGAAACATCATCGACGGCTCAAACATTATCCCTTGAGAATCTCCAAAAGTATAACCCATATTATAAACAGCTCTTTTTAAATTTACTGGTTCTTTATCCGTATATAATTTTCTATCACTCGCTAAAGCATTTTTAACCGTAAAGTGAGCATAAAAATCTAAAAAGTTATACGAAGCACCAATATCAACATTAAAATAAGATGCTTTCTGTATTTGTCCAAATACTATAGGGTCATAAGTTGGATCATTTGTGTAAAATGTACTTTCGTCCAATTGACTCTGTGCAAATCCAACATTTACTCCAAAGGACAATTGATTCAAATCAATATTATCTCTAGAGAACATAATATGATGGGCATAAGCAGCTCTAAAACCTTTTTGAGAGTGATACCCATTTTTATCATTTATTAAAATAAGTCCAATTCCATCTTTGTCTGAAATACTTCCGTTAAAACTTAACGTTTGTAAAGCAGGCGCATCTTGTTGCCCAAACCATTGTTGTCTTCCTGTCAATCGTAATTTAGCACAATTTGCTGCTCCAGCCATAGAAGGATGGAGTAGAAAATAATTGTCTGATAAATAATCCGAATAAACCGGTAAAATCTCTTGCGAATAAGCTTGTTTAGTAATTAATACTACTAATGCTAAAAATAAATGTTTAAACTTCATTGTGTTATTATCGTTTTAATGTAATATGCGCTTTAAATTGTTTGTAAGCTGCCGCTTCGCTATAGTCAACTGTAAACCAGTAATCCGTTGAAGACATTAGGTTCCCGTTGTAGGTTCCGTCCCATCCTGGGCTTTGAGGACTGATTTGTTTGATCAGTTTTCCGTAGCGGTCAAATATATAAATTTTTGCTGAAAAATCATTTTGTAATCCACTAATATT
>CANFHX010000075.1 GCA_947446865.1 Flavobacteriaceae bacterium | reverse complement strand
GTACTTCTTACGGTTTTTAAATTTTGTACTTTTTTAATGGCATTTTCAAGTGGTTTGGTAACCGTAATCATCATTTTGTCGATGGGTTGTTGTCCAGCATCGGCAATGATTTTTATTTTAGGAAAAGTAATCTCAGGAAACAAACTAGTTTGCATGGACGAATAAGCAAATAATCCTCCTAAAATGATTAGGAAAATCACGGTGCTTAAACCATTGCGGTGTCGTACAAAAAAGTTATTCATAAGGATTATTTTTTAATGACTTTCACTTTTATAGTATCGGCAACCCCATAATTTCCAGTTACTAAAATTAAATCTTTGGAGCTTAAAGGTGGATAGAGAATTTCTATTTTGTCTTCGGTTTCGATTCCTTTTTTTATTGGAATTTTAACGGCAGTATTGGAATTAATCATTTTCATAATCCAAAATTCGGTCTCCGTATCGTTGCTTAATACGGCTGCTTTTGGAAGTACAATTGCATTCGGATTGGTTTTTTTTGGAATTCGAACCTTAACAATTAAATTTTCTGGGATGTCGTATTTGCCGTTGATTTTCAAAATTACATTTTGAGTTTGGGATGTAGCATCTACATTTGGCATAAATTTGTAAACCGTTGTTTTTATGTGGGTTTCGTCGGGTAATATGGCTTCCAATTGACTCCCAACGGTTACATATTTTTTAAATTCATAAGGCAAACTCAATATTATTGCAAAACTATTGGCATCGTTTATGGTGGCTAAAACATCCCCATCTTGAACATAATCCCCTTGTTGCACATTCACCGCATTGATATAGCCATTGGAAGTTGCTTTCACCGTAATGGCATTTCCAAAATGAAGGCTAGGGTCTATTTTATTTATAGTATTTCCGAGTACTTTGGCTTCTCTAGTTTTTAGTGTAAATAACACTTTGCCGGTAGTTACATAATCGTTAGAAGTTACATTTACCGAATTTAAATACCCTGTTGCGTTTGCTTTGATATTGTTTTTAACGATGTAAGTTGCCGTTGCATTGAGGTCGAAAAAACTGGAAATTCCAGATGCATCTATGGAGGTTAATGTAACTGGAACACTTACATCTATTGGGGTTTCTATTTCTTCTTTGTTTTTGCAAGAATTCAAAACTAATCCAAATAAAGAAAGCAGGAGTGTTATTTTTTTCATGAAATTAGTCGTTAGTACTCCAATAATTAATTTCGTTAATTACTTGAAGTTTATGGATGTGATTTTGTGAAATATTACTTTGAATGTTGAGTATGGAACCAATAGCCAAAACAAATTCGGTTATTTGTGCATCACCTGTAAGTAGTAGTTTTTTGTTGGCTTCAATTAAAGCATCAGCAAGCAGTAACTGCGATTGCAATTGGGTTTCCAATTGCTCTACTTGCTTTAATTGCTGGTTTAAAATTGCTAATTGTTGTTGGTATTGCTTTTTGAAATTAGTTTGGTAAGCCAAATTAGTTTCCAATAAAGTGTTTATTTTTTGGTGTTGTAAATTGCGTTGTTTCCCATCGTAAATTGGTACTGAAAGTCCAACACCCACACTGGCTCCAAAATTTTTATAGGGCAAATAGGCTAAGGCCGACATGTAGCCTGCATCTGCCAACAAAGAAATACTTGGTTTGTAAGCAAAGTCAATAATTTTATTCTGGTTTTGAAACTTTAAACTGTCTTTTTCAAATGTTTGGAAGAAAATGCTTTTGCCAACAGAAGTATTATTTTGTAATTTAATTATTGGTTTTGGTAAATTTACCATGGTGGTATCTAATTCACCAGATAGATAATACAAAAGGCCTAAATCATTTTGATATTGTTGTTGCAATTGCAAAACTACAATTTCTTGTTGCTTTACGGTTGCCATAAAAATTAAATAATCGGTTTGTTTGTAAACGGAATTTTGAGTAAGTTTCTTTAAAATGGATGCTTCTTCGTCTAATAAAGTAGCCGTTTTTTTAGTATTAGCCAATTGCTCTAAAGTGGCTGTAGCAGTGATGTATTGCGAAATAATAGTTTTGTTTAAATCCTTGACGGTTATTTTTTTGGTAACTGCAAGCGCCTCTTTTATTAATTTAAACGATTGTAACTGCGTAGAACGGTTGTTTTTACTGACTAATTTTTGATTAACTCCAACCAAACCGGTTAGCATTTGTCCGTTACTTAAAGTAGTATCGTAACCAAATCCTTGAATAACTGGTGCGTAATTTCCATAAAACGATCCATTAACTTGAGGTTTTCTAGTAGCAATATTAAGTAAACTATCTAAGGTTGCCGATTGCATTTGGTTTTTATAATCCACTAATAAAGGCGAATTTTTCTGTGCTTTATCCATGAAATAATTCAAATCTTTTTCTTGAGAAAAAGAGTGTAAGGAGATACAACCAAAAAGAAAAGCAAGCAGTACTTTCATTTACCAAATATAGAAAAAAAAATAAAAGTTATTTAACTTTTGTATCGATTACTAAAACTACAAAAGAATTTGGAATAATACTGGCTCTTGGTTTTGGATTTTCTGCAGTTGGTTCAGGTTTTGGGCCATATTCTGCAGCAGATAAATAGAGTTTATGCGTGGTTTTATCAATAGCAATTGTTCGTGCTCCTTTTTGGGTTGGTATCGTTTCGATAACCGAAAAAGAATTAGCATTTTGTTCTTTCACAACTGTGATAGTTCCTTCACCATTAGAACTATAAATTAATTTTTTCTCGGTGTCTAAAGCAACACCATCACAACCACCGCCAATTGGAAGTTTATCTAGGATTTTTCCTGTTGTTGCATCTAATATCATCATTAGTTTATTACTGCAAACGGAAAATAAACGGTTGGTTTCTATATCTAAAGCCAAACTACTTGGTTCTTCACCAGGGGCAATGCTCCAAGTGTTTACCACTTCAAGTGTGGCAGCATTAATGGTTTTAATTTCGCTTGTATTTTCAATATTAACATAAATTAATCCTTTAGTATTGGTTGCTGGAAATTCTGGATTTCCGCCAAGGGCAATAGTTTTTAGGACTTTATTAGTATCCGCATCCAGTACCGTTGCATCTTTGCTTTTGGCATTGAAAGTAAATACTTTATGAGAAAACAAATCGTACATAACGGCATCCGGTTTTTGCCCTTCAATCGCCACTTTTTCTATTAATTCAAATGTGGTTAAATTGATAATAGTAACTGCATTATCTTTTCCATCGGTGATAAATGCTTTGTTTAAATCGTTTGCAATAGCAATACCATGCACTCCATTAGTATTAGGAATTACTGCAATAGTTTTGTCGGTTTTTAAATCAATAACATTTACACTATTGCCGTGTGAAACAAATAAGTGCTGGTTTATTTCATCTACAGATAAATAATCCCAACCTTCATTTTAGACTGCCCCCAAAAAGTTAGACACTATTTGGGGGTATTTTTATGGAAAGAAAAGTAAAGTATGATTATGCGTTTAAACTTGAATGTGTAAAATTAGTTTTAGAAAAGCATTATTCTTGCAACTATGCTTCAATAGAAAAAGGT
>CANFHX010000074.1 GCA_947446865.1 Flavobacteriaceae bacterium | reverse complement strand
TAGTTGCAAGAATAATGCTTTTCTAAAACTAATTTTACACATTCAAGTTTAAACGCATAATCATACTTTACTTTTCTTTCCATAAAAATACCCCCAAATAGTGTCTAACTTTTTGGGGGCAGTCTATTTATTTGATGAGGGATTTTTTTATGCAAATTTTTAAGAAAAATTAATTAAATAGATTGCGAACAGAGAAGTTAAGCCCGATTGCGCAGATGGTACTGCAGTTATGTGGGAGAGTATGTCGCCGCCTTTTTTTATAAAACTCCAATCTTTACTGATTGGAGTTTTTTTTATGCAAATTTTTAAGAAAAATTAATTAAATAGATTGCGAACAGAGAAGTTAAGCCTAATTGCGCAGAGGATACTGCAGTTATGTGGGAGAGTATGTCGTTGCCTTTTTTTATAAAACTCCAATCTTTATTGATTGGAGTTTTTTTTTATGCAAATTTTTAAGAAAATTTTAATTAAATAGATTGCGAACGGTTTAAGGATGCGGGATCGTTCGGATGGTAGGAACAGGTCGCGACCTGTCCGTACAGGTACAAGAATGGGATTTTCTTGTCCCTTTTTTATATTGGTACGCTGTGTTCGCAAGCTCGATTCGCTACATATTCCAAATAATTTTATAAACTAAATCCTTGTTTCTAATAAAGTTTTTCATTACTTTGTCATTAGAAAATTACACTGTGAGCATCAAAAATTTCTATTCCATTTTATCCCATTACTTTCCTTTTAATCCTACGATTAAGCAAGATGCTTTTTTTCAAAAAATAGCGGTATTCTTAACAAATACGGATAATGACACAATTTTTGTACTAAAAGGATATGCTGGAACCGGAAAAACAACTGTAATTTCAACTATTATAAACAATCTAATTGAAATTAACAAAAAATATGTTCTTCTTGCACCAACAGGTCGGGCAGCTAAAGTTATTTCAAATTATTCTAACAAGCCCGCATTTACTATACACAAGAAGATTTACTTCCCAAAGAAGTCAAGTGGAGGAGGAGTAGCTTTTACATTACAACAAAACAAACATAAAAACACCATTTTCATTATTGATGAAGCATCCATGATTTCCGATCAAAGTAATGAAAGCAAAATGTATGAAAACGGTAGTTTGTTAGACGATTTAATTTCATATATATACAGTGGCGATAATTGCAAGATGATTCTTCTTGGAGATACTGCACAGTTACCTCCTATAAATTCCGATATTTCTCCAGCATTAAATACAGATACCCTCGAACTGAATTACGACAAAAGAGTCGATTGGATTGAACTTGACGAAGTAATGCGACAAGAATTAAATTCAGGAATTTTATACAATGCCACCGAGTTGCGTGAATTGCTAAAAGACACTTTTATTTCCGAATTCAAATTCAAATTACGAGGTTTCAAAGATATCGTCCGATTGACCGATGGATATGATATTCAGGATGCCATCAACCAAGCTTACAACAATTATTCAATAGAAGACACAGCTTTTATTGTGCGTTCCAACAAAAGAGCCAACCAATACAACGAGCAAATCCGAATGAAAATTCTAGATAAAGAAAGTGATTTATCTGTGGGAGATTTTTTAATGGTGGTAAAGAACAACTATTTTTGGTTAAAAGAAAAAGACGAAGCCGGTTTTATTGCCAATGGCGATATTATTGAAGTATTAGAGATCTATAGTTTCAAAGATTTGTACGGATTTAATTTTGCCAAAGTCAAAATACGAATGGTAGATTATCCTAACCAAATTCCATTTGAAACCGTATTAATATTAGACACAATAAAAAGTGAATCTCCCTCATTAACCTACGAACAATCGAATAGTTTGTATGAAGAAGTCATGAAAGACTACGAACATTTGCCAACCAAATATGCAAAATTTCAAAAAGTAAAAGAAAACGAATTTTTTAATGGTTTGCAAGTCAAATTCTCTTATGCCATTACCTGCCATAAAAGTCAGGGAGGGCAATGGAACACCGTTTTTATTGAGCAACCTTATTTGCCTGATGGAATAGATAGAGATTACATTCGCTGGTTATATACTGCAATGACCAGAGCCAAAGACAGGCTTTACCTAATTGGTTTTAAAGACGAGAGTTTTGAAGATTAATTTTTATTGACCAAAAAAACAACACCAAAAACCCTTTTTTTTAACTTTCAGGAGCGAAACAGTAGGCATTTTAGTAAAGGCAATTCCTGCCATCCGTTGCAATCTGGCATTGCGAGGAACGACGCAATCTCCTACAACTATTTAGGTTCGCAATGCCAGGATTTCCACTTCTGTCAGGGCTAAGTAGGTTATGTCTTTTGTGAAATTAGAATTTCAAAAGAAACAATAATTAAATAATAGCGGCATCTTTTTATACAATTAAAATAATGTATATATTTGATGAATAAAGCGATATAAAGTAGCGCATATACAACCAAATTAAGGTGTATACACGCTACTTTGTAGCGCATATTTACAAGTTATAGAGCATTTAAATATGACACAAGATAAAAGACTATTTACTTCAATTTGGTTCATCATTGGACTCATTATTCTTTTGTTGAACGATTTCGTTTTTAAGACAACTTTTGGGAATTGGTTTACTGGAAAACTTTCAGACTTCGCAGGACTTTTTATATTTCCTCTTTTCTGGGTAGCAATATTTTCTAAACACAAGAACAAAATTTTCTTTCTAACTGCTATTATATTTATATATTGGAAATCATCATACAGCAATGGATTAATAAGTTTATGGAATAGTATTGGTATTTGGAATATTAATAGAACGGTTGATTATTCAGACATAATAGCATTAACTATTTTACCATTAGCTTATCATATTGAAACTTTAAAAGAAAAACTAACAAGAATCCGTTTGTCACCTTATATTCCATTGATAATTGCTGCTTTTGCTTTTATGGCAACGACTAAAGAGAAAATGAACACTTGTTTTGAAGATAAAACTGCTGTTTACCATATTAAAAATCAATCTCGTGAAAGTTTTATGAGTGATTTAAAAAGTATTGGACTTGATATTTCGTCGACAAAATATAACAATACAAAATATGATGATGAACATACAGAAATAAAAAATCTAAACGATTCAATTAGTAATTTAGTTATATTAATAGGTGATTTCAATAATTCAGACAAAACAGTAGAAGTATCATTAGGATGTTGGGATTACACTAATAATCCTCTTCGAATGCTTGATGAAGAAACATTAGAAAATCAAAAGGCTTATGTCAAATCTCTTTTCGAGAAAAAAGTAATTAGTAAACTATCAAAATATTAACCTAAAATAAGTTCACATATTTATACTTAATCCTAAGATAGTTTGGTCGTCATTACCATAGTTTCTTTAAATGCCATTTACAACATTGCCGATGGCATAATTTTCTAATTCGAGATAAAAAATTGAGACTGGACAGAATTTTGTGTAAACTCTAAAAATGCTTAATGTTCTATTTTGCACCTATCTCCAAATATAATCAAAAATTGGTTCATAATCAAGCCCCATTGCTTAATAGATCTCGTCCAGTTT
>CANFHX010000073.1 GCA_947446865.1 Flavobacteriaceae bacterium | reverse complement strand
ATAGCTTTATTCTCCCATGGTACAAGCAATACTAAAGAGCTTGACGAACAAAAAGGAGTTTATTTATCGGATGGTTTTTTAAGTATCAAAGACATTTATAAGTTAAAATCCAATTGTAATTTTTTACTTTTAGGAGCTTGCGAAACAGGCATAGGCTTTAACTCTAGAGAAGGCAATATAAATCTAGCTAGGGCATTCACTGCCATTGGAGTGAAAAGCATGCTGCTGGCTTCTTGGAAAATAGACGAAAAAAGTTCGGCCCAAATTATTACTTCTTTTCTTAAATATTTAAATCAGGGTAGTACCAAATCGGAAGCATTGCAAAAAGCAAAATTAGATTATTTGGCAACGGCAACTCCAAGAATGGCAAATCCGTTGTATTGGGCAGGTTTAAATATTACTGGCAATAACGAAACCATCCGTTTGCATCAAACTAATTATTGGTGGTGGGGATTAGGATTATTCCCTATAGGAATTGGAGGTTGGTATTTTAGAAAGAAGAAGAGAATTTTTTAATATTCCAATACTTGTTTTGCTTTTTGGTTAAACGGATTGTCAGCATCCATTTTTACCAATTCAAATTGTCTTCGGGCAGATTTATTTTCTTTTAAATTCTTTAAAGCAAAACCCAATCGAAAAGTGGCATCGCAATAAAAAACACTTTGTTTATTTTGTGCTATTCTTGCATAATCTGCTTTGGCAAGTTGGTAGTTTTTTAGTTCATAACTTATAACTCCATGAAAGTAAATAGCGGTGTCATTTTGAGGTATTTGTGCAAGTAGTTCACTTGAAACCACAAAGGCTTCTTTCATTTTATTGGCGCGATAAAGTTCCATTAAGTTTTGCCAATTGTTTGTTTCAGTTCCCATAAAGTTAGGCAATCCTTCTTCTTTGGTATAGAACTGTTCTATTGAATCTTTAGGTGTTAAAGATGAATTAACAAAATATCCTAATACTAAAGCAATCGGAAGTAGCACGGCTGCATATTTCCAATAGCAAACACTATTTTTTTGTGGTTTAGAAGCAATTTGATTTATTCGTTCTTCTGTTTTAGCAAATGCTTTTTTAAGAACCGTATAGTCCCAGTTGTTTGCTTCCAAAAGCATTTTAGCGCCTAGTAGAGCGTCATCTGTAGGGTTGCTATTTTTTAATTCCTCCAAAATAACCATTCGTTCTTTTTCGTCACAATCGGATTCTAGCGATTGTACTAATTTAGAAAAAGTTATATTTTGGTTATTATTGCTCATATTTATTAAAAACGATTCAATTGTATTTTCTTCCCAAAGATAGTGCTTTTTTGTAATTTCTACATGTGTACCATTTTATGAAAGACCTAACTTATTCCATAAAAATTTTCCATAAATCTTTTACTTTTTTTCGAGCTACAGAAAGTAAATTGGAAATAGTTTTTTCAGTAAGTTTTAATTTAATTCCAATTTCTTGGTGGGTGTAACCCTCTAAGTGCAGAGTTAAAATTTCCATCTCTTTATTGGGTAAACAAGTCAATAACATTTTGAAGTTGTCGTTAGTAAGCGTTTGTTTAGATTCATTTAATCCAAATTTTGGGATGAATTTCGCCAATCCATCTACAATTCTAGTTCTATTATTTTTGGTTTTAATAACATCCAAACTTCTGTTTCTTACCATTACTAAAAGTAAAGCTTTAAGATTAATTTCTTGTTCAATAAACTTATCCTTTCTTGTTGCAATTGGCATTTTTATTAATTTTTCAAAACAATCCGCAACTACATCTTCTGCTTCTGTAGTAGATTGAAGAAACCTAAAAGAAACTATATATAATTCGGGCAACCATGCACTATAAATAGCGCATAATGCTTTGTTGTCGCCGCTGCAAAAGTCTAGCAGTGAGGTTTTTGATATAGTAATAGGTTGTTTCAAAAATTTGGATAAAGGCAATTTGGTTGAAGCAAAGGTAAATTTATTTATCAAAGTTGAAAATTTTATTGAGCAATATTTTAACAATAAAAAATAAATATTCCGACAAAAACACTTTACTGCAAATGGGTTGCAGCAGGTGATAATAAAGTATGCTTAAAACAAAAAAAAAGCTCTCAATTTCTTGAGAGCCTCCTAATATAAATCGAGAGAATTTAGATTTTAAAAGTCACTACTGGTCGTTTAGCATGGTTTACTAAGTCTTCACTAATGCTTCCGTTAAAGAAGTGCGAAAGACCTTTTCTTCCGTGTGTGCTCATTCCTATTAAATCGGCATCAATGCTGTTAGCGAAATTTAAAATTCCTTTTTCAACATTAGTTTCATTATAAATATGAGTAGCTACTTTTTTAATTTCAAATCCTTTAATGAAATTACTCATAATATCTTCGGCAGCCGAAGTTGATTTAAAATCATTTGGAGTGTTTACAGTTACTAAGTGCAATGTTGCGTCAAATTTATTAGCAAAATCAACTGCTTTTTGGAATGGTTTTTTCACTTCTTCAGAAAAATCAGAAGCAAAAACAAAATCGTCTACCTGAAATTCACCTTCCTCTTTTTTAATAATAAGTACAGGAACTTCAGAGTGTCTAACTACTTTTTCGGCATTAGATCCAATAAACATTTCTTTGTAGCCACTTGCGCCATGGGAACCCATAACAATTAAATCAACATTATTTAATTGGCTAATTTTTAAAATTCCGTCAAAAGCCATTTCAAACTGAATAATATCCGAAACTTTAATACCTTCTAGATAATCTTCCTCCATTAGTTCTTCAAGCCTTCTAATTGCCGCGTCTTTGAAAAACATAATTTCTGGAATATCTTTACCAGTACCTATAGCATCACTGCCTTGGTGAGGCAATTCAAGCATATGTAATAAAATGATTTCACCATTGTTTTTTCTGGCAATTTGAGCTGCAACTTTTAGCGCATATTCGGCGTTTTGGGAAAAGTCGGTTGGAATTAAAATTTTTTTCATGATTGTATAAAAGATAATATATTGTTGTTTGTCTATTAAATAGAGTATAAAGGTATGAAAAAAATATAAAAACCAATGGTTTTAATATAAAATATTTTTCTATATTTGCACCATTATTAAACAGAAATGGTATAATGAGGGAAGCAATGCTTCCCTCTTTTTATAAAATTATGACATTTAAAGAACAAGTAGTACAACTTTTAGATAATTGTTTATTAGAAAAACCAAGTGTTTTTTTAATAGATATTTTAATTTCAGATACTTATAAAATTATTGTAACTTTAGATGGTGATAATGGCGTAAATCTTCAAGATTGTATAGATGTTGCTAGAGCTATAGAAAACAATCTAGATCGCGAAGAGCAAGATTTTGCTTTAGAAGTAGCCTCGGTTGGAGTAGGTTCTCCTTTAAAATTGACAAGACAATATATTAAGAATATAGGCAGAACACTCATTGTTAAAACGAATGATACCACTATTGAGGCAGAATTAATAGCGGCAGATGAAACTAAAATAGTACTTTCTTGGAAAGCAAGAGAGCCGAAAAAGATAGGAAAAGGGAAAGAAACCGTTCAAAAAACGGAAGAAATTCTTTATACAGATATAAAACAAGCAATTGTTACAGTAAATTTTAATTAATTATAGAATAGATGGAGAATATTGCATTAATCGACTCGTTCTCAGAGTTTAAAGACGATAAACTTATTGATAGAGTAACGCTTATGGCGATTTTAGAAGATGTTTTT
>CANFHX010000072.1 GCA_947446865.1 Flavobacteriaceae bacterium | reverse complement strand
TTGAATAATTTAAACGACAACAATTCCAATGGAATTAAGAATTATTTATTCTGTTCCAATGAAAGTCAGGCGAATCGTTTTCATGATATTTTTGAAGATATCGGCGACGAAAATTCCAATGTTGAAATTCCAAATTCCAAATATAAAACCATAGTTTTTCCACTTTACCAAGGTTTTGTGGACGAAGAACACCAAATTGCTTGTTACACCGACCACCAAATATTTGAACGCTACCATAAATTTAGCATCAAAAACGGGTATTCCAAAAAGCAAACCATCACGCTAAAAGAATTGACTTCCTTGGCCGTTGGCGATTATGTTACCCACATTGACCACGGAATTGGAAAATTTGGTGGCTTACAAAAAATTCAGGTAGAAGGCAAAACCCAAGAGGCCATAAAACTGGTGTATGCCGATAATGATATCGTGTATGTGAGCATCCATTCGCTGCATAAAATCTCGAAATATAATGGTAAGGATGGCGCACCTCCAAAGATTTACAAATTGGGTTCGGGCGCTTGGAAAGCATTAAAACAAAAAACAAAAGCACGGGTTAAACACATTGCGTTCAACTTAATTCAATTGTACGCCAAGCGAAGATTGGAAAAAGGATTCGCTTGTGCGCCCGACAGTTATTTGCAAAAAGAACTTGAAAGTTCCTTTATTTACGAAGATACACCCGACCAAATCACTTCTACCAACGATGTGAAAATGGACATGGAAAACGATCGCCCTATGGATCGATTGGTTTGTGGGGATGTAGGTTTTGGAAAAACGGAAGTCGCTATTCGTGCCGCATTTAAAGCAGTGGATAACGGAAAACAAGTTGCTATTTTGGTGCCAACCACTATTTTGGCGTACCAACATTATAGAACGTTTACCGAACGACTCAAAGACATGCCGGTTACCATTGGTTATTTAAACCGTTTTAGAACTGCCAAAGAAAAAACCGAAACCCTAAAAGAATTGGGCGAAGGAAAACTCGATATTATTATTGGAACCCACCAATTGGTGAATAAAAATGTGCAATTTAAAGATTTAGGATTGTTAATTATTGACGAGGAACAGAAATTTGGAGTGAACGTTAAAGACAAACTCAAAACGATTTCTGCCAATGTAGATACCCTGACATTAACCGCAACGCCTATACCAAGAACCTTGCAGTTTTCGTTGATGGCAGCCCGAGATTTGTCGGTAATTACAACGCCACCGCCTAATAGATATCCTATAGAAACCAATGTGGTTCGTTTTCATGAAGATTTAATTCGGGATGCGATTTCGTATGAAATTCAGCGCAACGGACAAGTTTTCTTCATCAACAACCGTATTGAAAATATTAAGGAAGTAGCCGGAATGATCCAACGATTGGTGCCTGATGCTCGCATTGGGATTGGTCATGGGCAATTGGATGGAAAGAAACTAGAAGAACTGATGTTAGGTTTTATGAATGGTGAATTCGACGTTTTGGTTGCTACCACCATCATTGAAAGCGGATTGGACGTGCCAAATGCCAATACGATTTTCATCAACAATGCTAATAATTTTGGTTTGTCCGATTTGCATCAAATGCGTGGTCGTGTGGGACGAAGCAACAAGAAAGCCTTTTGTTATTTCATCACGCCTCCTTATTCGGCAATGACCGACGATGCCCGAAAACGTATTCAGGCACTAGAGCAATTTTCAGAATTGGGAAGTGGTATCAACATTGCCATGAAAGATTTAGAAATTCGTGGTGCTGGAGATTTATTAGGTGGCGAACAAAGTGGTTTTATCAACGATATTGGATTTGATACCTATCAAAAAATCATGAACGAAGCCATTGAAGAATTGAAGGAAAACGAATTCAAAGAATTGTATCCAACGGAAAACAATATCGAAACCAAAGAATATGTAAAAGATTTACAGATTGACACCGATTTCGAATTGTTGTTTCCAGATAATTACATTAATAGCATTACCGAGCGCTTGAGTTTGTACAACGAACTGAGCGTTATTAAAGACGAAGAAACGCTATTACAATACGAACAAAAACTTACCGATAGATTTGGCGCTTTGCCAAAAGAAGCCGTGGCGTTGCTTAACTCCATCCGAATAAAATGGAAAGCCACCAGCATCGGAATTGAAAAATTAATCTTGAAACAAGGTAAAATGGTGGGCTATTTTGTGGGCGACCAACAAAGCGATTTTTACCAATCCAATCGTTTTATTAAAATGGTGCAATTTGTGCAACACAACAGCAACCTCTGTAAAATGAAAGAAAAAGAAACCAAAAACGGCTTGCGTTTGTTGTTGACTTTTGAGAATGTAAAGTCTATTAATAAGGCGTTGGAGTTGATAAATAGGATGTAGAAATTATACTCTAAAATAAGTCGCTATGCGTTCCTGTTCTAACCAAAGTAATTTCTTTGGCTTTCTCATCGTGCAACCATATTAAAAGCCAATCTGGTTTTATATGACATTCCCAATGTTTGGAATAGTTACCGCTTAATGTATGAGGATGGTATTTTTGCGGCAAATTGCCCGTACTTTCCAATATCTCTATTACTGTCTTAAGTTCCGAGAAATTATAGTTCCTTTTTTTACAAACTTTAATATCCTTGTTAAACCTTGAAGTATATACTAAGTTGTACATTATATGCCTAATTTTTGAAACAAGTCTTTGGAGTTTTGAGTTTTTGTAATTGCTATTTTGTTTTCAGCATCATACATTGCTTTAACAGTTTCAAAATTTGGAATATCACATATCTCAACCCCTTTGTTTTCTTTAGAAAATAAATTAATTAAAGAAAGTAATGTTTTACCTGCTTTTGTGCGCTCATTTATTTTTAATGCAATGTTTGTCATAAGGATTGATTTAAAAAACAAAGTTACAAAAAACCACTTAAAAATGTGCCAATTTTATTTTTCGCTTATTCGCAATATCTCAAGCCAAAAAAGGATAAGCAAAACGGCTTGCGTTTGTTGTTGACTTTTGAGAATGTAAAGTCTATTAATAAGGCGTTGGAGTTGATGAATAGGATGTAGGGTTCTCCTAAAAATAATAAAACGCTTCTTCAATATGTTCCAAATTATATTCCGTTCCTTCTTTGTGAATGGCTATAATATCAAATCGAACATCCACCTCTAAATCATTAGCAATTACATATTCGTTGACGGCTTTTACTAGGAGTTGGATTTTTTTGGGTTTCACAAAATCTTGGGGTAATCCAAAATCAATAGACGAGCGGGTTTTTACTTCTACAATTGCTAAAGTATTTTCTTTTTGGGCAATAATATCTATTTCGGCTTTTTGGAATGTCCAGTTGGTTTCTATAATTTCATAGCCATTTTGCTGTAGAAATTCTACGGCTAATTCTTCCCCGTGCTTACCAAGTTCGTTGTGTTCGGCCATAAATATTTAAAAATTCCAAAAAAAATAAATTCCAGATTCCAATCTATTTGTTAAATATAAAAAATAAATTCCTAGGAAGAAAAATAAACTTTTGAAAAAGAACAACTCCCATTTTGTAATCGCGCAGCAATCCCACTAGACTTGACACTAGGTATGCGATTCCTGTGCAACGACAACTTTATATGGCTAAATCCTACTATGCTAAATAAATTTATAACCAACAACGTTACAGCCGCCATAAAATTACTTGTAGATGCTATCTACCAACTTGTTGCTGCCCTAATTATCTAATTTTATGCTAACGTAATATTTAATTTTGTCATAAAATTAGATGTAGATGCCATCTACAACATTGCTGATGGCATAATTTTATAATTCTGGCTTAAAAATTAAAAAATTCTGGCATAATTTTATAAAACGATGCCGTCTACAACATTGACGATGGCATAATTTTATAATTCTGGCTTAAAAATTAAAAAATTCTGGCATAATTTTATAAAACGATGCCGTCTACAACATTGCCGATGGCATAATTTTATAATTCTGGCTTAAAAATTAA
>CANFHX010000071.1 GCA_947446865.1 Flavobacteriaceae bacterium | reverse complement strand
AATTAAAAAAGGAAATAAATGAATATATAAAGTATTATAACAATGACAGAAGTAAGTCAAATTTAAACAAAATGAGCCCGATACAATATCGAGCTCATTATTATCAAAATTAATTATAAATTTGTCCAAACTTTTGGGTGCAGTCTAAATAGCCAACAGGGATTTTTTCTTGAAATAACATTCTAAATTATCTAGATTTTTCCATTTTCTTTTCTCTTTTTCTAACTCCAATATACTTATCTTTGCTACTGAAAAAATTAAGGCATGGAATCAATTACGGAAAATACATTACCCATCGGAAAACCAAAATGGTTAAAGGTAAAATTACCAATTGGACAAAAATATACCGAACTACGAGGTTTGGTTGACAAATACAAACTGAACACCATTTGCACCTCGGGCAGTTGCCCAAACATGGGCGAATGTTGGGGAGAAGGAACCGCAACCTTCATGATCCTTGGAAATATATGCACTCGTTCTTGCGGATTTTGCGGTGTAAAAACGGGCCGTCCAGAAACGGTAGATTGGGACGAACCTGAAAAAGTAGCGCGTTCTATTAAAATCATGAACATCAAACACGCAGTTATTACTAGCGTAGACAGGGATGATTTAAAAGACATGGGATCTATTATTTGGTTGGAAACCGTTCAAGCCATTCGCAGAATGAATCCAGAAACCACTCTTGAAACTTTAATTCCCGATTTTCAAGGGAATACTAGAAATATCGACCGAATTGTTGAAGCCAATCCAGAGGTAGTTTCCCACAATATGGAAACTGTTCGTAGATTGACTCGGGAGGTTAGAATTCAAGCAAAATACGATAAAAGTCTGGAGGTTTTACGTTATTTAAAAGAGCAAGGAATCAAAAGAACCAAATCGGGAATCATGTTGGGACTAGGTGAAACCGAAGCAGAAGTTTTGGAAACCATGCAAGACATTCGCAATCAAAATGTGGACATTATTACCATTGGGCAATACTTACAACCTAGTAAAAAACACCTTCCGGTAAAAGAATACATCACCCCAGAACAGTTTGAAAAATACGAAAAAATTGGCAAAGAAATGGGCTTTCGTCATGTAGAAAGTGGTGCTTTAGTGCGTTCTTCTTATCATGCTGCCAAACATATTCTTTAAATTAAAACAAATTTGAAAACAAGAATTGCCATTAACGGTTTTGGGAGAATTGGAAGAAATCTCTTTCGGTTATTGCTCAACCATCCTACTATTGAAGTAGTCGCTATTAACGACATTGCTGATAATCGAACGATGGCACATTTGATAAAATACGACAGCATTCATGGGGTTTTACCTTGCGCTGTTTCGTATGATGAAAATGCAATTATTGTAGATGGAAAATCGTACTTGTTTTTTCATGAGAAAGAAATCTCCAATCTTAATTTGGATTCTATCGATATGGTAATTGAATCTACCGGTAAATATAAAACCTTCGATGAAATTAATGCCCACATTCTAGCAGGTGCAAAAAAAGTAATTCTATCAGCACCATCGGAAGTTTCCGAAATAAAAACCGTGGTACTTGGTGTAAACGAACACATTTTAGACGGATCGGAAACGATAGTTTCTAATGCGAGTTGCACCACTAATAATGCGGCTCCAATGATGCAAGTCATTAAAGAATTGTGCGGTATAGAACAAGCCTATATTACCACCGTGCATTCGTACACCACCGACCAAAGTCTTCACGACCAACCACATAAAGATTTGCGTCGCGCTAGAGGCGCAAGCCAATCGATAGTGCCAACCACTACTGGAGCAGCCAAAGCACTGACTAAAATATTCCCAGATTTGGAAGGAAAAATTGGAGGTTGCGGCATTCGAGTTCCTGTGCCTGATGGTTCCTTAACCGATATTACTTTTAATGTAACTCGGGAAGTCACTATAGAAGAAATAAACTTAGCGTTTAAAAAAGCCTCGGAAACCAACTTAAAAGGGATTCTAGATTACACCGAAGATCCTATTGTTTCGGTGGATATTATTGGAAATAAAAACTCCTGCGTTTTTGATTCCCAACTAACTTCAGTAATTGATAAAATGGTTAAAGTGGTAGGTTGGTACGATAATGAAGTAGGATATTCTTCAAGAATTATCGACTTAATTCAATTTATGAATAAGTAGTTGACACGAATTTCACGAAAAATAATATGACTATCTCTTAATTGTACCATACTATTTTTTATAAATATAATTTAACTATTTTGTCATTTCGACGAAGGAGAAATCTCATCAGTTGCTCACTTTACGTGATTTCTCCTTCGTCGAAATGACAAAATTAAAAAAACTAGTATTGAATTATCAGTTCTTTAATTAATTTTCGAACGGAAGGCTCTGCTTTTTCAGCTGCTTTCAAGACTTCGGCATGGTTTACTTCTTCAATATTTTCTTCATCACCCATATCGGTAATAACGGACAATCCAAAAACTTCCATTTCCATGTGTCGTGCCACAATAACTTCTGGAACAGTTGACATTCCTACACAATCGGCACCAATATTTTTTACCATTCGGTATTCTGCCAAGGTTTCAAAGGTTGGTCCTTGCAAGCCCATATATACTCCGTCTTGCACTTCAATGTTTAAGGAAGCCGCAACTTCTTTTGCTTTAAGCAACATGACTCGACTATAAGGTTCACTCATGTTTACAAAACGAGGACCAAAACGTTCGTCATTTTTTCCGCGTAACGGATGCTCTGGCATCATGTTAATATGGTCTTTAATAAGCACTATAGAACCTACTTCGTAGTTTGGATTTACCCCACCCGAAGCATTTGAAACTACCAATTTAGTTACTCCCAAAAACTTCATCACTCGCACTGGGAAAGTAACTTGCTTCATATCATAGCCTTCATAAAAATGAAAACGACCTTGCATAGCTACAACTCTTTTGGTTCCGATACTTCCAAAAACCAAAGCGCCTTTATGACCCTGAACTGTAGATACTGGAAAGTTTGGGATTTCCGAATAGGGCAAGGTACATTCTACCTCTATATCATCCGTAAAACTTCCTAATCCCGAACCTAAAATAACTCCATATTCTGGTGTAAAACCGATTTTTTCTTTAATATAACTAACGGTTTCTTGAACTTGTTCCCACATAATTTAAAATTTTATTATCTAATTCTTCCCTTTTGGTAAGGAAACTACTTTTTATTGGTAAATAATATATTGATGTTTTCCAATGGTGCTGCATCAAACGAACGAAGTCTTTTTCAGTCGTAATGATTACCTTATTATTGGCTTTTCTTTCTATTTGATTCAAATCTTTTTCCGTGAAAAAATGATGATCAGGGTACACCAAACAATCGTCTCTTGAAACTTCTAAATAATTAAAAAATGGCTCTGGCTTTGCTATTCCAGCAATTACCAATTTATCTAACAATTTAATTTCACTAACTTTTTTACTTTCGTTTGGATTATAAACCATGTCATCGTAATCAATATAACTAAAATAAATTGGAACCTCTAACCCTATTTTATTTTTAATATTTTGCTGCGCAATCTCCGATAAATCTTTCGGACATTTGGTGATAATTATCACATTGGCACGCTTTGCTCCTTTTCTGCTTTCGCGAAGATTGCCTGTTGGAAGCAGGAAATCATCACAAAACAAATCATCGTAAGCCGAAAGTAAAATGTAAAATCCTGCTTTAACTCGTCGGTGTTGAAAAGCATCATCGAGCAAAATAACTTCGGGTTTATCCTCTAAAGATAGTAATTTTTCTATTCCGTTTTTTCTATCGGCATCCACAGCAACCTTAATTTGAGGAAACTTCTGATGTATTTGAAAAGGTTCATCGCCAAGAATTTCGGCAGTAGAATTGGCATCTGCTAAAACAAAACCTTCTGATTTTCGTTTGTATCCTCTACTTAAAGTTGCGATTTTATAATTTTGCGCAAGCAACCGAATTAAATATTCAATTTGGGGCGTTTTTCCAGTTCCGCCAACACTTAAATTTCCAACTGCAATAACAGGAACTTCAAAAGAATACGAACGTAAAATCCCTTTATCAAAAAGAAAATTTCGGATAGCCATAATACATCCATACAAAATGGAGAATGGAAAAAGTATTTTTCGAAGAAAATTCATACGCTATATATCAGAATAAGACCCATTGCCGAAATAACTTCTACTAATACTAATGTGTCATTTACAGAGTAAATTATTCTGTCTTTTTGATTTATTTTTCTGGACCAAAAGCCAGATAAACTATATTTTAATTGCTCCGGATTTCCAACTCCTGTAAAAGGATGGTTTTCTAAATCTTCAAATATTTTTGAAATTTTATTCAAATTGGATTTATTACCTGATTTTTTATGTTTTTGAAGATGCTCTTTGGCTAAATCGGTTAATTCAATTATATACTTTGCCATAGGTTTTTGGAGTTTACAGTAGTTCTGTTCTTACTCTTAGCCGATTCTAAAACCATAGTAACAAATTCTGGATT
>CANFHX010000070.1 GCA_947446865.1 Flavobacteriaceae bacterium | reverse complement strand
TCAAAAACTAACCATCGTCTGAAGGCTTTTTCATAACTAAAATTCTCGTCAGTTCTTTCAAAATAATCTGAAACTCGATACTCCTTTTTTACTGTTTCCATTTCTGTTTTGGGTTTAGAAATGTGTCAAGTTTTTTTAGGAGATGACACGGTAAGGCACTATTGAGTTTCGGTAAGTCTTAATACTAAAACGCTTCGCTTGGGAATGGAACGCGGAAGAAACGGATGCTTTGCAACGCGGATTAGAGCGGATTTTTAAACACAAAAGGCACAAAAGATTTTGAAGGATGTACTTATTGAAATAATATAAACCGCTAAAGGTAATTTTGGTGGTTTTTTATACTTAGTTTGGGATTCTTCCTATGTAAGAATTACAACTTGGTGGAGAGGCTTCTTAGAAATTTTGTATCTATTAAAGACGAAACCTAACTAGCATCGAGTGAAGTGGAAATCCTGGCATTGCGTTATTGATAAGTAAAATAAGATTGCTTCATCGATAATGACAGCGTTTTTTTATCACTATTTTTGTATATTTGTTTAAGAAAAAAATGTAAATCATGATAACTATAAAAATTAAGGAAAATAGCAAGCAGGCAAAACTATTTATAGAATATGCTAAAAGTTTGTCATTTGTAGAAATTCAAGATACCAATTTAATACCAAAAAAACGTCTAAAAGCAAAACCTAAAAGTGCTATTGCTATTTCATTGGAAGAAGAGAAGAAAGGAAAAATAAACTTTTATAAAAACAGCAGTGATTTATTTAATAAAGTTTTAAATGTATAAGATTTACACTACCAATAGGTTTGAAAAAGATTTGAAATTGTGTAAAAAGCGAAATTATGATTTAAACCTTTTAAAAGATGTTATAGATTTATTACAAATAAATGGAAAGTTACCCATAAAGTATAAGTCTCATAAATTAAGTGGAGATTATACTGATTGTTGGGAATGTCATATCAAGTCAGATTGGTTGCTGGTATGGAAACAAAATGACGATGAATTAACTTTACTTTTTACAAACACAGGTACACACTCTGATTTGTTTTAATAATATAGAATTTTAAGATAATTAAGGACACCGCGAGGTGTCTTTTTTTTGTTGGGTTGTTATGAGATTCCTCCAGCAATGAAATGATAACTTTGTGTAGAAGAATCTTAGAAATTTTGTATCTGTTAAAGACAAAACCTAACTAGCCCCGAGTGAAGTGGAAATCCTGGCATTGCGTTAAAGGAATAGTGTTATGGGATTGCTTGGTTCCACGCAATGCCAGATTGCAACGAAAAGCGGGAATGACGTTTATTAAAATGCCCATACCATTCGCTTCTATAAAAAACATAAGTCTATTTGAGTTTTGGTTTATACCTAACAGGTTAAAAAAAACCTGTTAGGATAAATACCAAACAATTCGCTTCGCTCCAAAAAAAACTCCGACTTAAAAAATAAGTCGGAGTTTTAAGTAAAAACCTATTTGGGTTTGTGATTTATTTCACCAAAGTCATTTCGTCAACGATATGTTTCGCGTTAGAGAAGTTCTCTATCACCCATAAAACATAGCGAATATCTACATTGATGGTTCTTTGTAATTTGCTGTCGAAAATAACGTCACCGGCCATGGCCTCGATGTTTCCATCAAAAGCAATACCAATTAATTCTCCTTTTCCGTTAAGAACTGGAGAACCAGAATTTCCACCTGTGATGTCATTATCGGTCAAGAAATTCACGTGAAGCGAACCGTCTTTATCGCCATAACGACCGTAATCTTTATTTTTAGCCATTTCTAAAACACGGGTTGGAAGATCAAATTCTTCATCGCCTTTTTTGTATTTTTTTACTTGACTGTCTAAAGTAGTGTAGTTGTTGATTTTGGCATCGTTGCGTTTATCGGCAGGCAATGCACGAACTTTTCCGTAAGTTAAACGCAATGTGGAGTTGGCATCTGGATATTTAATTGTTCCGATTTTAGACTCACGTAAACCTTCTACCAATAGACGGAAGGAAGCACCGTAATCGTTTTGTGCTTTTGCAATTTCATCGGATTTAGAATTGAAATGGGTTAGCATATCATTAGATAAAACGTATAATGGATCATTATCTAAAAGACCTTGGCTTGGCGCTTGTAGGAATGCTTTTACTTTATCTAAAGAAGAAAAAACACTTAAATCAATAGTAGCGTTTGCATACTTAGTGAAGTCGTTGTTGTTTTCATCACCAATTTTCTTAACTAATGGTGCAATTGCATATCCCGTAGATTTGGTAGCATACAAATGTAATTGTGCTGCCAATAAATCTTTTTCTGCAGGCAGGTATAAATCATCGTAGAATTTAGTTGCAAATTCTAGAATACCTGGTGCTAAAGTGGCACGTTTTGCAGCATCTGCTTTTGCATAAGCATCTAATTGTTTTCCTAAACTTCTTCCTACCGGACCTAAAGCAGAGGTTCTGAACAATTGAGAAAGATAGTTATCGTGACGCGCTTTTTCGTTAGTTAAAGCGTAGTATTTATTGATTGTAGAAACTACTGCTCCGTATTTGGCTTTGTTTTCTGACTTGTTGGCCCATTTGTCAAATTTTGCTTCTTGAGCCGCTTTAGATTTGGCAGTTCCAAATTTAGAAAGTGCATCAATCATTCCTTGACGGTTTTTCCAGTAATTGGCAGTAGAAGCATATTTAGAAGCATAAACTAAACGAAGTGCATCGCTCATTTCCATGTATTTCTTCATATTGTCCATACCGGTTTTAGCACCTTCTACCCAAGCAGGGTAAGCAAATTTTACGTTTTGTTCGATTCCGCTTGCAGGCATCCAACGGTTGGTTCTTCCTGGGTAACCAAGAATCATTGCAAAATCACCCTCTTTTACTCCAGATAAATTTACTGGTAAATAGTGTTTTGGTTGTAATGGAACGTTGCTAGTAGAATAATCTGTAGGGTTACCATCTTTATCTGCGTAAACTCTAAACATAGAGAAATCGGCAGTTTGACGCGGCCATTCCCAGTTGTCGGTATCTCCTCCAAATTTTCCTAAACTTTCTGGTGGAACACCAACTAAACGAACGTCTTTATAATCTTGGTAAACAAAATAGTAGTATTCGTTTCCTTGAAAAAATGGACGAACTGAAACGGTATATTTTCCACCTTCGTTGTTTTCTTTTTCGATAAGAGCGATTTCGGCATTGATTGCTTTTTCTCTATCGGCTTCATTCATGGAAGGATTTACTTTTGCTAAGATTCGTTTGGAACAATCGTCCATACGAACAAAGAAACGAACGTATAAACTAGACGGTTTTTTCTCAGCGGCTCTATTGGCAGCCCAAAATCCGTTTTTCAATAAATTGTTTTCTGGAGTAGAAAGTTCGGCAATACCATCGTATCCACAGTGGTGGTTAGTTAGTACTAAACCATCTTTTGAAATAATTTCGGCAGTACAACCTCCGTTAAATTGCACTATGGCATCTTTTAAACTGTGGTGGTTGATGCTGTAAATTTCTTCGGCAGTCAATTGCAAGCCCATTTTTTCCATGTCGCGGTGGTTCAATCGTTCGATGAACATTAAAAACCACATACCTTCATCTGCTTTTACGCTAGTTGGGATAAGCATAATGGCAACAAGAAGGGATAAAATAATTTTCTTCATTTTGTTATTAGTATAAGGTTATTTGTTTGTTTGCTACTAGTCGGATAAAAGTGTCAATTGTTACAATTTAAAATTTATTTGGGACGAATAGTGGTGCGAAATTACTATTTTTTGTGGGATTTTTTCCCAAAGTTGAAAAGGATTTTGTGGGAAACAAAAAAGTCCCGAAAATTTCGAGACTTTAATGTTTAATTATTTAGTTGTTTAAAGATTATCTCTTAATCACACGTAGTGTTTTAACAATGTCTCCTTGGCTTACAATTACGTTGTAAACTCCAGTTGGATAGTTAGCTCCTACTTCAAATCCTTCTACTTCTGTAGTTTGTAGGATTTGGTTATCAATTAATTTTCCTAACATATCGTAAACTTTAATTTGTAAAGCTTCTTCATTACTAGTTTTAATATCTAATTTGAAGTTCTCTGCAAATGGGTTTGGATACGCTGTAGCTTTAAACTCTACAGTAGCATTGTCTTCTCTAATGGTAGTAGTACAAGCTTTAATCCAAACGTTTACTGGCGTACTATAGGCTAATGTAACACATGGACCGCTTGTTAACTTAACTCGGAACCAAACATTACCAGATAATATACTAGCAGCGCTATAGGTAGCAGAAGTAGCTCCTACAATATCTGTCCAAGTTGCTGCAGTTGTATTAGTAACAGCTGTAACGCTTGTACCGGCATTATAGTATTGCCATTGTATAGAACCTATAGAACCTGTAGCTAACGTTAGTAATTTTGTTTCAGTACAAACAGATGTAGTTGAAGTAGTAGCTCCTGCATTACCAGAAACTGCTGTAGCTTTTGCTAGAGCACTAACTGTTATTGTTATTGGATCGGAAGCAGAAGTAGAACATGTTCCACTAGACACAACCACTCTATAAGCAGTAGTAGCCGTTAGATTTCCTGTTAATAAAGTAGTAGTTATATTTCCTGCAACTGCAGCAAATGTTCCTGTTACTCCATTAACAACTGTAGCTTTTTGCCAAGCAATAGTTCCGGTAGCACTAGTTAAACTAATTGTCGTTCCAGTACCTGTACAAAGTGCTGTAGCAAGAGCTGAAAGTGTTC
>CANFHX010000069.1 GCA_947446865.1 Flavobacteriaceae bacterium | reverse complement strand
GTTTTGCGCTATTGCTAGGCTTGGTTTTATTTGGAAAGTTTAGTGATTATTTTTTTCATTTTATTCACGTTTTTCCTTTAAAAGTTTTCGGTATATTTGTTAACGCCAGTATTGAAAATACGCAACAGACGCAAAGCCTGGGAACGTTAGCAACAATAATACCCAAAAACAACGAAATCAAAGATATGACTTCAAAGCAATTGTATAAATATTTGATTTTCATTTTAATTAGTTTTCCTTTAAATGCTCAAAAAGCTGTTTTTGAATTGGATTCAATTCAAAAACTTCTAACTCCTGAAGTGAAAAATATAATTGCTAAAGATATTTCTAACAAAAGAATTGTCTTTCTCGGTGAATCTGAACATCATATTGGTTCTGATTTTTTAGCGAAAACTGAATTTGTCAAATATCTTGTGATTGAACAAGGTTACAAAAACATTGCTTTTGAAAGTGATTTTTTTGCATTATACTTTGAACACGAACAGAAAAACACTTTCCCTTTTTGGTCGAAATCAGTTCAATGTGAAGAACTTTTTAAGTTTTTAAAAGAGCATAATGTAATTATTTGGGGATTTGATAACCAATTTAGTACTTCATATACTTTTTCTACTTTTTCAAAACAACTATTTAATTTTCTACAACAAAACAACATTATCATTGAAGAAAGATATAAAAATCTTGTAGAAAAAATAATGAAAAATGGAAGCATTATAAATAAAGTAATTAGTGAAAATGATTTAGATTATCTTAATAATCAAATTGATAGTATACTTAAAAACTCAATTATTCTTGATAATCCTGAATGGAATCAATTTATCCAAAGTTTTAAAAGTACAGTATTACAATATACTTCCTCTAAAAAAATTGGCAAACAGATAAGGGATTCACAAATGGCAAAGAATTTGAACTTTGTTACTAATAAATTACCCAATGAAAAATTTATTGTTTGGGCAGCAAACGCTCATATCTCAAAACTTGACGAAGATTATATGGAGAATCAAACAATGGGATATCAATACAATCAACTCAATCCTGGAATAACATTCCATATTGCTTTTGCGCCAATAAAAATGCCCTACAGAACGGAAAAATTTATTAACACACAGCAAAAAGATAAGAATAATTTATTAAGTTTATTACCTGATATTAACCATAATTTTTTTATTGATTCACAACTTTTCTTTGAAGCAAATCCTCTTTATAAGGATAAAAATTTTGAAGGAATGTTTGGAGCTGGAATGGGTAATGATAACACAGTTTGGTTTAAACATTTTGATGCTTTGGTTTTTATTTCAAATGGAGAAAAAGTGAAATATCCTTAATTACTGTTGCTAACACAGGTTTTATGCTATTGCTGCGCTTGGGCTTTTTTGGACGCTTGGTCTCTTATCTTTTTTCTTTCAATCATGTTTTTTCTTTCAAAGTTTTCGGTATATTTGTTAACGCCAGTCTTTAAAATACGCAACAGACATAAAGCCTGGGAACGTTGGTGGCAATTTTTCCTCTAAAACAACGTTAATATCTAAATTTAAAACAAAAATAATTATGACTCAAATTAAATCAATTCTGTTAATATTATTATTCATTATTTCAAATCCATTATTAGCGCAAACTAATTACTACAAAATGCCTGATGGAAAAATTTTAAGTGAAGATATCTTTAACAAACAGAGAACTGATATGATTGAAACAGGAAATGTAAAAGTAGATGTTGAAACTGGTATCACACGAAATGATTCTATAATAAAAGATGTTAAATTAACTTTTTTAGATCCATTTGAAAAACACAGAGAAAAGATAGGCACTAAATTTGAAATTCAAAAATTTAAAAATAAGGATGGACTGAATTATAGTGAAGATTATCTAAATGGTAAGCCAACATTAATTAATTTTTGGGCGACTAGTTGTGGACCTTGTGTTAAAGAATTTCCTGATTTAAATAGAATTAAAAAACAGTTTAAAAATTCTGTGAATTTTGTTGCTATATCTTTTGACAATTCTTCAAAAGTAGAAAATTTTCTAAAAAAACATAAATTTGATTTTGAACAGATTACAGATTCAGGAATTCAACTTGACTCATTAAAAATAAATGCTATTCCAATGAGCTTATTACTTGATAAAAACGGCAAAATTTTAAAAGTTTATGGAGGTTTAATTACAGATAACGAAAAAGAAGTTATTGAAACATTAAAAAAATCATTATAACAAAACTACGTAAATAATAAAACTGCCACCAACAGCAGTTTGCAGAAATGGCGGGTTTTAGGCTTAATTTAAAGTTGGTTTTGTACTTGCAAAATCAGTGTTTAACCGAAAGTTTAGGCTTCCATAATCCGCCACTTCTGCAAGCTGCGAAACGTTGTGCAACATTTTGCGTGAACGAAACGGAAACTGAACTTTAACAAAATGAAAAAAGAAATAATCGTTATTTTAATTATCCTGTTTTTTATTTCTTGTGATAAGAAAAAGTCAGTCTACGATTCAGTGAATCCAATAGATTCAGTTTGTATTAGAGAACTTAAAGATGCGGAAAAAGATTTAAAAAACAACAAATTAGTTTATTGTAATTATACCGGAAATGTAGTTTTTCACGCTCTAAGAGCAGAAAAGCAAATGGATAGTTTGTTGAAAATAAAGAGCATAGAATTCCAAAACGAGTCTTCACCTTGTGTAGTTGATGAAAAACTAAACTATCACTGTTATTGTGAATTAATGCAGGAAAAAATAAATGAAAAATTTGGTGTTAAATTCATTGATTCATTATTATTTAAAGCTGATAGTATTTACATATTAAAACATTTAGATGAAATATTTTACAATGGCAGTTTAATTGGTTCTTGGGATAAACCTGCTTTATTTCCAGGTGATAAATATTATGATGAACGCAATCATTCAGGATTACAGAAAGAATTTGATTCTAAAGTAGAATATCAAAAAGATTACAGATATTTAAATGGAGAAAACTCTTTAGCTTTTCTGCAAGTTTATTTAGATATTGACAGAAATGGTAATGCAAAAATTTATGATTATCATATCGAATTTTTTGACTATTCTAAAAAGGAAAGTGGATTCAACAAAAAGTATTGGGAATACTTTAAAACAATAGCTTTCCCATTAATAGAAAATACGAAATGGACTCCAGCGAAAATAAAAAACATAAATGTTAATTCAAGAAATGATATTGCAATATATTTAAAATAAAAAACGTCGCACAACAGCGGTTTCAAGAAATGGCGAGGCACGGGATTTATCAGAAATTGGAAAGGTTATTAATTAAAAGTTTTGTTTATATTTGTGAAGGCTTGGTCTTGGTTCATCGCCACTTCATGAAGCCGCGAAACGTTATGCCTAATTTTAATGAAAAAACTGCTAACATACATATTTCTCTTCGGATTTCTATTGACAGAAGCTCAAATAGAAGTTAAATATCATTTTAAAAGTCAATGTAATTCATTAATTGAACAAGATAGTATTTCATTTGAATTACAAAACTTGGAATCAAATGAATCATATTATTCTGAAGATTCAAAAGTCAAAATTCCAACGCTTGGTAAATATGAATTGTCTGTAACCTTAAAGAATGGAAAATACGAAAGAAGTTACGAAGAGAAAATAATAATTAAAGAATCGATAATAATAATTGATACATTAACTATTCCTACAATATTATTCGAAACCGATAATAATAGTGAAACAGAATATTCAAAATATTTTAAATGTGACAAAGTTTGTAATGGATATGAAGTAGATTATTTCGAAAATGGAAATAAAAGATTAGAAGGTAACTTTGTGGAAGGAAATGCGATTTGGGAAACAGAATTTGAAAGAGATGGTTCATCAATAAAATATTATTATGACAAATCAAATCGATATACAAAATGGGAATATTACGACCAAAATGGTAATCTAAAAGAGTATTTTATAAATAAGTACAAGAAAAAACATTTTATACAGAAAACTTACGATGCGAAAGGAAAACTGATAAAAAGTGAATTGAAAATTTATTATCCATTAAGAAAAAACTAGGCATAACAGCCGTTTGCACCAATGGCGTGGCTAGGGATTTATCAGAATGCGGAAGTGAATATTTTTTTTCTTTTAATCGCGTTTTTTCTTTCTTACTTTTCGGTATATTTGTTTTCGTCAGTGTCGAAAACCGCCACTGGCGCAAGCGACAAAACGTTAGCGGTCAGTTGCGCCAAAATTACGCAGACAGACTACTTTGAAAAATAAGTGAACTTTAACGTTCAGATTTTATAAAAAGGCGGAAAATAGAAACGTGAAAATTAGTTATTATAACAAAATATGAAAAGCGAAAACTTAAAAAAATTATGATATGAGAATATTTAATATAAAATTTAACAGACAAATTATTGGCGAAATTTTAATAAGTGTTTTTGTTGGTTATTTAATTGGTCTTGCAATAAGTTACATAAACATATTTGGAAGTAGCCAAAATGCACCGCAAATTTGCGCAATGGCTTCTGGAGTATTTTCAATAATACGAATATATAATAGACAAAACACAAAAGCGGAAAATTGAAGGTGAAGTTGAATATAGACGCCCGAAACGTAAAAAAAACTTCAATTACAATAATAATTTCGGTTCTAAAACAACCGAACCGCTAACAACAGTTTGCAGAAATGGCGGGTTTTGGGCTTAATTTAAAGTTGGTTTTGTATCTTTAAGTTCAGTGTTTAACCGAAAGTTTAGGCTTCCTTAATCCGCCACTTCTGCAAGCTGCAAAACGTTAGCGGTCAGGCTAATAAGACAGACATAACAAAGAGATACATTAACTTTATGACATTAGAGCATTTAAAATATCCGATAGGTAAGTTTGACAAACCAACAGTAATAACCAAAGACATCTTAAAAAAATGGATTTCTGATATTTCCACTTTTCATAAAAGACTTTTATGCGAAGTCATAAATTTGACAGACGATAAACTTGACACTCCTTACAGACCTGATGGTTGGACAATTAGACAAGTGATTCATCATTGTGCCGACAGTCATATGAACAGTTTAACTCGCTTAAAACTAGCATTGACAGAAGACCAACCAACAATAAAACCATATTTTGAAGAACGTTGGGCTGAACTTATTGACACCAAAAGTATGCCTATCCAACCTTCCTTGAAAATGATAGAAGGGATTCACGAAAGATGGACAGTTTTATTAAATAATTTAACAGACGAGGAATATGGAAGAATTTTTATTCATCCTGAACACGGAAAAGTTTTCAGGATTGACGAAAATATAGGAATTTATGCTTGGCATTGTAACCATCATCTTGCTCACATAACTGAAACAAAAAAAAGAAATAATTGGAACTAAGCATTAATAATAACAGACAGAAAAAAGCCCGAACCGCTAACATGTCTCGTCCTAAAATAAGTTCACATATTTATACTTAATCCTAAGATAGTTTAGTCGTCATTACCATAGTTTCTTTAGATACCATCAACAACATTGCCGATGACATAATTTTATAATTTTTTGAGACTGGACAGAATTTTGTGTAAACTCTAAAAATGCTTAATGTTCTATTTTGCACCTATCTCCAAATATAATCAAAAATTGGTTCTTAATCAAGCCCCATTGCTTAATAGATCTCGTCCAGTTTTTTT
>CANFHX010000068.1 GCA_947446865.1 Flavobacteriaceae bacterium | reverse complement strand
TAATTTCAAAATAAGTATTAGGATTAGCTGGGTTAATCCACTTCCAAGTGCCAACAAATTTGTCTAAATCATTGTTTGTATCTTTTATGTAATTATTATTTTTTAAATAATCAGTATAATCTTGAGACATTGGAATAGTTTCTTGTGCTTTACACGAAAAGCAAACATAAAAAAGTAGAAGTATTAAATATTTTTTCATTTTTATTATTTTTTAAGTTTGCTATTTAATTACAGGGTGTTGATTTAACCTCACCGTTTGAGTCTATTGATAGTTTTGACCACCACGAAAATGTATCATCTGCTTTGTATATTTCAATACCTAAATTCTCCCTTTTTATAAATTTAAGAAAACCCCAGCCTCGGTTGATGGTATTAAAAACAACCTCTTTTTTTTGGGCTTCCTTTTGTTGTTCGATAATTAATTGCGAGTCGTCGTCTTTACAAGAAACAATTAATAGGGCAAAGAATAGTAGGTAGAAAGATTTCAATTGCATCAGTGAAATTTGAATTAGATTACAAAAATACAAAAGTAGTAGTTTTTGTTTTAGAGATTTTGTGAAAGGTTTGGTAAATGTTTGGAAGCGGGAAGCGTGAAGATGGAAGATGGAAGCAGGAGTTTCCACTATTCTTAATCGAAAACCTTATATTTGTATCACAAACAAACAAACTTATGACTACCAAAATATTAATTATTGGTGCTTGCGGACAAATAGGTACCGAACTCACCATGCAACTCCGTGCCGTTTATGGAAACGACAATGTGATTGCTTCCGACATTAGAAAATTAAATAGCGACATTGTCAACAAAGGGATTTTCGAGGTAGTAAATGCCTTAGATTATAATCAAATTGAGCATTTAATTGAAAAATACCAAATTACGGATGTGTATTTAATGGCCGCTTTATTATCGGCTACAGCCGAAAAAAACCCCGCATTTGCTTGGGATTTAAACATGAATTCGTTGTTTCATGTATTGAATTTAGCCAAAGCCAAAAAGATTAAAAAAGTGTTTTGGCCTTCTAGTATTGCCGTTTTTGGACCAACGACTCCAAGAGAAAATACGCCCCAATACACCATCATGGAGCCAACCACGGTTTACGGAATTAGTAAACAAACAGGAGAACGCTGGTGTGAATATTACCACCACCAATATGGGGTGGATGTGCGCAGCATTCGCTATCCCGGATTAATCAGTTGGACTACCGAGCCAGGAGGCGGCACTACCGATTATGCTGTGGATATTTACCATAAGGCTTTAGAAAATGGAACTTTTGAATGTTTCCTTTCGGAAGATACTAAGTTGCCGATGATGTATATGGACGATGCCATTAGAGCAACCATAGAAATCATGCAAGCGGATAACGAAAAAGTAAAAATTCGTTCGGCTTATAATTTGGCTGGAATTAGTTTTACGCCTGCTCAAATTGCAGAAGAAATTAAAAAACACCTTCCGAATTTCACGATTACATATAAACCCGACTTCCGTCAAAAGATTGCCGATAGTTGGCCAGCTTCCATTGATGATTCTTTGGCAAGAGAAGATTGGGGTTGGAAACACCAATACGAAATGGATTCGATGACTACTATAATGTTGGAGAATTTAAAGAAATAGTATAAATAAACAAATCCTAATTAACTGCTTAATTAGGATTTGCTTTTTTTAAATAGAATAAAGATTATTTTGCTAAATCGTATCTTCTAGTAACCTCTGCCCAATTGATAACATTAAAGAATGCTTCAATATAATCAGGACGACGGTTTTGGTAATGCAAGTAATAAGCATGTTCCCAAACGTCCATAGCAAGAATTGGAGTTCCACCACAACCAATGCCTGGCATTAAGGTGTTATCTTGATTTGGAGTTCCACATACTTCTAGTTTTCCGTCTTTTACACAAAGCCAAGCCCAACCCGAACCGAATTGTGTTGCTCCAGCTTTAGAAAAAGCAGTTTTAAATTCTTCAAACGAACCAAAATCTTTTTCGATAGCCGCTAATAATTCGCCTGAAGGCAAACCACCACCATTTGGAGACATTACGGTCCAAAATAAATTGTGGTTAAAAAATCCACCACCGTTATTTCGAACGGCCATTTTAGTCATGTCTAGATTTTTTAGAATTTCTTCAATAGATTTTCCTTCAAGATCTGTTCCTGCAATAGCAGCATTTAAGTTGGTAGTGTAAGCATTATGATGTTTTGAATGGTGAATTTCCATTGTTCTTGCATCAATATGTGGCTCTAACGCATCATAAGCGTAAGGTAATTGTGGTAATTCAAATGCCATAATATTTTTATTTAAGTTAGTACTAAAATTGACTTCAAATTTATACATTTAACTTTGAAAACCGAAATACTATTTTTCAATTAACAAATAATTAAAATTGATTGAAATTAAAATGCCATTTAGAATTAAAATTTGTGAAATAATAAACGGAAGCAAATTTGTGATAATTCGTGCAATTTGTGTCTAAATAATTAAAATTGAATTACATTTATCCAATTAAATTTTAAACCTTTCGGAGATATATTATGACGATCCATAAACCAGCATTTTCTATATACGACGCATCGGCAGGCTCCGGAAAAACCTATACTTTGGTAAAAGAATACCTTAAAATTATTCTGCTTGCCACTAAAAACGATGCCTACCGAAACATACTCGCCATTACGTTTACCAACAAAGCGGTGCACGAAATGAAAAGTCGTGTGGTAGAAAGTCTATCGGAATTTGCTTCAGAAACTCCTTCGGAAAAAGCGTTGCAGTTGATGCAAAACATCCATGCAGAAACCAATTTGAGTTTGATGGATATTCAGGCCAAAGCCAAAAGCATCATCAAAAATCTGATTCATAATTATGCTGCTTTTGATATTTCTACCATTGATAAATTCACGCACAAAGTTATTCGGGCATTTGCGCACGATTTAAATTTACCCATCACTTTTGAAGTCTCTTTGGATACCGAAAATCTGTTAACGGAAGCCGTAGATGCTATTATTGCGCAAGCCGGTGAAGATGAAATTTTGACTAATTTGCTGGTAGATTTTACCATGGAAAAAACCGACGAAGATAAATCGTGGGATGTTTCTCGGGAAATTATGGATACTGGAAGAATGATTTTAAACGAAAACAATCGCGAAGAAATCACCCATTTTAATACTAAAACGATTACCGAATTTGTAGAAATTAAAGCCAAACTTGGTGCTCTTTCGAAAGAAATTGAAGACGAAACGGTTGCATTAGCAAATGAAGCCCTAGAGTTAATTGATAAAAACGGAATCGATTTAAAATCTTTTTCTGCAGGACATTTTCCTCGGCATTTGGTGAGTATTCAAGAGCGAAAATTCAACCCTGCCAATAAAATGTATAGCGAAGTAGATGATATAAAAATCAATAAAACTGCTAAGGATTCGGCTAGTATTGAAAACATCATTCCCGATTTATTGGCTCTTTTATCCGAAGTGTATCAAAAATTTGAAAAGAGAAATTTCTACGAAGCCTTCCTGAAAAACATAACGCCACTTTCGTTGTTGAACACCGTTAGTAACGAGTTGGCTAAAATTCAAAAAGAACAAAATATTCTTTCCATTGCCGAGTTCAATAAGTTGATTAACGAACAAATTCAAAACCAGCCTGCGCCTTTTATTTACGAGCGATTGGGAGAACGGTACAAGCATTTTTTTATGGATGAATTTCAGGATACTTCCGAAATGCAATGGCAAAATTTGATCCCGTTAATTGATAATGCACTGGTAAGCGAAGACCTCCAAGGAGAACGAGGTTCGTTGATGCTTGTTGGCGATCCAAAACAATCCATTTACCGTTGGCGTGGTGGAAAAGCCGAGCAATTTATAGAGTTAAGCAAAGATAAAAACCCGTTTAACAACCCCGACAAAAAGGCATTTACTTTAGATACCAATTATAGAAGTTATTCGGAAGTCATTGATTTTAATAATGATTTCTTTCAGTTTTTGTCGAAAGAATTTGTCAATGAAGATTATAAAGATTTGTATCTGAACCATAGCCGTCAAAAAACCAACAGCAAAAAAGGTGGATTTGTGTCGATTTCGTTTCTTCCAAAAATAGAGGAAGAAGAATTGGATGAAGACAGTTTGGATAAAAACGAACTCTATTTGGAGGCCACTTTTAAGAAAATTGAAGAAGTAAAAACGAATGGTTTTAAGAATAAAGATATTGTTATTTTAACTCGAAAAAAATCGCAAGGAACTGCCATTGCCAATTATTTAACCGAAAACGGAATTTCGATTCTTTCTTCTGAAAGTTTATTGATTGGCGCGTCGTCGGAAGTACAATGTGTGATTAATATTTTACGTTATTTGAAAAACAGTAACGATCAAGAAGCAAAAGCCAATTTCTTATATTATTTGGCTAATAACCAGCAAGACCAACTAGAAATTCATGATTTTATCGCACAAGGAATTGGGCATAGAAACGAGAAGGATTTTCAGACTTGGTTAATACAATTCGGATTGGATTTTTCCTTTGAAAACAGCAGAAAAAAATCCTTGTATGAAGCAACTGAAATTATTATTTCCAAAGTAATTCTTGTTGCAAAACGAAATGCGTATGTTCAATATTTTCTAGATATTGTTCTAGAACGGGACATTAAAAACCAAGCAGGAATATCGGATTTCTTGAATTATTGGGATAAAAACGGAGAAAAATTAAGCATTCCATCGCCTGAAGGAAACGATGCTGTTCGGATAATGACTATTCATAAATCGAAAGGATTGGAGTTTCCAGTGGTGATTTTCCCTTTTGCAGAGGAAGATTTCAGCCGTGGTCCGAAGGAAAAAATTTGGCTTAATGCCGATGAAGAAATTGTTGGTTTGCCCAAAGCACTTGTCGATAAAAGCAGTAAAGTAGAAGGTTATGGCGCAGAGGCTTCCCAAATTTATAACCAGAAAAAGCAAGAAGATTTGTTGGATACAGTTAACGTGCTTTATGTTGCTTTAACACGTGCCGAAGAACAATTGCATGTAATTTCGGCAATGAACATTAAGAAAGATGGCGCTTTGCCTAAAAATTTATCGTCTTTTTTCATTGAATTTTTACAAGATAAAGGCTTTGAGGAAACGAAACTTAATTATGAATTTGGTAACCCCGAAAAATTATCCGTTGACAATAAAAAAGTAAAAGAAACACAAACCATTCCGCAAGTTGCTGCAACTTTGAATCCAAAAAACATCAAAATTGCCCAACGAGAAAGTGTAATGTGGAACACTAAACAACAAAATGCTATTGAATACGGAAATACCATCCACGAAATTTTATCTTTTGTAAAAACTAAAAACGATATTGATTTGGCGATTTCTAAAGCCATTGAAAATGGTTTGATTGTTTTTAATCAAAAGGAAGAAGTGTCTAAAACCATTCATGAAATTGTAAACCATCACGATTTGGAAGACTTTTTCTCGGCAGGAACGAAAGTTTTAAACGAGCAAACTATCATCCAAAAAGAAGGAAATCTGGTAAAACCAGATAGAATGGTACTTAATAGTTCCAACGAAATTTATTTATTGGATTATAAAACGGGTTCGCATTTGCCTAAATACCAAGTACAATTAGAAAATTATCAAAAAGCCATTGAAGACATGGGGTTTAAAGTGATTAAAAAATCACTGATTTACATAGGAGAAGGAATTGAAATTGTAAATCTTTAAATTATGAAAATAACATTTAAATTTTTCACCACTTTTTTATTTCTGATTTTCTTTTCGTGCTCAAAAAATGAAAAAAGTGTAAAAGTTGTTACAAATGATTCTATCCCTAAAAAGTATCAAATTGTTGATTCAAGGAAAGATTCAATCAGAAAGAAAACACTTTTTAAATTAAAAAGAATTTATGAGTTTGATAATTATCCAATTGAATTATATTCCGGGAATTTAGCAAAGCCAAATTTTGAGAGTAATGAGTTTGCAAAAGATAAAGAATATGTTGAATTAATAAAAAAAGGCTGTAAGGAAAATGGAATAAATTATGCAGG
>CANFHX010000067.1 GCA_947446865.1 Flavobacteriaceae bacterium | reverse complement strand
GGTACCTCATCGTTTAGCATTTCTTTGGTTAATTTGATGGCGTCAAAAACGTAACCTAAAGTTTCGTGAACGTCTGGAACAAAAACTTGGTTCACTTGTTCCATTGTCCGGATTGGATTTGGTATGATTGGCCCTAAATTGTCTTTCAACTCTACGTGAATTCCCATGGCGCGTGGTACTACCAAAATATCGGAAAATAAAATTGCCGCATCTGGTTTTACAATTCGAATGGGTTGCACAGTGATTTCGGCTGCTAATTCTGGGGTTTCGCAACGGGTGAAAAAATCGTATTTGTCTCTTAAGGCTCTGAATTCTGGTAAATATCTTCCGGCTTGGCGCATCATCCAAACGGGAGGACGTTCTACAGTTTCGTTGTTTAAGGCTCTTAGGAAAAGGTCGTTTTTAAGCCCCCTAGCCCCCGAAGGGGGAATTTGCGTGTCTATATTTTTCATTTTTTTAAATTTTAACCCTTCCAAGTTCCCCCTTCGGGGGTTAGGGGGCTTTTATAATATTCTATAACTTCTGCAATTACATTTTCTACCGATGGTTTGTCTGCAATTATGATTTTTTTTACTTTTTTATTTTCTAATGCTTCTGCGGTGGTTTCGCCAATGCAGAAACACATTTCTTCTTTTATGGTGTTCGATTTGAAATAACTTTCTACTCCCGATGGACTAAAGAACAAGATTCCATCTAGTTTTGAGGCGGTCTTCTTGGAGGTTATATTCGTTTCGTAAACTTCAATTTCGTTAAAGGTTATTCCGTTTTCTTTTAAGGTGTCGGGCAATACATCGCGACGTAAATTTCCGCTGAAGAAGGTGAACGAATCCGAGGAATAAACTAAGGAAATTATCTCTGCCAAATCGGAGGCATAGCCTGTGTAAGCAACAACATCAAATCCGTTTTCGGTGAGTAAATCTTTGGTTTTCATTCCGACAGAGAAAACACTTTTGGTTTTTAATTCGTCGCATTTTGGATGTTGTAAAATACTTTGAACAGCGTTTTGACTAGTGAAAATTATGTTGTCGTTAATTTTTGAAAGTTCAAAATTTTTGATTTTAGTCTCGATAAAATCTTCTTCCAATACTGAAATAAGAGCTTCTACTAACAGTTGTTTTTGGTTAGGAAGAAGTTTTTTGGTGGATAATATGTTTATTTTTTTTGTCATTGTTTAAGATAAAAAACGGTATCAATAAAGTATAGTATCCCGTCTTGTGTTAGTACATTTTCATCATGTAAATCTTCGAGAATGATTCCTAAATCGACATTATAATAATCGTGATTTCTTGTATTTGAAAATCCATTGTTTGTCATGAATTCTTTAACTTTTTCTAAATCAGTTGGTTGATTCGCTTTCACAAAAGGCTGTTCTACCAAGGCAAACAGAATTTCATCATAAAGACAAAAACCAACTAATACATAAGAAGTTTCAGGAAAGAAATAATTATTTAATAATAAATTCGTGAAATAATCATACCAAGAGGAATAGTAAATTGAGTCGTTAAGTTTATATACCGTTTTTTCATTTTTAATATAAACTTTCTGTTCAGCACCTTCAGAAATAAATAAATCAAAATTTACTTTATTATCAGCCCAAATGTTATTTTGATTGCAATATTCAATTATGCTTTTTGTTTCTTCTTGTTTGTAGTGCTTATCGTTTTTAACCATTGAGCTTGCTTCTTGGCTTGTTCCAAGGTAACTGGCAATTGTTTGGATAAGAGTTCTTTGGCTAGTTCCGCTCTTTCCTTGAATGATATTTTGTAGTTCATCTTTTACGATTTTTATATCCATACAAATATAATACTTTTTCTCAAATTGATATTGCCAAAAATAGACTTACTATTTCTTCAATTGTATTTTAATTTCTGCCATCAATTCTGCACCACCATTATTTAAAATTTCTTGTGCGGCATGGAACCCTAGTTTTTTCCATTCGGAAATATCTACTAATTTTTCTGCAATACGTTTTTGTTTTCCGTCGATGGAAAGCAAAATTCCTTTGAAATGGACGGTGTCATCTTTCTCGTTGTATTTTGCAATGGCGCCAATTGGTGCAGTGCATCCACCTTCGAGGGTTTTTAGAAATTGTCTTTCTATATAGGTGCAAATTTCGGTTTCAATATGGTTGAGTTGTGCTAGGGCATCTAGTGTAAAAGCATCTTCTGCCATGGCAACGACTACCATTGCACCCTGTGCTGGCGCGGGAATCATCCAATCTAGAGCCTCGTTGGTTGATGGCTTTAGGTTTAAGCGTTCTAATCCTGCTGCTGCAAATACGGCTCCGTCCCAGGTGTTATCTTCGAGTTTTTGCAAACGGGTATTTACATTTCCGCGTAAATCAACAACCGTGTGGTTTGGGTATCTGTTCCACCATTGTGCTTGACGGCGTAAACTTCCGGTGGCAATGGTTGCATTGGTTTTTAAAAAATCGGTAGATCCTTTGTGGACCAAAATATCTAAAATATTGGCTCTTTCTAAAACCGCGGCTTGTACAATTCCGATTGGTAAAGCGGTTGGAACGTCTTTCATGGAATGCACGGCAATATCCACTTGTCCATTTATCATGGCGATGTCTAAAGTTTTGGTGAAAATTCCGGTGATTCCGAGTTCGTAAAGAGGTTTGTCTAGAAGGATATCGCCCTGAGATTTTACGGCTACAATTTCGGTTTTATAACCTAAATCGTTTAATTGTTTTTGAACCGTATGTGCTTGCCAAAGTGCTAATTCACTATCTCGGGTTCCTATTCGTATAATTTTTTCAGCCACTTTTATATTTTTTTTGAACCATTAAGAAATTAAGATTCATTAAGGATTTTTTGATTAACCTAAACTAAATGAAAAGTTTTTTCTTGTTCTAATTGGAATACTTTCTCAATCCATTCAATTCCTTCGTCCATCGATTCGCCATCTTTTAAGTGGTTAACGAAATGGTTGGTGATTTTTTGGATGATTCTATTGCTAATTAGTTCTGCTTGTTCTTCGTCAAAATTAGATAATTTTTTGCGTTGGAAGTTCAATTCGCCATCCTTAATAGAATTAAATTTTTCTTTTAAAGCGTGAATGGTTGGTGCGAATTTTCGGTTTTTGTTCCAAGAATCGAATTCTGCTTGAATTTCTTCAATGATAGCCTCGGCTGCAGGGATATGTAGTTTTCTTCTTTCTAAAGTTTCATCGGTCATTTGCGATAAATGATCCATGTGAACTAAAGTAACTCCTGGAATGTCTTTAACATTTTCATTCACATTTTTAGGAATAGACAAATCTAAGATAAGAAGTGGTTTCTTTAAATTGAGAAGAGTTTTGTCTATTGTTGGGTTTTGCGCTCCAGTGGCCACAACAATTACATCTGCTTTTTGAATTTCTAGTTGTAAATCGGAGTAATCTTTTACAATTACGTTCAGTTTTTGTGCTAATTTTTCGGCTTTGTCTTTGGTTCTATTAATAAGCGTAATTTGTTCGTGTTTGGTATGTTTTACCAAATTTTCGCAAGTGTTTCTTCCTATTTTTCCGGTTCCGAAAAGCAAAATATTTTTATTGGCAATGTCTTCTACATTTTTAAAAATGTATTGAACGGATGCAAAAGAAACGGAGGTGGCTCCAGAAGAAATCTCAGTTTCGTTTTTTATTTTTTTACTCGATTGAATTACAGCATTCACCAATCGTTCCATAAATGCATTCGCCAAATACATCGCTTTGCTTTCGGCAAAAGCGATTTTTAATTGGCTGATAATTTCAAAATCACCAAGAATTTGGCTATCTAAACCGGTTCCTACGCGAAACATGTGGTTTATTGCTTCTTGTTTTTTATATACAAAGGCTACTTTTTGAAATTCTTCCACCGTGCCTTGGCTATTTTCGCAAAGTAATTTTATTAACTGAAAAGGATGTTGGGCAAAACCGTAGATTTCGGTTCTATTACAAGTAGAAGTAACGATTAACGCTTCGATACCTTCATTTTTGGCTTGCTCTAATAAATTGGATTTGGCATTAGCATCTAAACTAAATTTCCCTCTCATTTCAGCATCTGCTTTCTTGTAACTTAATCCTACAGAATAGAAAGTAGTAGACTTAGATGTATTTAAATTTTCCATATTTGAGCTTTTACCTAAAAGTTAAGCAAATCTATTACTAACCTTTTTACAAAAGTAACGCTAGAAGTACTTTTTGTGTCGCTGTGAGATTTTTAAGCGAAAATTAATTTTTCTATCGTTATTTATTTTAAATTTGCAGAGAAATCAAGTCTTTTCATCGCTACTATGTAGATTAATTCTAAATAGAAGTTGACACAAAATATCATGTTTTCTTTTAAAAAATATCGCTATGGGGTCACAAGAAGAAATTAAAATTGAAAATGATTTTATCTTAATTCGTTTTCAAAATGATGGGCCAGAAAATTATCATGTGAAACGACAAGTCAATCAAGGACTTATCCAATTTCATTTTGGAATTAAAGGCAAGGCAAAATTTGTATTTAATGTTGGTGGATATGCTTTGGATTTAAAAGAAGAAAAGGCACTTTTGTTTTACAATCCGCAAAAAGAATTGCCTTTAAATTTAGAACTCGCTCCTAATACTTGGGTGATTTCTGTTATTATTTCTATTCAAAAATTTCACGCGTTATTTTCTAATGAATCGGGAAGCATTCCTTTTTTGAGTGAAGAAAACAAAGACAGGAAATATTATACAGAGAGCGATATCAGCCCATCAATGGCTATCGTTTTGAGTCAGTTATTTCATTATAATTTGAATCCATCCATAAAAAATCTATACTATAAAGGTAAAGGTTATGAATTATTGAGTTTGTATTTCAACCGTTCGGAAGATCCAAATGCAGAGCAATGTCCGTTTTTAATTGATGAAGAAAATGTAGTGAAAATCAAAAAAGCAAAAGAAATCATCATTACCAATATGGCTGAACCTCCTGGATTGGAAGAATTGGCAGAGCAAGTAGGATTGAGTTTGAAGAAACTAAAAATGGGTTTCAAACAAATTTATGGTGATACCGTTTATGGTTTTCTTTTGGATTATAAAATGGATTATGCCCGTCAATTATTAGACAGTGGATCTTATAATGTAAATGAAGTAGGTTTAAAAATTGGTTACAGCACTGGAAGTCATTTTATTGCTGCCTTCAAGAAAAAATTTGCAACCACACCAAAGAAATATTTGATGTCGATAAATCCGAATACGTAATTCGATCAATTTCCTATATCAAACAATAAATAAAAAATTGTTAATCCAATAAGTAAAAAAAGTAGAATAAGTACTTTTACCAAATTAGTATCACAACTCTGCCGCGGCAAAGTTAATTTAGAAAAACAAAAATGAAAGGAGTATTACTAGTAAATCTTGGTTCGCCAGAAAGCCCAACTGCTAAAGATGTTAAGCCGTATTTAGATGAATTTTTAATGGATAAATACGTAATTGACGTTCCGTTTTTATTACGTGCTTTATTGGTTCGCGGAATTATTTTACAAACCCGTCCCAAAAAATCGGCGGAAGCCTACGCTAAAATTTGGTGGGAAGAAGGCTCTCCATTAGTGGTGATTTCGCAACGAATGCACAAAAAAGTGCAGGCACTAGTGGATATCCCAGTGGCATTGGCCATGCGATACGGAAGCATGTCGATCCTTAAAGGGTTACAGGAATTGAAAGACAAAGGTGTTGACGAAGTAATGCTGATGCCTTTGTATCCGCAGCATGCTATGGCTTCTACAACGACCATTGTGGTTTTGGCAGAAGAATTGCGTCAGAAACATTTTCCAGAAATGAAATTCACCAATGTTCCTGCTTTTTACAACAAACCCGATTATATTCAGGCATTAGCCAATTCTATAAAAAGTCATCTAGATACTTTTGATTACGATCATTTGTTGTTTTCGTACCACGGAATTCCGAAGCGTCATATTCGCAAAACAGACATAACCAAATCCCATTGTAAAATTGATGGTTCTTGTTGTAATACACCTTCTCCAGCACATGAATTTTGCTACCGCCACCAATGTTACGAAACGACTAAACAAGTTGTAAAATTACTTGGTATTCCAGAAGGAAAATACAGCCAAACTTTTCAATCTCGCTTGGCGGGTGATAAATGGTTAACTCCCTACACGGATGTGGAAGTGAATAAAATGCCCGATCAAGGTATCAAGAAATTGGCTGTGGTAACTCCGGCTTTTGTATCGGACTGTTTAGAAACTTTGGAAGAAATTGCTATGGAAGCAAAACACCAATTTATAGAACACGGCGGTACCGATTTTATGGCAATTCCTTGTATGAATGATGGTGATGAATGGTGCTGCGTTGTGGCAAGTTGGGTAAAAGAATTTGAAAATAAATAGTTGATTAATATTTAAGGTTTCAAGTTTAAGGTTTCAAGTTGTTTGCGAAACCTGAAACAAAGAAAACTTGAAACAAAAATTAATGAGATTCCTACGGAATGACAAACTTAGTGTAAAACTTGAAACCTGAAACAAAGAAAACCTGAAACAAAAATTTAATGGAACTCTACAACTACCTAAAATCCCTTCACCTCATCTTTGTAGTAACTTGGTTTGCAGGGTTGTTTTACATCGTTCGGTTGTTTGTTTATCAAATAGAAGCCAACGATAAACCATCGCCAGAAAAGGAAATTTTGCTACAGCAATACAAAATAATGACGTACCGACTTTGGTATATCATTACTTGGCCAAGTGCCATTTTAGCAAGTATTTTTGCATTTTGGATGTTGTTTTTTACCGACTTAGGAAATGCATGGTTACTCATGCCTTGGATGCATGTCAAACTTGGATTTGTCTTTCTGTTGTATTTATACCATTGGAAATGCCATTTAATTTACAAGCAATTACAAAACGATCAATTCAATTATACTTCTAACTTCATGCGCCTTTGGAATGAAGGTGCTACTATTATTTTATTTGCAGTAGTTTTTTTAGTAATTTTAAAAAATGCTTTCAATTGGATTTATGGCGTAATAGGAATTATCTTATTTTCGCTTTTGATAATGCTT
>CANFHX010000066.1 GCA_947446865.1 Flavobacteriaceae bacterium | reverse complement strand
CGACTCGTTCTCAGAGTTTAAAGACGATAAACTTATTGATAGAGTAACGCTTATGGCGATTTTAGAAGATGTTTTTAGAAATGCTTTAAAAAAGAAGTATGGTTCTGATGACAACTTTGATATTATCATTAATCCGGATAAAGGAGATATGGAAATTTGGAGACGAAGAGTTATTGTTGCCGATGACGATTTGGATCTAGAAAATGAAGAAATAACTTTAACTGATGCTAGAAAAATTGAATCCGATTTTGAAATTGGTGAAGAAGTTTCAGAGGAAGTTAAATTAATAGATTTAGGAAGAAGAGCTATTTTAGCTTTGCGTCAAAATCTTATTTCTAAAATACATGAGCACGACAATACAAATCTTTACAAACAATTTAAAGATATTATTGGCGAAATTTATACTGCCGAAGTACACCACGTGCGTCCAAGAGTTGTAATTTTAGTAGATGATGACGGAAACGAAATTGTATTGCCAAAAGAAAAACAAATTCCATCGGATTTCTTCCGTAAAGGAGATAACGTAAAAGGAATTATTGAAAGCGTTGAATTAAAAGGAAACAAACCTCAAATTATTATGTCTAGAACTTCTGAAAAGTTCTTAGAAAAATTATTTGAACAAGAAATTCCAGAAGTGTTTGACGGTTTAATAATGATTAAAAAAGTAGTTCGAATTCCTGGTGAAAAAGCAAAAGTAGCTGTGGATTCTTACGACGATAGAATAGACCCGGTAGGAGCTTGCGTTGGTATGAAAGGTTCTCGTATTCACGGCATTGTTCGTGAATTAGGAAACGAAAATATTGATGTTATCAATTATACCACTAATGCTTCCTTGTTAATTACAAGAGCATTAAGTCCAGCTAAAGTTTCTTCGGTTAAAATTAATGAAGAAACCATGCACGCTGAGGTATTTTTGAAATTAGAAGAAGTTTCTAAAGCTATTGGTCGTGGTGGACAAAACATCAAATTAGCAGGTTTATTAACCGGTTACGAATTAGATGTTATTAGAGAAGGAAGCACAGTTGAAGATGATGATGTTGAATTAACAGAATTTTCTGATGAAATTGACGGATGGATTATTGATGAATTTGCTAAAATTGGTCTAGATACTGCAAGAAGTATCCTGAAACAAGACGTGGCAGATTTAGCACGAAGAACCGACCTAGAAGAAGAAACAATACAAGAAGTAATGCGCATATTGAAAGAGGAGTTTGAAAACTAATTTTTCACCAATATAAAAAAGAATTTATAAAAGATTTTATGTCTGAAGAAAGAAATATTAGAATAAACAAAGTTTTAAGGGAATTAAATATTTCGTTAGAAAGAGCTATCGATTATCTTAAGGATAAGGGTATTGCAATTGATGCTAACCCAAATGCTAAGATATCCGATAAAGAGTTTGATATTCTACAAAATCAATTTGCTGGTGACAAGGGCAATAAAGAAGCGTCTAAAGAGGTTAGCGAGGAAATAAAGAAAGAAAAAGAAGCACTTCGTCTAGAAAGAGAGAAAGAAATTGAAGACAAGAAAAAACTAGAAGAAGAGCGTCAACGTCTGGAAGTTATTAAAGCTAAAGCTGTAGTTTCTAGTCCTAAACAAGTTGGAACAATTGATTTGAACCCAAAAGCTTCCGTTTCTCCAAAGACAGAATCTGTAAAAACTCCAGAAGTTAAAACTCCAGAGAAAACTACGCCAGTAGTTGCGCCTGTAGAAGTGAAAACTCCAGAAGTTAAAACTGCTCCTAAAGCACCTACAGAAGTGAAAAAACCTGCTCCAGTTGTTGCTGAAAAAGCAGTGCCAAAAACGGAAGTTTCTGCACCTAAGAAAGAAGTAGTAAAAGAAGTTAAGGTAGTAGCGGTTGAACCAGTAGTGGATGAAACGCATACTACACAATACCAAAGTCTTACAGGGCCAATTTTAACAGGTCAAAAAATAGATCTAACCCAATTCAACAAACCTAAAAAGAAAGTTGAAACTCCGAAAATCAATAGCGGAAGTAAGTTAGATCCAAACAAAAATAAACGTAAAAGAATTCCGCCAAAACCAGGAGAAGCAAGACCAGGAACACCAGGTGGAGCTGCTGGAGGTCCTAGACCACCGGGAACTGGAGGAAAATTTACTGCCAATAAACCAGGCGGAGGAGGTTTTGTTAAAGGTAACCGACCTGCTATTGTTCAAAAGGTAGAACCTACGGAAGAAGAGGTTAAAAACCAAATTAAAGAAACTCTAGAAAGACTGCAAGGAAAAGGTTCTAAATCCAAAGCAGCTAAGTATAGAAGAGATAAAAGAGATACCCACCGTCAACGTTCTGACGATGAACAAAGAGCTATCGATGAAGGAAGCAAAACTATCAAAGTAACCGAATTTGTTACTGTAGGTGAAGTTGCTACCATGATGGATGTGCCAATTACTAAAGTTATTGGAACTTGTATGTCACTTGGAATCATGGTTACCATGAACCAACGTTTGGACGCAGAAACCTTAACTATTGTTGCAGATGAATTTGGATACGAAGTAGAATTTATTACTACAGATCTAGAAGATTCTATGGAAGTTGTTGAAGAAAGAGAAGAAGATTTAGTTACTAGAGCACCTATCGTTACCGTAATGGGTCACGTAGATCACGGTAAAACTTCCTTATTAGATAACATCCGTAAAGAAAATGTAATTGCAGGAGAATCAGGAGGGATCACCCAACACATTGGTGCTTATGCTGTACAATTAGATAACGGACAAAAAATCACATTCTTAGATACCCCTGGTCACGAGGCGTTTACCGCTATGCGTGCCCGTGGAGCACAGGTTACCGATATTGCAATTATTGTAATTGCGGCAGATGATGACATCATGCCACAAACTAAAGAGGCAATCTCTCACGCTCAAGCAGCTGGAGTTCCTATGATATTTGCTATCAATAAGGTAGATAAACCGCATGCTAATCCGGAGAAAATTAAAGAGAAATTAGCAGCAATGAACCTTCTTGTAGAAGACTGGGGTGGTAAATACCAATCTCATGATATATCTGCCAAAACTGGATTGGGTGTTAAAGAGCTTCTAGAGAAAGTTTTATTAGAAGCTGAATTATTAGATTTGAAAGCAAATCCAAATAAACCTGCTGTTGGAACTGTTGTGGAAGCACAATTAGATAAAGGTAGAGGATATGTTTCTACTATATTAGTACAATCTGGAACTTTAAAAGTTGGAGATTATGTATTAGCTGGTAAAAACCATGGTAAGGTTAAAGCAATGTATGATGAAAGAGGAAACAGCGTTAAAGAAGCGGGTCCTTCAACACCAATGTCTATCTTAGGACTAGACGGAGCACCTACCGCTGGAGATAAATTCAACGTATTTGAAGATGAAAGAGAAGCGAAGTTAATTGCTGCCAAACGTACGCAATTAATGAGAGAGCAATCGGTAAGAACCCAACGTCATATTACCTTGGCAGAAATTGGTCGTCGTATTGCACTTGGACAATTTAAAGAATTAAACATTATCCTTAAAGGAGATGTGGATGGTTCTGTAGAAGCATTGTCTAACTCATTCACTAAATTATCTACTGAAGAAATTCAAATTAATATTATCCATAAAGGTGTTGGAGCAATTACTGAAACTGACGTTATGTTGGCTTCTGCTTCCGATGCGATTATTATTGGATTTAATGTTCGTCCTGCTGGAAATGCAAGACAACTTGCCGACAAAGAAGAAATTGACATCCGTAATTACTCTATCATCTACGATGCAATTGATGATTTGAAAGATGCCATGGAAGGAATGTTATCCCCAATAATGAAAGAAGAAATTACCGGTACTGCCGAAATTAGAGAAACATTCAAAATCTCTAAAATTGGTACCATTGCAGGTTGTATGGTTACTGATGGTAAAATATTCAGAAACTCTAAAATACGTATTATTCGTGAAGGAGTGGTGGTGTTTACAGGTGAGCTTACTGCATTGAAACGATTTAAAGACGATGTTAAAGACGTTTCTAAAGGATACGATTGTGGTATTCAAATAAAAAATTACAACGACATAGAGCAGTTGGATATTATCGAAGCTTTCCAAGAAGTAGAAGTAAAGAGAAAACAAAAATAGTCTATTAGTATAAAGTTAAAAATCCCGAGCAATCGGGATTTTTTTTGGACCTATTTTATAGAAGTAAATAATTCAAGATATCTGATTTGAATTAAGTACTTTCTTTCGATGAAAGGTAAAAGGAAGACAATTATTTATCCATAAAAATGCCCCAAATAGTGTCTAACTTTTTGGGGCATGTTCAATTAAGGGACTTTTTTCTTTTATAAATCAGATGGAATGATTTAGTTTCCTATAACTATGTTATAAGAATTACCGTTCACTGTGTATACAGCCAAGTTATCGCAGTCTCCGTTACCATAATCTAAAGTAGCAGAATTATTGTTTTTTGTAAATGTAATTACTCCTTCAACAAGTAGTGGTTTTTGTGTATTCATGCAACTCATTTTTGCTTTGAGTGGAGTTGTGATAGTGCTAGTAACTGTTCCAGATGGATGAGTGGTTGTCCAATTTCCTGTTATGCTGTAGATATTATCAGAAAAAACATTTGGAGTATCATAACCAGCAATAATTTCTCTAGTTCTTGTTCCAACTCTATGGTGGATTTGACCATTAATAGTAGCTGTTAAATCCATGTTCATAACCACAATTGGATGGCTTGGTGATGTTGCAGTAGCAACGCTCATTGTTCTAGTAAATGATTTATCTCCTTCAATTTTAATAGTGTTGTGATAGAAATTAACAAAACTATAATTTACAGTTTGACTAGCAGCAGTAGGATGGTAGGTAAATGTTATAACAATTTTACCACTTACAAAATTATTGTTTGATAAAGCACATCCTGCCCCAAAATCAATTGTTTTAGTCACTTGGTCTCCATCAACTAAAGCAGTTCCAAAACTTGGTATTCTTGTAATTGTAGCGCAAGTAGATAAAGCTACATCACCATTCTTATTTGAAAAAGAATTAGAATTAATATTGTTATATTGGTCTTCAACAATAGAACTTACATCATCACTTGCTAGATCAATTTTAGAACTAGATTGCGCCTCTTCTTTAGTCATATAGGATTTGTCTGAAGTATCATTTTTGCTACAACTAGCAAAGAAAAACACAGCACTTAAAGCTGCCATTTTAATAAAAGATATTGTTTTCATAGTTTGTAAATTTACAACGTTATTCAATTAAGACTATGTCAAATGTAAATGGTTTAATCTTAAGATAAAAATTTATTTCAAATACTTTGATTATCGTATCTTTGAACGCCAATGAATATTACTTCACAAATAAAACAACCTATTCAACTTGAAATGGAACTTTTTGAAAAAAAGTTCTACGAATCGATGTCTTCTAAGGTAGCGTTGCTTAATAGAATTACCTATTATATTGTGAACCGAAAAGGGAAACAAATGCGACCAATGTTTGTTTTCTTGACTGCCAAAATGATTTCTGGCGGGATGGTTAATGAACGAACTTACAGAGGTGCTTGTGTTATTGAACTTATTCACACTGCAACATTGGTGCACGATGATGTGGTAGATGACAGTAATAGAAGAAGAGGGTTTTTCTCTATCAATGCGCTTTGGAAAAATAAAATTGCCGTTTTAGTTGGCGATTATTTACTTTCCAAAGGATTGTTACTTTCCATAGACCATGGCGATTTTGATTTACTTCGAATTATCTCGGTTGCCGTTCGCGAAATGAGTGAAGGCGAATTACTTCAAATTGAAAAAGCAAGACGATTAGATATTACCGAAGACATTTACTACGAAATCATCCGCCAAAAAACAGCAACACTTATCGCAGCTTGTTGTGCCTTAGGAGCCAAATCAGTTTCAGAAGATGAAGTTCAAGTAGAAAGCATGCGAAAGTTTGGGGAACTCATCGGGATGGCTTTTCAAATAAAAGACGATTTATTCGATTATACCGATGAAGCCATAGGGAAACCAACTGGAATTGACATCAAAGAACAAAAAATGACCTTGCCCTTAATTTATGCTTTGAATAATTGCACCGATAAAGAAAAAAGTTGGTGTATTAATTCCATTAAAAATCACAACAAGGATAAAAAAAGAGTAAAAGAAGTAATCCAATTTGTAAAAGACCAAAACGGATTGCACTATGCCGAACAAAAAATGGCGCAGTTCCAGCAAGAAGCACTCGCTTTAATTCAAAACTTCGCCAATTCTATCTATAAAGATAGTTTGATCTTGATGGTGAACTATGTGATTGAAAGGAAAAAATAGTGTTTCGTTTTCATTTTAAAATGTTTTTTCGAAACCGGACAGGTTTTAAGTTTCTTAATTGCAACGGGATTTTTCCCTATTTTATTGAGCTTCTTCCTATTGCTATTTAGTTTCCGTTATTTTATGACTTTAGATGGAACGCGGATTCAACGGATGCTTTGCAACGCGGATCCAAAAGCGGATTTACAACCCATGCCCACTATCAAAATAAAAAAAGCAATAACATAAAATTTTTTTTTATCAGAAGCGAATGGCTTGCGCATTTTAGTAAAGGCAATTCCCGCTTTTCGTTGCAATCTGTCATTGCGAGTAAGGAAGCAATCTCATAACACAAATTGATTTACGCAATGCCAGGATTTTCACTGCAATCGGGGCTATTTAGCAATGGTATTGAATAGAGGCACTATTTCTAAGAAACTTCTGCTTCAAGTTGTCCTTCTGACGAAGGAAGAATCCCAAACAAAACATAAAAAAAACCACCAAAATCAATTTGATGGTTTCTGTTATTTTAATAAGTAAAACCTTTCTGTTAGTTTGTGCAAGCTTTGTGGCTCTTTGTGTTACAGTATAAAGCTCTTTCGCAAAGGACTCCAAGAAGCACAAAGTTTCACTAAGATTTAAACTGCGATACCTTGAGTTTATTTGCAAATCCGCTTTTCGTTTTATTGATTCGAAGTCAGGAAACTTCGGATCGAGGGGGCTTAATGTTTTTTACATAAGGCTTATTGCTTTTTACATAAGGCTTAATGCATTTTTCATAAAGCTTAACGCTTTTTACATAAGGCTTAACGCTTTTCACATAAGGCTTAACGCTTTTCACATAAGGCTTAACGCTTTTCACATAAGGCTTAATGCTTTTCACATAAGGCTTAATGCTTTTTTTATAAAGCCTAACGCTTTTCACATAAGGCTTAATGCTTTATAATTTTGTTTTTTTTTGCCACAGATTGACCCCTCCTAAAATTACTTGACACTTTTTATTGTTAATTACTAATTTTTTATGTCAACTAATTTTTTATTTCTTATGTAATATTACATCGTTTTTTATTAATTGCAAAAATTATTTTTTTGCTATTTTTAATCCTGTTTTATCTTG
>CANFHX010000065.1 GCA_947446865.1 Flavobacteriaceae bacterium | reverse complement strand
TTTACTGTGGTGGTTATCTCACTTGAAGTAGCTTCTAAGGTAGTATGACAGCCTACTTCATTAGAAGTCATCATTACTTTTACTTTATCGGAATCTTCAAGAGAACTAGCATCGTAAGTTGCAGTAGTTACTCCATCAACAACAACACCATTTTTCTTCCATTGGTAAACTGGCGTTACTCCTCCATGGGTTGGACTTGCTGTAAAGGTTACGCTGGTTCCAGCACATATTGTATTGTCGGTAGCATTAGATGCAATACTTACACTTACTGCTAAATTATTATTTACTGTGGTGGTTATCTCACTTGAAGTAGCAGGGTTTGCACATGTGGCATTTGAAGTCATCACAACTTTTACAGAATCTGAATTTAAAAGTAAACTAGGTGTGTAAGTTAAATTCGTTTCCCCTTCAATAGTTTCCCCATTTTTAATCCACTGGTAGGTTAGCGTTGCATCTCCAACTCCTAGGCCAGGAGTTGCCGTAAAGACAATACTAGTTCCTGCACATATACTATTGTCTGAATCATTTGAGGCAATAACTACACTTGCTGTAGGAATTGCTATAACTGTAGTTACAATAGGGTCTGAAGTATAACTGTTTTCTAAATCGGTTAAAATTGACACAGTAACAACTTGACCATTCGTTAGACTATTTGTAGTAAAAGTATTGCTACCAGTACCTACATCATTTCCGTCAATTTTCCATTGGTATAAAGTCACCTCTTCTTCAACTAGAGTTGGAGTTGCTGTAAATACTACACTAGTTCCAGCGCATATACTATTGTCTATATCACTTGATGCAATAATTACAGTTTGGGCACTAACTTTTCCTCCAAAAAAGAAAAGAAAGACAAAAAGTGATAAGATATTTAATGTCAAATAACTTTTGTTTTGTCTTAATGATAATTCATTATTAAAAGTTGTTTTGTTTTTCAAAAACAATAATAAATAATCTAGGTTTGTAATTAATTTCATAATAAGAAATGGGGGTTTATTATTAATATGTTACTTATAATTTACAATTCATTTAAAATAATTATCTATTCCAGACATCATCTTAAAACAGTTTTAATAATTAGCAATGTTGGCAAATTTAACATTTTTTTATTTATTTTAAGCAAATAAATCTAAATATTAATAACTTAACTCATTAATATTAATAACTTAACAACAATAAATCCAAATTTATTAAAATTATTAGTGGAAATAAAATTAGTTTAAAAAACTCCTTGTCTTAAGTGAATTATTCATAAACAGTAAAATAAAGCAACTTTTTTTTCAAAAATCAATAATTTACACAAAATATTTCTCAGTTTCGCGAAGCTTTTTTACTTTTGCATTAAAATCAATAAGATGACTATACCAACCATCAATCAAAACATTCAAGAATATAAAAATCAATTACTTTCCCATTCGTTATACGAAAAAGTGAAAACCATTGACGATTTGCATTGCTTTTTAGAAAACCACATTTATGCCGTTTGGGATTTCATGTCTTTACTAAAGGCTTTACAAAACAAACTTACTTGTACCACAACGCCATGGCTACCGATAGGAAATCCAGAAGTGCGCTATTTGATAAACGAAATAGTTGTTGCGGAAGAAACCGATTTGGCAATGGATGGATCAAGACAAAGTCATTTTGAAATGTACTTAGAAGCTATGCAACAATGTGGCGCTAATACACAAGAAATAACTGCCTTTTTAGAAAACGTAAAAACCACCCAAAACATTTTTGTTTCAATCAAACAAAGTAATTTACACCCAAATGTAAAAGCATTTTTAGATTTTACTTTTAGAGTAATTGAAGAAGGAAAACCCCATACTATTGCTGCTGCATTTACCTTTGGGCGAGAAGATTTAATTCCGAGTATGTTTACCGAAATTTTAAAAAACTTTCAAACTAATTTCCCTCAAACCAATCTTTCCAAGTTGATTTATTATTTTGAAAGACATATAGAACTTGATACCGATGAACACGGACCAATGGCAATGCAAATGGTAACCGAACTTTGCGGATCCAGCGAAACAAAATGGAGAGAAGTAGAAGCAACTTCTAAACAAGCATTAGAAAAACGCATCGGACTTTGGAATGCGATTGAAGAACATATAACCCAAAAAGAATTGGAACTTATTTAATAAAAAAAGCGAGAAGAAATTCTCGCTTTACTTTTATTGTTCGGGGGCAATCTCTAATTCTAACCCATCAATTTCATCTGAAATAGGAATTTGACAACCTAGCCTACTGTTTGGTTTTACATGATAAGCTTCCGACAGCATTGCCTCTTCATCGTCATTGCGTTCGGTTTTTAAAACATCGTTCAAAACATAACATTGGCAAGAAGCACACATTGCCATTCCACCACACACACCCACTGTTCCTTCAGGCGCTAATTCATACATTCGAATGAGCTCCATAACATTGAGATTCATGTCGGTTGGCGCAAGAAGTTCATGCTGTACTCCTTCTCTATCGGTAATTTTTATAGTAATATCTTGTTGCATTTTTGGATTACAATTTTTTAAATTAGTTAACTTTCCTTACAATTCCTATTTGAAAAGTATAATTGGAAAATATACTAAAAATATTCAAGCCATTACTACACCAAACAGCTATACTCGTGCCTAATTAAAATTATTTTATTTAAATGCTGGAATTCCAGTAATATCAGCACCTGTAATTAACAAGTGGATGTCATGAGTTCCTTCGTAAGTAATTACCGACTCTAAGTTCATGCTGTGACGCATGATTGAATATTCGCCTGTAATCCCCATTCCGCCTAGTATTTGACGTGCTTCACGGGCAATATGAATTGCCATGTCTACGTTATTTCTTTTTGCCATCGAAATTTGAGCCGTGGTTGCACGACCTTCGTTTCTTAAGACACCTAATCTCCAAGTTAGCAATTGTGCTTTGGTGATTTCGGTAATCATCTCGGCTAATTTTTTTTGTTGTAACTGAGTTCCAGCAATAGGTTTGTCAAATTGGATACGCTCTTTTGCATAACGCAAAGCGGTGTCGTAGCAGTCCATTGCAGCACCGATGGCGCCCCAAGCGATTCCGTAACGAGCCGAGTCCAAGCATTGCATTGGCGCTCCAAGTCCAGATTTTCCTGGCATTAAATTTTCTTTTGGAACTTTTACGTTATCAAAAATTAATTCTCCAGTTGCAGATGCACGAAGCGACCATTTGTTGTGTGTTTCAGGAGTGGTAAACCCTTCCATACCGCGTTCTACAATTAATCCGTGGATTCTTCCTTCTTCATTTTTTGCCCAAACTACGGCAACGTCTGCAAAAGGCGCATTAGAAATCCACATTTTGGCACCATTTAATAAATAATGGTCGCCCATATCTTTAAAATTTGTGGTCATTCCACTTGGGTTGGAACCATGATCGGGTTCGGTCAAGCCGAAACATCCCATGAATTCTCCAGTTGCTAATTTTGGTAAGTATTTTTGACGTTGTTCTTCGGTTCCGAATTTCCAAATAGGATACATTACCAAAGAAGATTGAACTGATGATGTTGAACGAACGCCAGAATCTCCTCTTTCAATTTCTTGCATGATTAATCCATAAGATATTTGGTCTAATCCTGCACCACCATATTCTTCTGGAATATAGGGACCAAAACCACCAATTTCTCCTAAACCTTTAATAATTTGTTTAGGGAATTCTGCGCGTTGGGCGTAGTCTTCTATAATTGGAGATACTTCGCGTTTTACCCAGGCACGGGCAGAATCACGAACTAATTTATGTTCTTCGGTTAGCAAATCGTCTAACAAGTAATAATCGGGAGCTTGAAATAAATCTGGTTTCATAGTTTAATTTTTGGATTACGAAATCGTTTGCAAATTTACATAAACATATTTAGTATTTCATTCAACAAATGTTATAAATTTTGTAGATATGATAATTATTTAGGAAAAAGAGAGATGAAATTTGACGAATAGAGAATTTACATTTTAAGATAAAACTCTTTAGTCAGTTCAATATATTCTTCGGTGTATTGGTGTCTTGCTGTTTCGATAACCAATTCATTAGCAGTTAGAGTGCTTAATTCATAGCGTTTAAAGGCTAACAAACTTCGTTTGATTTCGGTAGTTGGGGTGCCTTTTACGCGTGTAACTTTTATAGGGAAAAGTTCTACTTCGGCACACAAATAAATGAATCTTTCTTCTTCTTTAAATGGGATAATTACGGCGAAAATTCCGTTTTCAGAAAGCAATAAATCGGCAGCTTCTATTAAATCCTCAAAAGGCAAAGCATCTTGAAATCGTGCTAAATCGCGTTGGGTATTCTCGGATTTATAATCTTCGGAATAAAAAGGAGGGTTGGATAGGATAATGTCGTATTCGTCTTCGGGCTCTTCTATAAACTCGTCCAAGCCTGCGTGATAACAAAATAAACGATCTCCCCAAGGTGAGTTTTCAAAATTTTCTACGCATTGTTCGTAAGCTTCTTCGTCGATTTCTAATGAATCTATTTGTTGTGCATTGCTTCTTTGAGCAAGCATCAAAGATAGAATTCCAGTGCCAGCACCAATGTCCAAAACTGAAATCGGATTGTTATCAATAGGGCACCAAGCACCCAGTAAAACACCATCGGTGCCTATTTTCATAGCGCAGCGGTCTTGGGAAACTGAAAATTGTTTGAATTGAAACATAAAGATGAAATTCCAATAGTTTAAATGTATTTAGATCTGTCAATTTTTGGAATTTGGAATTTGGAATTTAAACTATTGGAATTTTCTTAAAGGTACATTTCAACAAGTCCTTCCGGTAAATCCATGATTACTTTCTTGTTTTCTCTATCAATTTTAACCAAGAACTGATCAATCATTGGAACAAGAATTTCAACATTACCATTTATAACTTCAAATAGTGGCTGTGCAGAGGTATCGTTTATGGAAACAATCTTTCCGAAAATACCCAAACGTTGGTCTTCAATTTCAAAACCAATTACTTCGTGAAAATAGAATTTGTTGCCTTCTAGTTTTGGCAACATAGATATAGGAAGGTAGACATCGCAATTCAGAATACTATCTGCTTCTACTTCATCGTCTACATCTTCAAATTTAACTCGTAGAAAGTCATTTTTGTGTAAGGAAGAATTTTCAATAAAAAATGGAACCAAGTTTTTGTTGAATTCAACAAAAACCGATTCCATATTTTCATATAACTCAGGCTCGTCTGTATCTAAATACATTAGTACTTCGCCTTTAAAACTAAATTTTTTTGCAATTTTGCCTAAATAGAAACAATCTTCTTTACGCATTATCGCAACTTTATTAAGCCTCTGTAGTTTCGTTATTTTCTTCTGCAGCAGGAGCTTCTTCTGTAGCAACTTCAGCAGCAGGAGTTTCCTCAACAGCAACTTCAGCAACTTCTTCAGCAGCAACTTCAGCAACTGGAGTTTCCTCAACAGCAACTTCTTCAGTAGCAACTTCAGCAACTGGAGTTTCCTCAACAGCAACTTCTTCTACAACTTCTTCTTCTACAACTTCTGGTGCCTCAGCAGCTTTTAAAGCGTCTGCAGCAGCATTGATACGTTTTTCGTTAGCAACTTTTTCTGCTTTCAAAGCTTTCGCTTTAGCATCAATTTGTGCTTTCGATAAACCTTCTTTTTTAGCATCTACTTTTCCAGCTTTATCTTCAATCCAAGCTGCTAATTTAGCATCTGCTTGTTCTTGAGTTAATGCTCCTTTACGAATACCTCCATCAAGGTGGTGTTTCAATAAAGCTCCTTTGTAAGAAAGAATAGCTCTTGCAGTTTCTGTAGGTTGTGCCCCATTGTGTAACCATTGTACCGCTTGGTCAAGGTTTAATTCAATAGTTGCAGGATTGGTGTTTGGATTATAAGTTCCTAATTTTTCAAGGAATCTACCATCTCTTTTTGCGCGAGCATCTGCCGCTACGATCCAGTAAAAAGGTCTTTGTTTTTTACCGTGTCTTTGTAATCTAATTTTTACTGACATAAAATCTTGTGATTAAATTGAGGTTCTCGACCTCTGTTAATTAAGTTTGCAAAGATATAAAACTTTTTGATTCTAACTAATACTAAATAAAAAAATAGTTTATCTTGGATTTTTAGCAAAAAAAACTATTTTTGTAGTACTAAATTTTGTTTAAAATGAAAAAAATAGCTTCCCTTATTGTAATTTTAGTTGCATTTGTATCGTGCACTACTGATGTAAAATTTAACACACCAGGTTTTCAGGCCTATAAAGACGGTGTTTTATTTAGAGGTTTAGATGTAAAAGCCTATAAGTCTACTTCAACCGGCACTATATCTTTAGTTGCCGTGGCACAAGACGAACAAGTTACCATTAACACTGCAAGTGCTGCTTTAGGAACTTATTATTTTGGAACAACCAATACAAACACCAAAGCAACCTATAGTTCTTCCTTTAACTCTGTGTCTTTAATGTATGAAACTAATATCATTTACGGACCAGTTGCCAAAATGAGTGGCTACCTATATACAGGTGGATCAGGATATGTTTCTGATTGCACTTTGATAAACGGAGTATATGTATGCTCCAATTCTCACCCTACTACAAACACTGGAACAGGAAGTGGGCTAACACTATCTGTAATTGCTAATGCTGCAGGTGCCGTGACCTCTGTTAAAATAGCTTCTCCAGGAAATGGATATAAAGCAGGTGATTTAGTAACAATAACTGGAGGTGGCGCTAATGCTACAATTACAGTTTTAAATGTTGAAGGAAGCAACGGCGAAGTTAGCATTACCGAAAACACAGGAGACACTATAACTGGAAACTTTAAGTTCAATGCAATTAACACTAGTGGCAATCCTTCAGGAGGCGAACAAGTTAATTTTCAGTACGGAACATTTTATAAAGTGCCTTTGCAAGCTGCTCCATAAATATGTATATGACGAATTACATTTAAAACCATTTGCTACAACAAATGGTTTTTTTTTGTGTTAAAAAAGAATTAAAGTCTAATTTATAATCCATTACGGATTTTTTTGACTATCTTTGACATGAATTTTAAAATAAAATTATGAATATTTTTGTTGGAAGTCTTCCTTGGAGTATTGAGGAAGCAGATTTAAGAGAGTCTTTTGAAGTGTACGGATCTGTAAGTTCTGTTAAAATTATTACTGATAAATTTACTGGAAGAAGTAAAGGATTTGGTTTTGTTGAAATGGAAAGCGATGAAGAAGCTGAAAAAGCAATAGCTGAATTGAACGGAGCAACTGTTGATGGCCGTACAATTGTAGTTAACAAATCAGAACCAAAACCAGAAGGAGAAAGAAAATCTTTTTCTAACAACCGTCCAAGTGGTGGTGGTTACAATGGTGGTGGTAATTCTCGTGGTGGCGGTGGTTACAACGATAGAAACAGTGGTGAAGGTAACAGAGGAAGATACTAGTTTTTCAAACTTATTATACTACAGAAACCAT
>CANFHX010000064.1 GCA_947446865.1 Flavobacteriaceae bacterium | reverse complement strand
TTTATTTGAGTAAATCCATTGAAACAAACGAAAAAAGTAATAAATATAAAAGCTGCTTTTTTCATAATTATTTAGTTGTTTTTTGATATATGTTTTATCGTAATTTTTACCCAAGGTTTCTGCCAACGTCCCGGCGCTTGGCGAGGTTGGGGATTAAGGAAGACTTAATTTTCGGTTAAGGACTAAACTTTGCAAGTACAAAACCATCTTTAAATTAAGCCTAAAACCCCAATCTTGCCAAACGCCTGTTGGCAGATGTATTTATTTTTTTGTCCATTTTATAAATTCATTCATAACTTCTTTCCAATGTTCTTTTTCGTAATTTGCTCTACCATCTTCATTAACTTCAAAAAAATTATGTTCTAAATTTAAATATCTTTTATAGGTTAAATTATCTTTTGCCTTTTGTATATAAAATAAAGGAACTAAATCACATAAATCAGAAGCAATATCATTTGTAGCATAAGCTAAATAAGTAGGTATTTTTATTCGTAACCAATCATTTAATAAAGGTCTTGAAAATGATTTCCAAGCCAAAAGATAAGGCTTTTTAATTAAAGTTTCTTTATCATAAGAGTCTTTATACATTTGATATGTTTCTTCAATACCTTCATTTGCTGCTTCCCAAGTTATTTCTTTACTTTCAGCATTTTTTCTATATTCTCTAATGTTTTGGTCTATTCTGCCAAATGGATTTGCACCAAATAAACCCAAATGTGTAACTTTTTTGTTATTCAAAGCAACAAGTGTTGCAACTTTTGAACCTTGAGAATGTCCCGCAACAATTAATTTTGAATTATCTACCCATTTTTGTTTTCGTAAAAAATTTAAAACTTTTTCTGCTCTACTTTCATAATTCTCTAAAAAATCTGCCTTTACATATTCTTCATCAAATTCATCAGGTTCTTTTTCATTTGGAATATAACAATAAGATTTATTTAGGTGTTTTTCGGTAACAATTACTGGAGTTTTTGGCATTGAAATGACAATTAAATGATAGTACTTTTTTATTTCATTAATGTCGAAATTTGTAATTCCACCGCCAATCATCCAAATGTTTTTTGTTTCAGGTTTCACGAATAATGGCATAGGTAATGAACCTTGACAAAATAAAAACACAGGTTTTATTTCATCTAATTTAGTGTCAATTAATATAAAATTAATAGTATCCTTTTTTTGTTTTATACTGAATTGAATTGCTTGATTATTTATTACATTAAGTTTCTGTCCAAAACTTATTTGGATAAAAAGAAATAATAATAATGTCGTTTGTAGTTTTTTCATAATATATCTGCCAACGTTTTGCAGCTACAAGAAGTTGCGTACTTCATTCACTGACAATTACAGATATAGACAAAATTTAGTTTCAAAAATTACCAATTCTGATAAATCCCTTGCCTAGCAATTTCTTGTAACTGCTGTTATAAGCCGTTTTTATTTCAGTTTTATAATTCCACTTTCCTTGGACTTTTTATCTTCTTCATTCCAAGATTCAGTTCTATTAAGGTTTAGGAGTTTAATGTCTAAATTGTCAACGAGAATTAAATTCTCTGTTTTGCTTTTAAAAACATCATATTGAAATGGTAATTCAGCCCATTCTAAAGTGTATTGATATGAATCTACAATTTCGTTTCTATCATTTGTTTTTATTATAAGAATATCGTGAAATGTTTTATTATGTTCTCCAGAATCTCCTGGTGCAACATAAGCATAACCTATAAATGTAGCTATGAATTTATAATAAGTAAAATTTCCGTTAACCGGTTCAAAGCTTTCAGTTTTATTTTGTTTATCAATATTATCAAGTTTTGAATAATCAAAATTAGAGTTTATTGATTTCTTTTTTAAAATATATTTCTTCGCTGCATTTAGTTCTGTAGGATTTTCGATAGAGTCATTTTTATAAACTATTTTGAGCTTTCTATTTTGACAAGAAGTTTTTCCAATTGATAGAAGTATTAATAAAAACAGAGTTAAAATTTTTCTCATATTGTCTATAGAATTTCGGGTTCTAAAATGGCTTATAACGTGTCGCGGCTTTAAGAAGTTGGGGATTTGTAAGACCGAAACTTTCGATTAAGCACTGAAAATCAAAAGTACAAAACAAACTTTAAATTAAGCCCAAAAACCCCAATTTCTTAAAACCGCTGTTGTGTGAAGTGGCTTTATTTAGATTTTTGAGAAACAGTAACCCAAGATTTGTCAAAACCTAATGCTTTTAAAACAACATCTTTGTCCAGTTTTTCAGGTTGTTTAATTTTAATAACCAAACACTTTTCAGGAACTTCTTCAACAATGGTAAATTGAGAACCATGCGGTTGCCAAGTAAAACAATGTTCTCCATTTTTAATATTTGTACCAGTTAAATTACCATTTTTATTCCATTCCCATTTATATAGTTCGTGGTCATATCTAATTGTATCGAATTCAAATACTACAACTTCAGATAAATCATCAGATTTTAAAAGTACAACAGTTCTTAAGTGTTTAAACTTTTCACGAATTGAAGATACTCTTTCATTCCAAATCTCAAGCACAAGTTTGCCTATTAATTTTGGATCAGCCTTTTGGTCGCTTCTTTCTCCAAATGAATAGTTTGGAGAATTTCTCCCTGAAATTAATCTAACTTTTTTCTGTTTTGATGGATATTTTGCTTTAACGGTTTTTGCACCCCAAGCTGTATTTCCCATTACAACATCATCTAATCCAACATTTGAAGGTTTCCAATCTGCTCCAATACAATTTGCAAAAATGCTTTCCCATTCAGAACCTTCTAATTCAGGTTTTCCTTTTGAAGCTAGTAAATAAATAATTTCTTTACCTAATAAAAAGGGAAACTCTTTTGGAAATTCATTCAATGGAAATGCAGAAACTGATTTGTTTACGGTTCTTAATTTAGGTGATTGATTATTCTCCATAGCTTACTTCATAATCTCTTAATACAGAAGTCATATCCATTGAGTTCGCAACATATGGCAAAAGCTTTAATATAACGGCTTTAACTAAATTTACAGGAACAGCATTTCCTGCTTGTCGTTTCGCTTGTCCATCAGAAACTACAATTTTGTAATTATCTGGAAATCCTTGCAAACGAAACATTTCTCGTGGTGTTAATCTTCTTTCACCATTTACGAGCAAATAGTTGTGTGAAGCACCTGAACGTAATGCGCAAGAATAAGGATAAGAACAAATGTTTCCAGATTTATTTTCGTGCCAAATAGATAAATTATATGCTGATTTATGTTTACTTTTTCTTTTCTCTAATATCATTTCAGACGCATAGTATTTTGCATCAACTTTCTTTTCAAGTATTTCTGTTAATGGTTTAAAAGGTCTTACAGGTGAAGGAAAATTAAATAGAATTGGTTCTCTATGACCAACAATTATAATTCGTTCTCTTTTTTGAGGAAGCCCAAAATCAAGTGCATTTAAAACTGCAAATCTAACACTATATCCTAATTCTTTTTCAAGAACATTTACAATGGTTTTTAGAGTATTTCCGCCATCGTGTCCAAAAAGTTGTTTGACATTTTCTAAAACAAAAGCCTTTGGCTTTTTGTGTTTTAAAATTCTTGCAATGTCAAAAAATAATGTTCCTCGAACATCATTAAAACCTTGCATTTTACCAATTATACTGAATGATTGGCATGGAAATCCAGCAAAAAGAATATCATGGTCGGGAATATCTTTTTCGTCAATTTTTGTTATGTCTCCAAAAGGTCTTTCTCCAAAATTAGCCTCATAACTATCTTGACAAAATGTATCAATGTCAGAAGAAAAAACACATTCAGGAATAATGTCATTTTCAATACAAGCTTGATCCATTGCAGTTCTAAAACCGCCTATTCCACAAAAAAGGTCAATAAATTTTAACTTTTCCATTTATATTCAATATTTATTTTCAAAAATAATATTTTGATTTGTAAAAAACTATTTAATGAATACAATTTTATAAATAAGTTTTCTTTTTTATGTGGTTCCCAGCCATTTCACACAACGTTCCGGCGCTTGGCGAGGTTGGGGATTAAGGAAGCCTAATTTTTCGGTTAAAGACTAAACTTTGCAAGTACAAGACCATCTTTAAATTAAGCCTAAAACCCCAATCTTGCCAAACGCCTGTTGGCAGTAGTTTTTTTAATTTTCAATTTTTACTATAATCTTTTTTTCAAAATTTCTATTGTCGGAAGTGCTACAATTAAAAGTAACTTCATAGTCGTCTGTTGTAAAAACACTTTCACTTTTAAATGATTGGCTAAATTCAAATACTTTGTCAGCTCCTAATCCATTATAATATCCATTATTTGTTTCGTAAATTGCAATTTGATTTTTTATCTCATCTATTTCTAATAAATTTTGATTAGCATTTATGGTTACATTTTTATATATGAATGGATGGTCGAATTTTATGGAATATGTGTTTTCAAGTAAATAATTATCTATTACACTTCCTTTTGTAAAAGCGTAACATTTTCCTGATAATCCTAAATCTAAACTGGCAATATAATCAGTATGATATGAAACAATAAAAACTATATCATTTTTTAAAACATTTGTTTGCTTGAAATTATTTAATTCTCTTTCATTTTTTCTTTCACTTACTGTTGCTCCATTAAATTCAATACTCGAAATCAAATAATGTTCTGGTGAACAACTTTGACTTGCAACTATCAAAAAAAGGTAAATCCCTATAATTTTAAGTGTTTTTTTCATATTCAAAAATTTTATTTTCGCTTTTTTGGGCAAAATTACTGCCAACGTGTCGCCGCTTGCTTTCAGTGGCTTTTAATTTAACACTGGCGTTCACAAATATAAAAATAAGATTGGAAAAAACAGAGTATTTTCCAAATAATTCCCAAGCCAAGCCATTGAAGCAAACGGCTGTTAGTGGCTGGGCTTTTTTGTTAGTTTTCTCGCCTCTTATTATCAAAGTTAATTATTTTCTTACTGTTATTTCGAGTATCATTTTCTGTCCAAATTCCTTTTAGCATTTTAGCATTACAGTCAAGTGAAATGCGAAATTGACTATATTCTTTAATAACTTTTCTGTCTCGATAGTCATAAATAGAACCACTTGTTTCTCTCCATTGACTTATTACTTTTTCGTTTCTTTCATTTGTGTAAATATATAAATCTTGCCACATTGGATGATAGTTTGACCAAGTTATAATTGTAGTCCAAATTCCAATATAAAAATAAGGAATTGCAATTATTGTAAAAAGTCCAAATGCTGTCCGTTTAAATACTTTATTTTTAAGTTGTCTAATTTGTTTTAATAGAATAAAAAATAACAATAAGAATAAAACAATTGTTATTGTAGTTGCAATTGTGTCATCTGTAACATTTAAAAATTCAAAAGGTGTTCCAACGAAAAAAGCTATCGTCAAAAAAGTAAGTTCGATAAATATTAAAATTAACTTTTTATTCATTTTCGTTGTCTTTTAGTTTTGTCGTCATAGCCTTGCCACTAACGTGTCGCCGCTTCACGAAGTTGCGGATTTTCAACACTTTTGTTTACAAATATAGAAAAAATTTAGTTTCAAAAATCACCAATTCTGATAAATCCCAAACCCCGCAATTTCGTGAAACGGCTGTTAGCAGTTGTTCTTTCTTATTCATATTTTTCTATTCCTTTACTATTCAAAATTGATCTTAATACACAATTTAGTACATAAGTATTCCAATCGTTTAAATAACTATAACCTCTATTTATTTTGCTTGGTTCTTCAGCAGAATATATTGCAAAATAAGTTATGTAAGCTTTAGTTCTAATATTATTCCACGCAATCATTTTTTCTGCTTGGTTTACAATTCCGCTAACTTGTATTTTAACGCCATCAATATTAAATTTAACTTCTCCAATTGTAAATTCTTCGTTTTTTTCGTGTTTTTTGATAAATTCTGCTACTTTTTTATCAAAATAAATTCTTCTTATGTTTTGAATTATATCACTATATAGTTTATGATATTCTGTTTTTTTTCTGCCAAAATATGTTCTGAAATTTATTTTAATTATTTTGTTTTGATTGTTTTTTATGTAAATAAAATATTCTCTTCCAAAAGTTAATTTAAAAGTAATCCATTTCATTCCATATCGAAATTCTACAATTTCATTTTCATTGAAAGTTGTGTAAAGATTTGTTGCTAAATCGTTACTTTCAAATTGAATGAATTCTGGGTTTAAAATTAATTTTCTTTGAGCATTATCTGTTATTCCACGTTTTATAGTAAATTCTAATTCTTTGTTTTCCATTTATTTGCGATTTTTTTTAGAATAACTGCTAACGTTTCGCGGCTTCAAGAAGTGGCGATGAACCAAGACCAAGCCTTTACAAATATAAACAAAACTTTAAATTAAAAACCTTTTCCATTTCTGATAAATCCCTTGCCTCGCCATTTCTTGAAACCGCTGTTAACTGCCGTTTTTTCTATTTAGTTCAGTCCATTTTTTGTTTTCCCAGATATAACTTATTTTCATTTCTAATTTTCCGTTTGAATCATAAATATATTTTCGCTTAAATATTGAATCACAAATCGTTTTTTCTGAGCATTCCAATTCGGTTTCTGAAACTATTTTACCACTATTATTATAAATGTAAAAAGTTTCTTTTTTATAATATCTTTTTTTATTGAATGGCCGTTCGGTCATAAAATGTTCTACTTTTCTATTTTGGTTAAATTTTTTATGAAATAGTTGAGTAAGTTCCCATTTCTTATTAATAAACACAAAACATTTTTTCAATGTATCATTTTTGAATTTATCGTAATAAATACTATCTAATAAATAGTTTTGCAATCCATTTTCTTTCTCCAAACCTGTCAAATTTTTCATTCTTAAATCATTACTAAAATTTGAAGTTTTTTCAAGTTTAGAAATGGGTAAACTATCAATTTTTCTGTAAGTTTGTGTGATTTCAGACACAACTTTCTTTTCACCATCTATTATTTCGTATTTTTCGTCAGTTTTTGAATAAAACAAATCGTTTTCTGTTTTACAAGAAATTACTAAAAAGATTAAAAGTAGGATTAAGTTTTTTTTCACTATTTGGTTTTTTAAAATGGCAGTTAACGTTACGGCGCTTGGCGAGGTTGCGAACTTCGTAACCGATTATTTTCTATTAAAGATAAAATTTCTTGCGGAACGCAAACGTGAATTTACCACAAAATTCGCAATCTTGCCAAACGCCTGTTGGTAGCAGTTTTTTATTTATTTCCTAATTCCGTTACTATAGTTTTTGCCCAAATATCTCCTAAACGTTGGTTTCGGTCAGTGTTTTTAATTGTCATTATTCCAATTAATCCAAAAGGAAACATATCAATTGGGTCTAATAGGTGTCTTTTTATTGATTGGCTCAAACTCAATTCTCCATTATTTTTAGTCAAAGATTTAGGTTTTAAGCCAACAATAGAATTTCCAAGAGTTGCTCCTAAAAACACTTCAGTAAGTACAATTATCGCAAACCAAAAAACAATTGGAACTAATGCTAATATTCCTGTAACTGAATATCCACCTTCGTCATTCGGTTCTCCAAATGAGTAAACAAAAGCAAAGAAAAAACCATATACTAATAAATAATCAATAAATCCTGCAATAAATCTTTTAAGTAAATTCGGTTTAGTTATGTTTTCTACCATTATTTTTCAATATTAATTCAATCGATAATTTGTCAACTTTTAAAAGTTCTAATATTCTTTCGGCTTTCAATTTGTCATTTTTTAAAGCTTTTTCAAATTCTTTGTCTAAACCGCAAACGTAAAGTCTTTCATTGACCGTCATTCCGCCAACATTTTCCACTAAACTAATTTTATTTTCAATTTCTTTTTGAGCCATATTTCCGTTTTCTGCGGTAAAATTGCTACTAACGTGTCGCGGCTTTAAGAAGTTGGGGATTTGTAAGCCCGAAACTTTCGATTAAGCACCGAAAATCAAAAGTACAAAACAAACTTTAAATTAAGCCCAAAACCCCCAATTTCTTAAAACCGCTGTTGGCAGATGCCTTTTTAGTTATT
>CANFHX010000063.1 GCA_947446865.1 Flavobacteriaceae bacterium | reverse complement strand
GCTCAGTAGTAGTACTATTGTTTATGGTTAAATGTAAGGTAGCCACATTAGTACATCCTGAAGCATTAGTACTTGTAAATATTTTGTCGCCACTTGTAGTGTAAACGGTTCCATTCCAAGAGTAGCTATCACAAGCAACTTGCGTTTGCTCAGTAGTTGTACTGTTATTGATGGTTAAATGAAGCGTAGCTAAATTAGTACATCCTGAAGCATTAGTACTTGTAAAAGTTTTGTCTCCACTTGTGGTGTAAACTGTACCATTCCAAGAGTAACTATCACAAGCAACTTGCGTTTCTTCTGAAATAACTCCGCTATTTACAATTACATTTACTGCGGTTCTTGTACTTTCGCAATTGTTTAAAGTTTGTGAAGCATAATAAGTTCCTGTTGCTAAGGCAGTAGAAGTTGCTAAAGCGGCTCCGTCATTTGCGGAAGCATACCATTTTACATTTGTTCCAATTGCTACTAAATTTGTAACAGCAGAACCAGAACAAAAAGTTTGTGCCGCCGCCGATGGAGCTGAAGTAGTATTTATAGTTATTGAAACAACTACTCTATTACTTTCAGAACCATTTATAGTTTGGGTTGCATAATAATTTCCTGAAGTTAAAGCCGTGTTAGAAGTTAAAGCTGTTGTGCTCACATCACTACTATACCATTTAATAGCAGTTCCTATTGCAACTAAATTAGCAACAGTTGCAGAGTTACAGAAAGTTTGAGCAACCACAGTTGGAGCTGCAGTAGATGGGCCTCCTAAATAAGAAGGACCTACTTCAGTAAGTACTAAAGGATGATTTGTAGTTGTTCCTGTTGTAAATTCATCGCACCCAACATCTTTTAAATTTACTGCTAATGGACGAGATTGCCCACTAATATCGTACAACAAACTTGAATCATCATCAATATTTGTAATATGTAATATAGCAGGATAACTTGAACTAGCAGCATCTATTGCAGGGCTACCTGTTGATAATCCATAATAATTTTCTGAATTTGTTGTTAATAGTGGGTCGGCACTAGCCATCCCAGAAGGAATAGTAATTCCTAAAGTTCCTTGGTAAATATTTCCTGCAAAAGTGGTTCCTGCATTTGCATTCATGAAAATAGAGCCAGAATCTTTTTTGAAGATATTGTTTGCCCACGTATTATTGGTAGCACCAATTCCACCAAAATCTATATTGGCACAATTATAAAAAGTATTGTGAACGAAGTTTACATTATTAATAACTACAGGATAAGTTGAAGTGTCGTAAACATAAGTTACAGCATCGGCATTGTTAGACCCTGTTGTAGTTCCTGAATTTTGAAAATAATTATTATAGCAATAAATATTATTTGCCTCTTTCACTCTAATTCCTCCAGCATTGATGAAGAAGTTACTGTAAGCAACATTATTGTCTCCATTTCTAAAACTCAACATAGCATTTTGCTGGTTAGTGAAAGTGCAAAAACGGATAGTGTTTTCTTGTGATTTAATTGAAACAGATTCACTGTCACCTAAACCGGTATTGTTAAAATAACAATACTCTACTATAGATCGAGATTTGTTAGAATTTTCGGTACTTAACCCAATTCTAATTGGCTCATTACCATAATCTCCTCCAATTCCATCAAAATTTTGGAAAGAACAATATCTAATTTTATGATAACCTGGGGTAGTATAAGAAGTATGAACCTGAATTGCACAGCCTAATTCATTTATGTTATCATCGGCTAACTTAGAAATATTACAAAATTCAACATTGTTGTATTGCGATTCTGCTTCAATAACAATGAATTTTTTAGCGGCATATCCACTAAAGTTTAATTGAGATAAAGTATTATGACTTCCATAAACTTTAATTAGATAATTAGCTCCAATATTACCTGAAGTAAATTGAAAGCCATTAAATTTCACATAGTTTCCATTAATATTAATATCATTGATACCATCAAAATAAACACCTCCATTAGTAGCAGCCTTAACCGTAATATTACTTCTATTTATGTTTAAAGTTGTATCTGTATAATGGCCATTAGCAAGTATGATAATATCACCACAATTGGATGTGTCTACTGCAGATTGTAAATCGGCTATAGTGCTTACATTTCTTGTAGTTGCACCAGGATTTGCACTCACTGTAACCGTAACTAAGGTTCTTGAAGTTTCAGCAAAGCCAGGAATTGCATAGGAAACATAATAATTGCGAGAGGTTAAAGCAACTGCTGTATTTAAAGCAGTTCCTCCAGTAGAAGAGGTATACCATTTGAAAGAAGTTCCAGAAGATGGCAATAAATCTGCTACTGTTGCACTACCACAAAAACTTTGATCGTATGCTGTTGGTCCAAAAGTATTGGCTTTTCCAATTGCAAAATTTCCAAAACCTGAAATCCCTGAAGCTGTTGCAGTGGTAGAGGTTGGCATTCCTGAAATTGTTGTAGCTGTCCAAGTAGAGTTGTCGTATCTTCTAACTACATAACTTGATGCACTAGTTGTATCGTCATTTTCGGAATTTGCATAGTTGAAATTTGCTTGGTAAGTTCCAAAACCAGCCAAATTAGAATTAGTTAAAGTCCAATATCTATTTACTTTAGTAGTATTGTCTAGACCAGAATCGGCTATATTAGGAACTACTCCAAAAATAGTTCTAGCAGTTAATCCTCCATCTGCAGAGGTGTTTCCAGTAAAAGATAATGAAAGAGGATAATAATTAGAAGCATCTCCAATAGCATAGCTGAACGAAGGAGCATTGCCTGAAGTTGTTATTTTTTTTAAGTTACCAATAATCCATCCAGTTGCTGAGCTAGCACCTGTTATACTTCCTGAAGTTCCAATGGTTACTGTTTTGGTTCCTGTAGTAAGAGGAACTGAAGAATAGGCATTTATTGCTCCTACCGTTGTAGTTAAGTTTGCACCATTATTAGCAATTAATTTACCAGAAACAAAGTTTAATACACCGTTTACAGTAATATCTGTATCTGGTACAAAATCAGTAACTGTGACACCTCCAGCATTTACTGTTTGAATTGCTCCCGGTAGGTATACTCCTAGAGGATTGTTTATCGTTAAGTTATTAATACCTGTAGTAGCTGAAATTTCAGTACCAAAAGAGGTGCCCATATTGATAGCATTTGCAAAATCATTTTTTGCAAAAATATAATTTACGCCTGGATTAAAAGTTCTTGTCCCTGTGTTTTTTATACTTCCAGTTGATGATCCTGAAATACCTTTACTTGAGGTAATAATTAAGGTAGATCCTGTTGCTGCAACAAAATTACCTGTTCCACTAGTTGTGAATGTTCCAGAACCAATAATGTTGGCATTAGTTACATTTCCATCCCCCCAAATTAATTTACCAGTAACTGTTAATGTACCAGGCGTATTTATTTTTAAGTTATTAGCTAAAGTTACACCTAAAGTATTAGATACATATACATTTCCTGTAATTGTATTTGTTCCTGAAGATAATCCTGGTAAAGAAGTAGTGTTTTGAGCTAATGTCCCGTCAAAATAATAATTAGCCACAGTACTTAATGTAGTGGTTGTAGTTGTAATTGCGGTTCCTATAGATGCATTATTACCTAATTTTAAGGAAGCACTAGAGCTTAAAATAAAACTTCCAGCTCCAGAAACAACATAACCCGCTAAATTGATTGTACCGTTTACTGTTATAGTTTTTCCTGTACCCACAACAAAGTCAGCTCCTATTGCAACTTCATTTCCTGAAGAAATGATAATGTTGTTTGTACTTGATGGAGGAGAAGTTGCTGTTACATAAGAAACACCATTATTGTATTCCCAGTTGGTAGCACTTGAAGTAGATGCATTTCCAGTAGATCTATAATCAGCTATAGATTGAGGTATGTAATAAGCATAAGTTGTGCTTATAATATTAGAATGAAAAGACGATGCATAAACAGAAGAAGCTGAACTAGGATTAGCAACCACATCATAATAATAAGTAGCACTAGTTGTCATAGTACGCACGCTAGTTAAAACATCACCTACTGCAGGAGTTCCAATAACAGATACAGTTACAGGGTATCCTGCAACAGGACTAAATGCTGAACCTTTTATATAAATATTATCAATACGAGTAGAGGAAGAAGAATTAATCATTTCATTGCCAGAAACGTCAGTGAAATCAGCCTGCATCCAACGAAGAGATAAATTTGCGGCATTTTCACATTCAACAGGAAGTAATAAGTCGGTTAATGTTACCCATGCGCCATTAACGCAAGTTATTGCACCTCCTATTACATCAGTAAAAGCACCTGTAGGACCTGTTATGCTGTATTGTAATTTAAAATCTCGAGCTGAAGTAGCAGAATTTCCATATAAAGATGAAGATACTTTGATAGTTTTATATCCAGTTGTATTAGCATCTACTTGAAACCATTTAACAGGTGTAGTTATAACCGCACCAGTAGTTTGATTTGTTGTGTAAAAAGTACTTGCACTTGCAGAGTAATCCGAAGCACTAGTGGTAACTCCACCAGCTGAAGAAAGAGTTCCAGTGCTTAGAGAAAATTGTTTAGAAGTATTGTTAGTATTAGCAAGGTCTGCTGTAACTAAGTAACCACTAACTCCTGTCCATGAATTAGGAAACGTCCAGCCTACAATATTGGTTTGGATTCCAGAGTTAGTATACATATACAAACTATAAGAAGAAGCATTTGATACATGTTGCCAATTAGCATTAAAACCAGTAGAAGTTACATCAGCTGAAGTTGCTAATGGAGTTGCTAGTAAAGTTTTTGTTTTTGCAGAAAAAGGGCTATCCGATGAAGAAGCCGAATAATTACGTGCTAAATCATAAGCATATACTTTATAATAGTAAGTGGTTCCTGAAACTAAATTAGTATCTGTGAAAGTCAAATTTGACCCTAAATAAATCACAGTTCCTGTTTTAGCACTAGTAGCGGGAGTTGTTAGCGGTGGAGTTCCTGTAGTGTATGCTGTACCTTGTACATAAGTAGTTCCTTGAACGGGATCGGCACCAGTTTCTAATGCAGGAGAATTGTTGTAACGCACTAAAAGATAACCTGTCAAATCAGCACCTGTAGTTGCTGAAGCTGCCCAACTTAAATTTAAAGAAGTATCGGTTTTACTGTTTAATGTAAAAACACCTGGAGCTGCAGGAGGGGTTGTATCCGCACCTGCGCTCACAGTACTTGAAGAAAGTGCAACCGTTTTACTATAAATAGATCCGGTTGTGCCTATCGTAATAGTATCCGTTCCAGTATAACTTCCAGCAGATAAGCCTGCTTTTAATCTCACATAAATTGTATAAGTATAAATTCCTGATACAGGAGTTACAGCACTTAAAGTAGGATTAATAGAATAAGTACCACCAGCAGTATTGCAAATTTCATAATTAGATCCACTTGGTAAAGTTACGGTAGGTATTGTAGCAGTATTTGTAGTAAAAGTGAAAGATTGTGAAGTAGATGGTCCAGCACCTTCAACATAATAAAAAGCAGATAAGGATGCTACAGATGGAGTATTTACTACTTCACCAACGACAACCTTAAAATTATCCCATGCAGAAGAATTAGAACCATTATGGTTATAATAGAACATAAAGTTAGACATTGCAGTAGTAGTAGCATTTGTATTAACATTAGACCCTACACCACTTGTAAGACTTGCATTCACCCATGTTCCAGAAGTGTCTGAAGGATCTGGAGCTGTTGAAGAAGAACCATCTGCTCGGTACGACATTGCCCAAGCATTTGTTGATGGATTGTAAGTAACACGAACACTGTAATACATTTTTATAGTTCCGGCAGTCGCATTAAAAGTAAGATCGCCAGTATTAAGAATACTGTGAAAACCTGAATTGGTTAAACCAGCATCAAAATAGCCCAAATCTAATCTGTTTTGTGTTGAAGCAGCTCCTTGAGTCATAACTACTGCCCAACCTTTGGTTGTAATAGATGCTGTACTAATGTTAGAATTAGCAGCATTGTCTGTTACCAAAACTACACCCGGGGCTGTACTGCCACCAGTTGTAAAAGCGGTAGATAAAGGAGTTTGGCCAGAACTTTTATCGTTTTTGATATTAAAAGTCCAAGTTATTATTCCTTTGTTAGCATTCAAAGTACTACTAAATGGAGAGCTTAAAGCGGAAAGCGCTCCCGAAATAGTTGACGTACCTCTATAAAAGCTAGGACTAGCATTTAAACTACTCGTTGTGTTATTTAAATCTTTAGCCGACACCCCTGTTAAGGCGGAAAAGAATCCAGAAGTAGCTGAATCATATGCAGTATAGCTAGTTGCTCCTATTACAGTGCTGGTATTTGCACCAGCAGTAACAAAAGAAGTAGCTCCAGATGCAGATGAATTACCTGTAAAGGTATCATTGAAAACGGTTGTTTGTCCCCAACTTACATTAATTCCTAAAAGCAATATAAAAATACTGAAAATAAGATTTGTAAATCTTTTTTTGTTTGTTAATAATTTGTTCATGATAAATTTGGTTTAATTAATAGCATAAGATTGAATATCGAATAGTATTTATTTTTTTAATCAAATAATTTCAATCGATATAGTTTGCAAATTAATTAAATGTTAAAATGCACGTAGTCCTAAAATAGAGTAAAATCGTACAATTGAATACTATAGACAAATAATGGATGCTTTAGAAAGGCCATTTACTATTGTTTTTTTGTTATGATGGCATCTCAATTTAGATATAATTAAAAATCCCCTCTTCCAATTCTCTCTATAATGGAGATAACCGGAGTGGGGATTATATTTTTGTATTATTGGAGAATGAGATTCAATAAAAAAGCCGCCTCAAAACTGAGGCGGCTTTTTTATTATTTTAATAGTTGTTATTTTTTAATCACTTTAAGAATTTGATTTTTATCCGCTGTTTGTGCTTTTATAAAATAACTTCCAGTTGGTAAATTAGATAAGTCAACACTAAACTCATTAGCATTTTCTATTAGAGTAAATAATAATTGACCTAACGTATTAAATACTGTAATGTTTTCAATAGATTCATTTGATTTAATAACCAAAACATCAATTACTGGATTTGGACTATAAGATATAGTAACTATTTGATTTTGATCTACTCCTAAAATTATTAAGTGAACTGTAATAGCAATTTTAGGACCTTCACAACCATTTATAGTTTGACTCACGTAATAAGTTGTTCCATCAACTAATGTAGTTGTATTTGGAATAGAAGTCGTACTTGATTGTGATGCATACCAAGTTAAATTAGATCCAGTGGTTACAATTAAATTTGAAAGAGTATCCCCTAAATTAAAGTTTTGATCTGTTGCTGCAGTAGGAGCAGATGCCAATGGAATTACTTGAATAGTCATTTGACTTACAGCAGCACATTGACCAGGAGCAGGTGTAAAGGTGTAAGTTGTAGTTGCACTATTGTTCATGGTAGCTGGCAACCAACTTCCTGTTAAACCTTGGTTTGATGTTGTAGGTAAATTAGATAAAGCTGTTCCAAAACATATAGGGGCAACGGAATCAAAAACAGGCGTGGTAATATGATTAATTGTTAAATGTAATGTTGCTACATTTAAACAACCAGCAGTATTGGTACTGTTATAAGTATAATCTCCACTTACAGTATATGTTGTACCATGCCATGTATAACCATCACAAGCTACCTGTGTTTCACTTGTAGTAGTAGTATTAAAAGTTAAATGCAATGTTGCTACATTATTACATCCAGAAGCATTAGTGCTAGTATAAGTATAATCACCGCTTGTAGTATAGGTAGTGCCATGCCATGTATAAGCGGCACAAGTAACTTGTGTTTCGCTACTTGTAGTGCTATTATTTATTGTTAAATGTAAAGTATTTACTACAGAACATCCAGAACCGTTAGTACTATTATAAGTGTAATCTCCTGATATCGTATAGGTAGTTCCATTCCAGGTATAAGTATCACAAGCTGACATTGTAGTAGAAGTTGTTAATGGCGCTGGTTCAGTAATTGTTCCAGAAGCTACAGCAGTACATCCATTAGCATCGGTTACGGTATAAGAGTAAGCACCCGCTGCATGAGGAAATGATCCAACACTTGAAGAAACGTAAGGAGTTGTTCCACCAGTAGCAGATACCGTAACAGTAGAGTTACCACCATTACAAGAAATGGCACTTGGTGAAGCACTT
>CANFHX010000062.1 GCA_947446865.1 Flavobacteriaceae bacterium | reverse complement strand
TCAAAAACTAACCATCGTCTGAAGGCTTTTTCATAACTAAAATTCTCGTCAGTTCTTTCAAAATAATCTGAAACTCGATACTCCTTTTTTACTGTTTCCATTTCTGTTTTGGGTTTAGAAATGTGTCAAGTTTTTTTAGGAGATGACAGATTCTCACGGATGCCACGGATTTTTTAGAATGCTTTTATTGGGTTATTTTTGGGTATCTATTTTTGTTTCCATTATAAATGGAAAGTTACGCGGTGTTAATATTTTTCTGAATTTTGTTTTTGTTATTGCTTTGTATTGTACTGAATTTAGAGATTTGACAGAATTTTGTGTCAACTATAAAAATATCTAGGAACGCGGATTAAACGGATGCTTTGCAACGCTGATTCTATAGCGGATTTGCGATTCGTGTCCACATTCAAAATGGGAGTAACAAAAAAAAGATTTTTTATGTAATTTGTTTATTGAATACTAAAATTTGGTTTGCCTTACTTTGTGGGAAATGCAAATCGGAACGGTCTAGAGGTTTTATTTATCCGAAGTAAGGAGACTTCGGATAGCGGGTGCAATTTTAATTAAAAACACTAGCTTCATAGGTTGTACTCATAGCCCTTGTTGTCTCACAGCTACTATCATTAGTGCCTAAAATGACTTTATTGTTTTCAATTGACCAACTTCCTTCACCACTACACCCAAAGCGAGGATCTTGGTAAATCCAGTAAGTTGTTTCAGATTTAAAATTAACTCTATGATATTCATCCAAACTGTAAGTATTGCCAATTAATTTTGATTTATTTAAAATTTCTTTTTCTATATTTACAATACTATCCTTTGCTTTTATTTGTTCGCTATTATCAGTACTTTGATTATTGTTTTTGCAACTTAGTAGGCTTAGCGCTAAAACTAGAGTGGCCAAATAAAATGTGTTTTCTTTTTTCATTTAAATAATATTTAATATTGATTTTCTCTTCTCGCCGAAGGGATTTCTTTTGTTATTTTATTTACATTTTTCTGCATTGCTGAATAAAAATATTCAGTAATTTCATTTCGAATATCACTGTTAATAATTGTTTCTATCTCTTTTTCTAATAGAACTTCCTCTGAATTCCAATCTTTATCTATTTTACCATCCTTATAATCCTCATATTTGACTTCAAAAAAACTATCAATGCTTTCTTTCCAACAAACTTTATCTGCTTTACATGTTTTATAATTTTCAGTTTTGGAATTAGGATTATAAATTCCAGACATTACAAGTAATAGATATATCAATACTCCAGCTATTCCTATACAAAATATCAAACTAATTATTGGAGTTATTATTTCTTTATTCTCTTCAATATCATTTCTTTCTCCACAAAGAGGACAATCAAAATAAGCACCTTTGCTTGTCAAATCAATGGTGCCTTTGCAGCTCTTACATATTACTTTTTTCCAAATTTTACTCATTTTTATTGAATTTGTTGTTAATTATTAAACAGGCAATATAAACTGAAATTCTATTATTTGGACAATCTTGCCATTTAGGTTTATTATAAAAGGAAGTAATTTTAGAATATTTTTGATCCACAACTCTAATTTTAACTTCATTTATTAATTCTTGTTTAATTTTTAAAAAAGTTGTCATTTTACCGAAACCCAAAAGTAAACTCCTACTTTTAATAGCATATTCAAAATTTGAACTACCGCTTAATGTGGACTGCATATATGTTTTTACATTAATTTGTTCTCTTGAAATACCCATTTTATGTAATTTCCTACAAACCTACAACTGCCAACTAAAAAAAATCTCTCTAAATATTTCTTTAATTGAATAAAAACGTCTAATTTTGAACTATTAATACTTTTTATCATGATACAACAAGCAGAAGTTAAGATTAAACAAATAAGAGAGTTGAAAAATATTACACAAGAATATGTAGCTCAAAAGTTGGGTTTATCTACTAGGGCGTATAGCAAGATAGAATCGGGAGAAACGCAATTAACCATCAATAGGTTAAATGAAATTTCGGAGGTTTTAGAAATCCAACCTCTAGAAATATTAGGTTTTGATGATAAAAAAATATTCAACATTAATCATTCTACTGGGAATAATGGGTATAATAATATTATGTATCCAGACAAATTAATTCAACAATACGAAGAAACGATCCAGTCTCTTAAAGAACAAATCCAATTAATGAAATTGTTACAGGATAAATAATTCTTTAGGATATTCCTACAGCACAAATAAATTCCATTACAGTAGGAATCTCATAAATAGGGAAGTAAATCCTATTGTATTATTTGTGTTTTTTGTATAACTTTGTGATATATTCGTTTACAGCATATTAGTGAAAACGGAAGCTAGTTTTAAATTAAAAGAGAATGGAAGCACAACAATTACAAACTGATAAGATAAATATAATCAACTGGATTAATCAATTACAAGATAATTCTCTTATCGAGCAAATTAAATCCATGATGGTGTCTGATGTTTGTTTGTTGTCAAACGAACAAAAAAATGCTATAGACGAAGCTCTAAAATCTATAGAAAAAGAAGGTATTACTCCGCACAATTCTGTAATGGAAGAAACTAAAAAACGTTTCCCACACCTTTATAATAGATAAAGCCTGATGAAGATTTCTTGGTCGAAAATAGCGAAAATCGATTATTGGAACAATATTGAATATTTAGAAAGAGAGTGGACACTTAACGAAGTCTACAACTTTATGGATAAGGTAGATGAACTCATCGATTTACTTGCTAAAAGTAATGTTTCCTTTAAGTCAACTTCCTATAAAAATATTTACCAAGTTCCTGTTTTAAAACAAATCACTCTTTATTATAAATATGAAAATGACCAAATAGAACTACTTCGATTTTGGAATAATTATCAAGATATAGGTAAATTTACTTTATAAAAAAAACTGGCAATTGCCAGTTTTTTTTATGCTATTTGTATTTTACAACAACGAATGTCTTGTCATTACTTCTGGTTTAGCAACTCCCATTAATTCTAAAATAGTAGGAGCAATATCCCCAAGAACGCCATCGTGAATGGTTTTCAATTCTTTGTCTACCAAAATAATTGGCACAGGGTTGGTAGTATGTGCCGTATTAGGTGAGCCATCTGGGTTAATCATCGTTTCGCAATTTCCGTGGTCGGCAATGATTATGGTGGTATAATTGTTTTCAAGTGCCGCCTCAATGACTTCTTTTACACAAACATCTACCGCTTCGCAGGCTTTTATTGCAGCAGCCATTACACCGGTATGTCCCACCATATCGCCATTGGCAAAATTAAGGCATACAAAATCAACTTCTCCTTTTTTAAGTTCGGGAATTAAAGCGTCTTTCAATTCAAAGGCACTCATTTCGGGTTGTAAATCGTAGGTGGCTACTTTTGGAGAGTTTCTTAAAATTCGGGTTTCTCCCACAAACGGAATCTCTCTACCGCCAGAAAAGAAAAACGTTACGTGTGGGTATTTTTCGGTTTCGGCAATACGAATTTGAGTTTTACCCGCCTTTTCTAAAATTTCCCCAAGCGTTTCGGTAAGGTTGTCTTTATCGTAAATTACATGCACGTTTTGGTACGTGTCATCATAATTGGTCATGGTAACATAATACAAATTCATTTTGTGCATGTTGAACTCGTGTAGGTCTTTTTGCGAAAGCACTTCCGTCAATTCTCGGCCTCTATCGGTTCGGAAATTAAAGAAAATAACTACATCGTCTTCTTCTATTTTTGCTAATGGAACGCCATTGGCATCCACCATAACAATAGGTTGCAAGAATTCATCGGTTACATTTTCGGCATAACTATTTAGGATGCTTTCTACGGCATTGGTAGAGTGAGTCCCTTCATTTTCCACCAATAAATCGTAAGCGAGTTTTACTCTTTCCCAACGTTTATCGCGATCCATTGCGTAATAACGACCAATTAGGGTTGCGATTTTCGCATTAGAATCTTTCATGTGATTTTCTAAATTGGCAATATCCAAAGCAGCCGATTTTGGGTCTACATCGCGTCCGTCGGTAAAGGCATGTACGAATACTTTTTGCAAACCAAAGTCTTTGGCAGCATCCAACAATCCGTATAAATGGGAAGTATGCGAGTGCACACCACCATTGGAAACTAATCCTAAAAAATGTACTTTTTTATTGTGGTCTTTGGCATATTGAAAAGCATCCAAAAGAGGCTTTTCTTGGTTCATGGTTTTGTTTTGAACCGCCAAATTTATCTTAGCCAAATCTTGGTACACAATTCGTCCGGCACCCAAGTTCATGTGTCCCACTTCTGAATTTCCCATTTGTCCTTCGGGCAATCCAACATTTAAACCGTCGGTTCTAAGTTGGGCGCTAGGGTATTTGGTATATAAACTATTAATAAAAGGAATAGTGGCATTATCTATAGCAGAAACTTTTGGATCAGGTGATTTACCCCATCCGTCTAGAATCATTAAAATTACTTTCTTGTTCATGAGATTTAAATTTTCACAAAGATACTCATTTGCAAAATCGCAATTAGAAAGAAGCAGGTAATTTTATATAAAAATAACGAAAACGTTTTAGTGTTTGTTAGGGATTTACAAAGTTATTAGTTTTAATACTAATGTTTTATCCTATTGTAATCTATAAAATAACGAATACTAATAGAAAGCACATTGTTTAAACTTTCAGGGCGAAATAAACTCCTGAAGTTTTGTCCATAATTTTGACTAAAATCTGCATCGGGATAATAAGAAGAACTATTTCGGTATAAAACAGAAATTTGGCTTCCGGGGGCAAACCACCAAGAATAAGACAAATCGAGATTCCAAGAATTATAATAACGGTCTTGGTTGGTAGTATAGTTGGTATTATCGATTAAGGTGCCGTTGTCTTGCAAGGTCATGAATTTATTGTTCAAGGCGTAACTCCAATAATGACGAACCGACAAGTTAAAATTCATAACATTATTTATAGAATATTTACCTTGTAGAGTGTTGCTGTAAGTGGTTCTATTTCTTCTAGCAAAAATAGTGTTGCTGTTATTGTCAAATGCTACCCAACCTACATTGTTGTTTTGGTAACCATACGAAAAAGAGTAGCTTAAAGAAAATTTATCGCTAAAACGGTATCTAGGTGTAACCGAAGCATTAATATTATACCGTTCTTTCTCATTAACAATAGCAAAAGAGGGATTGAAATCGACTGCAAATTTTCTGTTGTAATTGGTAGAAAGATAAAACCACGGGTTTATGAATTCGGGTTGCAGAACGTATTTCATTTCAAAATCGGAACGAGGTTCGTAAAAATCCGATATTTTCATTGGTCTTAAATTAAAACCATATCCATAGTAATCATTTTTTTTATTGGTAGTATTAATGTCCATGGAAATACTTGCATTTTGTAGTCTTTCCGTTCTATTGTCAAATTCTAAATATTCATTTAAATTAAAGTAAAAACTATTAAATTGTTTGGTTGGGTTTAATATCCGGTAACTTTGGGTGGTACTCAAATTATGATAATGGGTTTGGTAATTGATACCTAAATCATTTGGGTCATAATCTTTTGAATAATATTCGGATCCTAAAGAATATCGAAATTTGCCACTGGTTTCTGCTAAATTTATAGACATTTCATGCCCTTTTTTATTTTCTAAAGTGCCAAAATCATTTACATAACTGTATTTATAATCTCCAGAAACATTGTAGGTATTTTTTTTGGTGTTCAAATCGAAAACCAAAGCAGAAACATTGGCATCTCGAAATTCTCCATTTCGGGTAACATTAGTATTTACAAGGGAAACGGAGGAGTTTTTTCTAAAACGTTGGTTCAAAACTAAAACATTGTAATTAGCCAAAGGCTCAACCAATTCTTTTCGTTGCACTCCTGAAACAGTATTTGTTATTTCGGCATAGGTTTTATCGGTAACGGCATTTAAAACACCAATCCCCAAACCGCTTTTAGTTCTTCCTGATATTTTCAGGGCATTTAAAAGGTTTATGGTTGCTGGGTTTTTAGTGAAAATCTCATTTTTTTCTAAATTTGCATAAGTAGACGGTTCCCCACCAATTCTTCGGGAATAAAAAATATTTCCTTTACTAAACAGGTCGGTGCCTTCTGTAAAGAAAGGCCTGTTTTCACTGAATTGCTGCTCGAACGGACTTAAATTTAGTACTACATTATCAAATACAGTTTGACCAAAATCAGGAACCATAATGGCATCCAAAGTAAAAGCATCGTTGATGCCGTATTTTATGTCCAATCCACCCTTGAGTTTTCCTGTGGTTTGTTGCTTGCTGCTATTAACATAATACGAAGAATACGGAATTAAAAACAATCGAGTGGGGGTTTCTATGTTTTCAATACCATCCAAAACTCCAGCTTGAACGCTTTCGTTATTAATTTTATTATCGATTAAATTCCAACTGAATTGCTGGCGGTCACGACTTACATCTCTAAAGAAATTCAAACCCCAAGTTTGTTTTTTATCCGAAGAAAAACGCAAGGCGGCATACGGAATTTTCATTTCAACCACCCAACCGTAACTAGTGATTTCTACATGGCTATCCCAAATGGCATTCCAAGAATAATCTTCTCCATTGTTGTTGGTATAGATGCAGTCTAGTTGTACCCCAGCGGCACTCACAATGAATCGCGATTCTTGTTGGCTGTCGTTATAACCATTCAGAAAAACGGCAAAGGTATCGGCAGTTGCCCAATCGTCTCGGGTAGTTAATTCTTTTCTGATTTTAGTTGGTTCGTTGTCGTATAAAACGGCACCTATGTATATAGCATCGTTATCATAAACAACTTTAACTTCAGTTTTTCGGTCTTTAGATTCGGGTTTGCCATTGTCGGGAGAAGTCATGATGAAATTAGTTGCAATTTCAGTAGTCGCCCAAATTTCCTCGTTTAGTTTTCCATCGACTGTGATTTTTTCGGCACAAAATTTGGTATGCAAACTTTTCTTAGGGGTTTGAGAATGTCCTAAATAACTTATGAATAAAAGAAAAAGTAAAGAAGTAGATGGTAATTTGAACATAATTTAAATTTCAATCGGCAAAGTTAAAATGTATAACCCTTTAATAGACTATAAAAATAGTTAATTGTTACAGTTTGTAAAATGATTTGTAATGAAACCTCTTGTTTTTGTTGGTCTTTTAGGTTTAAATGGCAGTGTTTATAGGGAGTAAACAAGGTAGAAATCTTATGGAAAATAACTCTTTGTCGAAAAATAATGCGTTTAATCGTTAAATATTGTACAATTAACTTGACATTGCTTTTTTGAGGCAATACCTTTGTAAAAAGCAAAAAAATAATCATAACCTATTTAATATTATGAAATTACTTACATTTTTAGGTCTCACCTTATTAGGTCTCTTTTTTATTGTTCCAAATTTTAAAAAAGAAATACATCCCAAGAAAATTGTTATGGCTTCTTCCTCCAAGAAGGTGGTTACGGTTTATAACACTTTGAATGCAAATCATTTTCAACTTCCAAATATGGAAAGTTTCTCCGAAGCATTAAAAGGATTTTATTCTTTTAAAGACAAAGGATTCTTTCAAAAGGATTTCCTTACCATTATTGACTTTAGTTTGAGTTCTAGAGTGAAGCGATTGTGGATTATTGATATGGTTCAAAATAAAATTATACTGAATACTTTAGTTGCACACGGTAAAAATTCAGGGGAAGATTATGCCAATCAGTTTTCTAATACTAACGAATCTAATAAAAGCAGTTTAGGTTTTTATGCCACAGGAGAAGTGTACCAAGGAAAACATGGTTTATCACTAAAGCTAGATGGTTTAGAAAAAGGGGTCAACGATAATGCACGGGAAAGAGCCATTGTAATTCATGGTGCGGATTATGTGTCGGACAACTTCTTGAAAAACCATAGCCGACTTGGTAAAAGTCATGGTTGTCCTGCAGTTCCGAATGAATTGAGCAAGAAAATTATAGAATTGATAAAAAACAAATCGTGTTTGTTTATTTACCATTCCTCCCAAAGTACTAAACTATTATCTTAATTTATTATACAAATCGGCATCCAAACAATAAATATCCTCTCTAAAATTGAGTACTCCTTTGGTTTCCCAAGCGGTCCAATAGAGTTGATGAAGGCGAATATTCTCATTAACTTTAATCACAATAGTTTTAAGTTCAGGTTTTGGTAACGGTTTATTTTCAATAATTAAAGCAGGGTTTTTTGCTATTAATTTGGCGTTTTTTAAGTAGATTTCTTGTTGCTTTTTTCTTTGTAATTTCCAATAGTAAGCTATATTGGTAGTGTCTTTAATTCTTTGAAGGGACCATTTAACAGTATCGTTCAAAATATAAGCGGCCATTTCAAGCGGTTTTTCTAATCGTACACAACCCGAACTTAAGGATCGAAAAGAAAAGGCGAAAAAATTTCGGTGGTTGGTATCGTGCAAATACACCGAATAGTGGTTAGGAAAATTAATCTTCATAGACCCTAACGAGTTGTTTCTACTTGGTTTCTGTACGTATTTGTATTTGCCAGCATCCTCCATTTTCCAGGTCCATGGGTTGATTTCCTCATTTTTTTGATCTAAAATTACTAATCCTTTTTTCTTGAAAACCCCCGGGTTTTTAATTGCATCGGGATAAATATCTTCTTTTAAAATAGTAGGTGGAACTGTCCAATTAGGGTTTAAATTTATGTTGGAAAGTTTAGAATCCAATACAGGAGTTTTTCGGGTATCTCTTCCAACCACTACTCGTTGCGATTGAAGAGTATCCTTATTTTTTACTGCGACTATGGAATAATCTGGAATATTAATTAATAAATAATGCTCCCCAAAATCATTGGCAAACCATCTCCAACGTTCCAAGTTAGCAATGACTTGTTCTATTCGTTGGTTTCTACTAAAATTAAGTGCATCAATGGTGCTACGGCCAATAACTGCATCGGGTTTAAGCCCGTGTCTTGTTTGAAAAGTCTTAACTGCTTCTTGCGTTTTCTTGTTGTACAGCGTAGTTAAAAGTGTGTCTTTTTCGGTCATATCACCCCAATAGATTAACCTCCTTTTAATTAAAGGCAGGTATTTATTCTTCTTATTTGGAACAATTCGCTCTTTTAAATCTACAAGTTCGGTAAGGTTGTCTTTTGGGAATTGTTTTAAAATTCTCAAACTTGCTTTTAATCTTTGGTACATCCAATGCTTGGGTTTGCAGTTTTCTATTGCAGTTTTTAAATTATCATTATCCAAGGCATCTTCTAAAATTGCATTAATTGGAACCTTTTTTTCTTCCAAATCCCAATTGGCATACAACAGTTTAGGATTCAATTTTCCTTTGCTGAGGTGGTTAATGAGCCGTTGTGCGCTTCGGGTAAGCAGAATGTCGTATTTTGTTAGAGAAGAATCCGGTAAATTTTCTCGATTCTCCTCCAAAGAATGTAACTCTTTGTAATTATAGTCTTCTGGCTCCAAGCCTTCATTTTCCGAATTAGAAATTTCATATAGCAAAGAATCTCTGTCGGATTTAGAATCCCAAACCGTTTCAAATTGATGCTTGCGGTAAAATTCTATGAGGTGTTCATTTTTTGTATTAATAATCGAAACTGAATCTATGGTGATTTTGCTTTTATCAAAAAAAGAAAAGTCAATTATAGAAGCCTCAGACGAAGTTCTAGTAGTTCCAGTTTTATTGCAACTGGATAAAACAACTATAAAGGATAATAAGTAGATTTTATTCATGGGCAGTCAATTTCTTTTTTCATTAGATAATGAAGGCCGATATCTGCAATAGAAAAAGGATCTCCAATTTTTTTATAATGTAATTTTTCGTAAAAAGAAACAGCATTTTCGCGCGCGTTGAACCAAATTAAAGTGCCTTTTTGGTCTTGTATGTATTCCTCGCAGTGGTTCACTAATTTTTGACCAAATCCTTGTTTTTGAAATTTGGGTAAAATTGCCATCCCTCTTATTTGAAATTGATTTGGGTATATAAAAGTAGTATTTTTATTATTAAAAAGCGAAACAACTCCAATTAATTTTTCATCCTTAAATAAGCCGAAATGTTGGGTAGTTTCTAGTTCGTCACCATCAAAATTGCAACTTTCTATTGGTTTTCCCGCTCTTAAAGCTGGATGACGAACCAAAAAAGTTTCATTTATACTGATATTTTTGATGATTTCCATATTTTTTTTAAACTTTAATAATTGGTAACAATTTAATAATAAAACTTTTAGGAGCAGGAAAATTACGAAATAAAAAAGATACTAAAAAATTTCAAAAAAAATTTGCATCCAAAGAAACAAATCCATTATATTTGCACTCACAATGCGGAAGTAGCTCAGTTGGTAGAGCTCCAGCCTTCCAAGCTGGTTGTCGCGAGTTCGAGCCTCGTCT
>CANFHX010000061.1 GCA_947446865.1 Flavobacteriaceae bacterium | reverse complement strand
TCTTCAATAAATTCATTATTTCTAAGCGTCTCAACAATAGAACTATTTTCGTTTAGTTCCTCAACACTTTTCCAGTATTTTTTGTTAGATGACATCGTATATAAATATTAGCTTCTTAATTAATTTTAATTTGTTTAGAAGTTTATGAGTTTATGAGTTTAGTAGTATATGATAATAAACATCTAAACTTATAACCTTATAACCTTAATAATGGCATTTACCACATTCTAAACCTCCCATTTGTGCTGCAGTCAATTTGTCTACACCATATTTCTTAGAAAGTTCTTTATGAATTTTATCGTAATAAGCATTTCCTTCCATTTTAACTTCCGTTTCACGGTGACAATTAATACACCACCCCATAGTTAAAGGAGCAAATTGTTTTTGTACCTCGTAAGTTTGAACTGGTCCGTGACATTTTTGACATTCAATTCCAGCAACAGTTACGTGTTGTGAGTGATTGAAATAAGCAAAGTCAGGTAAGTTGTGAATTCTAACCCATTTAACTGGTTGTGTTTTTCCGGTATATTTAGCACCATCCCAACCCACTGCAGTATATAATTTTTTGATTTCACCATCATAGAATGCTTTAGTATGTCCATCAACAGTAGATGTAGTATCGGAAACTTCAGAAATGTTTTTGTGACAATTCATACATACATTTAATGAAGGTATTCCCGCATTTTTACTTACACGTGCTGCAGAGTGACAATACTTACAGTTTATTTGGTTGTTTCCAGCGTGAATTCTATGAGAATAATGAATTGGCTGAATTGGCGAATAATCTTGATCTACTCCAACTTGCATAAGAAAACCATAAACAAAGAAGGCGCTTCCTAAAAGAAATACAATTGCAGAAACTACCATTAAGAATTGGTTCTTAGCGAATGCTTTCCAAATTGGCATTGTAGCTTCTTTTTTAGCAACTTCTATTCCATTAGCTTTTGCAATTTTAGATAAAACATTGTTTACTAAAAACAACATTACTACTAACATTAACATCACTAAAGATAAAGCTCCAAGGATAATACCGTTAGATATTCCCCCTTCATTTCCAGTACTTACCCCAGGAACTGCTGCTACTACAGGAGGCGCAACTTGAACTTCATCCGTGTAAGCAAGGATATTATCAATGTCTGCATTAGACAATTGAGGAAAACCTGTCATTACAGCAGGTTTATTTGCTTCCCAAAGTTTTACTGCATCTGCATCACCAGATTTTATTAAGGCAGAGCTATTTTTAACCCATCCGTAAAACCAATCTTTTTTGTGACGCCCTGTAACACCTCTAAGAGCTGGTCCAGTCATTTTCTTGTCTAAGTTATGACAAGCTGCACAGTTTGAATTGAATAATTCTTTTCCTTTTGCTGCATCTGCTCCTCCTGTTGCTGGTGCTGCGGCATCTGCTTTCATTGCTGTAGCATCCGCTTTTACGGCTGGTGCTGCTGCTGTTTGAGCAAATGTTGACATGGAGAATGTTAGCATTACTGCTAATCCGAATGAATAAATTCTGGAAATCGAATTATGGTTACCCACTTTTTTCATATTATAAATGATTATCGACTAAATTTCGGTAGAACTTTTCTGTTTTGTAAGAAACGCCTCTACACTTTTTTAAAACTTGAGCAAAAATACAATATATGAACTATTCTCAAAACCTTAAAATACCATAATTATCAATTTATACTAATTCTAAATAAAAAAAAACTTTTGTTTATTTTTATAAGTAGTACATTTGCATTAAAATCAAACCATTATGAAATTTTTAACAGAAAAAATGTTTTTAAAAGTCCTTTTTACAATTGTTATATTTTCAAATTTTAACACATTATTCGCTCAAGAAGTAACTGTAACACAAGACCCTAAATTAGAGCAATTATTAAATGAGAAAAGAAAAGTAAATGCCTCAATTACAATAAACAACCAATATAAAATTCAAGTTTTTAATGGCTCTAGTGAAGAGTCTAAAAAAACATTAATTCAATTTAAAAAAGAGAATAAAAACTACGATGCAACCATAGTTTTCAGTACTCCTATATATAAAGTATGGGTAGGAAATTTTAAAACTAGAATTGAAGCCGAACGGAATTTAAATATCTTAAAGAAAAAATATCCAAACGCAATATTGATTAAGCCGAATAAGTAAAACGAAAAAGTCCTAAGAGGGACTTTTTTTATGCTTCTTTATTAGCCAATTGACCACAAGCTGCATCAATATCTTTACCACGACTTCGTCTAACTTTAGCTACGATATTGTTTTTAGTTAATTCTTGGATATACAAATTAATTGCCTCATCGGATGCTTGTTGGAATTCACCATCATCGATAGGATTGTATTCAATTAAATTCACCTTACAAGGCACATATTTACAAAACTTCACCAAAGCATCAACCGCTTCTTTAGTGTCGTTAATTCCGCCCCAAACTACATATTCGTAAGTGATTTTGCTTTTGGTTTTTTGATACCAATATTCTAACGATTCGCGTAAATCTGCTAACGGAAAATTTTTACTAAACGGCATAATTCTAGCTCTTACTTCATCAATGCCCGAGTGCAAAGAAACTGCCAGATTGAATTTTACTTCATCATCCGCCATTTTCTTAATCATCTTTGGAATTCCAGAAGTAGAAACTGTAATTCGTTTGGGTGACATTCCTAAACCTTCTTCAGATGTAATTCTATCAATTGCTTTGATGACGTTGTTGTAATTCATCAACGGCTCTCCCATTCCCATAAAAACAATATTGGAAAGAGGGCGGTTGTGATACAGTTTACTTTCATTATCAATAGCAAGAACTTGGTCGTAAATTTCGCCAGGTTCTAGATTCCGCATTCGTTTTAATCGAGCAGTAGCACAAAAATTACAATCCAAACTACAACCCACTTGTGAAGAAACACAAGCCGTGGTTCTTGTTTTGGTAGGAATCAATACACTTTCTACCACTAAACCATCATGAAGACGAACCGCGTTTTTAACCGTTCCATCGGCACTGCGTTGCATGGTGTCGACTTTGATGTGGTTAATAACAAAATGTGTTTCTAGCATAGCACGAGTTTCCTTAGAAACATTGGTCATGTCGTCAAAACTATGAGCGCCTTTGCTCCACAACCATTCATAAACTTGATTGCCACGAAAAGGCTTATCGCCATTAGCAACAAAAAAATCGCGAAGATCTTCTTTAGAAATAGCTCGAATGTCTTTTTTCTCCATCATTGTGCAAAGGTAAAAACAATTTAGTATTTTTGTATAAAACAATTTTATTATGGGCATCATAGAATTAAAAAATAAAATTCACAAACAAATTGAGATTTCTGATGAAAAGTTATTGATTAAGATAGCCAGATTATTGGACGCTAGTACAACTATTTCTTATGATTCTCTAGGAAATCCATTAAGTCTCGAACAATATGATAATTTAATTAATAAAGGTATTGAAGACATAAAAAATGGTGATTTTGTTTCGCAAGAAGATTTAGAAAAAGAAATTCAAAGTTGGAATAATGCCTAATTATAAAATTATTTGGCCTTCTATTGCTATTGAAGATTTAAAAAACATTAAAAACAATATTTCAAAAAATAGATTAATAGAAATCGTAAATTCACCTAAAAAAATAATTTTCTCAGAACAATACCAAATCGATGAATATAGAGAAGATTGCCGAAGAATATTAGTTGGAAATTATAAAATTTTATATCAGTCTAAAGATAATAGAATTGATATCATTAGAATTTTTAATTCTAAACACAATCCCATAAATAGTAAATAATAAATGCATTTCATATCCGAAGAATTAGAAGCCTACGTTGAACAACATTCACAAAACGAACCCGAATTGTTAGTGCAATTATTTAAAGAAACCCATCAGAAAATTCTTCAACCTAGAATGTTAAGCGGCCATTTTCAAGGGAGAGTATTAAGTATGCTATCTAAAATAATACATCCTAAAAACATTCTGGAAATAGGAACTTATACCGGTTATGCCGCTTTATGCCTTGCAGAAGGAATGCAAAAAGAGGGAACGTTAGACACGATTGATATTAAAGAAGAATTGGTTTCTATCCAACAAAAATATTTCGATTTATCACCATGGAAAAACCAAATCACCGCACATTTGGGTGATGCTTTGGAAATTATCCCAACATTAAACAAAAAATACGACTTGGTTTTTATAGATGCCGATAAAGAAAATTACATTCATTATTTTAATATGATTGTTCCAATAATGAATCCAGGTGGTATTATACTTTCGGACAATGTATTATGGAGTGGCAAAGTTTTAGAAGAATTGAATCCGAAAGACACGAGCACAAAAGTATTATTAGAATACAATCAAATCGTGAACAACGACCCTAGAGTAGAAACCGTTTTATTGCCAATTCGGGATGGACTAACGGTTTCGAGAGTACTTTAATATTTATTAAAATACTTTTGGTAAAAGAAATAAAAAACAATTCCAAAAGTTGCTCCGAAGAAATATCCGGTTAAAATATCGATTGGAAAATGAACTCCGAGATAAATTCTACTGTAGGCAAAAATTAAAGGATAAAGAAATATTAAGAAGGCATATTTGTAATATTTCTTTAAAATTAAATAAAGAAACACCATCGTTGCCATAGAATTGGAAGCATGTCCAGAGAAAAAACTAAACGAGTCGGACTGATGTACTATTCGGATAATCCCTTTAATTTCTGGATCGTTACAAGGCCGTAAACGATGAAAAGTTGTTTTGAAAAATTCTACCGAAGTGTTGCAACATAATAAAATTACGGCAATAAAAAGAACTACTACCCCAAGATTTTTAGCACCAATCTTCTTGTATAACAAATAAGCCAAAAGCAAGAAAAAAGGCGTCCAATAGGCTTGTTTTGTAATTAGTAACCATAGTCCGTCAAAGGTTGGTGAACCCAATCCGTTCAAGAAAATAAGCACCTTTTTATCTAAAGCGATGATTTTTTCGAGCATTACATTTGGCGTTTTATTGGTCCGGTTACTTCTTCTACATCCTCCGTAATTTGAGCGATATTAGTTTGGTGTTCTTCTAATATATTTTTTCCAAAATCGGCAGAGGAAGAGGCTACAGTACTTTTTACTTTATCTACTTCTTGAGTAAAATTACCCGTGATGTTTTTTATAGAAGCATCAATATCCTTGACATCGACACTTTTTTGTATTTCGTTTTTAATTTCATTAGTAGCATTTTTTAGGGTTGCTAAAATTTTAGCATAACCTCTTACTACGTCTGGTAAATTTTTAGACCCGAATAATAAAAAAGCGACAATTATTATGAAAAAGAACTCACCTCCAAACATGATTATTTAATTTTATTTAGCACTGCAAAGGTACAAAGTTCTTAATCAAATTTTGATTTTACTTCTTCTTTTGGCCAAGTATTATTTGTAACGTCAATATCGGCAGTTTCTAACTTCGGATCCAATTGAATTTTTACAATTGCCTTTTGCGATGCAAAGGTTCTATTAACTTCCTTATCGTTCATTCGCCAGATTTGTGCAGGAAATTTTTGCGTTTCCGTCGTGCCATCTTCGTAAGTTAATTCTACAATAATTGGCATTACTAGTGCGCCTGGTTTATTAAACGTAACTTGATAAAAATACTTAGGTTCGTTTAATTTAGCACGCTCTTCGGCATTGAAATGCGAAGTAACATAATCGTTCAAAGCAGTGTAATCGATAATTTTAAAAGGTTTGTTCATTTCCGATTTATAGTCTTCACTTCCCTCTTCAATCATATAAACCATTGGTCCAGGATTGGTATCGCGACGTCTTTGCTTCTTCATAAATTCCGTAACTTCTTTAGAAGGCTCGTTGCTTACATAGTATTTTTTTACTTCTTTTATTCCGATATCATTGGCATCGGTAGTATAAAACCAACCTCTCCAAAACCAATCCAAATCTACTGCCGAAGCATCTTCCATAGTTCTGAAGAAATCTTCTGGTGTTGGATGTTTAAACTTCCAACGATTGGCATAGGTTTTAAAAGCATAATCAAACAACTCATGCCCCATAACCGTTTCCCGAAGAATGTTTAAAGCCGCTGCTGGTTTTCCGTAAGCGTTATTTCCAAATTGGCGAATACTTTCAGAATTGGTCATGATAGGTTCCAATCCTTTTTGATCGCCACTCATGTAAGGCACAATATTTTTAGCAGGTCCACGACGAAGTGGAAAATTAGGATCGAATGATTTTTCGGCTAAAAATTCCATGAAAGAATTCAAACCTTCGTCCATCCAAGTCCATTGACGCTCATCCGAATTGATAATCATTGGAAAGAAATTATGTCCAACTTCGTGACAAATAACGCCCAACATTCCGTATTTTACTTGATCTGTATATTTTCCTTGTGCATCTGGACGACCGTAATTCCAACAAATCATTGGATATTCCATCCCCTGATCTCTAGCATTAATCGAAATTGCTTTTGGATAAGGATAATCAAACGTATAACTGGAGTAACTTTTTAAAGTATGGGCGATAATTCTAGTAGAATATTGCTCCCAAAGCGGATTTCCTTCTTTAGGATATAGCGAAATTGCCATTGCTGTAGTACTTCCGGTTTTGACCGCCATGGCATCGTAAATGAATTTTCTAGAAGTGGAAATTCCAAAATCACGAACATTATCTGCTTTGAATTTCCAAGTTTTTTTCTTGTCAGAAAATCCTTTTTCAGATGCTTCTGCCTCGGCTTGCGTTACCACAATTACAGGATTGTCAAATGATTTTTCTGCTTGTGCATAACGCGCTAATTGTGCTGGGGTAAAGACTTCTGCTCTATTCAATAAAGTTCCGGTGGCTTCCAAAATATGATCTGCCGGAACGGTAATGTTAACTTCAAAATTCCCGAAAGGCAAAGCAAATTCTCCCGAACCCCAAAATTGCATATTTTGCCATCCTTCTACATCATTATATACCGCCATTCTTGGATAAAATTGTGCAATAATATATAAGTTATTTCCATCGGTATCGAAATGTTCGTAACCCGAACGACCGCCATCCAAAGTATAATTATTGATATTGTACCACCATTTAATAGAAAAAGAAATCTTCTCCCCATGTTTTAAAACTTTAGGCAATTCGATACGCATCATCGTTTGGTTGATGGTGTATTGCATTGGTTTTCCTAAAGCATCTTTCACAAATTCTATGTTGAAACCACCATCAAAATCGGCTTCTAAATATTTTCTAGAAAACCCTTGAGCGCTAATTGCAGGATCGGTTTTATTGCTTTCTACCAATGGCGAAAGCGATTTACGCGACTGTTGATTTTGATCTAATTGAACCCAAAGATAATCTAGTGATTCTTTGGCATTATTGGTATAGGTAATGGTTTCTTGTCCGTAAAGTTTGGTGTTTTTATCGTCCAACTCCACATCCATTTTATAATCGGCTTGTTGCTGATAATACTCTGGTCCTGGTGCTCCAGAGGCGGTACGGTACATATTGGGCGTTGCCAATAAATCATACATCTGTTGGAATTTATCTGGATTTTTTTCGCTTGGAGTAGTAGGTTTTGGAGTTTCTTGTGCAGAAATTCCTATAGAAAAAATTAGAAAAAATAATTTACTGATTGGGGGACAATACTTCATACTTAATTTTTAAGAGCATAAAAGTAATTGTTTTTAATGACAAATAATATTTTGCAATTATTTTAACATTCCTTTAAATTTTTCAGATGTTAGCATTACACTTTGCTTTTCACCCGTAATATTGGCTTGGATAATATTTTGTTGCTCGGAATTCCATTCGGTTAACGCACTGTTTTCAACTTCTAAATTGGCTATTTTAGAAACATCGGTGATTCTAAAATAACAAATTAGCACATTTGCCTCTACTTCTTTGCTTAAAAAAGTCATTGGCCTTACTACTTTATTTACTCTCAAAAAGAATTTTTCAGCAAGATATTTCTTCATATTTACTTCGTCTTGAGCAGTTTCTTGACCTGTTCCTAAATTGGACTTTACGCGGTACTTTTTTTCGATAGCAGCGTTTAAATCGTCTACAAAAATTCGGGAAGTAATTTGAATTCGTTTCTTTTGAGGCACATAATCGATTTGATAAATTGCCATGTAAAATTTATGAATCCTCATAGAAGACAAACTCACAAACAACATTAAAAATAAAAAGAAACGGAAATATTTTGACATTCTAATGGGACTTTACTGCTTTAAATTCTTTGTTTTTAGTAATCATGAAATCCATTAATTCAAAATCGGATTTGGTTTTCAAAACTGTTTTCGACTTGGAATCGTTTTCACAAAACACCAAAAATAGTTTAATTTCTTCATCTTTCAAAAGTAAAGTATTGGTATAAAAACTGTATTTTATTCGTTTCATGGCTACTTCGGTAAAATTTACTTCGGTAGTGAAATCGGATTTTTTTGGATTTTTCTTTTTTAATAACTTAATAACGTCTTTATATAGTCGCACAAAATTCACACCATTAGTAATACTTCCATCGTAAACAAAGTCATTTTTTAGGTGTGATTTTTCATCTGCAACATATTGTTTGTCCACAATTTTTTGGGTATTACCAAAACTTAGGTTTTTGTTATCAATAACCACCTCTTTTAGTTCATGGTAAAAAACTTCTAACTTAACAATTAATGGGGACTCGGCCATTTGTTTTTCGGTAAGTACTATTTTTAAAGATCTAAAAGATAAACTAGAAAAAATTAAAGTATCTTTAATTCTTGCAGCAATTTCAAATGACCCATCCGAATTAACCACTTTTCCTGTTTTGGAATTCACATTAAAAACAATAACGTTTTCTACCTTAACAGAATCGTTTACCACTTGACCTTGAAGGGTTTTTCGGGGGTTGTTTTGCGAAAAACAAAATTGGAAAAAAAAGATTAAAAATAGAATTTTAAATTTAGTATTCATCATGTTGCTATTTATTTAATTCTCTATTAAATTTACGTTTTTTTATACGATTCAAAGACAAAAATGGCTTTTTTATTTATTTTTCAATAATTCTTTATACCGCACCGCTAAATCATTCATAATAAAAGTTGCCATCGTTTTGTTTTTAGATTTTACTGCTTCAGCAAATTTTGCATCTTCTACAATATAATATTCAAATCCCTTTACATATTCATCTGGAATTTTTAGGGTTTGAATGAAGTATTTAGTTTCATACCAACCTTCTACTTTATCCATTAAAGTTTCTTTTTTCTCAACTTCTTTTTCTTTTTTAAGCATTGCAGTCCGTCCAGACATCCAGTTTAATATTGGGTCAATTCCGCCTCCAGAAGTTGCTGTATATAATTTTCGTTCTGCAGGAGTGTAATGTTTGGTAAAAGGAGAAATAATTCCCAAAGAAACCGCATTAATGTTTTTGAATTCGTTAATTTTTACCTCATCCAAAAACCTAACTATTGGCTCCATTTTAACAAAGAAAAGGTTACTAGTAAAATCACTTTCTTTTAATGCTATTTTTAATCCTTTAAATTGTACCGAAGAGAATAGTAAGGTATCGCCAACACTAGCATTGATAAAAAAATATCCTCCTTGTTCCGTTAAAGTAGATTTTTCTGTTTTAAGATTTATCAAATAAATACCTTCCAAATCATTGTAACTTGCCGTGACTTTTCCATTTAGTCTTTTAGAAATAGAAGCCGTTTGCCCTTGAGCAAAAGTTACTAAAAAAAGTAAAAGAAAGTTAAATTTAATGATTTTCAAAACAAAAGGTATTGTTAATTTCTTGGACAAAAGTATCCAAAAGTATTCCAAAAAAAAGGCCAACACAATTGTAAAACTATGTTAATTATTAATTTGTAAATTTGCCTTAAATTTAATCATCGAATGAAAAACCTAATTATAGCAAGTACTTCCACCGTTCATGGTGGTGACTATTTAGAATATTTATTTCCAGTTTTAGAAAACCATTTTGCTAATTGCGAAACAATTATTTTCGTTCCGTATGCACGTCCTGGCGGAATTACCCACGATGAATATACTCAAACGGTTCAAAAGGCATTTTCTAAAATCAATAAAAAAGTAGTTGGCTTGCATACTTTTGAAAATCCTGCAGAAGCCCTTGCAACTGCAGAAGGCATTTTCACTGGTGGCGGAAATACCTTTTTATTGGTAACACAATTGTATCAAAACAAAGTTATGGAGGTTTTATCCAATGCCATTGCAGATGGAACTCCTTATTTAGGAACTAGTGCTGGTAGTAACATCACAGGTGTTTCTATGCAAACCACTAATGATATGCCTATAATTTATCCTCCAAGTTTTACCACCTTGGGTGCAATTCCTTTTAATTTGAATCCGCATTATTTGGATGCCGATACCCAAAGTAAACACATGGGAGAAACTCGAGAAACTCGTATTAAAGAATATCACGCATTTAACGACACTCCGGTTTTAGGATTGCGCGAAGGAAGTTGGCTAGATGTTAAAGGGGATAAAATAATCTTGAAAGGAATGTTAACTGCAAGATGGTTTTCGCAAAATGAAGGACCCGTTGAATTACTTCCAGAAACTAATTTAGGAAATTAAAGACAATAAAAAACCCGAATCATCTGATTCGGGTTTTTTGCAGAGCGGAAGACGAGGCTCGAACTCGCGACAACCAGCTTGGAAGGCTGGAGCTCTACCAACTGAGCTACTTCCGCATTGTGAGTGCAAATATAATGGATTTGTTTCTTTGGATGCAAATTTTTTTTGAAATTTTTTAGTAT
>CANFHX010000060.1 GCA_947446865.1 Flavobacteriaceae bacterium | reverse complement strand
GTAACTAAATGGCAATATTCATCTGATAATTTTGCTTCAGATGTTCATGATGTTGCTAATACAACTTCAAGTTTAACTGCTACTAACTTGACTGAAACTACATATTACAGAGCAGTAGTGAAAAGTGGAGTTTGTGATTCAGCAACGACAAACTCAGTAAGTGTGTTAGTAAATAGTGCGCCTTCAATCACTTCAGTAACTAATGGATCTCATACGGGCACTGGTGTTGCTGATTTAGGAGCTGCTTCAAATGGAGGCACAATTTATTGGTATACATCTGCTGTTGGTGGAAGCTCATTAGCTACTGGGACTTCATATACAACAACTAGTTTAACTAATACTACGAGTTATTATGTAGAAGTAATAGATAATGGGTGTACTTCTTCAGTAAGAAGTGAAGTAATTGCAACTATTAATCCCATTCTTATCGCGCCAACAATAACATCAACAACACCAAATTCAGTATGTCCTGGAATTGCAATTACACTATCAGCAATTTCAAGTTCTGGAATAGTTAGTTGGTATTCTTCCAGTACAGGTGGAACTCTATTAGGAACAGGAAATTCATATACAATTGATTCATTATTAGCTACTACAACTTATTATGTCGATGCTACAGATGGGGATTTAACCACCGACTCTAGAACTGCTATTGTTGCAACACTGCTAGATTCTTCTATTGGTGAGATGGGAACTATTTCAGGACCTACAATATTATGTTTACTTGGAACTAATGTAGCAACATATTCTGTGACACCTGTTCAAGGAGCTATATATTATCAATGGTCATTCCCACAAGGAGTTACATCTGCTTCAAGCGTTGGAAGCTCGGTGACAATCACTTTTGATTCATCAATGAATTCAGGAGAAATTTCTGTAAAAGCAATAAATGCTTGTGGACTGATTTCAAATACTAGTTCTATATATATATCAAAAAATTCTATACCAAGAGTAAATATTCAGGGAAAAGTTTCTGTTTGTAATATAACAACTGTATCTTATTCTGCTCCTTATGTAGAAGGAGGTTATTATAATTGGTCTTTACCGCCAGGAATGAATATAGTATCTGGTGATGGAACTAGAATAATAGTTGTAAGTATTGATCCTTCTTTTGAATATGGCACTATGTCATTAACTGTTAGTACTGCGTGTGGAGATAGTTTACCTACATTATTATATGTCAGCATTGCTTCAATTGCAGAAGGTTTTGTTGGACCAAGTGAAGTTTGTACATCATCAATTGTGACTTATACCACACCTCTTGTTGCTGGTGTAACAGAGTATAATTGGTCTCTTCCTTTTGGGATGACAATTGTTGCAGGAGAGGGGACAAATTCAATTAGTGTACAAATTGCAAGTGATTTTATATCAGGTCAATTAGGAATTTCACTTTATGGCGCTTGTACTTCAGGAACAATATTTTATAGATTAATTTCAGCAAAATTTAGAACTCATACTATAATTGGACCTACAACACTTTGCGCAATTGGAAAAATAACTTATGATACAAATGGAAATATCGTGGATAGTGTTTCAGGAACTGAAAGTTATCATATAGATCAATATAATGGTGCTACAGCTTATAATTGGACAGTTCCACTAGGCGTAACTATAGTATCTGGACAAAACACAAATACTATTGTTGTTACCTTTAACTTAAATACATTTAATTCGGGTGTAATAGGAGTTAGTGTTCCTTTTACCTGTGGAGTATTGCAATCTAATATATCGATAAGCAAACTTGGTGCTAACGCTAAAATTACAGGAGCTAAGGAACTATGTTCACTTTCAACAGCCTCCTACTCTGTTCCAACTTCATTATCTAATCATTTTACATGGTCAGTACCATCATGGATGACTATTGTTTCTGGTCAAAACACAAATACAATAAATGTGTCTGTTTCAGGAGTTATTACTTCTAGTTTAATTAATGTCTCTTTTGTTTCTAATTGTGGATTAAGTGAACATTTAAATCTAAATGTAGGTTGTTCCAAATCCTCACAAATTCAAGCTTCTCAATGTGGGGTTACTTTAAGTAATTTATCAGCAAATATTTATGCGATTGACACATACAATTCAGAGGGCTATCTATTTGAAGTGTCTAGTGTTAGTACAGTTTCTACTTTTGAATCTTTAACAAATTCATTTAAACTTACACAGCTAACTGGATCACTTGCAGCTACTTATGGTCAAACTTATTCAATAAGAGTTGCCTTAAAATATAATGGAGTTTGGCAGTCATATGGCACAGCTTGTAATGTGACAACTCCTAGTCCAGCTATTTCAGGTGACATTACTAGTACTAACAGCAACGTGTGTATTGGATCTAACAATACTACTCTATCAGTAATTGGTTCTTTTGGAACATTAATTTGGCAAAAATATACTGCTGCTTACCCTGTATGGGTTCCTGTAGGAAATTCTACTTCAAGTATAGAGGTTTCAAATTTGACTACTACAACACTTTATCGAGTTATTGCTTCTAATGGAGGGTCAACAGCAATAAGCAATATTTTTACCATTATAGTAAATCCATTAGCTAAAGTAGGAATAATCAGTCCTAGCATCGCTTCTGTTTGTACAGGTGGTAATATTACCTTAACTTCTGCAACATACATAGGAAGTTCAATTCAATGGGAGATGTCTACCACTTCAGCTACCACTGGATTTAATCCAATAAGTAATGCAACAGGATTACAACTAATATTAACTAATGTTACTGCAGTAGATCCAGGCTCAAGTTTTTATGTTAGAACAATAGTAACAAGTGGTAATTGTTCTACAGCAACTAGTACGGCTAAATCTATTTTGGTTAATTCGCCTGCTATAGCTGGAACCATAACAGGTGGAGGAACAGTGTGTAATTCTGGCATTGGAACTCTAAAATTAATTGGAAACGTTGGAAGTGCCCAATGGCAATATTCAACAGATAATACTAATTATTATAATGTTCCATTCAATAGTTCAACTTTGGGATATGTTAATACTAATGGAGCAAATACATTTACAACTACATCAACAAATGGCACTGCTTCTTCGTATCTTGTTAATAACATTACAGCTCCAACCTATTTTAGAGTTAAAGTAACTAGTGGGGCATGTGATCCGCTTTATACTAATTCTGTTCAATATATCATAGGAACAGCAGGTATTGCAGGAATAATTTCTGGACCAGGATATACATTATGCGCTGGGTCTGGAGCAACATTAAGCTTGAACGGAAGCGTTGGGAATATTCAATGGCAAAAATCTACTAGTTTAAATGGAAATTATTCTAATATTACAGGTGCTACAGGATCGACTTTAGCTACTGGTGTATTAGCAAATACAACCTATTATAAAGCAACGGTTACTATAGGTTCTTGTGCTCCAATATTATCTGCTGTTCCATATACAGTATCAATATCTAAAGCTGTTGTTGGAGCCCTTACAGCTTTGGAAGGCCTTGCTTTATGTAATGCAGGATCTGGGACTACTGGTAGTAAAACGCTTATACTTAGTGGTGCATCGGGTACTAAATTTGAATTACAATCTTCGTTAGCTGCATCGGGTACGTATACTACAATTCAAACAAAAAATGTTAATTTAGTATCTGGCATAGTTAATTTTGACACTGTTTATGGAATATCAAATACTACTTATTATAAAGTATTAGTTACTGCAGAAAACAGCAATGGAGATGTATGTTCAACCGCAATTTCTAATACACCTACTACCATCACAGTTACAAATACATTTCCAGGAAATATTGCTTCCATTGGAGGAACTAGTGATAATGAATTGTGTAATGGAACAAACACTATTTTAACATTAAGTTCTAATTCAATAGGCAATATATCATGGCGAACTTCTGGAAATGGAACTAGCTGGACAACTGTTTATGGGGCAACAACGAGTAGTTTAACAACGTCAAATTTAACTGTGAACACCTATTATAAAGCTACTATTACGCCAGCAAATGGATGTGTAGCAAGTACTACTTATTTAGTTTATGTTAAATCAGCTCCGTTAATTAACGGCGGAACAATAACTGGTATAAACCAATTATGCGCTAGTAATACCGGAACTACATTAACCGCATCAGGTTACCAAGATTCAGGTTCTATAGTATGGGAAAGAGCTACTCTTAATACAAATTCAACAACAGGAACTGTTACAATAGGAACATTTACTTCCGCGCCAACATCTGGAATAGTAGGTGTCTCAACATCTAATTCTGAAACAACTTACAACACTGGTGTTTTAGTTGGATCATCAACTTCTTATGTTTACAGAGTTAAAATAACTGCAACCTTTAATTCTTGTATTGGTTTAGGTTACAGTTCAATATTTAAAGTTTATGTATTAAAGACACCAAGCATAATTTCTAGTAATTCATCTTCAACTATTTGTAATGTAGCATCTACTTACTTAAGTTTGCCAGGATTAGCACAAGGTCCAAATTATTCTTATGTTTGGTATAAACTAGCTTCTAATAGTACAATTTCAGAAGCAACACAAGTTAGCACTTCTGCAAGTTATTACTTACCTTCATTAACTATGGGCATCTATTATTATAAAGTTCGGGTAAATTATTCTTCTGGAGCTTGTTCATCATCAGTAATGTCAGGAGTATATACAATAACGGTAAGTAATAATAATACTTGTAAAACAAATGAAACTGAAGTTGTAAATGAAGTTACTACCAAATTTGATGCAACAGTTTATCCAAACCCATTTGGGGAGACTTTTAAACTAAATGTTAAAACCAACAGTATAGATTCAATAGAGGTTAAAATATACGATATGTTAGGAAAACAATTAGAAATCCTAAACCTATATCCTAGCGAGTTAGAAGGATTAGAAGTTGGCGCTAACTATACTTCTGGTGTTTACAATGTTATTTTAAGTCAAGGCGATAATATCAAGACTATTCGAGTAATTAAAAGATAAACTTTCACAAATCTAAATAATTCAAAGCCTCCTCAAGAAATTGGGGAGGCATTATTGTTGGGATAGAACAAAAAAAGAGAGAATTAGATATTATTCCTTCAAAAAAATCTAACTTGGATAAAGCAGTAAAATATTTTTTAAAATCAACTGAAGACCCAAGTAAATTCTATAATTTATTAGGATACAATAAGAAAAGGAAATTTTAAAAATTGATGTTTCCAGAGGGATTACTATTGTCTCTAGAAAAAACAATATCTAACTTCAAAAAAAGTGTATTATTTGAATTAACTAATTGTTTTTTAAATGGTTATGACGATAAAAAAGAACGGACTCATCAGCAAAAAGCTAATAAGTCCGTCTTTGTACCCGAAGCCGGAGTCGAACCGGCACGGTTTCCCACAGGTGTTTGAGACCAGCGCGTCTACCAATTCCGCCATTCGGGCATTAGCAGTTATGCTTTTGTCAAATTTATAAATAAATTTACAGCAGCAGACTCAAAATAACAACAGTTATTTCAACGCAATAAAGAAACAACAAAGGTTGTTTTTCCTTTAACACGGTGCAAATGTAAATAATTTTTCTTCACATTTTTTAAAAAATAGTTAAAAATATCCCTCTCAAGTCGATTTTATTTCTAAATTTGCAGCTCGGTAAAACGAAACACAACTAACTAACTACACCCGAGGCATTTATATTCTTCAAGCTTTAATCAATCAATAAAGCCGATATATATGGAGCGCAGCGGAATAAAAACAACAAAATAATGTCACATCAAGAACCCGAAGCAAAAATATTTGCTTGTTCCCAAAGTGTTCATTTAGCCGAACAAATAGCCAAAAACTATGGTGTTCCGCTAGGTAAAGTTACGTTCTCAAAATATAGTGATGGGGAATTTCAACCTTCCTTTGAAGAATCTATAAGAGGATTACGCGTTTTTATTGTTTGCTCTACATTTCCTAGTGCCGACAATTTAATGGAACTTTTGTTAATGATTGATGCGGCTAAAAGAGCATCAGCAAGACACATAACTCCCGTAATTCCTTATTTTGGATGGGCAAGACAAGATAGAAAAGACAAACCAAGAGTGCCGATAGGAGCAAAATTAGTAGCAAAACTATTAGAAACTGCTGGAGCAACAAGAATTATGACCATGGATTTACATGCAGATCAAATTCAAGGTTTTTTTGAACAACCGGTTGACCATTTGTTCGCTTCAACCATCTTTTTACCTTATGTGAAAAGTTTAAATTTAGAAAATTTAACTATCGCATCACCCGACATGGGAGGATCAAAAAGAGCTTATGCCTATTCTAAATTTTTAGAATCAGACGTAGTAATATGTTACAAACAAAGAAAAGTTGCCAATGTAATTGATTCAATGGAACTAATCGGAGAAGTAAAAGGCAGAAATGTAATTCTAGTAGATGATATGATTGACACTGGAGGGACATTAGCCAAGGCAGCAGACCTAATGATAGAAAAAGGAGCATTAAGCGTAAGAGCGATTTGCACCCATGCAATATTATCTGGGGATGCTTACGAAAAAATAGAAAATTCTAAATTATTAGAATTAATCGTTACCGATTCTATTCCGTTAAAGAAAGAATCTAACAAAATAAAAGTAGTGAGTTGTGCACCACTTTTTGCAGAAGTAATGCACATGGTGCAACACAACAATTCCATCAGCGGAAAATTTTTAATGTAGATTAAAGTTTGTAGTTTATTGTTAAGGTTTATAGTTTAGGACTAATAACCACAAATCAAAAACTACCAACAACAAACAAGAATTATTTATTAACTATATATTTTTACAATGAAATCAATTTTGATTACAGGATCACAAAGAGAAAGCGTAGGCAAGGTAGCAACCAAAGCCGTACGTAATGCTGGAATGGTTCCTTGCGTAATTTACGGAGGAAGTCAACCAGTGCATTTTACAGCAGAAATAAAAGCTTTCAAAAGCTTGGTTTACACTCCAAACGCGCACACAGTTGCAATTGATTTGGCTGGAAAAACTTACAATGCTATTCTTCAAGACATCCAGTTTCACCCAGTAAGTGAAGCAATTTTACACATTGACTTCTTCCAATTAAATGACGAAAAAGAAATCGTTATGGAAGTGCCAGTTAAAGTTACAGGAACTTCTCCTGGTGTACTTTTAGGAGGTGTTTTAAACTTAAATCAACGTAGATTAAAAGTGAAAGCTTTACCTAAAAATCTTCCTGATTTTGTTGAGGCTAACATTTCTGAATTACAAATGGGAAACAAATTGTATGTAACTAAATTACCTACAAACAATTTCAAATTAATGCACCCAGACAACACTGTAGTTTGTCAAGTGAAGATTTCACGTGCTGCAATGAAAGCTGCTCAAGAAGCTGCCAAAGCAGAAAAAGGTGGAGCAAAAAAGAAAAAATAATTTCTTTACCCAATACTTTAAAACCGTCTCCAAAAGAGGCGGTTTTTTTATGCCATTTTTTTATTTGATACCATTTTCAATTCTACAGAAAAAGCAAGAAATAGAATTAAATTTATAAATTAGCAATAAATGGATGTAAAAACTGATAAAGTGGTAATTTTCTTACATCTGTATAGTTTATTTATACGATAATAAAATAATAACAACCGTTTGTTTGTTTTATTTGTAGCCATAATAATATTAATATGAAAAAACTAGCTACTCTATTATTTGTTCTTTTCTCTTTTTTGGTGAATGCCCAATTCAATTATCAATCTACAATACGAAATAGTAGCGGACAATTGGTAACCAATCAAATTATTTCGCTGCGATTTAATATAAAACTAGCATCTGCTACCGGGACTACAGTTTATTCTGAAATACAACATCCGTTAACTAATTCTCAAGGAAATATAGCCGTTTGGATTGGAAGTGGTACTCCCACTGTAGGTGATTTTTCGCAAATTAACTGGGCTGAAGGTACTCATTATTTAACCGTTGAATTTTTCACCGGAACTAATTCTTGTCAATGGATTACTATTCCTTTTAATCAAAATGGTGCTATTGGACAAATTGTATCCTATTGTAATGGCCAATATATCTATAATTTTTGTACCACTTTTAGTAATTTGGTATGGTCGGATGAATTTAATAGCACAGGCGCTATATCCTCAACAAATTGGTTTCAACAAACACAATTGATTAATGGAGATAGTTGGCATAATGGAGAAGTGCAACATTACACTAATCGAGAGGTTAACGCTAATGTCAGTAGTGGAACTTTAAAAATTGTAGCCAAAAAAGAAACTTTTACCGATCAAGGAATTACAAAGCAATATACTTCCGCAAGATTGAATTCCAAATTTGCATTTAAATATGGTAAAGTTGAAGTACGTGCAAAATTACCTATTGGCGGAGGGACATGGCCTGCAATTTGGTTGTTAGGAAAAAATATTATTGAAACTGGAGCGTATTGGTCCAGTACTAATGGAGCCGTTAATTGGCCTGCTTGTGGAGAAGTAGATATTATGGAACATTGGGGAAATAACCAAAATTATGTTCAAAGCGCTATACATACACCGTCAAGTTATGGAGGCACAGTTAACCTTGGAGGACGAACTATTGCAACAGTTTCAAGTGAATTTCATATTTATACTCTTGAATGGACGGCACAAAAAATGGTTTTTAGTGTAGATGGGGTGGTACATTACACATACAACCCTGAAGTTAAAGATGCTAGTACATGGCCATTTGATGCTCCACAGTATCTTTTGTTAAATGTTGCAATGCAACCATCCATAGACCCTAATTTCACACAAAGCAGTATGGAAATAGATTATGTAAGAATTTACCAATAATAAAACAAAGGATATTAACAAATAAACCAGCATTAATGCTGGTTTATTTGTTTTTAATACTATTATAATTTTAATCGTTGTTAATAATGTAATTATTAGTTCTATTTTTTTTTAATGATTAAGTTGTCAATTTTTAAAAAAAAAGGTTAAAAATTTATGTTTATGCATTTTTAACTTACACTTTAAGATTAATTTATAGTTCAAAACACCTCTACATTAACTTATCAATTTACATTTTAATAATTATATAATATTTCATAAAACTTAGTTATAATAGGGTTTTCGTAATATTTTAAGATTTTTAAAAATAATTATTATCTGTATGGTTTTTGTATACGCAAACGTTTTCGTTATAGCATTATAATTTTTTATGTTTACAAATCAAATCTTAAATAAAATAACCCTATGAAAAAATTATTATTACTAATTTTCTTAATGACCATTTCATTAGGACAATCTCAAACACTTACTGGGACTTGGAAAGTGACATCAATAGGTGTTGGTGGAAGCCAAGGGGATACTGGATGGTGGGGAACATCAGTTGGTTCAGGCGAAAGAGCTTGCTTTTTTGATGATCTATACAAATTCAATGCTAATGGAACATTTCAAAACATTCAAGGCACTCAGACCTGGGTGGAAGGATGGCAAGGAGGCACTGATTCTTGCGCTTCTCCTGTTGCTCCTCATAATGGATCTAATGCAGCTACCTTTACTAGTGATGCTAGTAGTTTAACTCTTAATGGAGTAGGCGCTTATTTAGGTCTTGCGAAAGCTGCCAATGGGGCTGAAATAGGAAGCCCAAGTGCAGCTCCAGCTTCAATAACCTATCAAATTTCTAGCTTAACAGCTACTTCTTTGGTAGTAGATATTAATGTAGGTTCTGGATGGTGGCGTTTTGCATTATCAAAACAAGTAGAAAACGCTCCTATATTAAGTAATTTTTCTATTCCAAGCAAATCTGTTGGTTCTGCTGCTTTTACAATTACACCTCCAACTAGTAATAGTACAGGAGCATTTACTTATACCTCTAGTGATACAAATGTAGCTACCGTTTCAGGAAGCACCATAACAGTTTTAGCTATAGGTTCAACTACAATAACTGCTAATCAAGCAGCTTCTGGATCCTATGCAAGCGGAACAATTAGCGCAACGTTGGATGTAAATCCTTCGGCTGCACCTAATCCTACTATTTCTGCTTCTAATATTATTGGATTATATACTGATGCTTATCCTTCAGATGATATTATTATTGATATGGGTACTTTTTTAACTAGTTGGTCAGCTGCTTCATTAGCACCTATTCAATTAGGAACAGGTAATAACACATTAAAATACAGCAATGTTAATTATTTAGGTATAGAACCAGCTGCTCCAGTTGATGCTACCGTAATGAATTTATTTCATATTGACGTATTTACTCCAAACATGACTACTTTCCGTGTGAAATTAGTAGATTTTGGAATGAATGGCGTTTATGGAGGAGGAGATGATAGCGAACATGAAGTTTCTATGACTCCAACATTAAATGGATGGAATAGTTATAATTTATTATTGTCTAGTTTTACAAATATGACTTCTAGAGCTCATATTGCACAAATAGTTCTTTCTGGAAGCCCTGCGGGTTCTGGAACGATGTATGTTGATAATATGTATTTTGGTAACTTAGCTATAGTTGTAGCGCCTCTTATAAGTAATTTCACTGTTCCTACTAAACAGTCTAATGCTGCAGATTTCGCAATTACAGCACCTACTAGTACTAGTACAGGAGCATTCACTTATACAAGTAGCAATACTTCGGTAGCTACTATTGTAAATGGCAATACTATTCACGTTGTAGGGGTAGGGACCTCTACAATAACAGCTACACAAGCGGCCGCTGGAAGTTATTCCGCTGGAAGTATTACTGCTAGTTTTGTTGTTACTCAAGTCTTAGCAACTGCACCTACTGGAGCTGCTCCATCTCCTATTTCAAGAAATGCATGGGATGTTAAAGCGGTATATAGTGGCGCTTATTTAAGCTCTAACCTTCCTAATGTTGAATTGTTTCCAAATTGGGGACAAGGTACTTTATTTACTGAAGTTCAGCTTGGTGCTGGATTAAATAACACTATCAAATATTCTAATTTAGATTATCAAGGATTAAATTTAGTGCCTAATGGAGATG
>CANFHX010000059.1 GCA_947446865.1 Flavobacteriaceae bacterium | reverse complement strand
GTTGTGTGAGAAAAAAGACAAAGCCATTGTAGTTGAAACTATGAACCGAATAATACTAGAGCACGGTGTTTACACCTGTGTTAAAGTTGATGGTGCGTCACCTGTTGTTAGTGCCGAACCTGTAACAGAACCACAAGCGGTAGCACTACCAAAATTTGCGTTGGATGAGGTGGTAAACCTATATGAAGTATTGCCGATGCTATCTTATGACATTGACGACACCATGAAGATAATTGACGACATTGACTACTCCAATATAACCATGAACGAACTCGTTCAGTATATCGCTAAACAGGCACGGGAGCAAAAATACAACGATTACAAAGGCGTGGCGATAATGCAACAAGTAGTTACTAAACTTAGGTCTATAGTTAAGTATTAATAAGCCATTTAGTATCGATTCTGCGTGCGCAGAATCGATCAAAATTGGGTGAAGTAATTTTTTAACTATTCACAAGCTTTGTAATTGCTAAAGCATTTGTTTAGTGACAGTTTTTCTTTTGAGTTTCTAAATATTTTATTATTAACGGCATAATATCATTTTCCGTTATATAGGTATTTCTAGTTTTTAAATATTCATCTTTTATTATTGGTACCATTCCATCAAGATAAATCCAACCATCATTTATCATTTCATTATATAGTTTGTCAGATTTTGTTTTACCAAAAATAATTTCATTTAACACAATTTCATTTGCTCGAACTAAATGTTCATAAAGGCATACTTTCCAGCCTTTATATCCTTGTGATTTAATTTTACTTTCTATTGGAATTAATAGGCACTCACTTTGAATTAATTTGTCAAAATATTTATCTATAATTGGATTACAAAAGCTATGGCTAAATTCATGTATAACATACTCTGAAAAAATATTTTGTGTGTCAAAAATCGGGGTTTTATTTACATTGTCACTTACAGGTCCAATTATAGCATAAAGGTTTGTTCCGTTTTTATCTACAATATCAACTTCATATCCGCCATCATGCAACAAAGGTGCTAGAATGATAGAATAGGAATTGTTTTTAACTCCATAATGTTTTTCCAAAATTGAAATTACATTTTGTTTATTTAATTCTTCAATAGTTGATTTATTTATTTTCTTGTAAAAGGCAGAATGATTTTTGAAAAAGAAATGGAAGTTAGATTTTTCATAAAAATCTTTAAATTCATTTCTAATAAGATTTAAAGAATCTTTTGACTTCAAGGCATTTAAGTCTTTTAATTCGTTTTCGGTAAATTTTGTTGTTAAATTAAAACTTGGTATATCATAGTGCAGAATGTAATTTACAGCTCTATCAAAACCCAAAAAATTGCGATATACTTTTTTGTTTAGTACAATTGCATTATGACTTTTAAAATCTTTAAAATAAATTTCTATTTCTTTTTTATATTCAAGATTTTCAGATTTATTTAAGATTGGATAATCAGATAAATATTGAATCACATTTAGCAACTCAATTCTTTCGTCAGTATAGATTTTTAGTTTCTTTGTTTGACCTAAAGCAAGAGTTGTTAAAAGTGTAAAAATTAGAATTGATGATATTTTCTTCATTTTCTTTGGCTGTCTTGGGTATTTATGAAATTTTTTTAACGTATTGCAACTTGCGGAAGTAGTGAATTAAAAAAAACCTAAACTTTCGGTTAAACATTGAATTTACAAGTGCCAAAACAACTTGAAATTATGTCCAAAACCCGCCATTTCTTAGGAACCGCTGTTGGGCGATAGTCATTGTATTTAATTTTGTAATCTCCATTGATTATTTTGAATATCATCAAAACCAATTAATCCTTTGTTTTGGTCAAAATAAATACTTGTTAAACCTTTTAAAGTAGCATTTGCATGTGGATACGGGTTGTTTGGCAATGTAACTTTTCTAACTTTTGTGTAAACTTGCGAATTTATTGTTAAAGTCATTAAAGGTTCACTATAATTTAAAAAAGCAACGTCAGTATTGTCAAAAGGACGTAATCCAATAACTGCAACCAATTGGGATTCACTTGAAATTACTGTAGGACTCAACTGAAATACTTTTGGAACTCTTTTAATACTAATAAAAAAACTGTCGTAAGCATAATATTGTGATGGTTCTTCTAATATATCTCCTAATTGAATTCTTTGTTCATCATAATAGAAATATTTATATGAACCAACTACAAAACTATCTCTGCTTTCAAGTTGCTTTTCTGTTGTATTTTTCAAAACTTTAAATTTCAATTCATCGTTATTTTGGTTCTTATAAATCAATATTTTTCCAACCTCGGTTGAAGTTATAAATTTATCATTGTCTTGAGGTAAAAATTGAAAATAAGATAAGCCATCGCCAGAAGATACTTTATCTGGAGAACAACTTAAATTTAGAATTACAACAAATAATAAAATTACTTTTTTCATAATTTTCTTTTTTACGAGGTTTTTTTGTTTTTTTATATCAACATGTAAATACTCCCTATAAAATTATGAGAATCAAATTGATATCTAAGTTTACAACAAATATAGAAATAATATTTACACTACAAATGATTATAAAAGTTTTTAGAGTTATTACTTTCTTAATAATTACCTTTTAAAAATAAAGATTAAGTTGTTAATGTTAAATTCACCTCAGACTCCTACTGCTTATTTCCATTTTTCAGCATATTCAGATTTTACCAAAAAAATTTCTACACTTTCTTTAGTATATTCAAGTTCAATAATTTCTTTTAAGGCTTGTTTTTTATCTTTGGAATTATTGTAATAAGATTTGCAAATTTCATAACCAATGAAATAGCCTAAATCTGCATTTCCATTTGGTGCATTTCTACCGTTATATAGCCAATTTTCTGTTTTTTGACTTCGCATTTCTTTGGTAAACATTATCCAAAGTTCTTTCTCGTGTGCAACACCATAAGTCATATAAGGAGATAATACAGGTTTTTTTAGCAATAACTCTGATATAAAATCACATGCTCCTTCACGTATACAATAACCTAAAAGATTCGAACCACCATCGTCTTCACTATCCCCGTCTTTTTGCTGAGTATGTCCTACTTCATGTGCAACCATACTCAATACATTTTTTTGGTCTTTAAAAACACTCCGCAACCAAGCTCCAAGCTCTGTTGCATCAATAGTGCTGTCAGAACAAGCAATTTCAGAACCTATCAAAATTTTATCTTTAGAGGTAGTGCCACCAGAATTTAAAACACCGATTGCAAAATAAATATCGGGTTGTTTAAATTCTGGGTATAATTTTTTGAATCGCACCATAATTTTTTCCATTTGCTGGACATACGATTTTATTTCTAAAGTCTTAGAACGGACTGTAGTCCAAAATTTGGGATATTTTTGAATATTTTCTAAATGTTTAATTGAGGTATGACTTCTTAGTTCAATAAAATCTTTTAACCCATCAGATGCTTTATCTAAATATAATTGTTGAATAATTTTAACCTGCAAATCCTTATCGCTGGTTCTTAAAACACTATCATAGGCAACCCAAAAATTATCTACATCAATAGTAGATATTTTATTGTTTTTAGTTTGACAAAACACTGACAAACTAAAAGTAAAAAGTATTATAAAAAGTATTTTTTTCATAGATGATTTTTTTGTAATAACGGAAAATTACATGAATTATTACCTAATATTAATACTAGAATCCCAATCCATCTTTCTTAAAATAATCACGGTAATATTTTATTAAGTTTTCTCTGGTTATATATTCAGTCTTTGAAATCTTTGTAGTTTTCAACGAGTGCAATCCATTATCTGCATGCTTTTTTATTGTTTGCCTTGCAATACCTATCACTTTTTCAGCTTGTGAAAAATTATATGCGTCCTTAATCAAGGAATCAATAAACTTTATTGTTTCAGCATCGTCTCCAATAGTAGCATCGCTAGGTAAACCTTTTTCTTTGGTTATAACACCTTCAATTACCTTATGAAACTCAACAACACTATCAAGTGCCGAATCAATACATTTTTCAGTCTGCTCCAACAAGTGTCTAGTTCCTATTCTAATTTCTTTAAAAACCTCATTTACCTCATCGGGTTTTAATGACCTACCATAAGATATAAGTGCATTCATTATTTCGCTTTGGTCTGTTTTCGTGAGTTCTCCGCTTTCTGCCATAAGAAAAACGTTAACAAATATTCCTTTTTTTTTCGAACTATCCATTATTATCAAATATGGTTACGTATTCTGGGTTAATATCTCTGGTGTAATCTATATATTTCTGTAGCGTTGACAACTTCTCGTGACTTGTATAACTCATCAACTCGTGCAAAGGTACAATGTTTATTAAATTAGTTATGAACGTATCCCGCCCTCTGTGCATTGATATCAATTCGTATCGTTTCAACTGTCGACCTGTTTCTGAATCTTCCGCTAGCGTCAACTCACTAAAAAGATTACTTTCTTTAAGTAAATCGTGCAACATTAAATTGGTGTAACCATTTGAAAATTGTTTTAGATTGTAATCTAATTTCTCTAATATCTCGATAGCTAGTTTTGATAACGGTATCGTTGCAACTTTATTTAGTTTTTTCTTCGTTTTAGACGCTACATGTCTATATACCTTTCTGCCTTTAAAATCTGAAATAAAATCCTTTTTAAAATCTTCAATGTCCTTCCACCGAAAACCTGTTAAACAACTAAACAAAAAAATCAACTTTACCTTTTCTTTTGTATCGTCTTCAAATTTGTGTGCATATAAAGTATGTATTTCGCTTATTGATAAAGTTGTTTTTATTTTAGCTGTAACTACAATCTCTGTTTTTTTATAGCTTTTCAAAAAGCTATCGTCTTTTAACAACTCTTTTTCTTTTAAATACGAAAAGAATCCTGTAAGCACTTCAAATCTTTTATCTATACTAGCCGATTTTAGTTTACCAAGAGTTTTGAACTTATACGTTTCTCCGTTTTTTCGCAACATTTCCTTAGGTCTGGTCTTCGTCAACCATGTATGAAATAAATCTAACCAATCCTTGTTGGTTACATCTGACACCTTTAACACTATCTCATTTTCTGCTTCAAAATCATCTATTGTACTTTTAAATGTTCCGTAAGTAGTAAAACTTATATCAGATTTACCTACACGCTCTACAAGTTGTGTCCGTTTACGTTCCATGAAATCTGAATAGTTGACCATAAAAAGCTCCGATTTTACTTGAATCTTACCTTCTCTAATATCGGTTAACTCTTTTTCTAGTTCTGGTGCCGTAATTTTAATACCATCGATAAGGCTTCTTGAAACAATATCGTCTGCTTTAGTAATCCAATCAGCAATAACTTTATTCATTTTGGTTGCGTTCTCTACATCCGAACTAACCATATTTTTTTTTGAGTCCCAATCCTTAAATTTATTTTGTTTATCTTTGTCCTTTGAAATTTTCACACCTGACCCCTCCTAAAATTACTTGACACTTTTTATTGTTACTTAACTTTTACTCTATTGTAAACCGCCCCTTTATTATTGGTTAGGGTGGCGTAATCTTCGCTAAAAACCCAGGACACTTCTACATTATTTAAAGAAATAACTCCGTTTGCATTATTAGTATCCACTGTGTTCCAGTGTCCAGATAGTTCTAGCATTCTTGTAAAATCTTCTGAATTAGTTTTGCCATTCATTAAATAGACTGTATTTCGAAAAACGGCATTGTCAAATGCTAGCGTACTATATACTTGTGCCTTTGTGTCTATAGATTCCCAAATGTAGCCACTAGAGGTGCCAATATTTGGAATTAAAATGGAATTGTCGTTGTTCGACTTTGTCTCCTTATTTTCAATAGCATCACTTTTACTTTCGGTGGTTTCTTTTTTGTCTGCACATCTTTTTGCTAAAGCATCAAATTTTGCACTAATAGCAGGATTGTCCGACATATTTACCTTTTCCCAGTTTGCAACTCCTATTTCTTTGCTAATTGCATCTCTACAAACCTCTTTATTTTCATTATTCCAGTCTGAATTTCCTGGTTCTATTAAACATCTACAAACATCTACTGATTTAGATTCACTGCCACAACTTGTAACTAAAAATAAAAGTGATAAAAGTGCTGCGTTAATTGAAATTAATTTTATCATGTTATTTTCTTAAGGTTACTCTATTTCCTCCCATAGATGTTGTAAGGGAACTTCCATTTACATACCCTATTTTAGCATACCCCGAATCATCATATAAATCAGTTCCTTTTACAATACCATTTTGATATTCGGCGTTTGCAGCATCATTTTCAGCACCAAAACCAGATTTAATTACAGTTTTCCCTGTCCAGGCAGAACCCGAAACGGTAATTTCTAAAGATGCCGAACTGTCTTCATAAGTATAAGTACCTTCATTGCTAGGGGCTTCTTGTGTTTGTGGGGCCTCGGTGGCTTCTGTGGCGATTTCGGTGGTATCATTACTACCAGATTGAACAGTAACTTCCGTTTCTTTTTTACATCCTCCTAAAACAAATAGACTAACTGCTATTGTGCTTAAAATCAAAACTCTTTTTCTCATGATTTAAATTTTATGTTATACTTAATAAATTATCGTTTGTAAAGCATTTAAAAAAATTAAAAAAATATATTAAACATTTAAATACTAGTCGATTAATAATACTTTGGACATCCCCAACATCTATCACTTTTATCAAATTCATACGAAATAGAAATTTCATAAACCCCTCCTGTTTTACCTATTTTACTCATATTATAATCGTAAGAGTAGCCAAATTTGAATCCTTCGTATTTAAATCCAGCATAAGAATTTATGGAAGTTAAAAAATGACTGTTTGGATTTGTTCGGATAGGATTGGTAGCAGCTAATACTGCAAAAGAAAAATTTCCTTTAACATATTGAGGGCCCATGTCGAATCTACTATATTCTCCTTGCTTCATGAAATTTGTCAATAAATAAATACTGTCTTCATCTTCAAATCTTCCATAGGATGTATTTAAAGGAAATGCTATGGAGGAATGAACCGATAAAAACAAATCTATTTGATTATTTCCGCTGTACGCCATTGATATACTTGGACGATTAAGATGTTTTAGAGTAACCCCTAACCAAGAATTTTCATTATTAAAAAGGAAGGAAGTACTAAAATCAAAGAAATTAATTTTATCATTTAATAGTATGGGATCTATACTTGTATTGTGAATTACTCCGTTATTTATATCTATTTGATCTCCCAACAATAAGTCTTGAAATCCAAAACTCTTGCTACCATATCCAAGAGACAAACTCGGCCTAAAATACCAATCCTCATTAAGTTGAACTTTTAATGCGTAATTAAAGTTAACTTGAGTAAAATCATATCTTGTTGTAGTTTCCTTGTGATTTAAAACACTTATCCCAACTCCACTGTTCATTTCTTCAAACCAATTATCTACATAAGCAAATTGCGTATTGATACTAAAATCGATTCCTGGCCATTGTGTTCTATGTATGATCCCTGCGTTAGTAACCTCTTTAGCTCCTGCAAAGGAAGAACTGAGAGATTGCGGAATCATAAAAAACTGGGTGAATATTGGGTCTTGTGCCTTGACGTATCCGAATGAAAACAAGAGACCGATTAGAATTATTGTGTTTTTCATAATAATAATTATTTTAATAAAGTAAATGGTCCATTATAATTTATCTCTGCACCAAATAATGTAGTTGCTTTTACAACAATTATATAGTTTCCGTTTTCACTTTCATGCCCATTTACTGTTCCGTCCCAACCAACTAAAGATGTTCCTGATTCAGCATACAATAAGGATCCCCAGGTATCGTACACTTGCATTTCTACAACTCCCATACAATTGAATTCTGGTTTAATAGTATCGTTAATAGTATCATGATTGCCTGGAGTAAATCCGTTTGGAACTACCATATCATATCCTTTTGTAATTGCAATTGTTTCGGTAACACTATAGGTACAAGTCACCCCTCCAATAGCATAATTAACTACAAGGGTTATAGTATGATTTCCAATAGTAGTGAAATTATGAATAAGTGAATTTGTAATTCCTATTGGAATACCATCTATTGCCCATTGCACACTTGTATAATTTCCGGTAGAAATATTAGTGAGAGTTATTGGATCGTTTACTGCAAAATTGCCGCAAATAGTTCCAGAATTTGAAGAAATGCTCATCAACGGATTTCCAATAACTGGCAGATTCACAATAATTGGAACTTGAACAGCAATACAGCCTAAAGCAAGTCCTTCTTGATCATTTACAAATGCCGAATAATTTCCATTAACAGCTGTTGTCATACATTGTGGATTAACCGGAATGCAGGTATTTCCTCCTGACCAACTATAGCTATAACCCGGAACGCCTCCATTTGCAAAAACATAATTAGTTTGACTAACTTCTTTAATCGGACAATTCACATTAACATTAGATGTTGCAAATGCTGTTAAGGGGGTTGGACGAGTTAATGTAACCGTTTGACTTGCTGTGATACAATTATTGATGTCGGTTACTGAAATTGTATAGGGCCCTGCACTTAATCCAGATAAACACCATTCACTTGGAATAGTTGCAGATTGAACCCAACCTGCTCCAACTGGAACTGGCGAAGTTCCCCCTGTGATTGTAATACAGATTGAGCCATTATTATACAATCTAATAGGGTAGCAATTTGGATTTGTTACACTCTTAATAGAAAAAGTTAATAAGGCAGGCTGCGTGACCGTAATAGTTGTAGTTGCAAAACAACCATTAGAATCTAATACATTGTAAGTATAAGTGCCCGCTACAACAGTGTGATTTCCAATATTTCCAGAATAAGCAGGAGTACCACCAGTTCCAAAAACAGATATTGTGGCGGTTCCTCCATGGCATAATATTGGCGCCGTAATTACAGCATTCGCCACTAACAATGTTGGTTCTGTAACAGTAATGGTTACACTGGACACACAATTATTAGAATCTTTTACAATATAAGTAAATACTCCTGCATGAACTACATAATTTCCTGTGCCTGTATAGCCTGTTCCGACTACACCACCTGTTGCACTAACCATTACAACAGCCGTTCCTCCTTTACATAAAATTGGAGAGGTAATTGTAGCAGTAGCTATTACTTGAGAAGGCTCTGTAACAGTTATAGGAGCTGTAATTGCAGAACATCCGTTAGCATCACTAATAGTATAAGGCCCTCCTACTCCAGCAATTACAGTAATTGGACCTGTTCCGGAGTATAATGGAAGAGTATTAAAAGGGGTTCCGCCGCTACCCGAAACTGTTATTACACCGGTATTTCCATTACACAATATAGGAGAGGTTACTGAAGCTGTTGCTACTAATAATGTTGGTTGCGTAACATTTAATTGAGCTGTTTTAATGCAACCATTTGAATCGGTTACTATAAAGGAATTAATTCCGGCGGAAACTGAGACCATACCGGTTCCAACATAACTTGGCACTCCTCCAATAGCACTAACGGTTACGATTGCATTACCTCCAAAACAAGCTACAGGAGTAGCAATAACAGCAGTTACTTGCAACAAAGCTGGCTCAGTAACTGGAATAGAAACCGTTGCTTGACATCCGTTAACATCGGTAATTGTGTATATTGGAGACATTCCTGCAGGAACGCCAGTATGAATTCCTATATCACCAAAATAACCTGGGAGATTGCTGGATGGTGTGCCACCAGTACCTGATACAGAAATGGATGCAGTACCTCCAAAACATACTATAGGAGTAGTTATTGTAGCAGTAGCTACTAATAATGGCGGTGGAGTATTTGTTCCATTAAGTGTAAATTGACAACCATTAGAATCCGTAATAATACAATTAAATGCTCCAACGGGGATATTACTTACTACAGGAGTTGTAATTCCATTGGACCATAGAAAAGTATAACCACCTGTGCCTCCACTTGGAATTGCTTGATAAATTGCTTGATTTCCAAAACATAAAGCTTGGGTAACAACTTGTAAAGTGGCACTAACAGGAGTAGCAGGTTGGGTTAATACAAAAGTTCTAAGGATATCTGGACAATTGTTCATAGAATCATGAATTACAGCTGTGTACGAGCCGGCAGATAAACTAGAGAATATAGCTGGATTTGGAAGTGTAACACCACCAGGATTTAATGTAATACTAATTCCAGAATTTATTCCACCCGTTACATTTATTCCAATAGATCCATTGTTACCTCCATTACAAGAAACTTCAAAGCCATTATAATTAGATACCGTTGAAGTTACAGCTAATGGAGCAGGATTGGTAATGGTATAGGGACCAAATTGTCTTTGACAGTTTACACCATCGGTAACTACAAGCAAATAAGTGCCTCCGCATAAATTTTGTAGAATACTAGTATTAACCTGTGTTAAAGAATTTGTTATTGGAATAATAGGACCACTCACTTCATACCATTGGAATTGATATGGATTTGTTGCTGAAGCAAATGGTGTTCCTCCGGTAATTACTACTTGAATAATTCCATTACAAGAAGTTGGAATATCGCAGTTGGTGTTATTTACAGGATTTACAGAAGGTACAGAAATCATAGCAGGTGGAACGGTTACCGTGTAAGGAAAATGGTAAGTACAAGAATAGGAATCAGTAATATTTACAAAATAATTTCCTGGGCATAGATTTGTTTGAGTAGTTGTTGTTCCTGGTATACTCCATTGATAAGTAAAAACTCCGGTTCCTGTAGGAGTTGGATTTAATGTAATACTTCCATCACACAACGGTGGAAAAGAATTACATTGAACATTTCCAATTACCTCATTAGGTATTACTTTTGGGTTTATAGTTATTGTAATTGTAAATGGAGCTCCTTGACAACTTCCGGTAATAGGCGTTACATGATACACTACATTATGAGGAACTGTATCGTTATTATTTAATGTTTGAGAAATACTTGGAGAAGGAGAAGGGAAATTATCTGAAGCTCCAGTAACTAATGGACTAGAGATTGGATCAACAAACCAAATATATTGAGTTCCAGGCGGAACAATTTCTGGGAAAGCGGATCCAGATGGAATAACATTAAATGTTTCTCCACTACAAATTGGAGCTGTTTTATTAGGGATAAATGCTACCGAATCTATTTCAACTTCTGAAATATTGGATCTTAAAGAACCACATCCGCCATTTGCATATTGAATCTCGCAATAAAAATAAGTAGTACCCGTAATTGCAGAAGAAGGTAAATAGGTTGCATTAGTAGCAAATGGAATTAATGTACCTCCAAATGCTGGAATAGTATTAGAAAACCATTGGTAGGTTGGAATTCCTGTACCGTTTATAACACTTACGCTAAGAACAGTAGTTGGCTCATTCTGACAAATTATTTGTGTTGCAATAGGTTGCACACTTATTGTTGGAACTGCCACAACGGTTACTTGAGTAGCAATAGAAGTAACAGAACATCCAAGTCCAGTTTGAGTTATAACACAATAATAATATGTAATTCCTACAACTGAATTTAGGGGAGTAAAAATAGGGCTTGTAGCACCTGATACTATTGTTCCTGTTGGAATATTTGAGGTTGTATTACTATACCATTGGTAGTTGTAAGTACCTACTCCACCTGTTGGAGTTACTACTAAATCTGTTGGGGCAGTCCCTTGACAAATGGTTTGCGATGCAGGAGTGATGGTAACTGTTGGATCTGTAACCACATGAACTAATGCAGTAGTACTTGAAACACTACCACAACCAGAACCTGATAAAGTTACCATAGCATAATAGCTATAATCTCCTGCAGAAGTAAATGTTGCTGGAGTATAAGAAGAAGTCGTTGCTCCTGAAATTATAATTCCTACCGGATTATACCATTGGTAAGTTGCAGTTCCTACTCCTCCTGTATATTCTACTGTTAGTGCAGCTATAGTGCCTCCAACACAAATATCTTGAGTTACTAAAGGCTGAGTTGTTATGGTTTGAATTGGATTTACAATTACTTCTGCAATATTAGAAATAGCGGAACCACATCCTCCATTAGGATAAGTTGCAATACAGTAATAGTATAAAGTACCAGTTGCAGATGTTGGCGGTACATAAGTAAGTCCGGTG
>CANFHX010000058.1 GCA_947446865.1 Flavobacteriaceae bacterium | reverse complement strand
TAAAAGTTTTTTCGATTAAAAAAATTTATATCTTTGCTCCGAATTAATAATTAACCTTTTATATTAAATTAAGATGAAAAAAGTATTTTTAAGTTTAGCTGTTATCGCTGCATTAACTGTAGTATCTTGTAAACAATCAGAAAACGCTGAAGCTCCTGCTGCTGACACTACTGCTGTAGCTGACACAACTGCTGCTCCTGCTGCTGACACAACTGCTGCTGCTCCTGCTGACACAACTGCTGCTCCTGCTGCTGCTACAACTGAAGCTGCTCCTGCTGCTCCAGCTGCACCTGCAAAAAAATAATTAGAACTAGTTTCTAATTTAAATCAAGCTCCGCAATGCGGAGCTTTTTTTATGCGTTTTTTTTGAAAAAATAATACGTATTACTATTTCGTGCGCGCGAAGGGGTGGGGTGGTTTTTATAAAATAGTTATTTCCTTCCCAAAAATATCTTCCGCAGGAGGAAATATATCATGAGCTAAAGAAAAATCCAATACTTCGGACACCTGCAAAGTTCGAGTGACTTCAGATATCCCTTTTTCCATTAAAAATTGGGTGGTGTATTTTCGGCTAACAGCAATTTCTTTTTCGTTAACAATAACTTTAAAGTACATTTTGCCATTTTTAGATTTGAATCGCATAAAAAAAATAGCTTCTACCGAATTTTTTAAAGACTCAATATCTTCTTCGCATTCAAATCGCAATTCAAAATCATTACTAACCAGTATAGCCTTCCCTTTTCGAGAAGTAAATTCGTATTTGTAATACCCATTAAGCCGTTTAGTAATAACGAAAGTTCCCATAATTTAATTCAAACACAAAGTTTTTTAAAACAAAAAAGCTCCAAACATTAGTTTGAAGCTTTTAGTACTCGGGACGGGACTTGAACCCGTACGACCATTACAGTCACTGGATTTTAAGTCCAGCGTGTCTACCAATTTCACCACCCAAGCAAATTGAAATTAAAAAAATTAATTTCTATGGTAAAGAGCGAAAAACGGGGCTCGAACCCGCGACCTCGACCTTGGCAAGGTCGCGCTCTACCAACTGAGCTATTTTCGCATTATCAAATTCTTAAGAACACTCACAATACTTGTACCGTATTGCGGATGCAAATGTAACACTTAAATTGAATTATACAAACGTTTTTGATAAAAAAATACTCGAAAAAACTTAACGTCTTGAAAACCCAAACTTTACTTTTTGGTAAGCATTCTTTTTATTTCATTTAACTTCATTAATGCTTCCACAGGAGTTAAAGTATTAATGTCTAATCCTAAAATTTCTTCTTTTATTTCTTCCAATAAGGGATCGTCTAAATTAAAAATACTCAATTGTAGTTCCTCTTTATTGGATTTTATTCCATGTAAAGCATCGCTAGAATGATTTTTTTCTAATTTTTTTAGTAATTTTTGTGCTTTCTGAATCACAATTTGAGGCATCCCAGCCATTTTAGCCACATGGATACCAAAACTATGCGCACTTCCTCCTCGCACTAACTTTCGAATAAAAAGCACATTATCTTTTAACTCTTTTACCGAAACGTTGTAGTTGTGAATTCGAGGTAATTGCTCACTCATCTCATTCAATTCATGATAATGCGTTGCAAAAAGTGTTTTAGGTCGCGCAGGATTTTCGTGCAAAAATTCGGCTATAGCCCAAGCAATAGAAATTCCGTCGTAGGTGCTGGTTCCTCTACCGATTTCATCTAAAAGCACCAAACTTCTATCGGAAATATTATTTAATATGGAAGCCGTTTCGTTCATCTCCACCATAAAAGTAGATTCGCCCATCGAAATATTATCGCTAGCTCCTACTCTAGTGAAAATTTTATCTACCACTCCCATTCGCAGGGCTTCTGCAGGAACAAAACTTCCCATTTGAGCCAAGAGCACTATTAAAGCGGTTTGACGCAAAATAGCCGACTTACCAGACATGTTTGGCCCTGTAATCATTATCATTTGCTGTGTTTCTCTATCCAAATACACATCATTTGCAATATAGGGAACGCCAACAGGCAATTGTTTTTCAATTACGGGATGCCTTCCGTTAGTGATTTCCAACTCGAAAGTGTCGTCAATAATTGGGCAAACGTATTTATTTTCAATTGCCAATTGCGTGAAAGAGGTCAAGCAATCCAATTGCGCAACCAAATTGGCATTCAGTTGCACCGGCTTGATGTAAGTCGCTATCCACTGCACTAATTGTTCAAATAATTGTCCTTCAATTTGGTGGATTTTATCTTCGGCACCAAGAATTTTAGTTTCGTATTCTTTAAGTTCTTCAGTAATGTAACGCTCTGCATTCACTAGGGTTTGCTTACGAATCCACTCTGTAGGAACTTTGTCTTTATGGGTATTTCGAACTTCGATATAATAGCCAAAAACATTATTAAACGATATCTTTAAAGAGGAGATTCCGGTTAATTCGGATTCTCTTTTTTCAATGCCTTCTAGAAATTCTTTACCCGAAAAAGCAATGGCGCGCAATTCATCCAACTCGGCATGCACTCCAGTTGCAATAGCATTTCCTTTGGCAATAGCCACTGGCGCATCTGGATTAAGAGTAGTTTTTATTTTTTCGCGGAGCAAATCACAACTGTGAAAACTATCGCCAATAACTCGAACGGCTTCTTGTTTACTTTCTAAAGCCAAGGTTTTTATTGGAAGAATGGCATCTAGAGAATCTTTCAGATAAATAACTTCTCTTGGGGAAACTTTACCGGTTGCTATTTTAGAAATCAACCGTTCTAAATCGGATATTTGCTTAATTTGGTGTTGGATTTTATGTAGAATTTCTGGGTTCTCCATCAAATAAGTAACCACCTCATGGCGGCTTCTTATTTTAGTTGCGTCCTTTAAAGGCAGCGCCAGCCATCGTTTAAGCAACCTACCTCCCATTGGCGAAAGCGTCTTATCGATAACATCTAATAAAGTAACTGCGTTGGGATTGTAACTGTGGTATAATTCTAAATTTCGAATAGTAAAACGATCCATCCAAACGTAAGCATCTTCGGCAATACGCTGGATACTGGTAATGTGCTGTACCCTATTGTGTTGGGTTTCGGATAAATAATATAAAATTGCTCCAGCAGAAATAATTCCGTCTTGCAATTCCTCAATTCCAAAACCTTTTAAAGAATTGGTTTGAAAATGATTAATCAAGGTCTCTAGAGCATAATCTGCATTATACACCCAATCTTCTAAATAAAACGTATTGAAATCTTCTCCGAAAACTTCCTTAAATTGATTTCGGTTGTTCTTTTGAATTAAAACTTCACTCGGACTAAAATTTTGGAGCAACTTGTCAATATACTCCTCATTTCCTTGTGCCGTAAGGAATTCCCCTGTAGAAACATCTAAAAAAGAGACTCCTAAAATCTTTTTCCCAAAGTAAACCGATGCCAAAAAGTTATTGGATTTGGACTGTAAAACCTCATCGTTTAAGGAAACACCTGGAGTTATCAATTCGGTAACACCCCGTTTCACTATGGTTTTAGTCAATTTAGGATCTTCCAATTGGTCACAAATTGCCACCCGAAGTCCGGCTTTTACTAATTTTGGTAAATAGGTATTTATTGAATGGTGCGGAAATCCCGCCAAAGCAGTCTCCGTTTCGGATCCTGCGCCACGTTTTGTGAGCACAATTCCTAATATTTTAGATGCACGAATGGCATCTTCCCCAAAAGTTTCGTAAAAATCGCCAACTCGAAACAACAAACAAGCATCGGGATATTTCCGCTTTATCTCGTTATACTGTTTCATTAACGGCGTTTCTTTTGGGTTATTTTCTTTAGAAGACAAGTTGATTTTATTTAAAAATGAGTTTACGAATTTAAATAATTCTATTCAAATATTAGGCTTGCAAATAAATTTTAAAAAAATTAAGTTTTTTTTAAGTTATTCGTTTTGTTTTTTTATTAGATTTGCTTGTTAATTCTTTAATTCAAAACAAAAATGAAAAAAATTGTATTATTAGCTGCAATAGCTATATTTAGTGTAACTGCAGTAAATGCACAAAAAAAAGCGAAAAAAGCTACAGCTGCAAAAGTTGAAGCTACAAAAACTCCTGCAATCGATGGAGCAGGAATGGTTTTTGAAAACGAAACTATTGATTACGGAACAATTCCAGCAGATTCAGATGGTAACAGAAAATTTGAATTTACAAATAATGGAAACAAACCGTTAATAATCAGTAACACTCAAGGATCTTGTGGATGTACAGTTCCAACTACTCCTAAAGAACCAATTGCTCCAGGGGCTAAAGGTTTTATTGGTGTGCATTATGCAACGGATAGAGCAGGACAATCTTTTACTAAAACAGTTACTGTAACCTCTAATGCTGCCGGTCAAGAGACTAAAGTATTAACAATAAAAGGAAATGTTTTGCCTCGTGAAACTCCAGCTACTCCAGCTGCTCCAACAAAAAGCTAATATTTTTTTATCAAATTACTAAGAGCTTCCTGTTAAATGGAAGCTTTTTTTTTACACAATTACATGCGAAAACTGGAAAATAGTGAATTGGAACGAAAATCAGTATCCGATTTTAAACTAGCAACTAAAACGTCTATAATAATTATTCTAGACGACATAAGAAGCTTACATAATATTGGATCTGTTTTTAGAACTTCGGATGCCTTTTTAATAGAAAAAATCTATTTATGCGGGATTACTGCTGTCCCTCCTAATAAAGAGATTCACAAGACAGCTCTTGGCGCTACTGATACTGTTGCTTGGGAATATAATAAAAATGTATTGGATGTTATTGAAAACTTAAAGAGCGAAAATACTTTGGTTTATGCTATTGAGCAAGTAGAAAACGCAACCTTTTTAGATGCTTTTCAACCCCTAAAAGACACAAAATACGCCTTAGTTTTTGGTAATGAAGTTTATGGAGTTTCGCAAGAAGCAATTAAACTATGTGATGGTTGTATTGAAATTCCGCAATTGGGAACCAAACATTCTTTAAATATTTCGGTAAGTGCCGGAATTGTTGTTTGGGATTTATTCCAAAAGATAAACCACAAGAAATAATTTAGTTTTATTAAACTATTAATTTCACCAAATGAAGCCCCTCTTCTATTTTATTTTTTTTACCCTACTTACCTGTAATTATATAGAGGGTAAAAATGTGTGGAATAGTTCCGTTTCTAAATTTATATTGGAAACAAAAAAAGACACCCTTTTCCCAAAAAAAGCATTTAATGTTGCACCTATTTTAACTGCAACAGGAAATCAGATTTTCTGCACAGGTTCTCCAATGAAAATTGTTACCAACATGACTTTTGTAGATCCAGACGACACAGGGGTAGATGCAGTATATATTCAAATTTCTACTGGGTATGTTTATAATCAAGACCTCTTAACTTTAACTGGAGTTCACCCTACCCTATCTAGTAGTTGGGATAGTGCGACCGCAAAATTAACCCTAACCGGGATTTCTGGACAACCCACCTATCTTGCTTTAGAAAGCGCTATAAAAGACATTGAATATTCTAGTAATTCCGCTTCCCCATCTGGAATAAAAAAATTCTCCATTACTATTGGTCAGGCCAATTATTTACCTTCTAATGGGCATTATTATGAATTTATTCCTAATATTGGTATTTCTTGGAGTGCTTCTCGAATCGCTGCACAAACCAACACTTATTATGGATTACAAGGTTATTTAGCAACTTTAACCTCTGCAGATGAAGCCCAATTAGCAGGAGAACAATCCTCCGGTGCAGGTTGGATTGGAGGTAGTGACGAACAACAAGAGGGCCAATGGAAATGGATGACTGGACCAGAAGCAGGAACCAATATGGTTTTTACTTTTTGGAATACTGGTGAACCAAATAGTTATGGTGGTAATGAAGACTATGCCCACATTACTGCAGTTGGCGTAGGAATTACTGGCTCTTGGAATGACATGACAAATACTGGAGATCCCAATGGAGATTACCAACCCAAAGGATATATCGTGGAATATGGTGGGATGCCTGGTGATCCTATTCTTCAAATTTCTACAAGTTCTATTATCACCATCCCAAATATAACTAATACTGTTGCAGCAAGCAATTGTGATCCTGGAATACTGACCCTTGAAGCAACTGCAAATCTTCCAACAATTTATTGGTACGACAGCCTTGTGGGAGGCATGCCTATTGCAACTGGAACTAGTTTCACCACACCATTTTTAACTGGCACCACCACTTATTATATTACTGCAGCGGCTATAGGATGCACAACGGCAACCCGAACTGCAATTACAGCAACCATTAATGCTATTCCTGTAATTTCTATCCCCAGCACGGCAAATACTTGCAGCGGAACTACTACGACCTTAACAGCAACTACTAGTGCCGGGATTATCAATTGGTTTTCTACCTCAACTGCTACTACGCCAATAGCAACTGGATTAACTTATACCACTCCAATACTCAATCAAAATACGACTTATTATATTGAAGGCAATAATAATGGTTGTCCTTCTGCAAGTCGAATTCCGGTTACTGTTTTAGTCGTTGCTTCTCCAATAGTCACAGATGAAAACGTAATTCTTTGCGAAGATTCTTTTTTATTATTGGACGCTGGCTTAACCAATGTTACTTATTTATGGTCCACGTTGCAAACTACCAAAACAATTTCCGTTACTACTCCAGGAATTTACACGGTAAAAGTTACTTCTTTACCTCCGCAAAATTGCTCTAGTATAAAAACAATTACTGTGGTAGAACATTTGAAACCGCACATTCAAAATGTTATAATAGAAAATACTACCGCAACAATTATAGTTACTAACCCTGGGAATTTCGAATATTCTATTGATGGAATAACCTTTCAAAACTCCAATGTTTTTATGGTTACTGAAGGTGGATCTTACACCGCTTACGTTAGAGAAAAAGAAAATTGCGGATTGGATTATAGACCTTTTATCATCCTCACCATTCCGGAGTATTTCACTCCCAATAGTGATGGTTATAACGATTATTGGACCATAAACGGACTATTCTATTATCCGAAAGCTGAAATAAAAATAGTAGATCGTTACGGAAAAGTAATTACAAAATTAACTTCCGCTAAATATTCTTGGGACGGGACTTTAAATGGCAAAACCTTGCCTTCGGACGATTATTGGTATGTATTTAAGATTGACGAAAATGCTCCAGAAACCAGAGGTCATTTTTCGATGAAACGTTAATTTAATTTATTCTGAATTTCATTCAAAACAAAAATATAATCTTCCTGATTTTTCACAAAATCCCTTTCGGAAACATCAATAATTAAAACGTTCAAATCTTTCTGCGTTTTAATATAATCCAAATATCCATTGTTGATTTTTTCCAAATAGGACGCAGGAATTTCTTGCTCGTAACTTCTACCGCGTCGTTTTATATTTTGAAGTAACCTATCGGTATTTTGATACAAATAAATATACAAATCGGGTTTGGGCATTTCTTTGTAAATAATATCAAAAAGCGTTTTATACAGTCGGTATTCGTCTTCTGCAAGAGTAACTTTTGCAAAAATAAGGGACTTGAAGATATGATAATCGGCAACAATAAAATCTTTAAACAAATCAAATTGTGCTAAATCATCCGAGATTTGTTGGTACCTATCCGCCAAGAAAGACATTTCCAAAGGGAAAGCATACCGATTTTGATCTTTATAAAATTTTGGCAAAAAAGGATTATCTGCAAAGCGTTCTAAAACTGTTTTGGCATTAAAATCTTCAGCAATTTTAGAAACTAACGTAGTTTTTCCGGCGCCAATATTCCCTTCCACCGCTATATAATTAAAATTTTCTAGTTTGATTTTAGATAATGGAGGCGTTAAAGAAGCAATCTTTTTGCATGCGCCAGTATCGGTACAATCCTTTATTAATTCTGAGATAGATTTTTTAACTATTGGATGTACCCAATCGGAAACTACTTCTACCATTGGCAACAACACAAAAAGTCGATCTTGCAAATGCTTGTGAGGCACCTGAAGAACATCTGTTTCTAGGACCTCATCACCATAAGAAACAATATCAATATCAATAATTCTAGGCTGGTATAAAGTACTATCGGTTCTAATTCTTCCAAGTTTTTTTTCAACTTTAAGAATTTTTTTCAAAAGTTTTAAAGCACTAAGGTTCGAATGTATAATTACAGTGCAATTATAAAACGAATCGCTATCAAAACCCCAAGAATCCGATTCGAATAAAGACGAAACCGCAACCACAGTACCCACCTCTTGGTGCAATAAAGCAATAGCATGCTCTATGTTTTCATGGCGATTGCCTTGATTACTGCCTAAAGAAAGTATAACTTGATGCTGTTGGTTCATATTTGGCAAAATAACTAAAAGAAATTCAGAATTGAAGTATATTTGTGCGTTCTGTTAATAACTATTTTGTTTTAAAGAAAAACAAAGGTTTTGTAACAAAATTTAGTTTATTGCAACTAATAAAGAAATTTAATACTATGAAATTTTTAGGTAATGTTTTAGCAACCATTGTTGGTTTATTTGCTTTTTTTATGATTTGTTTTTTCGGAATAATTCTCTTAGGCGCCCTATTTGGTGGTGGAGAAGAAACCGTAACTGTAAAAAACAATTCGGTAATTGAATTGGATTTATCCGAAATAAAAGAGGATTATGCCGGCAAAACAAACTATAAGGATTTTGATTACTTTGCTGCAAATCACGACGGATTATCGGATGTTTTAAAGGCAATTGAATATGCCAAAACCGACGATAAAATCAAAGGAATTTCGATTTTAAACGATGTTTCCAATCTTGGAATTGCACAAACAAAGGCACTTCGCGACCAATTGGAAGACTTTAAAAAATCCGGGAAATTTGTTTATTCGTATGGCAATACCTATTCTCAAAAAGATTACTATTTGAATTCGGTTGCAAATACTATTTACATCAATCCTATAGGGGAATTAGATTTCAAAGGATTATCTGCCGAAATCATGTTCTATAAAGATTTTGAAGAAAAATCGGGACTTAAAATGGAAGTCATCCGTCACGGAAAATATAAAAGTGCCGTGGAGCCATTTTTAGAAAATAAAATGAGTGATGCCAATAGAGAACAAACTACCCAACTACTAAATTCTATCTGGGAATCGGTAGTGACGGACATCGCCAAAAGCCGAAAAATCACTCCCGTACGATTGAATCAAATTGCCGATGGTTTATTGGCTAGAACTCCCGAAATGGCAAAAGCAGAAGGGCTAGTAGATAAAATTGCCTACGAAGATGTATACCATAACGACATTAGAAAAGCCTTACAAATTACTGCCGATGAGGATTATAATAAAGTGGATATTAAAGATTATGCCGAAGAAGTTGCTATTTCCAATATTGACCTTACTTCCAATGATGTAATTGCAGTAATTTACGCTCAAGGCGAAATTGGAAGCGGGGAAGGCGATGTAAATGAAATTGGCGAAGGTTCCATGCGTCGTTCTTTGCAAGAAGCAAGAAAAAACAAAGATGTAAAAGCAATTGTATTGCGAATTAATAGTCCGGGTGGAAATGCTTTGACTTCCGAATTAATTTGGAGAGAAATTGAATTGACTAAAAAAGTGAAGCCTGTGGTTGTTTCTATGGGAGATTACGCTGCATCAGGCGGTTATTATATTGCTTGTAATGCAAATAAAATTTATGCGGAGGCCAATACAATTACGGGTTCAATTGGAGTATTCGGAATTTTACCAAACTTTACCGAAGCAGTTAAAAAACTCGGAATTAATGTAGAACAGGTTAAAACAAATCCAAATGCTTCTGAATATAGTCCGTTCCAACCATTGGATGCTAACTATAGAGGATTTGCACAAGAAGGCGTAGAAAAAATTTATGGTGTATTTGTAAAACGAGTTGCCGATGGAAGAAAATTAACCACTACCCAAGTGGATGCCATTGGGCAAGGGAGAGTTTGGAGCGGTCAAGATGCGCTTAAAATTGGTTTAGTAGACAAAATTGGCGGCATGGATGAAGCAATTCAAGAAGCAGCCCGATTAGGCAAAACCAACAAATTCCGCACCCAAGATTTTCCAGAATACGAAAAAGAATTTGGCGATATTTTATCTAAATTTGGTTTAGCACAAAGCAAAGAGAGCATTATAAAAGAAGCAGTTGGCGAACAAAATTTTGAAATTTTGAAGCACATAAAACAAATGACTGCTCAAAAAGGAGTGCAAGCCCGAATGGCGTATGAATTGAAAATAAAATAAACCCATTTTAAATAATTTCCAATCCGTTTTATATAAAAGTAAAACGGATTTTTTATTGAAGTTGTTTAACCTTTTTTGATTGAAGCGAAAAATTAGGATTTTTATTTCAGATTTCAACTTTTTTATATTGCGTAGCAGGCTACGGATTAAAAAAAAGTTGGAATATGGGATGAAAAGACAATTTTACAGCCAATTGAAAAAAGGTTAAACAACTTCGCTGTAAGAATAGACTTACATACAGGTAAATAACACAATCTTAACTAAAATTTAGTTTAAAATATTTAATTTTACATCACGAAAAAGGCAAGTTTTTTGAGTAAAAGTTTAAAAAATAGAAGTTATGGTAAAGAAAATTTTGAAAATTAGTGGAATCGTATTATTAGTGCTATTGGTAGCCGCATTTGCAATTCCGTATTTCTTTAAAGATCAAATAAAAGCAAAAATTACCCAAGCAATTAACGAAAGTGTTGATGCCAAAGTAGCGTTTAAAGATGCCGATTTGAGTTTGTTTAAAGGTTTTCCAAAAGCCACCATTTCTATCGAAAAATTATCCATCATCAATAAAGCCCCTTTTGCAGGAGATACGTTGGTTGCATTTGAGGAACTGAATTTAAAAATGTCAGTGATGGAGCTTTTTAATGGCGAAAACGACCCTATGAATATTGAAGGCGTTTCGTCTAAAAACGGATTAATCAATATCATTTTCAATAAAGATGGCATTGGGAATTTTGATATTGCCCTTAAAAATAAAGAGCAACAAGACAAAGGAAAAAGCAAGCCCCTAGCCTTAAAAATAAAAAACTACGAAGTAGAAAATTTCAAGTTTAAATTTACCAATGAGGCCACTAAAATCAAAATGGTTTTAGACAGCATCAACCATTCGGGTTCTGGAGATTTTACCAATAACATTTTAGATTTAGATACTAAAACCACCGCCAAAGTTTCGATGAGCATGGATAAAATGAACTACATGAACAATGTAGCCGTTTCGTTGGATGCCGTTTTGGGCATCGACATGGATAAAAGTAAATATACCTTTAAAGAAAACAAAGCAAAAATTAACGACTTGGCTCTAGAATTTGATGGATTTCTTCAAATGGTGCCAACGGGGCAGCAATACGATTTGAAATTTAAAACGCCTACTTCCTCGTTTAAAAATTTCTTAGGATTAATTCCTGCATCCTACAGAAGTACTACAGAAAACGTAAAAACTTCGGGGGATTTTACCGTAGTTGGTTTTGCCAAAGGTTTGCTTTCGGATACCACCGTTCCTAAATTCAACATTGCAATCGCTTCCAATAATGCTTCTTTTCAATATCCTAATTTGCCAAAAGCAGTTAAAAATATTGTTATCGATACCAAAATCATCAACGAAACGGGTGTGATGAACGACACTTATGTAAATTTAGAAAAACTATCTTTCTCTATTGACCAAGATGTTTTTAACGCCAAAGCAACCATAAAAAATGTCGCAACCAACGCTTTAGTGGATGCTGCACTTAAAGGAACTATCAATCTTGGAAATCTTTCCAAAGCCTATCCTATAAAATTAGACAAACCGCTTTCTGGAATTTTGAAAGCCGATGTTACCACAAAATTTGATATGGCATCGGTAGAAAAAAGCGATTATCAAAAAATTAATAACGCTGGATCTATGAGTGTTACTGGTTTTAAATATGTAGATGAAACTGGCAAAGCAATGAACATTAGCAGCGCTATGGTGCAATTCAATCCAAGTCGTGTGAATCTGCAAGAATTTAAAGCGACTACTGGAAAAAGCGATATTAGTGCAACAGGAACTCTAGACAATTTTTATGGATTTTTATTCAGAAAACAAGAATTAAAAGGTAATTTCAATATGGTTTCCAATCAAATTGCGGTTTCCGATTTTATGACAACTGCTCCAGCAGATACTAAAACTGAAGTGAAAGCAACATCAACTGCAATGAAAATTCCAGGATTTTTAAATTGTTCGCTTACCGCAAAAGCCAATACGGTGCTTTATGACAATTTAATTTTGAAAGATTGTTCCGGAAAACTATTAGTAAAAGACCAAGCGGTTACTTTAGAGAATGTGAAAACGAACATTTTTGGAGGTCAAATTGGGATGAACGGAATGGTTTCAACCAAAGAAAAAACACCTAAATACAACATGCACCTTGGTTTTGATAAAGTAGACATTACCCAAACCTTCACCCAATTGGAAATGTTCAAAAAAATTGCACCAATTGCTGGAGTAGTAACTGGAAAATTAAATTCTACTATCAATCTTTCTGGAAACTTAAACGATAAAGAAATGACTCCCGATTTAAAAACTCTTTCGGGAGATTTATTGGGTCAAATGGTTGGCACCTATATCAATCCTAGCGCTTCTACTTTACTTTCCGCCATCAGCCAAAACGTGAAATTTATCGATTTGAAAAAATTGAATTTGAATGATGTGAAAGTGGCTCTAGCATTTAAAGACGGAAAAGTAACGGTAAAACCATTTGATATCAAATACCAAGACATGAAAGTTACCGTTGCCGGAACGCATGGCTTTGATCAAGTAATGAATTACAATTTGAAATTGGATGTTCCTGCTAAATATTTAGGAAGTGAAGCCAACGCTTTATTGGCTAAATTGTCGCCAAGCGATGTGGCAAAATTGGATAATATCCCAGTAAATGCTACCGTTACCGGAAGTTTCTCTAAACCAAAAGTGAGTACTGATATTAAATCGGCAACTACTAGTTTGGCAACTAGCCTAGCCAAACAACAAAAACAAAAATTAGTAACTAAAGGTGCTAGCGCACTAGAAGATTTAATTAATAAAAACACAAAATCTGGCGATACTACTAAAACTAAAAAAGTAGTAAACCAAGCCAAAGATTTATTGAATGGGTTGTTTAAAAAGAAAACGCCTTAGCACCTTGTAATTGCTAGGCACGAAGCACCCGAGCGAAGCTTTTGCTAATCTCATAAAACAGGAATTAGTTACGCTGTATGGCTACTAGTTAAAAAATCGCACTAGCAAATTTTACTATTTCTGCTCGAATAAGCTTAAAAACTGTCGGAAGTGCATTTCTAGGTAAAAGTTATATTTTTTTTGATTGGAAATTGATCCTCCCAGCAGAAAACAATCGTCGGCAGCTTAGAAAAGGCTCATCCGAGCAGAAAACAATTGTCGGCAGCTTGTCATCTCCTAAAAAAACTTGACACATTTCTAAACCCAAAACAGAAATGGAAACAGTAAAAAAGGAGTATCGAGTTTCAGATTATTTTGAAAGAACTGACGAGAATTTTAGTTATGAAAAAGCCTTC
>CANFHX010000057.1 GCA_947446865.1 Flavobacteriaceae bacterium | reverse complement strand
GCAATTCAAGCTTATGAAATATTAATTTTGAAATATCCAGAAAAAAGTAGTTTCTTTGCAGACCGAATTTTAGATATTAAAAATTTACAACAAAACAATAATAATTAAGCAATGAGCACATTTACAATTTTTTTAGTATTAATAACAATAGTTTGTTTTTTACTAATCATCGTTATCATGGTACAAAACCCTAAAGGTGGTGGTTTATCTTCTTCTATGGGGGGATCTACTCAAATGGGTGGTGTACAAAAAACTACCGACTTTTTAGACAAAAGTACCTGGGTTTTAGCAGGAGCCTTAATTGTATTAGTATTACTATCTAGTTTAAGTTTTTCAGGAAGCTTAGGTGATAATAATAAAATAATTGACGCATCGCAATCTGCTGCACCAAAAACAACTGAAAAAGCTGCGCCTGCTGCTCCAAAACCGGTTGCTACTCCAGTAAAAAAATAAAAAAATCTATTTTTTAAAAATAAATCCCGAATTATATCGGGATTTTTTTTGTTGAATATTTAAGCAAACGCAACTTCTAATCATGAAATTACCCTCTATTTTGACAACTTATTGTACCTTGCTGAAAAATTGTCAGTTTTACAGTAATGGCACAATTTCTGAATTAACAAAAACAATCTTATAAATTTAATACTAAAAATATACAAGTTATGGCATTAAACATTAAACCACTTTCAGATAGAGTTATTGTGGAACCAGCAGCTGCCGAAACGCAAACCGCTTCTGGAATTATCATTCCAGATACTGCTAAAGAAAAGCCACAAAAAGGAACTGTTCTTGCAGTTGGAAATGGCAAAAAAGACGAGCCAATGACCGTTAAGGTTGGCGATGTAGTTCTTTATGGTAAATACGCTGGAACTGACCTGAAATTAGACGGTAAAGATTATCTTATTATGAGAGAAGACGATATTCTTGCAATCATTTAAAAAGTACGAGGTACAAAGTTAGAAATACGAAGTATTAGGATTTAAAAATATACAAACACAAAATGGCAAAAGATATAAAATTTGATATAGAAGCACGTGATGGTTTAAAACGTGGTGTAGATGCTTTGGCAAATGCAGTAAAAGTAACCCTTGGACCCAAAGGAAGAAATGTAATTATTGGAAAATCTTTTGGCGGACCAAACGTTACTAAAGATGGTGTAACGGTTGCAAAAGAAATCGAATTAAAAGATCCATTAGAAAATATGGGTGCTCAAATGGTGAAAGAAGTAGCTTCTAAAACTAATGATTTGGCTGGTGATGGAACTACAACAGCAACCGTTCTAGCACAAGCAATTGTAAAAGAAGGATTGAAAAATGTTGCTGCAGGAGCAAATCCAATGGATTTGAAACGTGGTATTGATAAAGCTGTGGAAGCTATTGTTGCAGATCTTGGTAAACAAGCTCAAGTAGTAGGTAGTGATTCTGAAAAAATAAAACAAATTGCATCTATTTCTGCTAACAACGACGAAGTTATTGGGGAGTTAATCGCTACCGCTTTCGGAAAAGTTGGTAAAGAAGGTGTTATCACTGTAGAAGAAGCTAAAGGAACAGATACTTATGTTGATGTTGTAGAAGGAATGCAATTTGACAGAGGTTATTTATCCCCTTATTTTGTTACCAATCCAGAGAAAATGAATGTAGAATTAGAAAATCCTTACATTCTTTTATACGATAAAAAAGTATCTTCTCTTAAAGAATTACTTCCAGTATTAGAGCCGGTAGCTCAATCTGGTAAACCATTATTGATTATTGCTGAAGATGTAGACGGAGAAGCGTTATCTACTTTGGTTGTAAATAAATTAAGAGGTGCTTTGAAAATAGCAGCTGTTAAAGCTCCTGGTTTTGGAGACAGAAGAAAAGCAATGTTAGAAGATATTGCTATCTTAACAGGTGGGACTGTAATTGCAGAAGAAAGTGGTTATACACTTGAAAATGCAACTCTAGAAATGCTAGGAACAGCAGAAAAAATAACTATTGACAAAGACAACACTACTATTGTTAACGGAGCAGGAAATGCTGATTTAATTAAAAATAGAGTAAATCAAATTAAAGGTCAAATGGAAACTACGACCTCTGATTACGATAAAGAAAAATTGCAAGAACGTTTGGCTAAATTAGCTGGAGGTGTTGCAGTACTTTATGTTGGAGCTGCTTCTGAAGTAGAAATGAAAGAAAAAAAAGACCGTGTAGATGATGCTTTACACGCTACTCGTGCTGCCGTTGAAGAAGGTATTGTTGCTGGTGGTGGTGTGGCTTTATTAAGAGCAAAAGTTGCTTTGGCTACAATTACAGCAGATAATGCAGATGAAGCAACAGGTATTCAAATTATATCTCGTGCGGTGGAATCTCCATTACGTACTATTGTTGAAAATGCAGGTTTAGAAGGTTCTGTAGTAGTTGCAAAAGTTTCGGAAGGAACAGGTAATTTTGGTTACAATGCAAAAACCGACGAATATGTAGATATGCTAAAAGCAGGAATTATCGATCCTAAAAAAGTAACTCGTGTGGCATTAGAAAACGCTGCCTCTGTTGCTGGAATGATTCTTACTACCGAATGTGCTTTGGTAGAAATTAAAGAAGAAAACGGTGGCGGAAACCCTATGGGTGGAGGTATGCCAGGAATGATGTAATATTAAGTACGAGGTTGTAAATACGAAGTACGAAATAAAATATTCTAAAATTGAAAATCCGCTTAATCAATTGATTGAGCGGATTTTTGTATTGGATAAAATGACATTTTTTTAATCTAGTAACTTTTAAAAATCTTGCCTTCCAATGATAGTAATAATTTCGACATCTAATTCATTAATGTTATAGTAAATGGTATCCACTCCGCAAACACAATATCGTTCTGCATTTTTATAATTTAAAACTACTGGAAACATAAACGGATTAGAAGCAATTTTATCAAAGCAATCATGAAGCATCATTAGATACTTGTCGGCTTGTGTTTCACCAAATCGATAAACTCCAAATTCATAAATTCTCCACATATCTTCTTTGGCTTCCCTAGTTAAAAAATAATCATACATTTTTTAACCGTTTTTTAAATTCGGCTAACATTTCTTCCTTCGTTTGTTTTTCTGCAAAACCACTTTTCAAACCTCTATCAATTTTAGCTTGAACAAATTCATGATACGCATCACGATCTCGGGCCTGTTTAATTAGATAGTTAACAGCTTCACTTTTACTTGAAAATTCTTCTTCTGCAACTTGTGCTTTTAACCATTCATCGTTTTGCTTGGCTAAAGTGATACTTTGTCGTGTCATAACTGCAATTTAGTTGGTGTAAATTTACACCAATGTTTGAAATTAAAAAAATTTAGGAACTTTTTTTTTACTCTTAATGGATAAGATTTAAACTAACAATCTAAAAACAAAAAAAATCCACTCAGTCTATTGATTAAGCAGATTTTTATGTTTTAATAAATATAGTCTTTATTTTCTCTTCTTTAGTAATTTCATTAATACAGGAACTGTTGTAATTAAAATAATTCCTATTACAATAATTTCAATATAATGTTTTAAATCAATGTGGAATTGGGTTAAAAACAACTCATATAGATAGTGTCCTGCAAAGATCATTGTAAACGACCAAAGCACTGATCCTAGAATATTATAGAACATAAATTTCTTTTTATCCATTTCTACAATTCCAGCAATTACTGGAGCAAAGGTTCTTATTATTGGTAAAAAACGAGCAAATACAATCGCTTTGCTTCCGTATTTATCAAAGAAATCTTTCGATTGGAACAGGTATTTTTTCTTGAAGAAAAAAGTGTCTTCTTTTTTAAAAAGATACGAGCCGCTTTTCACCCCAACCCAATAACCTACCATATTACCTAAAATTCCCAATAAGGAAATTAGTGCTGCCAATAAAGTAACATTAACAAAATCATTACCGGTAGAGAATTCTTTCATAAGCGATTCGCTATATATTCCGCAAAGGAAAAGCAAACTATCCCCCGGAAGGAAAAACCCTGCAAGCAAACCAGTTTCTGCAAAAACAATAAAAAGAACTACATACAAACCAATTTTTACCCCGCCTATTTGTAATAATATGTAGAATTCGGGATTAAAAAGTTGTTTCCAATCAAAATGAGTCATAACTATTTTTGGTTTTTATAAGTTCGTGAAAGTAATTATAATTAAGCTTTCCCGCAATTTAATTATTTATTTTCTTTCGTATTGACAACAAGCATGCAAATTAGCATACGTTTCCTCCGTAGCTTTTACTTCATCCGTGTCATGACCAACTTTAGCTATTGCTTTTTTTACATCCAAAAGGCTTGCTTTTTCTTCGTTCAAAATCAAACTTAATTGGTGCGAATCCACATCCCAAACTGCCGATTTTACCCCTGCAACTGTGAAAGCGGCTTTTTCAATTCGCTTTTTACACAAATCACAATTACCATTTACCTCAGTGGTATATTTGGCATTTTTATTTTTTTTAGCTCCGCTCAGTTCGGCTACGCCTCGAGTGTCTTGCCCTTGAGCAGAAAAGGTTACTACTAGCAACAACATTCCGAATAGTATGTTTTTCATTTTATTTTTATTTTTTAAATTATTTATTATTTTTAAATTTGTCATTGCAATTGACTTTTGCTATTGAAATTGCAATTGATTTTTGACATTGCTATTTAATTATTTTAAATCGCAAACCCGCATAATACATCTGCCCGAAAACGGGAGCATATAGTATGGAGGTGTCAAAATTCGAGCCAAAAGGATTGCTTGCTCCTAAAATGGCTTTGTCCTGACGGTAATTACCAATATTTTCTCCACCAGCATACACCTCAAATGTTTTAGAAAACACTTTGGTAACTTGCACGTTCATCACTGCAAAAGAAGGTGAAAATTCGGGCAATCTATCTGAAATTGCATTGGTAGCGGTAGTTGGCAATTGCTGTTTCCCTAGCCAATTCAAAGTGTAATCCAATTTCCATTGTTGCCCTTTTGCTTTTAAATGTGTTTCGTATTCTAAATTTCCGAAGAAACGATGTTTTGCTTGTAACGGTCTTTGAAAACTTCCCGAAAGGTAATCGGTTGCAATGTCATAGTATTTATAAGCAGTTCGCAAATTCAAATGCTTTACAATTTCATAATTGAAATCGAGTTGCAAACTATTGGCAAACGAATTTCCTTTTAAATTATAAAATAAAACTTGCTGCGGACTTTGCATCACATCCACAATGGCTTGATTTTGAAAATCGGTGCGATAGAAATCGGCAGTAGCATCGGCAGGTTTTCCGAAAAGCATAAAATTTTGTGTGAAACTGAAACCATAATTCCAAGCAATTTCTGGATTCAAACCATAGATTTTTCCATTAGTATCCAATACCGAAAAAACTCTAGAACTTGCAAATAAATTCTGATTTTCTGCATAAATATTGGCAGCCCGTTTTCCTCTTCCTGTCGAAAAACGGAATACGCCTTTCTCCCACGGATTGTATCTAACGTGTAATCTCGGAGTAAAAAAGGCACCTAATCTATTATGATAGTCCAATCTCCCGCCAAGGATATAACTAAATTTATCATTGTTATCGTAGGTATATTCAAAGAAACCTCCAACGGAATTATCCATTCGACTTACATTGGCAAGGTTCACAAACTCGGCATATTTATCATAAGTAAAATTCAATCCAGTTGCAAATTTGTGCATGGTGTTAGTAATAATCGAATTGAAAATCAAGTTCGAATAATAACTTTGCTGTTGGATGTTATATTGGTTCCATCCAAAATACGAATCCTGATTGTGGTTGCTATACGCATTTTGAATTCCGATACTCTGGAAGGGCATACCTTTAAAAACATAACCCAGTTTGGAAGTAAAATCAAAACGGTTAGTATTGATTTCGGAACCCCAATAATTGGCGGAAAGTTTATCTCTGTTATTATCAAATTCCAATTGACCGGTTTGTTTTTCGTCTTTCATATATTTGAAATTAATAAACGAAACCCAGCCCGTTTCTGGATTGGAATACTGCCAACGATTGACCATATTTACTTGTTTCCCTAACGGATTATCTAAAAATCCATCGTGGTTCATGTCATTTTTGGCAAGACGCGTATTTCCGTGAATATAAAAACTAGTTGCCCATTTATCGGAAATCTTTTTATTAAAATGGGTGTTCAATTCAAATCTAGAATCGGAAGCACCATAGGCATTCAAGAAAAATGGAATGTCTTTCATGGGCTTAATTAATTCGGTATTAATTTGTCCTGAAATGCTTTCATATCCGTTAACCACGCTACCTGCCCCTTTCGTAATTTGGATGCTTTCCACCCAAGTTCCAGGCGTAAAAGACAATCCGTAGGCTTGAGAAGCACCTCGAACCGACGGGATGTTTTCTTCGGTAATCATAAGATATGGCGAAGTCAAACCCAACATTTTAATTTGTTTGGTTCCGGTTAAAGCATCGGCAAAATTCACGTCAATAGACGGATTGGTTTCAAAACTTTCGGCTAGATTGCAACAAGCCGCTTTTAGTAATTCTTTGCTACCCACCACCGAAGTATTGGTGGTTGTGGTAAGCGATTTTCGTATTCCTTTTTTTACTCCTTCTACTTTCACATCTTCCAATTTTGTTTGGGAGAAATTCACAGCAGAAACGAATAACATTAGGAATAATGTTATTTTTTTCATTTTTGAAAAATTTAATTTTGAATTTAAATTTGTTTCTAAAAGAGTAAAAAAGTTTTTAGACACGAATTGCACGAATTTTACACGAATTAGTTTTAGTGATAGATTTCACTAATTTAAAAACTGCGTTTTAATCACACAATTGTTTCTTTAAGCAATAGGTATTAATGCTTTTTGCCTAACTTTTAAACTCCTAAACTTTCAAAATGAAAATTATCCGTAAAAGGTATATTGGCTATACAAAAGGTACAATGGCGGCGCATTGGCATCGCAATAATAAGAAGTAGTTACTTTTTGCTGGAAGTTAAAAGCATCCGGAAACATTAGTGGTTTCCATTCGTTATAAACTAAATTATAATTAGAATCTATAGAAAAAGATTTAGCCGTGATTTGGTCAATTTTCTCGTTCGATTTTATAATTTTATTATGGCAACATTTTGATTTTTTTTCCACCACGCCACAACAATCTTTCTCAATTTCATGGGAGGCAGTTGCTGTATTTACAGAAACCGAAGCAATTTCATTTTCACAATAATGCACGTTGAAAGACATTCCTAAATTGGAAACCAATAGGAAAAATACTAACAAGACATATGTGTATTTTCTGAAATTCATAATGCAAAGTTAATCAAAATGAAATTGCTTCAATTAATTGTTTGTTAAAATATTACAATTCAAACTCTTGTCCCATTAAAGGAACCGTGCAATCCCAACCGTATTTTTCATTTATTTTTATTCGAAGTTCGTCTGCTGGTGCATTTTCACCATGAACAATAAATACTTTTTTGGGTTTGGTTTCTATTTCGAAAAGCCAATTTAGTAGATCCTTTTGATCTCCATGGGCAGATAGTCCTTCAATCTCTACTATGTTCGCTTTTACATCGTAGTATTTTCCTCTAATTTTAATGTCGGTTGCGCCCTCTAATAGTTTTCTTCCTCGAGTTCCCTCGGCTTGGTATCCAACAATAATTACGGTAGTTTCTGGCAGACTAATATAACGTTCCAAATAACTCAAAACTCTACCTCCTGTAATCATTCCGCTGGCAGCGATTACCACTTTAGGCTTTTTATTATAAATAAAATTGATGGTGTCTTGATAATCGGAAACCATGGTAAACATCGCGCACATGGCTACGCATTCTTCTTCTGAAAGTTTGTGCCATTTTTTGTTATTTCGAAAAATCTCCAAAACACTAATTCCCATCGGAGTGTCAATAATATAGGGAATGTTTGGAATTTTTCCCTCTTCTTTTAATTGCCAAAGCAAATACATAATGGTTTGGGCACGTTCTACCGCAAAACTCGGAATGATGATAGTGCCACCTCTAGAGTAAGCATTATTTACATAGGTTTCTAGAAGTAATTTCACTTCTTCATTGGGATGGATTTTATTGCCATAAGTACTTTCAATAAATACATAATCGGCTTTTTTAGGTTTGGTTGGTGGATACATTAAAACGTCATTATCCCTCCCAATATCACCGGAAAAAACTAAGGTTTTACCTTCAAGAGTTAAGGCTATAGAACAAGCACCAAGTATATGCCCTGCATTAGTAAAAACCGCCGAAATTTCAGCATCTAAATTAATAGTTTCATTTTCATTCACCACTCTAAAATGCGGAAACACCTTTTCTGCTTGGGCTACATCGTAAAGTGGCTCGGCTTTTTCATGTTTAGAATAATTTCCTTCATTGGCTTTATAAGCCTCTTCTTCCTGAATTTTAGCACTATCCAAAAGGATTAATTTTGCTATATCTTTGGTGGGACTGGTGCAATAAATCTTACCTTCAAACCCTTGATTGACCAATCGGGGCAACCAACCACAATGGTCTAAATGGCCGTGGGTTAACAAAACATAATCAATGGTTGATGGCAAAACTGGCAGAGGCTCCCAATTGAGTTCGCGCAAAGGTTTAATGCCTTGAAACTGCCCGCAATCAATTAAAATTCGAACTCCGTTACTTTCAATAATTGTTTTTGATCCGGTTACTGTTCCGGCCCCACCAATGAATTTAACTTTCATGATCTAAATATTTACATAGTTCTGTAACTTCTTTTAATACATTTTTTATTCTATTTGGAGACAATCCTAGGTGTTCCAAACTTTGGATATTATGAATCAATTCACTTGCTAAAATAATATCCAAAACCAACAACTTGTCTTTTTCTGCAAGAGTTAAAGTAGTAAGGCAGGTTACTGGATAGAGTCTGCTAGAATCAATTTTAGTGCGTAAATTATCTTTTTTTGGATAATCCCAACTTAACATATTCATTTGAGAACAATTTCCAAAAGCAATTGCATCACTACTGAACCTGTTATTAGTTACAATCCAACAACTGGAAATTTTATCAGTATTAGTAAAGATATTTTGTTTTCGATCTTTCAAATCATTGAAGCGTGAAAGGATGTACATGGGAATTTTAACATCCGAAATCACATTTCTACTTGCATGAAATTTACATTCGACAATTGCAATTTCGTCCTCTTTTCTTATGGCCACATCTATTTCGTGGGTGACGCATTTACCTTCTAAAGTTAAATTAGTAATGGCTTTGTATCCTTCGGCAGTAAAAAGTCGGGCAATAAATTTTTCAAAAAAGAAACCCGCGGGACCTAGCATTTGTATGGCCGCTCGAAGATTGTATTGGGCTGCGTGGGAGTTGGATTCTTTTTTCAATAGCCCAAAAGCCATTTTGTAAATCTGCTTGGTGGGAATACCATCGTAAATTTGACTTTGTATTGAATTTACAATTCGTTCTACCGCCTCATGGGAAGCCCCAGATTTTAGTAACGATTTTTTAAGTTTCTCGGGTTCATATTCTACTATATCTCCAGAAAATTTAACTACTTTCATCTTTTTGTCATTTACCTATATAAAGATACGAAAAAAGAAAACTATTTCATTTTTTTCTGATAATAAAATGCAGGGATAAAAAGAATTAATAAAATGGGTTGGATGATAAATCTTCTAATGTAAAAAAGGTTCATTTTATTGGTTTCTCCAAATTTTATAAGCACAAAAAAGAAGGCTACCATGAAGATAATTCCAAAAACAGAATATAAAAATATGGAGAATTTCAATATTTTGCTATCGTTAAAAAGCAATCGAAGCAATCCTAAAGATATAATAGAATTTAAATAGTATCGAAATCCCATGCTAAAAAACAACTTGATTATATTTATGTTTGGTAATGGCAAATGCGAATAATTCGTTTTGAAATAGGCCAAAAACGGATCGTAGAAAATAGTGTTTTCAAAGGCTCTAATAGCAACCAATAGGGATATCAATAGCATTCCGAAGAAAACTTTGGTTTTATTTTTTAGTAGGTTTTTCAGCATAAAAAGAATATTTATTTACCCATACTATCCAAAGTAAAAAAACTAATCCATAAATTACTATAGGAAAAATCACATCGTGAAGCAGAGAGTCGTATTGAGGAAAATTATGTAAGGCCATACAAAGTAAGGCTATTCGAAGCACATTAAAAACATGAATGAGCAAACTACCAAAAACGATAAATAATAAAGTAGGTTTAAATTTTCCAGTAAAGGCAATCACAAAACTAACAAAAAGTATAATAACGCTGAGCGCATTACAACCTTCTATAATTCTAGCTACCCATTTACCGTCGTAAAATAATTTTACGCTGGCTTCTTTAGTATTTACGCCAGTATGGGAATTAGCATCCGAAAGTGAAAGTATTTTTTGAGATTGATTTGCGACCAATTGGGTAAACCCATCTACCTCCATTTTTTTTTCGTCAAATTGGTGCAAGTACGTTTGGTAAACAAAAGTCAATAGCAAATAACTTGCTGCAAATTTAGCAAGGAATACTAAAAACGGCTTGAATTGAATGATGTATTCTTTCAAAATATAATTTTAACAAATTTTAGGTAAAAGTAAGAAATTGCAATGTTACTTTTGTAAAAAAAAGTAAAATATGAATTTTGAGGATTTAAAACCTAAAGTAGTTACAATTCTATTGAACGCCGATTTAAATAGAGACGAAAAATTGAAAAATTTATGTCAGTTTTTATCTGATTCCATTTCATATTACAATTGGGTTGGATTTTACTTCGCCAATCACGAAGCCAAAACCTTGCACCTTGGTCCTTATGTAGGAGCAGCAACCGATCATACGGTTATTCCGTTCGGAAAAGGAATTTGCGGTCAAGTTGCCGAATCGAATGCCAACTTTGTTGTTCCAGATGTAGCGGCTCAAGACAACTATATTGCTTGTAGCTTCACGGTAAAGTCGGAAATAGTCGTTCCTTTGTTCGTGAACGGGGTCAATATTGGCCAAATAGATATTGATTCGCATGTGATAGATCCGTTTACCGAAAAAGACGAACGCTTTTTAGAATTTGTAAATCAAGAAGTTGCGAAACTTTTTTAAGACAAAAGCCAGAAGATGGGAGATGGGAGATGGAAGCGAAAAAATATAGAATAAACTGATTAATTTCCTTGCAACTTTAAAAATAAAGTGTACTTTTGCACCCGAATAAGGATACTCTTTATTCATACATAATAATCATTTAAAATAATATTAAAATGTATTTAACTAAAGAAACAAAAGCTGAGATCTTCGCTAAACACGGAGGAAAAGCTGAAAACACAGGTTCAACAGAAGGTCAAGTAGCACTTTTCACTTTTAGAATCTCTCACTTAACCGAGCATTTGAAAAAAAATCGTCACGATTATAATACAGAGCGTTCGTTAGTACTTTTGGTAGGTAAAAGAAGAAGTCTTTTAGATTACTTAAAGAAAAAAGATGTTGTAAAATATCGTGAGTTAATTAAAGAATTAGGTATTAGAAAATAATACAAATTATAAGAGGTGCTTTCGCGCCTCTTTTTTTTAGCTTTTATATTAAAAAAGTTTGGTTTTTCATTGGGAATACAACAACTACAATCCGACTTACTATCGGGACAAACAACACAACAACTCTGCTGACAGGCAGAAAACCAATGTAAAATTAAAAAGGAAAAATTTATGATTCCACAATTATTTGTAGAAAGTATCGATTTAGGTGATGGAAGAAGCATCACAATCGAGACAGGTCGTTTAGCTAAACAAGCAGACGGTTCTGTAGTAGTAAGAATTGGAAATACTGTTATTTTAGGAACAGTAGTATCCGCAAGAAAAGCAAGTCCAGGTATCGACTTTTTACCGCTTACGGTAGATTATCGTGAAAAATTTGCTGCAGCAGGACGTTTTCCTGGAGGTTTCTTTAAAAGAGAAGCACGTCCAAGTGACAACGAAGTGCTAACAATGCGTTTAGTTGACCGTGTATTACGTCCGCTTTTCCCAAGTGATTATCACGCAGAAACGCAAGTGATGATCCAATTAATGTCACACGATGACAACATAATGCCAGATGCATTAGCAGGATTAGCAGCTTCGGCAGCGCTTGCTTTGTCTGACATTCCTTTTGAAACGTTAATTTCTGAAGCTCGTGTAGGTCGTATTGATGGTAAATTCATCATTAATCCTTCTCGCGCACAATTAGAATTGTCGGATATCGACATGATGATTGGTGCTTCTACGGATTCTATCGCGATGGTAGAAGGTGAAATGAAAGAAATTTCGGAAGCAGAAATGCTAGAAGCAATTAAATTTGCTCACGGACATATCAAAAACCAAATTGCTGCACAAGAGAGATTGGCTGCTGCTTTTGGAAAAAAACAAGTTCGTACTTACGAAAATGAAAAATCGGACGAAGCTATTCACGCTAAAGTGAAAGCTGCGGCTTATGATAAAATTTACGCTATTGCAAGCAAAGGTTCTGCTAAACACGAACGTTCTGCTGCATTTGATGTAGTAAAAGAAGAAGTAAAAGCTTTATTTACAGAAGAAGAATTAGCAGAAAATGGAGATTTAGTAGGAAAATATTTCTACAAAGTTAACAAAGAAGCAGTTCGTAATGTAACTTTAGATTTAGGAACGCGTCTAGACGGAAGAAAAACTACAGAAATTCGCCCAATTTGGTGTGAAGTAGATTACTTACCATCGGTTCACGGTTCTGCATTGTTTACTCGTGGAGAAACTCAAGCTTTGGCAACAGCAACTTTAGGAACTTCTAGAGAAGCAAACCAAATTGATTCCCCTTCAGAACAAGGAGAAGAAAGATTTTATTTACATTATAATTTTCCACCATTTTCAACTGGAGAAGCTCGTCCGTTAAGAGGAACTTCTAGAAGAGAAGTTGGTCACGGAAACTTGGCACAACGTGCTTTGAAAAATATGATTCCTGCGGATTGTCCTTATACTATTCGTGTAGTTTCAGAAGTATTAGAATCTAATGGTTCCTCTTCAATGGCTACCGTTTGTGCTGGAACTTTATCTTTAATGGATGCTGGTATTCAAATGATTCGTCCAGTTTCTGGAATTGCTATGGGATTGATTACCGATGGAGATCGTTTTGCTGTATTGTCTGATATTCTTGGTGATGAAGATCACTTAGGAGATATGGACTTTAAAGTAACTGGAACTTCGGAAGGAATTACAGCTTGCCAAATGGACATTAAAATTGACGGATTGAAATACGAAATCATGGAGCAAGCTTTGGCTCAAGCGCGTGACGGACGTATGCACATTCTAGGAATTCTTACGGAAACCCTTGCTGCTCCAAAAGCAGACGTTAAAGTTCATGCTCCAAAAATTATTATGAGAACTATTCCTGGTAACTTTATTGGTGCGTTAATTGGACCTGGAGGAAAAGTAATTCAAGAATTACAAAAAGCTACTGGTTGTACTATCGTTATTAACGAGGTTGACGAACAAGGAGTTGTAGAAATTCTAGGAACAGATCCAGACGGAATTGCAAGAGTATTGGCTAAAATAGACTCTATTATCTTCAAACCACAAATGGGAGAAGCTTATGAAGTGAAAGTAATTAAAATGTTAGATTTTGGTGCTGTTGTAGAATATACAGATGCTCCAGGAAACGAAGTTTTATTACACGTATCCGAATTAGCTTGGGAAAGAACTGAAAATGTTACTGATGTTGTAAACATGGGTGATGTATTTATGGTGAAATATTTAGGATTGGATCCTAAAACTAGAAAAGAAAAAGTTTCTAGAAAAGCACTTTTACCTAGACCTCCAAGAGAAGAAAATAAAATTACTCCTAAAGCGGAATAATTTAGTTTTTATATAAATCAAAAGCCCAACTTGAGAAATAGACTGCCCCCAAAAAGTTAGACACTATTTGGGGGTATTTTTATGGAAAGAAAAGTAAAGTATGATTATGCGTTTAAACTTGAATGTGTAAAATTAGTTTTAGAAAAGCATTATTCTTGCAACTAT
>CANFHX010000056.1 GCA_947446865.1 Flavobacteriaceae bacterium | reverse complement strand
GCCTCAACTTGACAAGATAAAACAGGATTAAAAATAGCAAAAAAATAATTTTTGCAATTAATAAAAAACGATGTAATATTACATAAGAAATAAAAAATTAGTTGACATAAAAAATTAGTAATTAACAATAAAAAGTGTCAAGTAATTTTAGGAGGGGTCACCGAAGTTAAATAATAACCTACCGAAGGTTTATAGTAAGCTACCGAAGCTCTATAATGATAGGCGGAAGCTCTATAACGACTTCCCGAAACGCAATAATGATATACCCAAGTTCTATAAGGACCTACCGAAGGTCTATCAGGATATGCGGAAGCTCTATAATGCCTTACCGAAGCTTTATAGTGATATGCGGAAGTCAATAAACAAGGATGCTGCCAAAAATAAATTAAGTAATCAAGAAACGACCTAAACAGGAAATTTGTTGCATTTTTGTAAACAAATAATAAACACATTGATAATTAACAATCAATTTCATATTTTTGAAGATTCAATAGCCAAACTATGCAATTTCTAAAGTTTTTTATATTCTTTTTAACCTTCCATTTTTTTGGCACCACCGATTTTGAAAAGGCTGAAAAACTCTACCAACAACAAAAATGGGATCAAGCAAAAGTGCTTTTTCAAGAGTGTTTAAAAGAAAATCCCAAAGATTTTAAATCCATAGAATATCTAGGCGACATTGCAGGCCATCAAAAAAATTGGGACGAAGCAATTAAATACTATAAAACCTTAAAAATTCAGTTTCCTAAAACGGCCACTTATTTTTATAAATATGGTGGTTCCCTCGGGATGAAAGCCAAAACAGTCAATAAATTCAAAGCATTAGGAATGATTTCAGATATTGAAAAATCCTTTTTAATGGCTGCCAAACTCGATCCTAAACACATTGAGAGCCGTTGGGCATTGGTAATGTTTTACATCCAAATACCCGGAATAGTAGGGGGTAGTGAGGCCAAAGCACAAAAATATTCCAATGAATTGATGGCACTTTCTAAAGTAGATGGCTATCTTTCACAAGGTTATATCGACGAATATTTTGAACGCTATTCTAATGCCGAACAAGATTATAGTAGAGCACATGAAATTGGCAACTCCAAAACTACCTTTCAAAAATTATATAATTTATATTTGAATAAAATTAAAGATTCCGTAAAGGCAAAAAAACTAAAAGAACAATTTGAAAAATAGTTGTAGGTTATAAGTTGTAGGTTAACCCCACAACTTAAAACTCATAACTCACAACATATAACAAAACAAATGAGAACACACTTCATCGCTATTGGCGGAGCAGCCATGCACAATCTAGCACTTGCATTACACAACAAAGGATACCATGTAACAGGTAGCGACGACGCTATTTTTGAACCCTCTAAATCCCGTTTAGAAAAGAAAGGATTATTGCCAGTAGAACTTGGTTGGTTTCCAGAGAAAATCACCCAAGATATTAAAGCCGTAATTCTAGGAATGCATGCCAAAGAAGACAATCCCGAATTGCTTAAAGCGCAACAATTAGGTTTGAAAATATATTCGTATCCAGAGTTTTTATACGAACAATCTAAAAATAAAACGCGTGTAGTTATTGGCGGTTCCCACGGGAAAACTACCATCACTTCTATGATTTTGCACGTGATGCACTACCATAACATCGAAGTAGATTATATGGTAGGAGCACAATTAGAAGGTTTTGAAACGATGGTGCATCTGACAGAAACTAATGATTTTATTGTTTTGGAAGGCGATGAATACCTTTCTTCTCCAATGGACAGACGACCAAAATTTCATTTATACCAACCTAATATTGCCTTACTTTCTGGTATCGCTTGGGATCATATTAATGTTTTTCCAACCTTTGAAAATTATGTAGAGCAATTCGAAATTTTTGCAAATCAAATTACCAAAGGTGGAATTCTAATTTATAATGAAGAAGATGCTACCGTTAAAAAAGTAGCCGAAGAAACTACCAATGCTATTCGTAAAATTCCATATACCACGCCAAGTTATACCGTTGCTGACGGAACTACTTTATTAGATACTCCCGAAGGCCCAATGCCAATTGAAGTTTTTGGAGCACATAATTTGAATAATCTGGCTGGCGCCAAATGGATTTGCCAATGTATGGGTGTTGACGAAGCCGATTTTTATGAAGCAATAGCCAACTTTAAAGGAGCCAGTAAACGTTTAGAAAAAATTGCCGAAGGAAAAGGAAAAGTCGCTTACAAAGATTTTGCGCATTCACCAAGCAAAGTTTCTGCAACTACCCAAGCCGTTAAAAATCAATATCCCGACAGAAAATTAATTGCTTGTTTGGAATTACATACCTATAGTAGTTTGAACGCCGAATTTCTAAAAGAATACCAAGGGGCTCTCGATGCTGCAGATGTTGCAGTAGTTTTCTATTCCCCAGATGCCGTTAAAATTAAACAATTGGAAGAAGTAACCTATGAGCAAATCGCAAGTTCTTTTAAACGGGATGATTTAATAATTTATACTAATCCTACTGATTTTAAGGATTTCTTATTCAGCCAAAATTTCGATAATTCTGCTTTGTTGCTAATGAGTTCTGGAAATTACGGTGGATTGAACTTTGATGAGGTGAAGGATTTAATGAAATAGTTTTTTGTTGCAGAATAAAAATCGTATTTTAGGTATACTATAAATTGCCAAAATATGTATACTCCAATTAACCAATGGGCGGAAGACGACCGTCCGCGAGAAAAATTTCTATTAAAAGGAAAAGCTGCTTTATCCGATTCCGAATTGCTTGCGATACTTATTGGTTCGGGTTCTAGAAACGAAAGTGCCGTGCAATTGTGCCAGCGTATTTTGGCATCGACAAATAATAATTTGAACCAATTAGGAAAAGTATCCGTGCAACAATTGATGGAGTTTAAAGGTATTGGAGAAGCCAAAGCCATTTCTATAGCAGCAGCCTTAGAATTAGGAAGACGCAGACGCCACGAAGATGTGGTAGAACTAGATAAAATCACTTCCAGCAAAGCAGTTTTTCAAATCATGCAACCCATAATAGGGGAGTTGCACCACGAAGAATTTTGGGTTTTATATCTTAATAATTCCAATAAAGTACTACATAAAGCGCAACTTTCTAAAGGCGGAATGACAGGAACTGTTGTAGATCCTAGAATTGTTTTTAAAACCGCATTAGAATACAACGCAATTTCACTAATTTTGACCCACAACCATCCTTCGGGAAAATTGGAACCTAGTGATCCCGATAAAGAACTAACAAGAAGACTAAAACTAGCAGGACAGCAAATGCATATATTGGTTTTAGATCATATTATCATTACCGAAACCGGGTTTTACAGTTTTAATGACGAAGGAATATTTTAATAAATGAAACAGATTACCGACATATTTTTTGATTTAGATCACACCCTTTGGGATTTTGAAAAAAATTCTGCTTTAGCATTTGAAAAAGTTTTAAAAAAGCACGAAATCCAAGTTGACTTGGATATTTTCTTGGAATATTACGTGCCATTGAATTTGAAATATTGGGAATTGTATCGCCACGAAAAAGTTACTCAAACCCAGTTGCGTTATGGTAGATTAAAAGATACTTTTGCTATTTTAAATTATGAAATATCCGATGAATTAATAGACTTGCTTTCTATAGAATACATTCATTATTTGCCAGAATTCAACCATCTTTTTGATGGTACTATGGAGATTCTAGATTATCTAGATGCCAAGTATAATTTGCATATTATTACCAATGGTTTTCAAGAAGTGCAAGATGGTAAGATGAAAAATTCGGGAATTGATAAGTATTTTAAAACCATTACCAATTCGGAAATGGCTGGAGTTAAAAAACCAAACCCGATTATTTTTGAATATGCTTTGCAAAAAGCAAATACTCAAAAACAAAACAGCATTATGATTGGCGATTGCCTAGATGCCGATGTAAATGGCGCATTAAATTTTGGGATGGACGCCATCCATTTTAACGAAAATAACAAAGAAGTTCCGAGTCTTGTTAAACAAGTGACGCAATTAATTGAATTAAAAAATCACCTATAATGAAAAAGTTTTTAGTATTATTTTTATTGGTTACTGCAGTTGGACTTGCTCAAAATTTAAACGGATATAAATATGCCATGGTACCTGCAAAATTCACTTTCTTAAAGGAGGAGAATATGTATAATTTGAATTTGCTTACTAAAATGTACCTTCAAAAATATGGCTTTGAAACCTATTATAATACCGAAACAGCACCAGATGAATTTGTGAATTCCAACTGCAATAAGATTTATATAGAAGTATTAGAAAACAATAATATGTTTACTACAAAGTTGAAAGTTGTTATTAAAGATTGCAAAGGAACTGTTCTAGCAACTTCTGAAGAAGGAACGAGTAGAGACAAAGAATATCGAGTTGCCTATAACGAAGCATTGCGTATGGCATTTGATAATTTTGGAATATTAAAAACGCACAAGTTTCAACCAACTGAAAAAAGTTTGGGAATGATTGGGGAACCAGCACAATCTCTTGAAAATACCGAAAAAAGGGAAGTTTTGGAAAAAGGACTTTATTCTAAAAAAGAACTAGCTTCGGATCAAATGTTTATTAAACAATACAATGTAGTTGCTACAAAAAATGGTTTTAATTTAATCACAACAGATAGCGATTATAAGATTTTTCAAATTTTTAAAACTACCTCAAATGAAATCTTCATTGCCAATAGGGACAATGTTTTTGGAGTGCTAATTAAAAAAAATAATAATTGGTTTTTTGAATATTATGATGAAAATGTATTTAAATCGGAGTTGATAAAAGTTGCTTTTTAAACCCTAATACCCGTACTTATCCTTCCAACGATTTTTTAAAAATTCTCTCGTTCCATTTTCCCGAGAATTAGTTCCAGGATTATAAAAAACAGTATTCGAAATAGCATCCGGCAAATATTCTTGTTCACTAAAATTATTGGCATAATCGTGCGAATATTGGTATTCTTCACCATAACCCAATTCTTTCATTAATTTAGTTGGAGCATTTCGCAAATGAATCGGAATAGGCAAATCACCAGTTTGTTTTACTAAAGCCTGTGCCGCACCAATGGCCATGTAACTCGCATTGCTTTTAGGAGAAGTTGCCAAATAAACGGCACACTGACTCAAGATAATTCTACTTTCGGGATAGCCAATAGTTGAAACCGCTTGAAACGTATTGTTTGCCATAATAAAAGCAGTTGGATTGGCATTTCCAATATCTTCGCTGGACAAAATTAGCATGCGTCGGGCAATAAATTTCACATCTTCACCACCTTCAATCATTCGCGCCAACCAATAAACGGCTCCGTTAGGATCACTTCCACGGATGGATTTTATAAAAGCCGAAACAATATCATAATGCTGTTCACCAGTTTTGTCATACAAAACGGTATTTTGTTGCACCAATTCCAAAACTTTGGCATTGGTGATGGTAATTTGACCTTCAGGGCTTGCGTTTACCACCAATTCAAAAATATTTAATAACTTTCTTCCATCACCACCCGAAAGTCGCAACAGCGCCTCCGATTCTTTGATTTTGATTTTTTTAGAAGAAATGTAAGTATCTTCTTTCATCGCTCTGTCCAAAAGCGACAATAAATCCTCTTTAGAAAACGGATTCAATACATAAACCTGACAACGGGAAAGTAAAGCCGGAATAACCTCAAAACTTGGATTTTCAGTCGTAGCTCCAATTAAAGTCACCCAACCTTTTTCAACTGCCGCCAATAATGAATCTTGTTGTGACTTACTAAATCGATGAATCTCATCAATAAACAAAATCGGATTTTTAGCCGTAAACAATCCACCACTTTGCTTCGCCTTTTCAATCACATCGCGAATGTCTTTCACCCCCGAATTGATGGCGCTCAATTCATAATACGGACGTTGACTTTGCTTTGCAATAATCTGAGCCAAAGTAGTTTTCCCGGTTCCTGGCGAACCCCAAAAAATCATAGACGGAATAATGCCTCGCGCAATTTGCTGCGTTAGTGAACCACTTGGTCCAACCAAATGCAATTGACTGATATAATCTTCTAATCTCTGCGGACGTATGCGTTCGGCTAAAGGTGCTTCCATGTGGTAAAATTACATATTATTTTATTTGGTAGCGAATGGTTCGGTCTTTTTTTGATAGCATCGTTCCCGCTGCAGGAACTCGCTTTGGCATTTTTTTAGACAAAAAATGCCAAGAGCTCAAACAATTCCAGCATCGGGGCTAAATAGTTTGCCATTTTTGTACAGTTTCATTTTCAAAACAACAATTATCTTAAAATCATTTTATGACATAATTGCAGGCTAAATTCTTTGGTTGTATTTTTGATTAGAATTAAATCTAATATTTAAAATTCTAATATCTACTATTTGATGAACGAGCACAACCATTTTAAATTCTCTCCAGCAACGTGGATTATTCCAACGTTTCTATTGGTTGTGGTTTGGTTTGTGTTTTACATAAACAATTCATTCAATTTGCATTTAAACGATCACGGAATACTACCTAGAACTTTTTCTGGATTACAAGGGGTAATTTTTAGTCCATTTTTGCATGGCGATTTAAAGCATATTGCCAGTAATTCTTTGCCACTTCTTATATTAACTACAGCGCTAATTTATTTTTATCGCGAAGTTTCTCTCAAGGTTTTAGTATACGGAATAGTCCTTTCGGGGATTATCACCTGGACAATTGGTCGTGAATCCTACCACATTGGTGCTAGTAGTTTGATTTATGTTTTGGTTTCCTTTATTTTCTTCAAAGGAATGATAACCCAATACTATAGATTAATGGCATTGTCTTTGGCGGTTGTGGTATTGTATGGCGGAATGATTTGGTATGTTTTTCCCGAAGTAGATAAAACCATTTCGTGGGAAGGGCATTTGGCAGGATTGTTAACCGGTTTTGTTTTTGCTGTAAGATTTAAAACTCCCGATTATGTAAAAGACATTCAATACCCATGGGAAAAACCCGACTTCAACCCTGAAGAAGATCCTTTTATGAAGCACTTTGATGAAAACGGAAATTTTGTAAACACTCCGGAGCCAGAAGAAAATACAGATTATTTCACGGCAGATCAAAATGTAAATTATAGCTATAAAGAATAAATGTATTTTTTGTATTTTTGTATTATAAAAGTTTACTATGGTACCTATTATCAATAATATAAAGCAACTAGATTTAAAAGGAAGCTATACCTATGCAGATTATTTGCTCTGGAATTTTAAAGAGAGAGTGGAACTTATTAAAGGAAAAATTTTCAAAATGAGTCCAGCTCCAAGTTCATCGCACCAGCGTATTTCAGGAGAGTTGACTTATTTGTTAAGTAAAGTTTTTAGAAAATCTAACTGCCAAATGTTTGTTGCGCCATTTGATGTGCGATTGGTTAATTATAAGAAAACCACCGTTGATGATAGAATTATTTCTGTTGTACAACCTGACTTATGTGTTATTTGTGATTCTGAAAAAATTGATGAAAAAGGTTGTATTGGAGCACCAGATTTAATCATTGAAATTGTATCACCTGGAAATTCAAATCGGGAGATGACTATTAAATATGATTTGTACGAAGAAAATGGCGTAAAAGAATATTGGATTGTAAATCAAGCCGAAAAAACAATATTAATTTATGTTCTTGTGGAGGATAAATATGTAGGGATAAAACCTATTACTGAAAAAGGAAAGCTGGAAAGTCCAACCTTTCCAGCTTTAAAATTTTCAGTTAAGAATGTATTTAAACAAATATAATTTCTAACTTCTTTGACGAACGGTTTCATAAAGAAATGCGCCACAAGCCACAGAAACATTCAGCGAACCGATAGTTCCAAACATAGGCAATTTGGCTTTAGCATCTACGATTTTTAATACAGATGGGTTGATGCCTCGGTCTTCGCTACCCATAATGATAGCAATAGGTTCGTTAAGATTGATGCTATAAATTGTGTCTTCTGTTTTTTCAGTAGCCGCAACGGTTTTGATGCCGCTTCCTTGAAGATAGAAAATAGCATCTTTTATGTGGTCTACTTTGCAAATAGGCACATTAAATACTGCACCTGCAGAAGTTTTTACCGTATCGCCATTAACAGGCGCAGAACCTGTTTTTTGAACGATAATTCCATCTACTCCAGTACATTCGGCAGTTCTTATGATAGCGCCAAAATTTCTAGCGTCACTCAATTGATCCAAGATTAAAAACAAAGGCATTTTGCCACTTTCCACTACGCTGTCCACTAAAGTTTCTAGTTTCACAAACGAAATAGGTGCAATGGTTGCCACTGCGCCTTGGTGATTATTAGGAGTTAATCGATTTAATTTTTCAACAGGAACGTAAGAGAAATTGATGCTGTTTTTTTTCATCGCTTTCATCAATTCCTGCATCAATTCACTTTGGGCATCGCTTTGCACGAATACTTTATCTATTTCTTTCCCTGCATTTATAGCCTCTATAATTGCTCTAATCCCGAAGATTTGGTTTTCTTTTTCCATGGCGCAAAGATAGTTTTTTTAGACTACTTAGACAAGGCTAGATTAACTAGACTTTTTAGATTTCTAGACTTCTTAGATTTTATGTATAAATATAAGAAATCTAATATTATAAAATGTATGACTAAAAACTTGCTTTCACACTAATTTTATTCTTTTAATTTATTTGCTAAACCACTTGATTTTTGCATTTTTATTAGTCAACAAGTCACAAAAAAACCACCGAACATTTCGCTCGATGGTTTTCTATAACTAACTCAAAGAAATAAAAATTAATTTATTTTAGTTCACATCCCAAAAGATTTTGGTTGTTAAATTGTCTCCGCCTATTGCAGCACCAGCAGCACTAACGTTTGCATTGTTTAACGTTTGTTCTTTTGCAGGATATGTTAATCTTGTTGGAACTTTTGGTAAACTATTATAAGCATTGGCTGGAGCAACTAAAGCAGGAAAATCTAATCTTCTAAAAGATGTCCATGCTTCAAAACCTCTGTTGTAAAGAGCTAACCAAGCTTGTTCTCCTATTTTTTGTCTCCAAGTTCCAGTTGCTGTTGCATAGTTAACTGATGGTTGCGCTAAATAGGTTGTTATATCGGTTGCAATTACACCCCAATTTTGCATAGAAGCGGTTATTGCTGCATTATAGTGTGTGTTCTCGGTTCCACCAACAGCTATTCCTCTAGCCACAGCTTCAGCTAATAAAAATTCAACTTCAGAATAATCAAAAATTGTCCCTGGAAGTGTAGCGCTTAAGAAAGTTGCATTTATATGAGAATAATTTGCATAAGGACTAGATGCCCCATAAGTTCCACCAATATAAGTCGTTGTTGTACCTTTATAGGTAAAATATTTTGCTCTTCTTGGGTCACTTAAAGTATTCATCTTGTCAACTAATGTATTTGCAGGAACGAAATCAGTGCGCCCACTAGCTACTAAATCTACATAAAGTGGATTTGTATTTGGTTGTGCAGATAAATATGACAAGTTTGTATTCTCGGTATTGCTTGAAATTAATCCACTAGAAACCGCTGTTAGAATTTTTGCAGAAGCATAGGTATGATCAACATCATCTAAGTTTATTGCCATTCTTAATATAAGTGAATTTCCAAATTTTTTCCATTTATCAACATTACCTAAATAAATTAAATCGGCACCGCCAAAACTTGCTTGACCAGAAGTAAATGCAAGTATATCTGCATTAGCTCGAGAAATTAAATCTTTATATACAGTTTTTGCATCATCATAAGCAGGATTTGGATAGCTTTCAATATTAAGTGCTTGAGAATAAGGAATGTTTCCAAATGTATCTACAAGAATAGAATAAGCATATACAATGTGTAGATCTACTAAAGCTTTTTTATTGTTTAATACCGCTATATCTGTTGTAGTTAAAGGGTTTTCTTTATCTAAAAGTCCTCTAGCTTCAACTAAATCTCTCAAAACATCTCTATACAAAATTGCAAAGTGATTGTCAGGGATAGTTCTTGTAAAGACATTATATCTGCTTTCATCTAAATAGGTAGTTTCTGTCCATTGTTGTGAAAAAAGTCTAAATACATTGGTGTTAACCGATGTGTTTACAACTTGATCTACAAGTGCTTTTTGGGCATTTGTGAATAAAAACTCAGGCTTAGCTGTTGTTGGACTCTTTGTATCCGTATTATCACCCGTTATATCGTCAGTACATGAAAAGGATAAGGTTGACAGTGCAATTAATAAAAGTATTTTTTTCATGATATTAAAATTTTAAGGTTAAATTACATCCAATATTTCTTGTAGTAGGTAATGAACCCGCTGAATATCCAGAGGAAAGATTACCAGAACTTAATCCACTTTCGGGATCTGCATACGGTAAATTTTTATGAATTATCCATAAATTGGAACCTATAAGGCTAAATTTAATTTCGGACATTTTCATTTTTGCAATATATTTTGCAGGTAATGAGTAGGAAATACTTGCTTCTCTTAATTTTACATAAGAAGCATCATAAATAAAAGCTTTGTTTGGATTAGCTTCATAACCATAAATACCAAAAGCAGCTATATCGTAAGGAAGATTAGTAGAGCCAGATCTTACAGTGTTTGTAGTTCCATCTGCTTGTACCCCAGGTAATACAACTCCTCCACCATTTACCCATGAATTTCTGATAGGATTTCCTAAATTGTTTGTTCCCACTGTGTTGTCGTATAACCCAGTATCTAATCCGTAAGATTGGTCAAGAGAGAATATATCTCCACCTTTTTGAATGTCAATTAAGAAACCTACTGAAATATTTTTATAGGTAAATTTATTTCTTATTCCTCCAATCCAATTAGGTGTAATATTGCCAATTACATTATTTGTGTTGCTGTTTTTTAAATAAAGACCATTAGTACCAACAACTTTTTGGTCGTTTAAATAAATAAAATCAGTTCCCATTATTGTTCCATAAGGTTGGCCTACTGTTGCATTTATTGTTACTCCACCTTGAAAACTTCCTATTTGTAAATTTGTAATACCTTCATTTAAACTAACAACTTCATTTCTGTTAGCTGACCAATTCAAGAACATTTCCCATTGAAAATCTTTTGTTTTTAAAGGTGTTAAATTCATTTGAACTTCAAATCCTTTATTTTGAACAGAACCTGCATTTACAAATCTTGAGGTATAACCAGTAGAAGTTGAGTAAGATACTGGAAATATTTGATCTTTACTTAAACTTCTATATGCACTAACATCAAAGCCAAGTCTTCTATTGAAGAATTGCATTTCTAATCCAATTTCCTTGGTTTCAGTTTTTACAGCGGTTAAATTAGGGTTATTTTTTGTAGATGGAACCGAGTACATTTGGTTAGTTCCAAAAGCAGTTGGATTTTTAGTATAAGTATCAAATAAGGAAAAATCACCAATTTGGCCTTGTGGGTTTTCAGCATAACTTGCTCTTAATTTTCCAAAAGTTAACCAGGAAACCTTTAAATTGTTTGAAAATACATAACTTGTAGATACTGCTTTTGTAGATATTGCATTTAATCCTTTTGCAAGCGTAGAAAAAGCATCTCTTCTATAAGTAGCGTCTAAAAATATAAAGTCTCTATATCCAAAAGATAATGTTCCAAAATAACTATTTATGGATCGGTAAATACTTGATTCTATTGGAGACGAAACTGAGTAGCCATTGGATAAACTAAATAAATTTGGAACAATTAAACCTCCTTTTGTTGAATTTAAAGTACTTCCTGATTTTGTTCTTTGTGAAGTACCACCAACAACACCATTAAAAGAAAAATCTTTAGAAAAATCTTTTTTAAAGGTTAGTAATAAATCGTAGTTTTGTTCTGAAAATGTTCTTGTGTATTTTTGATATCCTGAAGTTTCTTTTAATCTTTCAATTCCAAACTCTGCTGCAACTGAACCATTAGATCTTCGTTCTTCTCTAACATCGGAATAAGTATCTGTAGAGATTTTACCGGTAGCAGTTAACCAATTATTAATTTTATAATCTAGTTTACTATATCCAATAAAACGATTTCTTTCGTCGTTTTCATAGTTTTTATATCTAGTAAAATAAGGATTGTCCCAATATATTGGTTTTAATCCTGTTGCAGTAGTTGGGTTTGCCCAATTCCAAGTAATGTTTTGCCCACCAGATTTTTCATATACATCTTTTAGTTCTTGAACATCAGTATTAGTTTGCCACCATTGGCGAAAGGTACCCATTATGTTATCATTATATCCTGTAGAGTTTCTACCAGTAGTATTTTGATTTATAAAATTACCAAAAGCAGAAATAGATAATTTATCGTTAAATTGGTGATTCACTTTTAAGCTTAATGAATTTTTCTTCATTTCACTATTGGGCATAATTCCATTCTGCTTGAAATTATTAAAGTTTAAAACAAAATTAGATTTGTTATCACCATTTTCAAGCGAGATTGAATTACTAAAGGAAGTAGGTGTTTGAAAAAATGTAATAGGACCATTTTGTGCAGCAACCCATGGTGTAGCTTTTCCATAATTTGAAGAATAAGGAGTAAAAGCATTCCATTGATAAACTAAACTTCCATCAAATGCATCACCATAAGATCCATCGTTTGAAGTGTCAACGGTGTTAATTGGAGATGTTCCTAAAAATGAAGATCCTAATCCGTATCCTGAACCATATTGATTTTGGTAGGTTGGAAATGTAGTTTTGTCAATTCCTCCAGTTATAAATTCACTAGATATAGTTACACCCATACCGCCATTTTTAGAGGACTTTCCTTTTTTAGTAGTTATAAGTAAAACTCCATTTCCAGCTTGCCATCCATAAAGTGCCGATGCCGCAGCACCTTTTAATACATTGACATTTTCTATGTCATCAGGATTAATATCCATTGCATTGTTACCATAGTCGTAAGTTGTTCCTCTTCCTGTAGTTTGAGCTCCAGTATTTGAATTTACATTTTGATTGTTTATAGGCATACCATCAATAACAATTAACATTTGATTGTCTCCAGATATGTTTTTTATACCTCTTGAAACTACATTTGTGGAGCCACCAAAATTGTTATTTCTTCTAATTGCAACTCCTGAAACTTTACCTGAAAGTTCATTTAAAAAGTTGCCACTTCCTGCTCCTGCATTTAGGTCTGTTCCTTTAATTTCTTGCGTAGCATAGCCAAGTGATTTTTTCTCTCGCTTAATGCCCAACGCAGTTACAACCACGTTTTCCAACTCAGTTGCATCCGATTGCATTTTTACATTTAAACTAGTTGTAGATGCTAGAATTTCTTGGTTTTTCATTCCTACAAAGCTAAATACTAAGACTTGAGTTGAAGTTGCTTTGATGGAGAACTTGCCATCAAGATCTGATTTTGTGTTGGTTTTAGTTCCTTTTACAGTAACATTTACCTCCGAAATTGGTAAACCATTATTGTCAGTAACTACACCAGTCACAATTCTTTCTACTTGCGCAAAACTTATTTGCACAAACAACATTAAAAATAATGTTAGTGATAATTTAATTTTGTTTTTCATTGTTTTTGAATTAATTTAACTAAAAATAACAATTGTTTATTAAAAATCCAAAAAAAATATTTAAAAAAGTATTAATTTGTAAGAAAATACATAAAAAATTAGTAAATTCATATTTTTTAACAATAAAAAACTTACAAAATCAAAAACTCGCTTTCAAACTAATATGCACCATAGAGTTGGATAGTTTTATTGCTTGGTCTTTCGCACTCCCATTAGCATACACCAAATTGAAAAGTCCATTTTTGGTAAGAAGTCCAAAGCCAAAACCTAGGCCTAGAAGATTGCCTTTTAAGTTGGTAGTTTTATCTTGAAAGTAAGCATAATCTATTATAGAATGTACATAGATACTCGGAGAAAGCACATAGCGGTATTCGGTAAGAACCGAAGAAAACAGATTTCCTTGTAATGTATTTTCATTAAAGCCACGAATAGAATTAATACCACCAAAGCGGTACAACTCATTCAAGATATATTCGTCACTTTGTAAATAATAATTCTGACTTTTAATATTAAGAATATTTTTTGCATTCAAATAAAAGTTGTGACTTAAATTCACACTACCAAAAAACTGGGTATTGTTTTGAAATTTAGAATCCCGTCTTCCGGTTCCAATTTTAATATTAAAATTACTTTTTTCACGAAACAAATAATCATCTTCTTTATATTCTACAAACTCAAAATTACTCGTATAAAATTTATTCTTATAATCGCTCAATAACAAAGTATTGCTATTTTTTATATCGCTCGATTCTGCCGATTGGTATCCCAAATACAACCTTGTATTGTAATTAAAATAATACCCAAAATCGATTGCTGTTTGCGTATTCTGAAACGTGCTATCCTGCTTAAAAATGTTCAATTGCACTTTCATCCCAATAGGACTTTTAAAAACATACGGAATTTCGGCGCCCACATGAAACGTCTTTTGGTCCTTGCCATTGCTTTTCCAATACAACGCCAACTTCTCGCCACTGTTCATAGCATTATTCAAAGTCAAATCTACATACCCATTAAAAATAACCTTCCTATTTTCATCGTTAGAAAAACCAATAAAACCATCAAACGAATTCGACTTCGCTTTTTCCAAATACACAAAAACCTTAGTAGAATCTTTAGTAAATAAAATCTCCGGATATTTTGTCTGTTTTATAAACTGAAATTGCGCAATATCTTTATACAATTTCTCTAAATTCTCCTGATTAAAAATTCGTTTCTTGTACAGCCGTTTCAAATTGTTTTTATGTCCTTCCGGAAATTTATCATACCCATTAATTACAATATCGTTCCACTGTCGTTTCTTGTCCGAAGTCACTTTCAAATCGGCACTCACAAAATTGGCTTGTTTTTTTAGGTTCGTCAATTGCACCTTCGCCATCGAAAACCCTTTGGCTTCCAATTTTTTCAAAGTCGAATTCAAGAACGCTTCACTTTCGCCAAAAGGCAATTTCAAAGTATCATTTTTCACGGTATACAAATTCCAATTTCCAACCTCCAAATCCTTACCTATATATATATGTATAAAATTCGTTTCCGCACCTATATTATATAAGTATAAAAAAGTACTATCATTTTGTTTCCTACTTTCCAAAACTTCCTGCTCTAAAAAACCAGCCTGCAGCAACTTTTTCGAAAACAAATTTGTCTCGTCCAAAATCCCCTTTGCATTCCCAAACGTTTTCGAATACCCAACCGAATCAATAGCCTTAGTTTGCAAATCATTCTTTCCAATAATTTTCAAATGCAGTTGCTGCCCAAAGCCATTTAGGGAAATTAAAAAAAGTAAAATAAAAAGAAATCTATGCAATTTTAGTGTTTTTAAGAGCGAAACATTTGGCTTTATCAGTAAAGGCAATTCCCGCTTTTCGTTACAATCTTTTTTATATTGCCCATGGTTTTAACCATGGGCAATATAAAAAAGGATTTTCACTTCAATCGGGGCTAACGAGCCAACCATTTGAATTTTTGTTATCGTTGTAAAAATAACGCAAATAATACTAATTTAATATATAATTTTTAAAACCGAGAAATCTTATTGAAAATTAATCGATTATGATTTTTTTATTAGAAAAAAAGTACTACATTTGCAACCCCGTAAAAAGCGGGAATTTTATAAACAAGTAATTTTTAGTATTTAATTATGCCAACTATTCAACAATTAGTAAGAACAGGAAGAACTCAAATCACTAAGAAGAGT
>CANFHX010000055.1 GCA_947446865.1 Flavobacteriaceae bacterium | reverse complement strand
GTTGAATATTCATTAATTAGCTGAATAGTTACATAATCTTGGGTTGGATTTGGATAAATACTAAAATCAAATTTTTCAAAATTAGCATTTGACAAAGGAACACTTGAATAGATTGCTTGTGAATTAAATTCTGAATTGATAATTAAAGACTTTGCGCCACCTTGTAATTCAGCAATAGTGTAGGTAAAATTACTAGTTGTAGATGGATTTCCATTTAAATGGTTTAGAAATGGGAAGTACTTGTTGTTTTCATATGCTTCGGCTGGGGGATAAGTACAAATACATAAACAATAAGAAAAATTTGTTGCCGAAAAATTTGTTGCATTATTCTCAAAAGTAACATTTGCAGATAAATCAAGACAAGCGTGTGCATTTAGCATCTGGGAGTTAAAACTAATTCCCATAGTGGAAGTTGGTGGGATATTAGTAACACCATTTTCAATAAAATTGGTTAGATACCAATAATTATCAAAAAGACGAGAATCTTGCGAGTAGGAAAAGTTAGCTAGACTAATTAATATTATTATATATATATATTTCATCTCAATATATTTGATTCTTAAACATTTAACTTAACAAATATATAAATTATTTTTTATTTGTAGGAAAAGGATGTATTATTGTTTGAGTAAGTGTTTTTTTTTAATTCTAATTTAATGATGAGATTGCTTCGCCAGTTCGCTATCGCTCGTGCCCTCCTGCGTCGGAATGACAAGGTGGTGGATAATCCTATTTTCACAAAAGACAGAACCAATATAGCCCCGATTGAAGTGGAAATCCTGGCATTGCGATAACGAAAAGTGCAATTGGATTGCTTCGTGCCTCGCAATGACAGATTGGAACGAAAAGCGGGAAAGACGTTTACTAAAATGCCCAAGCCATTCGCTACAAATTATTAATATTTAAGCCATTTATATAGTTCTTTCCAAGATGGTTTTTTGCCATACATTAAGATTCCGACACGGTAAATTTTGGAGGCAAACCATACTACTCCGAGGAAGGTGCCAAATAATAAGGTTACGGAAATTGCAATTTGCCACCATGGCACTCCAAACGGAATTCGCATCATCATGACGATTGGGGAGGTTAATGGTATCATGGAAAATACGGTTGCGATGGTGCCGTGGGGATCGTTCATGACGGTGAAAAAACCGATGTAAACTCCTAAAATTAAAGGCATAATGATGGGTAAAAGAAATTGTTGGGAGTCGGTTTCGTTATCGACTGCTGCTCCGATGGAGGCATAAAAGGAACTGTACAGAAAGTAACCGCCTATGAAATAAATGATAAAACATATTAGGATGGTGGCTATTGGTAGGTTCCAGATTTCTTTTAAATACATTTGTAATTCGCCACCCATTTGGTGTTGTGCTGCTTGTAGCGCTTGGGTTTGTGCTCCAGAATTGGCACCCATTTGTACTCCGAAAACGGAAGACATAACGAACATTGCGGTCAAGCCAAGAAGGGCCCAAATGAGAAATTGTAGGATTCCTGCTAAGGAGGTTCCGATGATTTTTCCCATCATTAATTGGAATGGTTTTACGGAGGAAATAATGACCTCAATAATTCGGGAGGTTTTTTCTTCAATGACGCTGCGCATTACCATATTTCCGTATAAAATGATGAACATCATAATAAGATAACCAAAGGCGCCACCTATGATGATTTTGATTTCGTTAAGCCCTTTTAATGCCGCTTCGCCAGAGGCTTTGGTAAGACTGATGGAAACATTGGCTTTGGCTTTATTGATTTTTAGGGTGTCAAGACCTTCTCTTTGGAAGTTTTCGGAGGTGATTTTCTTGGCAATAACGTCTTCTAAATCGTTGATGTAGGTCACGCTTGGGCTATCGCTAGAAATGTATTGCACCTTGTTTTGTAAGATAGTATTGTCGGTGCTATTGGGAATTACTAATAGTCCTTGGTAACTTTCTTTAACGATGCTGTCTTTTAAAATCTTTAAATCGACGCTGGATAAATTGAGGTATTTGTATTCTTTATCGCTTTTGAATTCGTTTACAAATCGTCCGGTGGCATCGTGAATTACGATGGTTTTCATTTCGGATTTCATGGTGCTTAAATAGCCCACAAAGACCCCAATTCCTACAAACAGTAACGGACTTAAAAACGTCATTACGATAAATGATTTATTGCGGACTTTGGCAATAAATTCTCTTCTTATTATTAGTGCTAATTTGCTCATAAATTTTAAATTCCAAATTTTAAATTCCAAATTCCAATGATTTTGGAATTTGGAATTTGAAAATTATTTATTTTATTCGGTTACTGTTTTAATAAAAATATCGTTTACACTAGGGATTTTTTCCATAAAATGGGTTACTTGCCCACGTTGCAGTAAAAGTTGTAGTAGTTCATTAGGAGCCGTGGTTCCGAGTTGAATTTCTAGTTTTAGTTCGTCGTTTAGGGATTTGAAATCGGTGGTGGAAAGGGTGAATTTTTCCGATAATTCTTTTAATAAACCTTCGCTGTTTTCGCTAAGAATTCCTACTTCGTAACTATTGGTGCGGAACTGTTTTTTAACATCGGTTAGTTTGCCTTCAATCAATTTATTCGATTTGTGAATTAAAGCAATGTGGTCGCACATTTCTTCTACACTTTCCATACGGTGGGTAGAAAAAATAACCGAAGTTCCTTGTTTGTTCAATTCGATAATTTCGTCTTTAATTAAATTGGCATTTACGGGGTCAAAACCGGAAAAAGGTTCGTCTAGAATTAGCAATTTAGGTTTGTGCAAAACCGTAACCACAAACTGGATTTTCTGTGCCATTCCTTTAGAAAGTTCTTCAATTTTCTTGTTCCACCAACCTTGAATTTCCAATCGTTCAAACCAATATTCAAGTTGGGTTTTAGCATCGTGCTTAGACAAACCTTTTAGTTGTGCCAAATACAAACATTGCTCGCCAACTTTCATTGATTTGTACAAACCTCGTTCTTCGGGCATGTAGCCAATGTATTGCACGTCTTCGGGTTTTAGTAATTTTCCATCCAAAATAATCTCGCCACTATCGGGCATGGTAATTTGGTTGATAATACGAATTAAGGAAGTTTTCCCGGCACCATTAGGACCTAATAGTCCATAAATACTTCCGTTTGGGATGGATAAAGAGACTTCATTAAGCGCAGTAAAATTGCCGTATTGCTTTACTACTTTGTGTACTTCGAGTATGTTGCTCATAAATTGTATTAAATTTCAAAATTTAATGGTGTGTTATATATTATCCCTGTAATAAATAGGAAATAGTTTTATTATTTTTCCTCTCCCCGACCCTCTCCAAAGGAGAGGGAGAAGGAATCGGAGTGTATTATATTTATTATTGTAATTGAATTTTGCAATTGACTTTTGACATTGTTATTGCATTTTGTAAATGTAAAGAATTAGTATTTAATTCGAATGTTTTGTTACAAAAAAAACCCACCCTTATTAAGAAACAAGGATGGGAAAAATTGCAAAATTAATTGCAAAAAAAAAATTATGAGAACATGTCTTTTACTTTATCAAAGAAAGATTTGTCTCCCTTTTCAGGATGTGGTATGAAATTTTCGTCGGTAAGTGAATTTTCAAAGAAAATACGTTGTTCTTTATTTAAGGTTTTAGGAGTCCATACATTTACATGTACTAATAAATCGCCGCTTCCGTAACTATTAAGGCTAGGGATTCCTTTACCTTTTAAACGCAATATTTTACCCGATTGGATTCCTTCTTCCAATTTGATTCGTACTTTTCCGTTCACGGCTTCAATTTCTTTAGAAACTCCTAGGGCTGCTTCTGGAAAACTAATGTATAAATCGAAGTGAAGATTTTCTCCTTCGCGTTTTAAAAATTCGTGTTCTAATTCTTCAATAGCAACAATTAAATCGCCTGGAATACCGTTTCCAGGAGCATCGTTACCTTTGCTTGAAACTTTAAGTTGCATTCCGTCTACTACTCCTGCAGGAATTTTTATGGATACAGTTTCGTCTTCCATTATCATTCCGTATGCATCGGCGTTGGTTGGCTTGCTTTCGATAGTTTGTCCAGAACCACCACAAACAGTGCAGGTTGCTGCAGATTGCATTCTACCCAAAATGGTGTTGGTTACTCTAAGTACTTGCCCTTGCCCATTACAAGTAGAACAAGTTTTATATTTTACGCCAGGCGCTTGTATTTTACGTTTAACTTTTACCTTTTTCTCAACGCCATTGGCAATTTCTTCTAGGGTAAGTTTCACTTTAATACGAAGGTTGCTTCCTTTTACGCGACGTTGTCCTCCAGAGTTTCCTCCGAATCCACCGCCACCAAAAGAGCCGCCGAAACCACCTCCACCAAAAATATCTCCAAACTGGCTGAAAATATCGTCCATGTTCATGTGGTGACCGCCACCACCACCACCGCCACCATCAAAGGCTTGGTGACCGTATTGATCGTATTTGGCTTTTTTATTTGGGTCACTTAATATTTCATAGGCTTCAGCACACATTTTGAAATTTTCTTCGGCTGCAGCATCTCCCGGATTTTTATCTGGGTGAAATTCTAACGCTTTTTTGCGGTAGGCCTTTTTTATTTCTTCGGGTGTGGCGCTTTTTGAGATGCCTAATATTTCGTAAAAATCTTTTTTCATTTTAAATATTGAATTAAAGTCCCGCTATTGCGTTCGGGATGACACTAGTTGGAATTAATTCCCTAGAACTACTTTAGGGAAACGAATAATTTTGTCTCCTAATTTGTATCCTTTTTCAAGTACATCTACAATTTTTCCTTTTAAGTCTGCGGTTGGTGCAGGAATTTGGGTGATTGCTTCGGCATAATCAGCATTGAAAGCATCTCCTTTTCTAACTTCTACTTCTTCTAGTCCTTTAGAAAAAAGGGTAGATTTAAATTTTTCATGAATTAATTCCACTCCAAGTAACATGGCTTTGTCTTCGGATTTAGAAATTTCGACAAGGGCTCTGTCAAAATCGTCCAAAACTGGCAACATGGCTTGTAAAACTTCTTGGTTGGCAGTTTTAAAGGATTCGATACGTTCTTTGGTTGTACGTCTTTTATAGTTTTCGAATTCGGCAAAAAGACGTAAATGTTTGTCTTTTTCATTTGCTAAATCTGCTTGTAATTGTTGTTCTAAAGTTAATTCTACTTCAGGTTCAACTCCTGTAGCGCCATTAACTGAAGGATTTTCTTCGGTTGGGTTTTCTTCTGTTGGAAGGTTAATTTCGTTTTCAACAATTTCTTTATCCGTTTTGTCCGTACTCATCGTGCTTTTGTTTTTAAATATATCTTTGAAGTTCATGGCTTATTTTATTCCGATTTATCGGATTGCAAAAGTACTGCCATTTCTGTAAAAATGTCAAATTGTCACTTATTTTTTAAAGTTACTTTTGAAAAGGATTTATTTCTTGTTTTTTTTACTTTTTGTTTCATTAATTTGTTAGTACTTTTGTAGTCTGATGATAAAAGTTGCCAACATACTTAACAAAAGAGCTCGATTTGATTATGAAATAATCGAAATTTTTTCGGCTGGAATTGTTTTAACTGGTACCGAAATAAAATCTATTCGATTAGGAAAAGCTCAAATTGCCGAAAGTTTTTGTGAATTTAGCAACAATGAACTTTTTGCAATCAATACTTATATAGAAGAATATGCTTTCGGAAATCAATTCAATCATAAATCGAGAAGCGAACGTAAACTTTTATTAAACAAAAAAGAACTAAAATCACTTGCCCGAAGTGTTGAATCTAAAGGTTTAACGATAGTTCCACTTAGATTGTTTACTAACGAAAAAGGTCTTGCCAAACTTGAAATTGCACTTTGCAGAGGTAAAAAAACTTACGACAAACGGGAATCCCTAAAAGAGCAAGACACCAAACGCGACTTGGCGCGAATCAAAAAAGATTTTAAATAATTCTGATAAAAAAGTAAAATATTTTTTTTCTTAAAAAATTATGACTAAATTTGTCTTGAAATAAAAAGTCATCAAGATGAAAACTTCATTAAAAAATGCAAGAGAACAAAAAAATATTAAAACTCGTGAGTTAGCACAACTTATTGGTATTGATCAAGCATTGATTAGTAAATTTGAAAATGGAACTAGAAAACCAACCCGTGACCAAGTTGCTAAATTGGCACAAGTTTTAGAAATAGATTATGAAACCTTAATGGTGTTATGGCTTAAAGAAAGAATATTGTATGAAATTGGCGAGGATAATTTAGCACTAAGAGCCATGACTATGGTTAGTGAAGCTATCGAAAATAGTTATATTTCTCGAAAATCTATAATTTCAACTAACTTAAAAACGGTACTGGATGAGATTGATGCTTTAAAAGCTGCTTTAAATAAATTTAGAGAGTTGGATAGTTTTAGAATTGCGCAAGCATTAGAACTAGAATACACCTTTGAAAGTAACCGAATTGAAGGAAACACCCTTACCCTTAGGGAAACTGATTTGGTAATTAATGAAGGGTTGACAATTTCTGGAAAAAGCATGCGAGAACATCTAGAAGCCATTAACCATGTAGAAGCAGTTGCTTATATTAAACAATTAATAGAACGCAATTTTTCTTTTAATGAACGAGAACTTCTTTCGGTTCATAACCTCATATTAAGAGGGATTATTCCAGAAGATGCTGGTCGTTATCGAAAGGTTCAAGTGATGATAAAAGGTAGTAGCCACATGCCACCACAACCTTTTTTGGTACCAAAGCAAATGGAAGATTATTTCCTTTGGATGGAAGAAAATAAAAATAAATTACATCCTGTTATTTTAGCTGCTGAAATGCACGAGCGTTTGGTGACAATACATCCTTTTATAGATGGCAATGGTAGAACTTCTAGATTGATAATGAACTTGATATTATTGCAAAATGGTTATGTAATTGCCAATATTAAAGGTGATTATGAAACTCGAATGCAATATTATCAATCGTTGGAAACGGCACAAACATCAGGTAATAAAGAAGATTTTATTCTTTTGATTGCTCAAATTGAAAAAGAGTGTATGCAACGTTATTTAGACATTATTAGTAAATAAAAAACCCATCCTGTTACGATTTACAGTGATGGGTTTTGGTTTAATTTTTATTTTCTAATAAAGGGACGAATTTAAAATCCCCAAATTCATGTTTTTCAAATTGGGTTTCGTTTTTTCGGATGAGCATGGTCATAATTTGGTCTTTATCTCCAACCGGAATCACTAGCTTCCCTCCTATTTTTAATTGCGCCATTAGGGCTTGCGGAATAATTGGCGCTCCAGCGGTAACAATAATACTATCGAATGGCGCATGATTTGGCAAACCTTTATAGCCATCGCCAAAGGATAAATGTTTTGGTCGAATTCCTAATTTTGGTAATAATGCAGACGTGGTTTTAAACAATTCATTTTGACGTTCTACTGAATATACTTTTGCGCCAAGCAAACACAAAACTGCTGTTTGATAGCCACTTCCAGTTCCTATTTCTAATATTTTTTGGTCTTTTTTTACTTCCAAAAGTTGGCTCTGAAAAGCAACGGTATGGGGCTGCGAGATGGTTTGCCCTGCACCAATAGGAAATGCCTTATCTTGATATGCAAAATCTTCAAAGCTGGAATTTAAAAATAAATGGCGCGGAATTTTCTTTATGGCTTCCAACACATTTTTATCGATTATTCCTTTATCTTCTAATAATTTAGCAAGTTGATTTCGAAGTCCTTGGTGCTTATTCGTATCTTTCAATGGGTAAGTAATTATATTTCTGTAAAAATAACTTTTAAATTCTAATTTTCAAATTCCAAATTCCAATAAATAGCACTATTATTTTACCATTGTAATTTATTTAATAATTAGTACTTTTGATAAAATTTTATTCTATGCTTAAAGTTGGCGTTTTAGGTGCCGGGCACCTCGGAAAAATACATCTACGATTATTACAACAATCGGACAAATACGAATTGGTTGGTTTTTATGACGAAAATCAAGAAAACGGAGCTAAAATTGCTGCGGAATTTGGATATAAACAATTTGATACCATTGCCAAATTAATTCATGCTGTGGATATTATTGATATTGTAACTCCTACCCTTTCGCATTACAAATGTGCAAAAGTGTCCATTAAAAGTGGCAAGCATGTTTTTATTGAAAAACCAATTGCTACTACTGTTGCTGAAGCCGAAGAAATCATTACCTTATCTAAAGAATACAATGTAAAAGGACAAGTTGGGCATGTAGAGCGTTTCAACCCTGCGTTTATTGCGGTGAAAGACATGATTGAAAGTCCGATGTTCATTGAAACCCATCGTTTGGCCGAATTCAACCCTCGTGGTACCGATGTTCCTGTGGTTTTAGACTTGATGATTCACGATATTGACGCTATATTGAGTGTGGTAAAATCGAAAGTGAAAGCCGTTCATGCCAGTGGCGTTTCGGTTTTGAGTCAATCGCCAGATATTGCAAATGCTCGAATTGAATTTGAAAATGGTTGTGTGGCCAACATTACTTCGAGTAGAATTTCGATGAAAAACATGCGTAAATCACGTTTTTTTCAAAAGGATGCTTACATATCAGTAGATTATTTAGATAAGATTTGCGAAGTCGTAAAAATGAAAGAGGCACCAGAAGTTCCTGGAGATTTTGACATGATTTTACAAAATGCCGAAGGCGAAAAGAAACAAATTTATTTTGCAAATCCAGAAGTAGAACCCAATAACGCTATTTTAGATGAATTGGAATCTTTTGCAGATGCAATTACAAATAATACTACCCCAATTGTTACTTTGCAAGACGGAACAGAAGCCTTGCGAGTGGCCTATAGGATTATTGATAGTATGAATGAAAAATAAAAATTGAACCATTAAGGCATTAAGAAAAATTAAGTCTTAATGAAACTTAATACCTTAATGGTTTGAAAAACTGCCATCTAAATAATTGATTACAAAATTTTAATAGATTCCTATCAGAACGACAAACTAAACTAATAAACTTATAAACACATAATCTTTCAAATGAAAACAATAGCAGTAATAGGTTCAGGAACTATGGGCAACGGAATTGCACATACTTTTGCACAAAGCGGATTCACCGTAAAACTTATCGATATTTCTGAAAAATCCCTAGAAAAAGGAATGGCAACCATTGCCTCCAACTTGGATAGAATGGTGGCTAAGGGAACCATTACCGAAGAGGACAAACATAAAACCATTGGAAACATAATTACATACACCGATATTAAAGATGGTGTAGTTGGAACCGATTTAGTGATAGAAGCTGCGACAGAAAATGTGAATTTAAAACTAAACATCTTCAAGCAATTAAGTGAAATTTGCGATCACAATGTGATTTTAGCAACCAATACTTCTTCTATCTCTATAACTCAAATAGCAGCTCAAGTAGTACATCCTGAAAGAGTTATCGGAATGCACTTTATGAATCCAGTGCCAATTATGAAATTAGTGGAGATTATTCGTGGTTATACTACTTCCGATGAAGTAACTAAAATAATCATGGATTTATCTATAAAATTAGGAAAAACACCTACTGAAGTGAATGACTATCCTGGTTTTGTGGCTAACCGAATTTTAATGCCAATGATTAATGAAGCAATTGAAACTCTCTATAATAAAGTTGCTGGCGTAAACGAAATTGATACCGTAATGAAACTTGGAATGGGACACCCAATGGGACCTTTACAACTTGCTGATTTTATAGGTTTAGATGTTTGTTTATCGATATTAAATGTGATGTACGACGGATTCAAAAATCCAAAATATGCTCCTTGCCCACTATTAGTTAATATGGTTATGGCTGGAAAACTTGGAGTGAAATCTGGAGAAGGTTTCTATGATTATACCGAAAGTAAAAAAGCGGAGAAAATTTCTAAACAGTTTAAATAAGAGTGCTCAGTATACAGTGTTCAGTGTTCAGTTTGGATACTCAACACTGATATCTGAACACTGATCACTGATCACTGAACACTAAATTATGTCCAAAATAATCCCCTTCCAAGCTGTTCGTCCTACGCCAGATAAAGTAGCTTTGGTTACCTGCAGAAACTACGACGATTATTCGCCTGCTGAACTTGCTTCGTGGTTGGATTTCAATCCGTATTCGTTTTTGCATGTCATTAATCCGGCGTATGTACATTCGCAAAAAATTACTTTAGACAAGCGTTTTAAGGGGGTGGCTCTTAAATACCAAGATTTCAAAAACGAAGGCATCTTTTTGGAAGATGAAAAACCTGCTTTCTTTTTGTATCAAATTCAAACTAAATCGCAATCGTTTACCGGAATTGTGGCTGGAACTTCTATAGAAGATTACAAGAATAATGTCATTAAGAAACACGAAGATACCTTGCAGTATCGAGTGGAATTATTTAAAGATTATTTACAACAAACAGGGTTCAATACCGAACCAGTTTTGATAACTTATCCCGATAATTTAGAGATAAACAACTGGATTTCTGAAAAGAAAAAAGAACAACCTATATACCATTTTTCGACTACCAATAAAGAAAAACATACTCTTTGGAAAGTAGACTCGGAAACAGAAATAAATTGGCTGCAAAAACAATTTGAAACTATTCCTGAATTGTATATTGCCGATGGACACCACCGTTCGGCTTCAGCAGAATTATTATTCGACCAAAATGTAGCTTTAGAAAATGGAAAACTAAATTATTTTATGAGTTTTTTAATTGCCGAAAGCAATGTGAAAATTTATGAATTCAATAGAATTGTTCGGGATTTGAATAGCAATTCTAAAGAAGATTTTCTGGATAAATTAACCGAACATTTTATTATAATTCCTAAAGAACAAGAATTGTGGAAACCCCAAAGTAAGTTTGAATTCGGAATGTATTTAGATGGTAGTTTCTATGCCTTATTTTACAAACAAGGAGGCAAAGGTAATTTCAGCAATAATAACAAAAATGAAATCTTAGAAAATCTTGATGCTCAAATTTTGTATGATAAAGTCCTACAACCCATTCTCGGAATTGAAGATTTACGAAACGACGAACGCATTGAATACATACCTGGAAAACAATCCATACTAACTCTAAAAGAATTAGTGGATGAAGGCGAATTTGAAGTTGGCTTTATGTTATATCCTTCCGATATTTCGGAAATTAAAGCCTTAGCAGACAACAATTTAATTATGCCTCCAAAAAGTACTTATATTGAACCAAAGTTCCGTAGTGGACTGATGGTATATGAATTATAAAAAATTTAACGCTTAAATATGGAATCAAAAAACCCGATAATCACAATTATCGGGTTTTGTATTTTTATTTTAATGACTAACATTCGCCACTTCCTCTGGATTGTGTTTGTGCTTAAAGAAAACAGCAAACAATATTGCAATTACTAGGGCATATCCTGAAAAGGCAAGCCATATGTTGTGCCAATCTCTTATTCCATCATGAGTGAAGAATTTATCAATCACTATTCCGCTCAATAATCCTCCAAAGAATGCTCCAAATCCGTTGGACATCATCATAAATAAACCTTGCGCCGAAGAACGAATTTTAGAATCGGTTGTTGTTTCTACAAACAAAGAGCCCGAAATATTAAAGAAATCGAATGCCATTCCGTAAACAATACAGGATACAATTATCATCCATAAACCATCTACTGGATTTCCATAAGCAAATAATCCAAAACGCAATACCCAAGCCAACATCGAAATTAACATTACTTGTTTGATGCCAAAACGTTTTAAGAAAAACGGTATTGCCAAGATAAATAGGGTTTCTGATATTTGAGAAATCGACATAATGATAGTCGAATATTTTACTACAAATGAATCGGCATATTGCGGAACTTTAGAAAATTCAGACAAATAAACATCGCCATACATATTGGTTAACTGCAAGGCACCTCCAAGAAACATCGAGAAAATAAAAAACAAAGCCATTTTGTAAGTTCCGAATAATTTAAAAGCATTTAATCCTAATTTTTCTCCTAAAGAAGCATCGGTAGCTATTAATTTCTGAGGTGGACATTTAGGCAGTGTAAACGAATAAATACCTAATACAAATGCTGCAATAGCCGAAAAATAAAACATGTTATAAGATGCTTTATTTCCGGTTAAGTTGGTTATCCACATAGCCGCAATAAATCCAATTGTTCCCCATACACGTATAGGAGGGAAAACTTTCACCACATCAAAATTATTTGTTTTTAATATATTATATGCAATAGAATTAGACAAGGAAATAGTTGGCATATAGCACAACATTGCAGCAAAAATGACATAATAAAAAGTAGTTGGATCTTCCACTTGAGGAAGGTACAATAATGCAATACCCCCTAAAATATGCAAAATTCCGTATAATTTTTCGGCATTAATCCATTTGTCAGCAATAATACCTGTTAAAGCTGGCATGATAATGGAAGACAATCCTAATGTAGAAAAGATAGCACCAAATTCGGCACCACTCCAGTGTTTTGTTCCAAACCAATAATTTGCAACGGTAATCAACCAAGCCCCCCAAACGAAAAATTGTAGGAAACTCATTAAAGTTAATTTGAACTTTATATTCATAATAGTGTTAGGTTTTTGTAAATAGATTGTAAATCTACTATTATTATCTAAATTTCCAAATGACAAATCCCAAATTCCAAAAAATTATGTTTAAATTATTTTTTGGAATTTGGGATTTGAAATATTTTAGTTTAGGTATTAATTTTTTCTTCAACTAATTCTAAAACTGCATCAAATTGCTCCTCACGAGTTAAATACGAATTATCAATCTCTATTGCGTCTTCAGCCATTACTAGCGGAGAATCATCTCTGTGGGTGTCTATGTAATCTCGTTCTTGTACGTTTGCTAATACTTCTTCATAAGTTACAGCATCGCCTTTGGCTTGTAATTCGTCAAATCGTCTTTGGGCACGAGTTTCTGGACTAGCAGTCATGAATATTTTCAATTCGGCATCTGGGAAAACTACGGTTCCAATATCTCTTCCATCCATTACAATGGCTTTATTCTTGCCCATTTCTTGTTGTTGTTCTACCAATTTGGCACGAACTTCCGAAATTTCGGCAATTTTACTTACAAAACTAGAAACGGCAATCGTTCGGATTTCATTTTCTACATTCACCTCATTCAAATACATTTCAGCAAAACCTAAATCGGCATTGAACTGGAAATGTAATTTAATACTTGGAAGACTGTTTACTAAGGATTCTTTATCTAAAAAATCTTTAGAAATATAGCCGTTTTCCATTGCAAATAAAGCGATAGCACGATACATTGCTCCGGTATCTACATAGATATATCCTAAATGTTTGGCTAATTGTTTGGCTAAAGTACTTTTTCCAGTAGAGGAAAAACCGTCAATGGCAATAGTAATTTTTTTCATATTTCCGATGCCATAAAGGCGCTAAGTATACTAAGTTTTATTTTAACAAAGATAGGTAAGGTTTTAAGAAACTAAAATCTAATCTTGAAAATTCATGGTCAAGCCAAAAAGACTTGTATTTCCTGCCAAGGAATATCTGGAATAGGAATAATTGAATTTGATATTTCCCATTTTCAATCCGAAACCTAAAGAAATCCCCGAGAAATTACGTTGGTCTACCACTCGCAATTCTTCTGCACGTCGGAAATTATATCCAAATCGCAAATTGAAACCTTTTTTAGGAAACAATTCGCCTCCAAAAACCACGTGGCGAAGCGCATTGTTCATAAAACCAACTTTTTCGGGAGTTACTGAACCATCAATACTGCTTATCGCTCTGTTGGGATTGGAAAATGCAATATTCCATTGTTGCAGATTTTCTAACGTTAAATGCCATCGCAAAGGAACATTTTCTACTTCTTGCGAAACTCCTATCAAAATTTCCAAAGGTAATTTTTCTCGAGTTCCTGAATAGGTCGTTATTTGGGTTCCAATATTTCGCACCACCAAAGCCCAGTTTACATCATTTCGTTTATCAATAAACAAAGCACCTAAATCGGCTGCAGCGCCATAAGACGTGTAACTTTCTAAAGAAGAAGAAATAAATTTAGCATTACCCCCAAAATAAAAATCGGTATACGGAACGTTGTAAGAATATCCCATAGAAAGCGCCATTTCACTACCTGTAAAAGAAGAAGTTGCAGTGCCGTTTTCATCATAACCATCCAATTTACCATAATTTACATAGTTTACACCAACGTGCAAAGTTTGCAAATGACGGTCATAAGTATAAGCATAAGCGGCAGTTCCATAAGAAACGGCTCCAAAATAACTACCGTAATTAACGGCAAGATGGTTATCCATTTCTGGATTAATTGTTGCGGGATTAAAATGTGCTTGGTTCACATCTTCGTCAAAAATAGTTAAGACTTTTCCACCCAAAGCAGCCTGCCTTGGTGAGGTTACCAAATTTAGAAATTGGTATACCGACTTACCTCCTATTTGCCCATAAGTCATGGTGCAAAAAAGCAATACAAAAGAGATAAATAGTTTTTTAATCATACTAAAATCGGTACTAAACTTAACCTATAACGAGAATGCGAAGATATTATTTTTAAAGTTAAGACAAAAGTGAAAATAAAAAAGGCATGGGAGTAAAATTCTCATGCCTTTTGGATTCTATTAAGTACTTATTAATCTATTATCTTAGCGTTTTTTACCTTCTCGTTAGTTAATGCAAGCGCAATAACTTCACTCATTTCTTTTACATAATGAAAGGTCAATCCTACCAGATAATCCGCTTTTATTTCTTCTATATCACTTTTATTCTCCTGGCAAAGGATGATTTCTTTAATGTTGGCTCTTTTAGCCGCAAGTATTTTTTCTTTAATTCCACCTACCGGTAATACTTTACCACGAAGGGTGATTTCGCCAGTCATTGCTAATCCTTTTTTGATTTTGCGTTGGGTATACAACGAAACCAAAGAGGTTAACATGGCAATTCCAGCACTTGGTCCGTCTTTAGGCGTTGCTCCTTCTGGAACGTGAAGATGGATGTTATATTTAGAGATTACATCCGGATTTAATCCAAAAATTTCAGCATTTGCTTTAATATATTCCATCGCAATTGTTGCCGATTCTTTCATAACCGTACCTAAATTTCCAGTTAAGGTAAGAATACCCTTTCCTTTGGAAATCAGGGATTCAATAAAAAGAATATCTCCTCCAACGGATGTCCAAGCCAAACCAGTAACTACTCCAGCAACTTCATTTCCTTCGGATTTATCGCGTTCTAATTTTGGAGCACCTAGAATTTTTACAATATCTTCATCAGTAACTTTTTTATTATATTCTTCTTCCATCGCAACCGATTTGGCAGCATATCGAATTACTTGTGCGATTTTTTGTTCTAAACTTCTAACTCCAGATTCACGGGTATAACCTTCCACAATTTTTTCAAATTGTTTTTTACCAATAGTTAAATTTTTAGTAGTTAAGCCGTGTTCTTTTAATTGTTTTGTAAATAAATGTTGTCGAGCAATTTCTACCTTTTCTTCCGTGGTATATCCTGTCATGTTGATGACTTCCATTCTATCTCTCAAGGCTGGTTGAATAGTTGACATGGAATTTGAAGTTGCAATAAACATGACTTTCGATAAATCGTAACCCATTTCTAGGAAATTATCGTAGAACGAATTGTTTTGTTCTGGATCTAAAACTTCTAGCAATGCCGAAGAAGGATCCCCTTGATTACTTACCGAAAGTTTATCTATTTCGTCCAATATAAATACCGGATTGGAAGTAGTTGCTTTTTTAATACTTTGAATAATTCTACCAGGCATAGCACCAATATAGGTTTTTCTATGTCCGCGAATTTCTGCTTCATCCCGCAATCCACCTAAAGAAATACGTACGTATTCTCTACCTAAAGCTTCTGCAACAGATTTTCCAATAGAAGTTTTTCCAACTCCTGGAGGTCCTGTCAAGCAGATAATTGGCGATTTCATATCGTTACGCAATTTCAAAACTGCAAGATGCTCAATCATTCGTTTTTTTACATCTTCTAATCCAAAATGGTCGCGATCTAATACTTTTTGAGCATGTTTTAAATCGAAATTATCTTTAGAATATTTGTTCCAAGG
>CANFHX010000054.1 GCA_947446865.1 Flavobacteriaceae bacterium | reverse complement strand
CCTACATTGAGTGTTGTAACTCAACCGACATGTAGTGTTGCCACAGGAAGTTTCACAATTACTAATTACAATGCAGCTTATACTTATGCTGTAACTCCAGCAACAGGAGTAACAATAGTTGGTAATACAGTAACTGCACCATCAGGAAGTTATACTGTAACTGCTTCATCTGGGGTATGTACTTCTCTAACATCTGCACCTGCAGTTATTAATGTATTTAATAACGCTTCTTGTGCAAGTATTGCATTAATTAAAACAGCACATCTAGATGATTTAAATCATGATGGATTTGCACAAGTGGGGGAGAAAATTATTTATACATTTGTAATTACAAATACGGGTTTAGTTCCATTAACTAATATTACAATTAATGATCCATTACCAGGAGTCGTTATGTCAGGTGGTCCAATTTCTTTAGGCGCAGGTGGAGTTGATTCAACTTCCTTCACAGGAGTTTATACAATAACTACACAAGATGTAATTAATGAAAGTGTAACTAACCAAGCTACGGTTTATGGAACTTCTCCAACAGGTAATATTGTACATGACTTATCAGATAGTACTAGTATTACTGGAGATAATGGAACTGTATTACCTATTAAAGCATGTAAAGTGGATGTTTTTAATGCAGTAACTCCAAATAATGATGGAAATAACGATTATTTGTTTATTAAAGGTTTAGAATGTTACACGGATAATTCAATTGAAATATACAACCGTTGGGGAGTAAAAGTATACGAAACTCAAGGTTATGATAATAGTACTAAAGCATTTAGAGGTTATTCTGAAGGAAGAGTTACAATAAACAAATCGGAGCCTTTGCCAAACGGAACTTATTATTATGTTCTAAAATATAAAGACTTTAATGGTAACGATTCAACTAAAACAGGATTCCTTTATTTAACGCTATAAGATAATTATTAAAATATCTGAGTAGTATAAAAAACTACTCAGATTAAAATAAACAATATGAAAACAAAATTTTTTATTTTCGCTTTAATGTTAGCGGGTTTAGTGAGCTATTCGCAACAAGATGCACAATACACGCAATACATGTACAACACTATTAACGTGAATCCTGCTTACGCAGGATCAAGAGGAGTGATGAGTATTTTTGGATTGCATAGAACCCAATGGGTAGGCTTAGATGGAGCTCCAGTAACTAATACGATCTCTATTAATACTCCTATAGAAAATACTAATTTAGGTGTTGGTTTGTCTTTTGTAAATGATCGACTTGGACCTACTGATGAGAATAATATTTCCATGGATTTATCCTATACAATTAAAACATCAGAAACGTATAAATTATCTTTTGGAGTTAAAGGATCTGCTGATTTATTTAGTTTTGATTCAACAAAACTGAATGTTTATAGCCCAGATAATTCATTACAAAGTTATACTAATAAATTTTCTCCAAATATTGGAGCTGGTGCTTATTTACATTCTGACAATTCTTATTTTGGTCTTTCGGTTCCTAATTTTTTTGAAACAAAACGCTATAGTGATAATGACTACGCTGTCTATAAAGAAAAAATGAATTTTTATTTAATTGGAGGTCACGTTTTTGATTTAAGTACTAATTTAAAATTTAAACCTGCATTTCTAGGGAAAATGGTACAAGGTGCACCCTTACAATTAGATATTTCAGCAAATTTCTTATTTAATGATAAATTTGTTTTAGGAGCAGCTTGGAGATGGAGTGCAGCAGGAAGTTTAATGGCTGGATTTCAAGTTAATGATGGACTTTATATTGGTTATGGGTATGATTTAGATACAACCAAGCTTGCACATTATAATTCAGGATCACATGAAATATTTTTACGTTTTGAATTGTTTAATAGACAAAGCAGGATAGTATCTCCAAGATTTTTCTAAATACAGTCAACATCATGAAATTAAATATTATTAAATTTTTAAAAAATAATAAAGTTGTGAGAAATTATAAAAAAATATCCTTAGTAATTGTGTGCATTGCTTCATTAAGCATGTTTTCACAAAAAGTAAAAGAAGCTAAAGCCGATAAGTCTTATGATAAGTTTGCTTATGTGGATGCTATAAAAACCTATGAGCGTATCGTTGCTAAAGGATACAAATCACAAGATTTATTGCAAAAGCTTGGTAATGCATATTATTTTAAAGCAGATTTAGTTAAAGCAGCAAAGTGGTATGGCGAATTATTTACTTTTAGCCAAAATATTGAGCCAGAGTATTACTATAGATATGCACAATCACTTAAAGAAGTTAATGATTATTCTAAGGCAGATGATATGATGGCTAAGTTTAAGGAATTAAAAGGAACTGATTTAAGAGCTAAATTAGCTATTAATCAAAAAGATTATTTAGCACGTATTAAAAAAAACTCAGGACGTTATAAAGTTGAAAATGCTGGAATAAATTCAAAATATTCTGATTTTGGAAGTGCTTTTTTAAATAACAAAATTGTTTTCGCATCTGCCCGTGATACCGGCAGTTTTTCAAATAGACGTCACTCGTGGACTGGAGAGGGATTTACAAATTTATACAAAGCAGATATTATAGCTGAAGGTACTTTAACTAAAGCAGAAAAATTCAGTTCGGATATTAATTCCAAAGTAAATGAGTCTTCACCAGTTTTTACAAAAGATGGTAAAACCGTTTATTTTACTAGAAATAATTTTATTAATGGTAAATTAGGTAAAGACACAGAAAAAACTACTTTACTTAAATTATATAAAGCAACTTTAGAGGGTGAAAAATGGACCAATATTAAAGAGATGCCTTTCAATAGTAATAATTATAGTGTTGCTCATCCAGCTTTAAGTGCTGATGAGAGTACCTTATATTTTGCATCCGACATGCCAGGAACTTTAGGTCAATCCGATTTATATAAAATTGCAATAAATTTGGATGGTTCTTTCGGGGCGCCAACGAATCTTGGGAATAAAATTAATACAGAAGGAAGAGAAACATTTCCAATGGTAACTTCAGATGGAGAATTGTATTTTGCATCCGATGGTCATCCAGGGCTTGGAGGTTTAGATATTTTTGTTTCCAAAATGGATAAAGAAGGCAATTTTGGAGAAGTAATAAATGTTGGAGAACCAGTAAATAGTTCTTATGATGATTTTGCTTTTTTAATTAATGATAAAACTCGATATGGCTATTTTACGTCTAATAGATTAGGTGGAAAAGGTGGAGATGATATCTACAAATTGAAAGAAACTCAAAAATTAATAACTAAATGCGAACAAAATTTATCTGGATTAGTTACCGATAAAGAAACAGGATTGCCTCTAGCAGATGCTAAAGTTGCTTTGTTGGATGCGGATTTTAAAACTCTAAAAGAAGTAATGTCCGACAAAGACGGCAAATTTGATTTTGGATTAAAAGAGTGTAAAACTGTTTTTTATATTAAAGTTGAAAAACAAGAATTCATTCCATCTCAAACAAAAGCTATAACAATTATGGAGGATGAGTCAAGTTATGTTGAAATTCCGTTAGAAAAACCTTCCCAAATAATTAAGAAAGGGGATGATTTAATGAAAAAATTTAATATTACTTTAATACATTTTGATTTAGGAAAATACAATATTCGTCCTGATGCAGAAGTAGAATTAGCAAAAATATTAGATGTTTTAGAACAATATCCTCAAATGGAAATTGATATTCGTTCTCATACGGATAGTCGTCAATCTGCAGAAAAAAACAGAATACTTTCTCAAAATAGAGCATCTTCAACTATGGAATGGTTGATTAAAAAAGGAATTTCACAAAATAGATTAACCGCTAAAGGTTATGGAGAATCACAATTACTAAATAAATGTTCCGACGGAGTAAAATGTACCGAAGAAGAGCACCAAGCAAATAGACGAAGTGAATTCATTGTTACTAAAATCTAATTTTATTGGTATAAAACAATAAACTTATCTGATAAAAAAGCAGTTACAAGTAATTATTGTAACTGCTTTTTTATTTAAGTAAATGTTTTGTTAATTCAAGATGAATATTTATTAATTTTATAGCATCAATTTTGCTAAAAATTAAAATAATGTATCAAACCAAAATAAGTGGGCTAGGTTATTTCGTTCCAGAAAATATTGTCACAAATGATGATTTATCTAAAATTATGGATACTTCAGATGAGTGGATTCAAGAACGAACGGGAATAAAAGAAAGAAGGCATATTATAAAGGGAGAAGATACTACCACTTCTATGGGAGTGAAGGCTGCCAAAATTGCTATCGATCGCTCGGGTGTTGCAAATCAAGATATTGATTTTATAGTTTTTGCAACTATTTCACCAGATTACTATTTTCCTGGTCCCGGAGTTGCATTGCAACACGAACTTGGGTTGAAAACGGTCGGTGCTTTAGACATAAGAAATCAATGTTCAGGGTTTGTTTATGCTTTGTCGGTGGCAGATCAATTTATTAAAACTGGGATGTATAAAAATATTCTTGTAGTGGCTTCCGAAGTGCAATCCTTAGGTTTGGATATGACCAACAGAGGTCGTGGAGTTTCTGTGATTTTTGGAGATGGAGCAGGGGCAGCCGTTTTAAGCAGAGAAGAAAATAGTACCAAAGGAATACTTTCTACCCATTTACATTCTGAAGGAGAGCATGCAAAAGAGTTGGCCGTTTTGGCCCCTGGTATGGGAGGCAGATGGATTACCGATATCTTAGCAGATAATAACCCAGAAGATGAAAGTTATTTTCCACACATGAATGGGCAGTTCGTATTTAAACATGCAGTGGTTAGATTTACAGAAGTTATTAACGAAGCTTTGCAAGCCAATAATCTGCAAGTTTCCGATATTGACATGTTAATTCCGCACCAAGCCAATTTAAGAATCTCCCAATTCATTCAGAAAAAATTTGGATTGCAAGACCATCAGGTATTTAATAATATTCAAAAATATGGTAATACCACAGCAGCATCCATTCCGATTGCCTTAACCGAAGCCTGGGAACTAGGAAAAATCAAAGAAGGCGATACCATCGTTTTAGCCGCTTTTGGTAGTGGTTTTACATGGGCAAGCGCCATTATAAAGTGGTAATATTGTAATATTAATATAATTAAAACTCGAAAATTTTCTTTCGAGTTTTTTTATGCCATTTTTGATTTGAAGGAAAGGTGCAATTTTCCCAATAAAATTCTATCTTTGCACCTTTAAAAATCTCTACAATGTCACTACAAAAAATCTTATCTCCAGCCATTTTTGAAGCAATTCAACAGCAATTCAGTACGACTATCGAAAAAATTGAATTTCAGGCAACTAGGAAAGATTTTGAAGGCGATATTACCGTAGTAATTTTTCCTTTATTGAAAGTTATCAAGGGAAACCCTGTAGAAATTGGAACTAAAATTGGAAACTTCTTAGTAGAAAATGTAAAAGAAGTAGAAAAATTTAATGTCGTTGCAGGATTTTTAAACATTGTAATTTCAGATAGTTATTATATTGATTTTTTCAATTCTATAAAAGACAATGCTACTTTTGGGTTTGTTTCTGCTTCCGCAAATGACACTCAAACTGAAAACAAGGCTGTTATGGTAGAATATTCTTCGCCAAACACCAATAAACCCTTGCACCTTGGGCATGTTCGTAATAATCTTTTGGGTTATTCGGTTGCCGAAATCATCAAGGCTTCTGGAAAAAAAGTTTACAAAACCCAAATTATCAATGATAGAGGAATTCATATTTGTAAATCAATGTTGGCTTGGCAGAAATTTGGTGAAGGACAAACTCCAGAAAGTACGGGTTTGAAAGGAGATAAATTGGTTGGAAATTTCTATGTACAATTTGATAAAGTTTATAAATCGGAAATTGCCACTCTAATGGCGCAAGGAAAAACCGAAGAAGAAGCAAAAAAACAGGCTCCAATTATACTTGAAGCCCAACAAATGCTCCTCGATTGGGAAGCCGGAAAACCAGAAGTTATGAAACTTTGGAAGACCATGAACCAATGGGTGTACGATGGTTTTGAACAAACATATAAAAATTTAGGCGTTAATTTTGATTCCTATTATTACGAATCCAATACCTATTTATTAGGAAAAGAAGTCGTTCAATTAGGTTTGGAAAAAGGAATATTCGAAAAAGATCCCGATGGTTCTGTTTGGATTGATTTGACTCCAGACGGCTTGGATAGAAAAATTGTGCTTCGTTCGGATGGTACTGCGGTTTATATGACGCAAGATATTGGAACCGCAATTCAACGTGTTAAAGATTTTCCAGATGTTGGCGGAATGGTTTACACGGTGGGTAACGAACAAGATTACCACTTTAAAGTATTGTTTTTAATTCTGAAAAAATTAGGTTTTGATTGGGCAGCCAATCTATACCATTTATCTTACGGAATGGTAGAATTACCTTCCGGAAAAATGAAATCTCGTGAAGGAACTGTGGTAGATGCCGATGATTTGATGGAAGAAATGACCACAACGGCAAAAACTATTTCTGAAGAATTAGGAAAATTAGATGGTTATTCGGATGCCGAAAAAGCCAAATTATACAAAACAATCGGACTTGGAGCATTGAAATATTATATGCTAAAAGTAGATCCTAAAAAATCAATGATGTTCAATCCAGAAGAATCCGTTGATTTTGCTGGAAATACAGGCTCATTCATTCAATATACTTATGCCCGAATTCAATCCATTTTGCGAAAAGCAGATTTTGATTTCCAATCTGTCGTTATGAATGCTGGTGAGGAAACGTTGCATCCTAAAGAAAAAGAACTTTTAAAACAAGTTGCACTTTTTCCAGAAGTCATTCAAGATGCCGCACGCAATCATAGTCCGGCCTTAGTTGCCAATTATACGTATGAATTAGTAAAAGAATACAATTCATTCTACCAAACGGTTTCTATTCTTGGCGAAGAAAATCAAACTAAAAAAGTATTCCGAGTGCAATTGTCTCAAAAAGTGTCCGACACTATAAAATTAGCATTTCAACTTTTAGGAATTGAAGTTCCCGAAAGAATGTAAAAACAAAATTTACAACAAATTCTGAATTCCGAATTCTAAATTCTGAATTCTAAAACTTATATTTGCAATTCAAAAAAATAGATTTCTATGTTCAATAATTTAAGCGAAAAACTAGATAAAGCATTTCATATCCTAAAAGGACACGGAAAAATCACTGAAGTAAACGTTGCCGATACTTTAAAAGAGGTGCGTCGTGCTTTGTTGGATGCCGATGTTAACTTTAAAATTGCTAAAGATTTTACTACCAAAGTAAAAGAAAAAGCAATGGGACAAAACGTATTAACCACTTTAGAGCCAGGACAATTATTGGTGAAATTGGTTAAGGATGAATTGACCGAATTAATGGGTGGGGATGCAGCAGGAATCAACCTTTCTGGAAATCCAACTGTGATTTTAATGTCGGGTTTACAAGGATCTGGTAAAACTACTTTCTCTGGAAAACTTGCTAATTATCTTAAAACAAAAAAGAACAAAAAACCACTTTTAGTTGCTTGTGATATCTACCGTCCTGCAGCAATCAATCAGTTACATGTGGTTGGAGATCAAATAGGTGTAGAAGTATATTCGGAACCTGAAAATAAAAATCCTGTTGACATTTCTCTTAAAGCAATTGCTTATGCTAAAGCAAATGGGTTTAATGTTGTGATTGTCGATACTGCTGGTCGTTTGGCTGTGGATGAAGAAATGATGACCGAAATTGCTAACGTTCATAAAGCAATTCAGCCTCAAGAAACTTTGTTTGTTGTGGATGCAATGACGGGACAAGATGCGGTTAATACTGCAAAAGCCTTTAACGATAGATTGAATTTTGACGGGGTTATTCTTACAAAATTAGATGGAGATACTCGTGGTGGAGCAGCAATAACTATTAAATCAGTAGTAAACAAACCAATTAAGTTTGTTGGAACTGGTGAAAAAATGGACGCTATTGATGTGTTCTATCCTTCACGTATGGCCGATCGTATCCTCGGAATGGGAGATGTTGTGTCATTGGTAGAAAGAGCGCAAGAGCAATACGATGAAGAAGAAGCCAGAAAATTACAAAAGAAAATTGCGAAAAATGAATTCGGTTTTGATGATTTCTTGTCACAAATACAACAAATCAAAAAAATGGGAAGCATGAAAGATTTGATTGGAATGATTCCTGGTGCTGGAAAAGCAATGAAAGACGTTGAAATTGAAGACGATGCTTTTAAACATATTGAAGCAATCATCCATTCAATGACACCAATAGAAAGAAGTAGACCTTCTTTAATTGACATGAAACGTAAAACTAGAATTGCAAAAGGTTCTGGTAGAAAAATTGAAGAAGTAAATCAATTGATGAAACAATTCGAACAGATGAGCAAAATGATGAAGATGATGCAAGGACCAGGAGGAAAAAACATGATGCGCATGATGGGCGGAATGAAAGGCGGAATGCCACAAATGTAATATAGAGACGTGATTTATCACGTCTTTTTTATTGAGTAGATAAACAACAACACAACACACAAAATAACTACACAATGACAATTTTAGACGGAAAAAAAGTATCGGAAGATATCAAAAATGAAATTGCTGCCGAAGTCCAAAAAATGAAAGACAATGGTGAAAAAGTACCACATCTTGCTGCAATAATTGTAGGAAGCGATGGTGCAAGTTTAACCTATGTAGGCAGTAAAGTAAAGGCCTGCGAAAGAGTAGGATTCGAATCTACTTTGGTAAAAATGCCAAGTACTACTTCGGAAACTGAATTACTTAAAAAAATTAAAGAACTAAATAAAAACGACGATATCGATGGTTTTATAGTGCAATTGCCGTTACCAAAACAAATTGATACCCAACAAATAATTAACGCAATTGATCCTAGCAAAGACGTGGATGGTTTCCATCCTGAGAATTTTGGTAAAATGGCGTTAGACATGAGTACCTTTATTCCTGCAACTCCGTTCGGAATTTTGGAATTGCTAGAGCGTTACAATGTACCAACCGATGGAAAGCATACCGTAATTATTGGAAGAAGTCATATTGTAGGTAGACCAATGAGTATCTTGATGGGAAGAAACCAATTCCCTGGAAATTCTACTGTTACATTAACCCACAGCCATACCAAAAACATCAACCAAATCACTTCGCAAGCAGATATTATTATCACGGCACTAGGGGTTCCGAATTATCTTAAAGCCGAAATGGTGAAAGATGATGTTGTGGTTATTGACGTTGGTATTACTCGTGTTGCCGATGAAACTTCCGAAAAAGGGTACAAAATTGTGGGTGACGTTGATTTTGAAAATGTATCTAAAAAAGCATCTTTTATTACCCCAGTTCCTGGTGGAGTAGGGCCAATGACAATTGCTATGTTATTGAAAAATACGCTTTTAGCAAGAGAACAAAAAAAGGCCAAAAAATAAAATGACTTTTACTGTTGCAACGCATTCCCAACTTGAAATTATTCAAGATTTAGCCAAAGCAATTTGGCCAGATGCCTATGGCGCAATCCTATCGCAAGAGCAATTGGAATACATGATGGAAATGATGTACAGTTTAAATTCTTTAGAAAATCAACTAAAAAATAACATCGTTTTTTTGTTAGCAAAAGAGGATAATGATTTTATCGGATTTGCATCCTATGAACTTAATTTTCAGAATTCTAACAAAACTAAGATTCATAAATTATATGTTTTGCCAACTATTCAAGGAAAAGGATTTGGTAAAAATTTGATTCTTCATATCCAAGAAATTGCAAAAAAAAATTCCAATGCCGCATTAATTCTGAATGTAAATAAATACAATAAAGCCAAAGATTTTTATTTGCATAACCAATTTGAAATTGCCGATTCGCTTGTGGTAGATATCGGAAATGGTTATGTAATGGATGATTTTGTGATGGAGAAAAAGATATAAATATGTTTATGTGAAATTGTATATAGTATTATGAATTACAAAGAAATCATTAAAAAACTGAATCCAATATTTGAAATAAATGGATTTGAAATAGACGAAAGTCTAAGAAATTTTACTAAATATAAATCTGAATTCGTTACGGTAAATATCAGTTTTGATGAAAAAGAAAAATCTTTATCAGTTTTTATAGGAAAGAAAAATGGATTTCTAAGCGAGTTAACAGATAAAACATATATTGATTTTTTTGGAGAAAGTTCACAAAGTATTAATGGTAATGACTTTTCAGAAAAATTCATACATTTCTTAGCAGGGAAAGGAAATGCACTATTGGAAGGTAATTTAAAAATATTGGATGAACTTGAATTGTACTCTTTTAATGAAGCAAAAGTTTATACAACTAGTTTGATAAACAGACAATATATTAACGATGCTGATAATGCATGGAATAAAAATAACTTCTCTGATTTCTTAAAATTTATAAATTGTGTCAACGAAAATGATTTGTCTAAATCATATATTTTAAAAAAAGAAATCGCTTTAAGCAAAATAATAAATCCAGATTGAATTCATTTTACTACTAGTAATGGCAAAATAATCAAGAAGATTTGCGTCTTGGGTTTGTTTTTTTATGATTTCGTTGCTATTTCTTTATACATTTTATAACATCCTCTAAGAGTTAAAAGATGCAAAATAATTATTCCAACTTTAGAGAAAACACTCAACGAAAATCCAAATTCATCTTTTTGCGGAACTATAAAGAAAAGGTAACTATAATATAGCGTAGAAACCACGATTAGTGCTGCAGTCGCGATAATAAATTTAGGTTTGTTTTTGCTAAAACCAATAGTTATAGAAACCAAAATTACAACTAAAAGTATATTTACTATTTTTTGTAAGGTATCTTCTGCCGAATAAAAGCGACCCAAAGCAGCCAAAATAGTAAGTATTATAAACAATAATGCAGGCAGAAAATGCAGCGCATTATTAAAATAATTAGAATCTACTTTGTTGAAAATTGTAATGTTTTCAGCAATTTCAATGTCACTAAAACCATCTCTTTTTAAATACGTCATTACATCCTTTTTGGAATAATTGTATTTAAGGTATCTTTCAATTTCTGTTTTGATGTTATTTTCCACTGCCATATTTTTTTATCTATTTCTAAAATCTCTTCGGGGTTGAATCGAAATTTTAGGGGTTACTTTCGGGAAACTTGCTTCTTCTGTTTTGCTTGAAGGCTCTATTAATTGGTTTAGTTCGGTAACTTCCTCCTCCGTTAAATGGCGGTACCTTCCTAACGGAACATCTAATGTAATATTGATAATTCGAGTTCTTTTTAAAGCAGTAACTTCATAATCGAGATGCTCACACATTCTTCTGATTTGTCGGTTCAATCCTTGAGTTAACACAATTCGAAAGACATATTTGCTTATCTGTTCCACTTTACATTTTCGGGTAATAGTTTCCAAAATTGGAATTCCATTCGCCATTCTATCTATAAATCTATCGGTAATTGGTCGGTTTACAGTTACAATATATTCTTTCTCGTGGTTGTTTCTAGCACGTAGGATTTTATTTACAATATCGCCATCGTTGGTCATGAAAATCAATCCCTCACTGGCTTTGTCCAATCTACCAATGGGAAAAATACGTTCTTGATAATTAATATAATCAACAATATTATCTCTTACATCCAAGTTGGTGGTACATTCAATTCCAGCCGGCTTATTAAAAGCAAGATAAATTCGTTTTTGTCGGTTTTCTCTTACCAATTTGCCATCTACACGAACTTCATCATCGGGAGTGATTTTAGTACCCATTTCTGGAACGACTCCATTAATGGTAACTTTCCCTTGTTCTATTAATTTATCGGCTTCTCTGCGGGAGCAGAAGCCAGTTTCCGATAAAAATTTATTGATTCGTGTAAGATTTTCTTCCATTTGACAAAAGTAATCAATTTGAAAAGGAGATAATTTGAAATTATAAAAATCTTTACAACAAATTGGTGTTTTTTTAGATTTAAGAATCTATAAAATCGACTATAGTTTGGTACAAGTCGGCATCGTGCATGCTGTGCCCAAGCCCCTTAGTTTCTATGAATTGCGCAGTTTTCCAGGCAGCAGCAATTTTGTTTCCTTCTTTTAATAGCACAACTATATCTTCTTGATCATGAGCTATAATTCCAGGGATAGTAGTTTCTTCTAAGAATTTGGAAGCAGAAAAATCTTCAATAACGATATTAAATCTATTTTGAACATAATTTTTGAATTGCTCTTGCACCTTTTTATTTAAACTTAGCAATCTAAAATAATTTTCCATGATGATTTTAAAATCACTCGGAGCACCAAGCAAAATCATTTTTTCAAGTTGGTGCGGATAATGATTTTGATAATAAGCCAAAGCATTGCCGCCTATAGAATGACCGATTGCAATTTTAGGATGGTATTTTTGCACCACTTCATTAATGAATTCCGAATAAATAAGAACATTAAATTCTTTATCCGTATTAAATCCGTGTGCAGGAGCATCTATTGCTACAATAGTTTTTCCTGTTTTCTTCAGATAAGGAAGCAGTTTTTTCCATCTCGAAGCATTGCTTTCCCAACCATGAACCAACAAAATAACCTCTTCATTTCCTTCCCAATGGTAAGTTTGAAATTCTTGATTGTTTAAATTGTGTTTTTGATGGATTGCTTTTTGTAACGTTTTCGGAATTCTATCCGGCTTAATTTTCCCTTTTCTAGGTTCGCTAAATAACTTATAAGCCAACAATAGCGATTGCTTAGGTGCTATATAACTTAATAAGTTGATATAGCTCCCAATGCTTTTTGCGACAATTTTTTGAATAATTTTTTCCATAAAAAAATCCCGATTGAATCGGGATTTAAGATATTACATTTTTGCGAATAATTTATCCATTTTTTCTCTTTCTTCGTCTGCCAAAGCAGCGTCTACTAAAATTCTTCCAGAATGCTCATCGGTGATGATTTTTTTTCTGGCAGCAATTTCAACTTGAGTTTGTGGAGGAATAGTAAAGAAAGAACCTGCAGAAGCACCTCTTTCAATTGAAACAACTGCTAAACCGTTTCTTACGCTAGAACGAATTCTTTTGTAAGCAGCTAACAATCTTTCTTCTATTGAACCTTCAAATTCAGTAGATTTTTGAGTTAAAAAAGTTTCTTCTTTTTCAGTCTCCGACATAATATCGCTTAATTCCGCTTTTTTATGTTTTAAGTGAGTAGATTTTTGTTCTAATTTATCTTTAGAATTTGAAACTACTTCTTTTTTGTGTTCTGTAGAAGCCTTAAGTTCTTTAATTTGCTTTTCAGCCAATTGAATTTCTAATTCTTGAAATTCAACTTCTTTTGTTAAAGCGTTGAATTCTCTATTGTTACGAACGTCTTTTTGTTGTTCGGCATATTTTTTTATTGCCAAATGATGGTTGTCAATTGCCGTTTTTTTAGATTTGATACTATCTTCAATAGAAACCAAGTCAGATTGTAATTTCTCTAAACGAGTAGTCAAACCCGCTACTTCATCTTCAAGATCTTCCACTTCTAAAGGCAATTCCCCTCTTACGTTTCTAATTTCGTCAATTCTAGTGTCGATAATTTGTAAATCGTAAAGCGCTCTTAATTTTTCTTCAACGCTTAATTCTTTTGTAGTAGCCATTTTCTATAAGTACTTAACTGGATTAGTATTTTCTTCCGATAAAACGAATGCAAAATTAGTAATTTTTTCTTTAAGATAGTCAACAATATAATTTTTTGTATACCTTTCGCTCTCAAAATGTCCAATATCGGCTAAAACTATCTGATTTTCAGCCTCATAAAAGTTGTGGTATTTCAAATCTGCTGTTAAAAAAACATCGGCTCCAGCCTGAATTGCGTTTTTTATGGCAAAACTTCCTGAACCTCCAAGAACTGCAACCTTTTTTATCGATTTTCCTAACAAAGAAGAATGTCTAATTCCACCACATTGCATTTTGGTTTTTACTAATTGTAAAAATTCAATTTCAGATAGTGGCTTCTCTAATTCACCAACCATTCCTAAACCTATGTTTTGATGGGTATTTTGCAAATCGTAAATTTCATAAGCAACTTCTTCGTAAACATGATTTTTAAATAAGGCTTTCAGAATCTTATTTTGCAAATGTTTTTCAAAGGTTACTTCAATTTTTATTTCTTGTGCTTCAACAAATTCAAATCGTTCCCCAATTTCAGGGTTGCTGTTTTCATTTCCCATATACGATCCAATTCCTTGCGAGGTAAAACTGCAATCGTCATAATTGCCAATTTTCCCTGCTCCAGCATCAAATAAAGCATTGCGAACTTTCTCTACGTTTTCTGGAATGGTATAGGTAACCAACTTCTGAATAAAATTAGGCTTCGGAACCAATATTTTAGTATTTGTTAAACCTAAAGCATCACAAAAAATCTTGTTTACGCCATTTTTATGGTTGTCTAAAGCCGTATGGACTGCATAAATTGCAATGTCATTTTTGATGGCTTTTAGTACCGAAAGTTCCACATAATTTTTGCCTGTTATTTTCTTAATGCCAGAAAATAAAATAGGGTGGAAGCAAACCACTAGGTTGCAGTTTTTAGCAATGGCTTCCTCAATCACGCTTTCCAAAGCATCATGACAAACTAAAACTCCAGTAGCCTCGTCTTCTTGATTTCCTAACAATAAGCCTACGTTGTCAAAATCCTCGGCATACGCCAAAGGTGCCATTTCTTCAAGGACCGTAATGATTTCTTTTATTTTCATTAAATGTGATATTATTTATTTCTCAAAACCTTTAACCTTAAACTTGAAACCTTAAACTTGAAACCAAATCAAGTCGCCCATTCGTTTAATAATTCCTTTATAAACCAAGTATTATTTATATTTTCCAATAATAAAAAACAGCCATTATTATGTTCAATATTTCTATAAAAAGCCACTTTCACCAGGCAATATTTCTCTCCAAAATACATCGGTTCGCTAACAATCATTAACCGTTGGTTATTTTTGTTGGATTTTAAGGATATTTTTTTATATTCTTCTAAAGATAAACAATTATTCACTTTACTTTTAAGATATTGATTTTGATTATTGAAAATGATACTCATTTCTTTCGTCCAATCTTCGGTAACAACTGCATTTACTTGTTTTTTTATTTCTACTGAATTCTTTTTTAATAGGTCATTTTTTTTAATAACTTCAAAAGTTTCTTCATTGTTAGGTGCTTTCAGACAATAAAAATTCAAATATTGCATTCTGTTTTTTACAATAACTTTTTCGTTTTGATAGTATTTACTTAACAAAATTTTAAGTATGGCAGCATCTTGGCTTTCTTGTGCGAATCCAAATTGAAAGCAAAATATAAAGGCAATAAAAAGTTTAAAAGGCAATTTCATTTCTGATTTTTTTTCCATTCCAAAGATAAAAAAATGTTATATTAGTAGTCGTATTATTTTTAGGAAAATAAAATAGACCGATTTTTGTATCTTTGTAATTCAAAATTTCCATATTATGACCACATTTACTATAAAAATTAACAAGCGCACTAAAGCCGGAAAAGCATTTATGGCTATGTCAGAAACTTTTTTTAAAGGGGTTGAAGGAATTGAAATTATTGAAAATAAGTCAGAAATAACGAAGGAAGATCCTATTTATAGTAAGGAATTTATTGCAAAAGTTAAAAAGGCGGAAACAGAAATTAATAAAGGAAATACAATACGACTTAATCCTAACGATGTATGGGGAAGTATTTTGTAGAATTTGATTTAGTGGCTCGCAATGACTTAAGAGCACATTACAAATCGGGAAATAAAGCAACAATAAAAAAAATCGTAAAAATTCTTTTAGAACTTACAGAGAATCCTTTTCAAGGAGAAGGTCAACCAGAAGAATTAAAACATGATTTTAAAGGGTATTGGTCGAGAAGAATCAATAAAAAAGACCGAATAATTTACAGAGTTCAAGAAGATATTGTTACTGTTTACGTTATTTCGGCAATGGGTCATTATTCTGATAAATAGGATATGTTTTTTTCAAGAAAATAAAATACCCCGTTTTTTGTATCTTTGTAATTCAAAATTTCCATATTATGACCACATTTACTATAAAAATTAACAAGCGCACTAAAGCCGGAAAAGCATTTATGGCTATGTCAGAAACTTTTTTTAAAGGGGTTGAAGGAATTGAAATCATTGAAAATGTTTCGGAAAAAAAATCTGAAATGAAAGAAATTACTTATAATCCAGAATTTGTTACT
>CANFHX010000053.1 GCA_947446865.1 Flavobacteriaceae bacterium | reverse complement strand
TTACGGATTCATTACAGATGATGAAAATGGAAAAGACATTTTCGTTCACGCAACAGGTATTAAAGCTGAATCACTAAATGAAGGTGATAAAGTTTCTTACGAAGAAGAAGAAGGAAGAAAAGGTAAAGTAGCTGCTCAAGTAGAAGTTATCGAAGACTAATATATATTATTTTTTGGTTACCTAAATGTTTAAAACGTCTCGATTATATCGGGGCGTTTTTTTATATCTAATATTCTTATTTATAATTAGTTTAAATAAGTGTATTTAAGCAATAAATAAGAAACGATTAACCCTAGCTTTTTGCGAATTAAATAATGCAATGTATATTTGCAATCATTTTAGAAAAAGACTTTAAATTAAAGATTATGCAATCTACACAACACGATTATATACCAATACTAATGCAGGCAATTCTTGCTATAGGATTTGTTGTTGCAACTATCATTGGATCAAGCTTTTTAGGTCCAAAAAGACATTCTAAAAATAAAGATAAAAACTTTGAATGTGGTATAGAGTCTGTAGGAAATGCCCGTATTCCATTTTCAGTAAAATATTTCCTTGTTGCTATACTTTTTGTGCTTTTTGATGTAGAGGTAATTTTTCTATATCCTTGGGCAGTAAATTTTAAAGAATTAGGGATAGACGGAATGATTAAGATGGTTATCTTTATGCTTCTTCTATTAATTGGTTTCTTCTACATTTTGAAGAAAAAAGCATTAGAGTGGGAGTAATTAATATTTAATTTAGGATTTCAAATATTAGATATATTTAAATAATTACAATAAAGGCGTTACATTAACATTTGATATTTAATATCTAAAATGGAAAATAAAACAAAAATGGTTGCTCCGCCAGAAGGAGTTACAGGAGAAGGATTTTTTGCAACCAAACTAAACGATGTGGTTGGTATGGCACGAGCGAATTCGCTTTGGCCACTTCCGTTCGCTACTTCATGTTGTGGAATTGAATTTATGGCAACTATGGCTTCGCATTACGATTTAGCTCGTTTTGGCTCTGAGCGTGTTAGTTTTTCTCCTCGTCAAGCGGACATGCTAATGGTAATGGGAACTATCTCCAAAAAAATGGCACCTATTTTACGTCAAGTTTACGAACAAATGAGTGAGCCTCGTTGGGTTATTGCTGTTGGAGCTTGTGCAAGTTCGGGTGGTGTTTTCGACACCTACTCTGTTTTGCAAGGAATTGACAAAGTTATACCAGTTGACGTTTACGTTCCAGGATGCCCACCAAGACCAGAACAAATTGTAGATGGCGTTATGCAATTACAAGAATTAGTAAGAAACGAATCTGTTCGCAGAAGAAGTTCTCCAGAATATGTTGAATTATTAGCTTCTTATAACTTATAAAATGGCTTTAGAAACAACCTACCTACAAGAAAAAATCACGCAGAAATTTGGCAATAAAGTGCTGAATTTTAAAATGAACCGAGATATTTTTTCATTCGAAGCTACTCCAGAAGCAATTCACGAAGTAATTCGAACTTTAAAAACAGAAGAAGATTTGAATTTTCATTTTCTTACTGATTTATGCGGAGTGCACTACCCAGAAAATGATGTTAATCATCAATTCGCAGTAGTATACCATTTGCATAATTGGGTTGAAAATGTAAGAGTAAGAGTCACTACGTATTTATCTGGTGAAAATCCAGAAGTAAATACAATCATAGACTTATTTCTTTGCGCCAATTGGATGGAAAGAGAAACTTGGGATTTTTACGGAATTGTATTCAAAGGGCATCCACAATTGAAACGTATTTTAAATATGGATGAAATGGTGTCTTTCCCAATGCGAAAAGAATTTCCAATGGAAGATAGTGGAAGAACCGATAAAGACGATCGTTTCTTTGGAAGAACAGCACAAAAGTTGTAACAAATGACGTTGATAGAAAAACATAAACAAAAACTAGATAAGCTTTGCATGGATCACCATGTAAAACAATTGTATTTGTTTGGTTCTATATTAACTGAAAAATTTAATGACGAAAGCGATATTGATATGTTAATTCAATTTTCGACAATCGATTTAAAAGATTATTTTGACAATTACATGGATTTTAAGGAAAAAGTAGAATTGTTATTTAATAGACCTATTGATTTAGTTGAAAATCAAGCAATAAAAAATCCAATATTCAGAAAAGTTGTCGATAGAGAAAAACAGCTGATTTATGGATGAGAAAGTTTTAAAATCATTATTTGATATAAAATTGGCTATTGAAGAAATAGACAGCTTTTTGTTAAAAGAAGAAAAAACTTTTTCAAATTATAGTAAAAATGCTTTGTTAAAAAGAGGAATAGAAAGAAATTTAGAAATAATTGGGGAGGCAGTAAGTAGAGTTTTAAAAGAAAATTCTGAAATTCAAATTACTAATGCCCGCAGAATAATTGGATTAAGAAACCAAATCATCCATGCTTACGATAGCATATCTGATGAAAACATTTGGAGTATCATTATAAATCATATTCCAAGTCTTAAAATAGAAATAGAAAACAAAATAAATAATTCAACATTATAGAATGTCAGACTTATTATTATTACCAGAGCATCGATATGCCAAAGTTATTGAACAAACTCGCAACGAAGACGGAAGCGAACTGTCCATATTAAATCTTGGCCCAACCCACCCAGCTACACACGGTATTTTTCAAAATATCTTGCTGATGGATGGAGAGCGTATTCTTGATGCAGAACCAACCATTGGTTATATTCACCGTGCTTTTGAAAAAATTGCAGAAAACCGCCCATTTTACCAAGTAAATGTATTGACCGATAGAATGAACTATTGTTCCTCTCCTATCAATAACATGGCGTGGTGGATGACTGTGGAAAAACTATTAGAAATTGAAGTTCCTAAAAGAGCGCAATATCTTAGAGTAATTGTAATGGAATTGGCGCGTATCTCCGATCACTTAATTTGTAATTCTATTTTAGGAGTAGATACAGGAGCCTATACCGGTTTCCTTTATGTATTCCAATTTCGTGAAAAAATTTACGAAATCTACGAAGAAATTTGTGGTGCTCGTTTAACAACCAATATGGGTAGAATTGGCGGTTTCGAAAGAGATTGGTCCGAAGCTGCTTTCAAAAAATTAGATACATTTTTAACTGATTTTCCAGTTGCTTGGAAAGAATTTGAAAATCTATTTGAAAGAAATAGAATTTTCATTGACAGAACGGTAAATGTTGGTCCAATCACTGCCGAAAGCGCAATGCAATACGGCTTAACCGGTCCTAATTTACGTGCTGCAGGAATTGACTATGATGTTAGAAAAGCACAACCTTACTCCTCTTACGAAGATTTTGAATTTGACATTCCTGTTGGAAAGTCAGGCGATACTTACGATCGTTTTTGCGTTCGTAATGCTGAAGTTTGGGAAAGTTTAAGTATCATTCGTCAGGCATTAGCAAAATTACCAGAAGGTCCAATTCATGCGGATGTTCCTGATTATTATTTACCTCCAAAAGAAGATGTATACCACAATATGGAAAGTTTAATTTATCACTTCAAAATTGTGATGGGTGAAGTTCCAGTTCCAGTAGCAGAAATATACCATCCGGTGGAAGGAGGAAACGGTGAATTAGGATTTTATTTAGTAACCGATGGAAGTAGAACTCCCTATCGTTTACATTTTAGAAGACCTTGTTTTATTTACTATCAAGCGTATACCGAAATGATTAAAGGCGGAATGTTATCGGATGCTATTGTAATACTATCCAGTTTAAATGTAATTGCAGGGGAATTAGACGCATAAGAAATAAGATTGCAGAATGCAGATTTTAGAATGCAGATTTGAATATCAAATATCTAAAATTTAATATCTAAAATTAGAAATGGAAAAAACACATATCCAACAAGAAATAAACATGACCGAATCTTTGATGACACGCATCAACGAATTAATCAGTCATTATCCTGAAGGCAAAAAGAAATCGGCTTTATTGCCAGTTTTACACGAAGTTCAAGATGCTCACGACAATTGGTTAAGTACCGATTTGCAGATAAAAGTGGCTGAAATTCTTGAAATACAACCTATTGAAGTTTTTGAAGTAGTAACATTTTACACAATGTATAACCAAAGACCAATCGGAAAATACATGTTTGAATTCTGTCAAACTTCTCCTTGTTGTCAAAACGGCGTAGAAGATTTAATGGATTACACTTGTTCAAAATTAGGAGTAAAAGTTGGCGAACCTACTGCAGATGGACAATTTGAAGTTCGTGGAGTAGAATGCCTTGGGGCTTGTGGTTATGCTCCGATGATGCAATTGGGAGATTTCTACCAAGAGCATTTAACCAAAGAAAAAATCGATCAGTTAGTAACTGATTGTAAGGATGGAAAAATCACTTTACACGATAAATAATGAAATTAACCACCTCGCAAATAAATCAAATTAAAACTTTCTTTACAGATAAACCTGTGAAAAAAGTATATTTATTTGGTTCTTATGCAAGAGGTGAAGCAGATGAAAACAGCGATGTTGATTTGTTAATTGATTGGGATTATACGAAAGAAATTGGATGGGAATATGCAGGATGGTGGGAAGAAATTAAGGAACTCTTACACAAAGATGTTGACTTTGTTTCCATAAAATATATTTCACCTCTCATTGAAAATTATATTAATAAGGATAAAATATTGATATATGAAGCATGAATTAGGCGATAAAGCAAGAATATCACATGTTATTGAAGCAATAGAAAACATAGAAATTATCTTAAATAATGTTTCATTTGAGGAATTTTCTAAAAACATAGAAAAAAAATTGGCAATCGAGAGATTGTTGGAAATAATTGGAGAAGCAACAAATCATATTTCAGAAGAAGTTTTATATAATTCCAAAACTTCCTCTCCATGGAAAAAAGTTATTGCAACAAGAAATATGATTTCACATGAATATTTTAGAGTGGATGAAACCTTGCTTTATGAAATTGCTACAAAAAATATGATGCCTCTTAAAAAAGACATTCAAACCATATTAAAAGATTTAGACAAATATTTAAAATAGTATGTCAAGAAAAATATTATTAGACAAAATCAATGTTCCGGGTATTAAAACTTACGAAGTATATCGCAAAGAAGGCGGTTATGCCTCTGTAGAAAAAGCCTTGAAAAAAATGACGCCCGATGAAGTAGTAGAAGAAGTGAAAACTTCTGGACTTCGTGGTCGTGGTGGCGCAGGCTTTCCAGCAGGAATGAAATGGAGTTTTATCGACAAAAAATCGGGAAACCCACGTCATTTAGTTTGTAATGCGGACGAATCTGAACCAGGTACTTTTAAAGACCGTTACTTAATGGAGTACATTCCGCACCTATTAATAGAAGGAATGATTACCTCAAGTTACGCTTTGGGTGCCAACTTATCCTACATCTATATTCGTGGAGAATACATGTGGGTGTACAAAATATTAGAAAGAGCCATCGCCGAAGCAAAAGCTGCAGGTTGGTTGGGTAAAAATATATTAGGTTCTGGCTACGATTTAGAACTTTATGTTCAAATTGGTGGTGGAGCATACATCTGCGGAGAAGAAACGGCACTTTTAGAAAGTTTAGAAGGGAAACGTGGAAATCCTCGTTTGAAACCACCTTTTCCTGCGGTTAAAGGACTTTGGCAAAATCCAACTGTAGTAAATAACGTAGAAACCATTGCTGCTGTGCCTTGGATTGTAAACAATTCAGGAGCCGATTACGCAGGAATAGGAATCGGTCGTTCAACAGGAACCAAATTAATTTCGGCTTCTGGAAACATCAAAAACCAAGGCGTTTACGAAATCGAATTAGGTTTATCCGTTTACGAATTCATGAATTCCGACGAATATTGTGGTGGAATGCAAACCGACAGACCCTTAAAGGCGTTAGTTCCTGGAGGAAGTTCGGTGCCAATTTTACCAGCCAATTTAATTTACAAAACCGCTGCTGGAGAAGATAGATTAATGTCTTACGAAAGCCTTTCCGATGGTGGGTTCGCAACAGGTTCCATGTTAGGTTCTGGAGGATTCATAGTTTATGACGACCGAGCATGTATCGTTCGCAATACTTGGAATTTCTCTCGTTTTTACCACCACGAATCTTGCGGTCAGTGCACCCCATGTCGTGAAGGAACCGGCTGGTTAGAAAAAGTATTGTGGAGAATCGAAAACGGTCAAGGTCGCGAAGAAGACATCGATTTGTTGTGGAGCATCCAATCTAAAATAGAAGGAAACACCATCTGCCCATTAGGCGATGCGGCTTCCTGGCCAGTTGCTGCGGCAATTCGTCATTTTAGAGACGAGTTTGAATACCACATTCGTTTCCCAGAAAAAGTAAAAAATAGATATCACTTTGTTGCGGAACCTTTCGAAAAAGTAAAGCATTTAATAACAAAGCAAGAAGTATAATATAGAGCGAATGGCTTGGGCATTTTTAGCCAACCATTTTCCCGCTTTTCGTTGCAATCTTTGCTTTTTTAAAGAAAAAAAGCAAAGGATTTCCACTACAATCGGGGCTAAAGATAAAACTTTAGGAATATTTGTAAACATTAATAAAAAATAAACATGGGACTAGTATATTCAACTATCACGTTATCTAATCCAGTTTTAAATACTATTAAGCCAATTGAAGTAACAAGTTTAGTAGATACTGGAGCAACCTATTTGTGCATTCCACAACATGTTGCAAACCAATTAGAATTAAGCGAATTACAAAAAAGAGAAGTCACTCTTGCAGACGGGACATCATCATTAGTTCCTTATGTCGGACCAATTAAAGTAGCATTTGAAAACAGAATATGTTTTGTAGGTGCCATGGTTTTAGGTGATCAATGTTTATTAGGTGCAATACCTATGGAAGATATGGATTTGATAGTTCATCCAAAATATTTTAAATTAAGCGTAAATCCAGCTTCACCAAATATTGCAAGCGGATTAGCAAAATAAAATAGTTAGAATAAAAAGTTTTAAAAAGAACAAAAATACTCCGTAGGAGTTAAATATTGGTAAATGAAAGTAACCATAGACGGACAAGAAATTGAAGTTGAAGCAGGAACAACCATCCTGCAAGCGGCTCGTAGGATTGGTGGAGAATCTGTTCCGCCAGCCATGTGTTATTATTCTAAACTAAAAGGAACTGGCGGAAAATGCCGTTGCTGTTTAGTGGACGTTACAAAAGGTAGTGAAGCCGATCCAAGACCTATGCCAAAATTGGTAGCATCTTGTATTACAGGTTGTCAAGACGGAATGGAAATTGCCAGCAAATCTTCCGAGAGAGTAACAGAAGCGCGTAAAGCAGTAACCGAATTCCTTTTGATTAATCACCCTTTAGATTGCCCAGTTTGCGATCAAGCGGGAGAATGTGATTTACAAAACCTAAGTTTCGAACACGGAAAATCGGAAACTCGTTTTATAGAAGAAAAAAGAACCTTCGAACCAGAAAATATTGGTCCTCATATTCAATTACACATGAACCGTTGCATTGTATGCCAACGTTGTGTGGAAGTTGCCGACCAATTAACCGATGGTAGAGTGCACGGAGTTTTAAATCGTGGCGATCATTCGCAAATATCCACTTGTGTTTCTGCTGCAATTGACAATGAATTCTCTGGAAACATGATTGACGTTTGTCCTGTTGGAGCATTGACCGATAAAACTTTCCGATTCAAATCAAGAGTTTGGTTCAATAAACCATTCAATGCACACAGAGAATGTACTACTCCAGGATGTTGCGGAAAAACAACCGTTTGGATGTTTGGTGAAGAAATCCAAAGAGTAACTGCAAGAAAAGACGAGTACCATGAAGTAGAAGATTTCATTTGCAACACCTGTCGTTTTGATAAAAAAGACGTTGCCGATTGGATCATTGAAGGACCAAGAAAATTCGAGAAAGATTCGGTTATCAATCAAAATAAACATTTTGGTAAATTAGATAAAGTTGTTATTGAAACCGAAAAAGGAATTCTTCAAGGTAGAGATATCGATCGTAAAAAAATCAGTATGTCTGAAATTGATTACAACGAAAAAATAGATGGTAACCCAGTAAATTCTAAAAACAATGGATAGTTCTACTACCTTTATTATAGAAAAAAGTATTTTTATCCTTGTGATATTTGCCTTTACCATGGTAATGGCAATGTATTCTACTTGGGCAGAACGTAAAGTTGCAGCCTATCTTCAAGATAGAGTTGGACCAAATCGTGCTGGTTGGGGTGGATTATTGCAACCACTTGCTGATGGAATGAAACTTTTTGCAAAAGAAGAATTTGAACCAAACACAAAAAATAAATTTCTATTTTTTGTAGGCCCTGCAATAGCCATGAGTGCTGCATTAATGACTAGCGCTGTAATTCCGTGGGGAGATAAATTGCATATTTTTGGCAGAGATGTTCTACTTCAAGCAACCGATACCGATAGTGCTTTATTGTATATTTTCGCGGTAGTATCTATTGGAGTTTATGGAATCATGATTGGTGGATGGGCATCTAATAACAAGTTCTCATTGATGGGAGCAGTTCGTGCTGCATCGCAAATGGTTTCTTATGAAGTTGCCATGGGATTATCGATGATTGCTTTATTGATGATGACTGGAACGTTGAGTTTGAAAGAAATATCCATTCAACAACACGGTTTGCATTGGAATGTTTTCTACCAACCGTTATCGTTTTTAATCTTTTTAATTTGTGCATTTGCAGAAACTAATAGAACACCTTTTGATTTAGCAGAATGCGAATCGGAATTAATTGGAGGATACCACACCGAGTATTCTTCTATGAAAATGGGATTTTATTTATTTGCAGAATATGCCAATATGTTTATTTCGGCAACTATTATTTCGGTTTTATTCTTTGGAGGATATAATTACCCAGGAATGAGTTGGGTAGTAGAACACTGGGGTGTAAATCTTGGAAATGTAATAGGAATGGGAGCGTTGTTTGCAAAACTTTGCTTTTTCATCTTCTTCTTTATGTGGATCAGATGGACTATTCCAAGATTTAGATACGATCAATTGATGAATTTAGGTTGGAAAATATTAATTCCACTTTCTATAGTCAATATTATGATTACGGGAATAGTGCTTTTAAGAGGAGAGATTTTTGCTTATTTTGGATTTTAGATATAAATAAGAAAATATACTTTGTATATATTTGAAATATAATGGTTTATGCGTTTTTATATAATCAATAACCAAAGGTATCACATTTTGTGATACCATTGATAATAAATATGATGGATAGAAAATTAACAATTATTCCAAATGAGGTTATTTCTAATAAGATATATCTAATTAGAAATCAAAAAGTAATGTTGGATAAAGATTTGGCGGAACTTTATGCTGTTGAAACAAAGCAGTTAAAAAGACAAGTTCGTAGGAATATAGAAAGATTTCCAGAAGATTTTATGTTTGAGCTGACTGAAATTGAAAGTGAAATCTTGAGGAGCCAAATTGGCACCTCAAGTTGGGGAGGAAACAGATATACTCCGATGGCGTTTACGGAACAAGGTGTTGCAATGCTTTCGAGTGTTTTGAATAGTCCAACAGCAATAAAAGTAAATATTCAAATTATTAGAGTTTTTGCTAAAATTAGAGAAGTTCTTGCTGATACAATGAATATGAAATTGGATATTGAAGAAATAAAAATGAAACTTAACAATCAAAACAAAAACATTGAATTAGTTTTTAGTTATTTGGATGAATTGATTGACAAACAAGAGAACAAGATAGAACGAACGAAAATAGGTTTTAAAAAATAAGATTACTGATAAGCTTAGCCCTGATAGAAGTGGAAAGCCTTTTGAAGTGGAAAACCAATTTTTGTTTTTATAAAAAAGCGACCAACGGAAGCTCTTTTTATAAAATTACAAAAATGGTTTGGAACGAAAAAGCTTGCAACGGATAGCAGGAATGGCTTCTAAAAATAATAATAGCTATAAAAATGGAGATACAAAGTATTTCGTTATCGGGTAAGAAAAAACAGGTTTCCAATAAGGAAATGACGTTTTTGGAAAGAATGTACCTGATTGCAATTGTAAAAGGTTTATGGATTACCATTAAACACTTTTTTAGAAAAAAGGCAACGATTCATTATCCGGAACAAGTTCGGGAATTTAGTCCGGTGTATCGTGGGCAACATATGTTGAAACGGGATGAACAAGGTCGTGAAAACTGTACTGCTTGTGGGTTGTGCGCGCTTTCTTGTCCTGCAGAAGCCATCACGATGAAAGCTGCCGAACGACAACCAGGTGAGGAACATTTGTACCGCGAAGAAAAATATGCTGAGATCTATGAAATCAATATGTTGCGTTGTATTTTCTGTGGATTGTGTGAGGAAGCTTGTCCGAAAGATGCGGTTTATTTGACAATTTCTAAGGAATTAGTTCCTGCAAATTACGATAGAGAAGATTTCATTTTTGGAAAAGATAAATTAGTAATGCCGATGGAAATGGCTTTGGCAAATACTAAAAAACTGAATTAATTATGGCACCAATACTTATTATATTTTATATTTTGTCGGCCTTTACTTTGTCCACTGCATTTTTGACAATTTATAGCAGAAACCCTATTCATAGTGCTATTTATTTAGTGTTGTGCTTTTTCTCTATAGCAGGACATTATTTATTATTTAACGCTCAATTTTTAGCGCTTGTTCACATCATCGTTTATTCGGGAGCCATAATGGTACTCTTTTTATTCACGATTATGTTGATGAATTTAAATAACGAGGACGAGGTGCACAAGCCTAGAATCACAAGGCTTGGCGCAATAACTGTTTTCATTTTATTGAGTTCTGCTTTGGTAGTAATCTTCATGTATTCTAAACCATTTGTTGGCGAATATTATACAAGTCATACCGATTTTCAATCGATAAAAAAATTAGGAACTGTTTTATTGGATGATAAAGATGGTTTTATGGTTCCGTTTGAATTTGCTTCAGTATTGCTTTTAGTAGCGATGATTGGTGCGGTTTTATTGTCTAAAAAAGAAAAAAAAGGTAACTAATATGGAGAATATTTTAAATCAAATAGGTATAGAAAATTACATTTTCCTTTCCGTTTTACTATTTTGTATCGGAATCTTCGGAGTATTGTACAGACGAAATGCCATCATCGTTTTTATGTCCATAGAAATTATGTTGAATGCCGTGAACTTATTGTTTGTAGCATTTGCAACCTACTGGCAAGATCCTAAAGGAGAAGTTTTTGTATTCTTCTCGATGGCTGTTGCTGCTGCCGAAGTTGCCGTTGGATTGGCATTACTAGTTTCGGTTTTCCGAAATATTGGTTCGGTTGATATCTCAAATTTAAAAAACTTAAAAGGATAATCCCTAATGGAGAATAATTTAGTTTTACTCTTACTACTAGCCCCATTCGTTGGGTTCTTATTTAATGTTTTCTTCGGAAAGAAAGCAGGAAAAAACATTTCTGGTGCCATCGGAACTATTGCTGTTGCAGTATCTTTTGGAATGAGTGTGTATTTCTTCCTTCAATTAAATTCTAATGGAAAACCAATTGAAGTTACCTTATTTGATTGGATTCAAATAGGAAAACTTAAAGTAGATTTCGGAATTTTATTAGACCAATTGTCTTTATTGTGGTTACTTTTTGTAACCGGAATTGGTTCTTTAATTCATTTATATTCTATCAGCTATATGCACGAGGATGATAATATGCACAAGTTTTTTGCGTATTTAAATTTGTTCATCTTCTTCATGATCACTTTAGTAGTTGGAAGCAACTTACTAGTTATGTTTATCGGATGGGAAGGCGTTGGGCTTTGCTCCTACTTGCTTATCGGATTTTGGCATAAAAACCAAGATTATAATGATGCCGCCAAGAAAGCGTTCATTATGAACCGAATTGGTGATTTAGGCTTCCTGATTGGAATTTTTATTTTAGCGAACATGTTCACCACTTTGAATTTTGTGGAAATGAAACAAGCAATCTCTGTTGGAACTGCTAACACTGCTTTACTTGGCGTTGCCGCTTTATGTTTATTCATTGGAGCAACAGGAAAATCGGCGCAATTAACTCTTTACACTTGGTTGCCAGACGCAATGGCGGGTCCAACACCAGTTTCGGCATTAATTCACGCTGCAACAATGGTAACTGCTGGTATCTTTATGATTACTAGAATGAACTTCTTATTTGATTTAACTCCCGAAGTTCAAAACATCATAGCCATTGTTGGAGCCATTACTGCTTTAGTGGCTGCTTCTATCGGATTATTACAAAATGATATTAAAAAGGTTTTGGCCTATTCTACCGTTTCCCAATTGGGTTTAATGTTTTTAGCCTTAGGAATGGGTGCTTATAATGTTGCCGTTTTCCACGTAATCACACATGCATTCTTTAAAGCTTGTTTGTTCTTAGGTTCGGGATCGGTTATTCACGCTTTGCATGGCGAACAAGATATGCGCAAAATGGGTGGTTTAAGAAAATACATGCCAATCACATTTGCAACAATGTTAATCTCTACTTTAGCCATTGCAGGTATTTTTCCTTTTGCAGGTTTCTGGTCTAAAGACGAAATATTAATGGTAGCCTTTGAACACAATAAAGCGTTATGGATTATTGGTTCTATTGCGTCTATAATGACGGCTTTTTATATGTTTCGATTATTGTATTTGACGTTCTTTAGAGATTTTAGAGGAACCGAAGAACAAAAACACCATTTACACGAAAGTCCGAGTTTAATTACTTCGCCTTTGATAATCTTAGCAGCATTAGCAACTGTTGGTGGATTGATAAACTTACCAGGAAGCAATTGGTTAAACCATTTCTTGGAACCAATTTTAGCCGGAAAACACGAAGAGCATGCTCTTGGAAGTCAAGAATACATGCTAATGGGAATTGCATTAGCAGGAGCAATTGTTGGTATTGTTTGGGCGTATGCTAAATACATCAAACAAGGATTTGTGCCAAAACAAGATTCTGAAATTGTAGGCATCTCTAAAACTATTTACAATAAATATTATGTAGATGAAATTTACACTGCTGTAATTATCAAACCGATAAACTCTCTTTCTAATTTCTTTAGAACTACTCTAGAGCCTGCTCTTGGAAATGTAGTTTACGGATTTGGAACCGTAGCAAACGGACTAAGTAATCAAGGTAGAAAATTACAAACTGGAAGTATTGGTTTATACCTTTTTGCTTTTGTAATTGGAGTATTAGCAATAGTTAGTTATTTATTTTTAGCACAATAATTTAAAGAAAATGAACGTATCCCTTATATTAATTGTCCTTTTAATTGGTGCTTTGGCAACCTTCCTTTCTGGAGATAAAATCGCTTCTAAAGTGGCTTTGTTCTTTAGTTTATTGGCTTTAGGTTGTACCACCGTATTAGTAAATCACTTTCTTGGTGGTGTAGACATCAGTCTTAACAACCCTTGGATATTACAACCCAATGTATCGTTTGCTTTAAAAGCAGATGGTTTGGCTCTAGCCATGGTGTTGTTAACCGTTTCTTTAACGCCAATAATTATCTTTTCCTCTTTTGGAAATAATTTTAATAAATCAAAAAATTTCTATGCCTTAGTATTGTTCATGGCATTTGCAATGACAGGAACTTTCCTTGCAGCGGATGGTTTATTATATTATATTTTCTGGGAATTATCTTTAATTCCAATTTATTTTATAGCATTGGTTTGGGGTAATGGCGATGCCGAAGAGCGTAAAAAAGCAGTAGTGAAATTCTTTATTTACACACTTGCTGGTTCGTTGTTCATGCTAATTGCTTTTGCTTATTTATATACCAAAGCAGGTAGTTTCATGCTGTCTGACTTAACGAAATTAAATTTATCAGCAACTGAACAATTCTGGATATTCTTCGCATTCTTTTTAGCGTATGCTATTAAAATTCCGATTATACCATTCCATACCTGGCAAGCAAAAGTGTACCAAAAAGCACCAACTGTTGGAACTATGCTTTTATCTGGGATAATGCTAAAAATGGGATTGTACAGCGTTATTCGTTGGCAAATTCCTATTGCTCCATTAGCGGCTAAAACCTACATGCCAACCTTAATCGGATTGAGTATTGCGGGTGTTATTTATGGATCCATTGTAGCCTTGCGTCAAAAAGACCTAAAAAAATTATTAGCTTATTCTTCTCTAGCACACGTTGGACTAATTGCTGCCGGTTGTTATACTTTAACTGCCGATGGTTTAAGCGGTGCCGTATCGCAAATGATTGCCCACGGATTTGTAATCGTTGGTTTATTCTTTGCTGCCGAAGTAATTTTCAGAAGATTTGAAACCAATAAAATTGACGAATTAGGTGGAATTCGTTCGCAAGCACCAAAATTCACTTCGATGTTTATGATTTTAGTTTTAGCATCTGTCGCTTTGCCTGGAACCTTCAACTTCATTGGAGAATTTACCGTATTGTATAGTTTATCGCAAGTAAATCTTTGGTTTGCTGTACTTGGAGGAACCACAATTATTTTAGGGGCTTACTATATGTTGAAAATGTTCCAAAATGTAATGCTTGGAGAAACCAATACTAAAGTTTTTGCTGATATTACGGTTAGCGAAACCATCGTTTTTGTTATACTAATTGCCTTTTTATTGTTCTACGGATTGCATCCAAAACCAATTGTAGATTTGGTAAACCCTAGTATCAAAGAAATTTTAACTCAAATTAATAGATTTAACTAATCCAAATGAATACACTAATAGCAATATCAGGTTTAGGCGTTTTTTGTCTTATAGCTGAAATCTTTAATTTAAGAAAAGCAATTGTTCCGGTAGTAATTTTAGGATTATTAGCAGTATTAGGAACCACTTTAAATCTTTATTCTTTCGGATCTGTATTGGACGGAAAATACAGCAATATGATTGTGGTAGATAAATTTTCTTCGGCATTTGTGTCGCTTTTTATTTTGCTAACCATATTCATTGTTGCTATGGGGCACGATGTATATAAAGACCATCCAACTAAAATCTCCGATTATATTGCAATCAAGATCTTTCTTTTGGCAGGAGCCGTAGCAATGGTTTCCTTTAGCAACTTAGCAATGTTCTTTTTAGGAATTGAAACGCTTTCTATTGCACTATATATTCTTGCTGGAAGTAGCCGTTTGGATATAAAAAGCAACGAAGCCGGAATGAAATATTTCCTAATGGGTTCTTTTGCTTCGGGATTTATTTTATTCGGAATTTGCTTAATTTACGGAGCAATGGGAAGTTTTGATGTAACAGAAATATCCAATGCATCACTTTCAGCTGAGCTACCTTCTTGGTTTCCTATTGGAGTAGTTTTAGTAGTAGTTGGCATGTTGTTTAAAATTGCAGCTGTTCCTTTTCACTTTTGGGCACCAGACGTTTACGAAGGTTCGCCATCATTAGTTACTGCAACTATGAGCACTTTAGTAAAAGTTGTTGCCGTTGCCACTTTATACAAATTAGTTACCGTATTAAACTTGAATTTATCTTTTGGTAATCAAGATATTTTAACCGCTTTCCAATTAATAATAGTTCTAATTTCTATTGCTTCTATGACTATTGGAAACATCATGGCATTGCGTCAAAATAATGTAAAACGTATGTTGGCATTCTCAGGAATTTCGCATGCAGGATTTATGTTAATGGCGTTATTAACCGTTGCTAATTCTTCTACAACATTACTATATTACACAACCGCTTATGCCTTGGCAGGAATTGCAGCATTTGCAGTAATTATAACGGTTACAAAAGATAAAGACAACGAAGACATTGTAAATTTCAATGGCTTAGGAAAAACCAATCCGTTGATGGCGGCTGTTTTAACTGGAGCATTATTGTCTATGGCGGGAATTCCTATTTTCTCTGGATTCTTTGCTAAATTTATGTTGTTTACCCAAACCATTCAAGCGGGATATTTAGTAGTTGTCATTGCCGGAGTTATCAATTCGATTGTAAGTGTTGGTTACTATTTCAAATTGATTTTGGCTATGTACACTAAAGAACCAAACGAAGAAAAACAAGCAACGCCATTTGTGTATTATGCTGTGGGTGTAGTATCCATACTATTGAATGTACTTATCGGATTGTATCCTTCTTTGGTTACTAATTTATTGAAATAATAGAAGATTTCTTTGTGAGACTTCGAGCTTCTTAGAGTTTCTATGTGAAAGAACTTATTATTTAACACAAAAGCCACAAAGGTTACACAAAAGTCTTCATAGGTTATATTCTTTTAAAATAACAGAAACCATCAAAAGCAATTTTGGTGGTTTTTTCTATTATTTTAACTTCCCCCAATTTTAGGGTGAAGAATAAATGATAAATTTTTATAAAAATTAATTTGTAATTGATATTAATATCAATATCTTTGAGTGGTATTAGTCGAATTGATTTTTGATGTAATTTCTATTTTGACAAATAGGAATTTAGAATAAAAGAATAACGCATGAAATATTCAGAATTAGAACGGAAACTGAAAAAAATGGGATGCATATATATTAGAGATGG
>CANFHX010000052.1 GCA_947446865.1 Flavobacteriaceae bacterium | reverse complement strand
GTTTATTCTAATATTTCTGGAGCTACTTCAGATACTTATACAGCTACTGACTTAACTGCAACTACGTTCTACAAAGCGGTGGTTACAAGTGGATCTTGTGCTGCTGCAACTACAACTGCTGCAGTTGGAGTAACAGTTAGCCCTGCTGCAGTTGCTACTTCTGTTACAGGAGGTGGAACTACTTGTTTTGGACTTGCTAAAGTATTAACATTAACAGCAGGTTATGCAGGAAGTATCCAATGGCAAACTTCTACAGATAACACTACCTTTACTAATATTGCAGCTGCTACAACAGCTACGTATAGTGTTGCCGCAACTACTGTTGCAGGTATTTACTACTTCAGAGTGTTAGTGTCAAGTGGAGCTTGTACTGCTTCTTATACAAATACTGTTTCAGTTACAGTTAGTCCTGCAGCAAAAGCTACAGTGGTTACTGGTAATGCAGGAGCTACTACTTCAACAACATCGGTATGTAGTGGAGCTAATACATTAGTTTTAGCTACTGGTTATGCTGGTTCTATCCAATGGCAATATTATAATGCTGGAACAAGCGCAACAGCTGTTACTAATACAAGTGTAGCAACTTGGACAGATATTGTAGGAGCTACTTCTGCTAGTTTTATTGCAACCAGTTCAACAATTGGTAACGTTTGGTTCCGAGCTAAGTTTACTAGTGCTCCATGTGCTCCTATAGCATATAGCGTTCCAGTAAACGTTTGGATTAAAACTTGTGTTACTAAAATAGAAGATGCTATTGTAGAGTTTAAAGCTACAGCGTATCCAAACCCATTTGCAGAGAACTTCAAACTAGATATTAAAACTAGTAGTGAAGAAGCTTTACAAATTAAAGTTTACGATATGTTAGGAAAATTAATTGATAACCAAATCCTTGAAACTACAGAAGTAGAAGGATTTGAAGTAGGTGCTAACTATCCATCTGGAGTTTACAACGTAATTGTAAGCCAAGGAGACATTGTTAAAACACTACGTGTGATTAAGAGATAATCTTTAAGACATCTAAATAATTTAAAGCCCCCTCAAGAAATTGAGGGGGCTTTTTTATTGGAATTTGTAATCCCAAATTACACTTTTCCAATCCAACTTTGTAATTGGAGCATCCGCATTTGTAGTTGGAGCATCCACACTTGTAGTTGGAGCGTCCAACTTTGTAGTTGGAGCATCCGCATTTGTAGTTGGAGCGTCCACACTTGTAGTTGGAGCATCCGCATTTGTAGTTGGAGCATCCACACTTGTAGTTGGAGCATCCGCACTTGTAGTTGGAGCATCCGCATTTGTAATTGGAGCATCCACATTTGTAGTTGGAGCATCCACATTTGTAGTTGGAGCATCCACACTTGTAATTGGAGCGTCCGCATTTGTAGTTGGAGCATCCACATTTGTAGTTGGAGCATCCGCGCTGTTTATATCTAAATTCTTTGCGCCTTTGTGCCTTAGCGAGAATATTTTAAAAATTAAGTTAAGTATATTTTTATTTAATATTTAAAAGGCTTAACAAAGCAAATAGTTTGTTTTATCGAGCATCAATGTTTATTAATGCAACAATCATTTTTTTGCTTTTTTAGAATAATAATTATTTGCAGAATTAAAGAAAAAAAAACTATTTTTGAAGAATATAATTATTAGATACAAACTATAAATAATTTTTTTATGAAAAAAATTTTCTTAACTTTTGTTTTTTGTTTTTCTGCTATTTATGCACACGCGCAATCGGGTTATAATATTACTATTAACCTAAAAAATTGTAATGATACCATTGCATTCCTTACTTTTTATCAGTTTGACAAAACGTTAATTAAAGATACTTGTACCAACATTAAAAACGGTAGAATAGTTTTTAAAGGAAAAAACAAATTAGATAAAGGAATTTATACCTTAGTTAGCCAAAAAAAATCTATTTATTTTGATTTTTTTATTGATGATCAAACCCAAGTACTAGAACTTAATAATGATTTGGCAAAAAATGATCTCGAAGATTTGTCGGCAGTTAATTCTCCCCTTGAAAATGAATTTTTCGATTATATAAAATTCATCAATAAACAAAACAAAGAATTTCAAGAGTATAGAACGGAGATTAATGTTAAAACTAAAAAAGACACCCTGCTTTTAAATGAAAAGCAAAAAGTATTGGATAAAAGAATACAAGCTTACGAAAGGAGTTTTTTAGAAAAGAACAAAGCAACCTATATTGCAGAGGTTCTAAATATAAAAATGGAAAAGGCATTGCAAGACATACCAAAGGCATCTAATGGAAGACCCGATAGTATAGTGGCCTATAAATACTACAAAAAACACTATTGGGATAATATTGATTTTAAAGAGGATGCAACCATGCGTAATCCTTTCTTCTCACCTAAACTAAAAAAATATTTTGAATCGGTTATAGTTTCCTATCCAGACTCTGTAATTGTAGAAGTAGATAGAATTTTAGAAAAAACCAAACCAGGAAGTTTCCTTAATAAGTATATGTTGGCTAATTTAACGTACACCTATGAAACTTCTAAAATAATGGGAATAGATAAAGTTTTTGTTCACATTTCGGATAAATATTTTAAAACAGGTAAGGCTGCGGGGATTTATGATGATGAATCTGTTATAAACAGAATAATTAAAAGAGCCGATTTATTAAGACCACTTTTAATTGGTGCTACGGCCCCCGATTTATCCATGATAAAAGCAGAGGATTATCCTATCGTAAAAAAGATGGCATTTGAAGCAGCCAAAACCAGCGATGAAGCTACAAAAGTCTATTATGCTAATGAAGGCACATTAAATAAAATGTTCAATCACCTTTATTCGGTTAATGCCAATTTTATTATTTTAGTTTTTTGGGATGTCGATTGTGGGCATTGTCAAAAAGAAATCCCCAAACTAATTAAATTATACAATGAACTAAAAAAGGATAAAAAAGATGTAAAAGTGTATAGTGTTTATACATTACATGAAGGAGACAAATATTTGAAGTATATTGCTGATAATGGTTTACAAGATTGGATTAATGTTTATGATGGGGCTCACATTAATAATGTGACAGTTAAATATGATATTTATTCTACACCAGTAATTTATGTTTTAGATAAAAATAAAAAAATAAAAGCAAAGCGAATAGGGGTAGAGCAATTAAAAGATGTAATTAAGGATATGGAAAAAGAATACCTTAAAAAATAATAAACGGAACCTAATTTAAAATAGAGATCACGTTAATGTTACTTTAAGGCGTATTTTTCATGAAAAACAACCAATAATTGCAAATTTTTCACTAAAATTGATCTCGTTTTATAATACAATACAAAAATGAAATCAATTAAACTTATTACTCTTTTCCTTATTACGGGTTTTTCTCTTGTTGCACAACAAAAAATAACGGTAGAAGAAATTTATACCGGGGCCTTTCGTGCCAAAGCAATGGACGAATTACAGTCTTTAAAAATCACGAATCAATACACCGTTCTTAACTCGGATAGAGCTACAAGTAGCCAACAAATTGATTTATTTGATTATGCTACTTTGCGAAAAGTATCTACATTAATTGATACTAAAAACTTCAAAAGTTTAGCAGATGGAATTGACAGTTACACTTTTAGTAATGACGAAAAGCAAATGCTTATTGCAAATGCTACAACTCCAATTTTTCGCCATTCTTTTACTGCCGATTATTATCTATATAATCTTACAACAAAAGAATTGACTAAAATTTTGGAAAGAGTACAAGAACCCACTTTTTCACCCGATGGAACAAAAGTTGCTTTTGCTAGAGAAAACAATCTTTTTGTTTATGACATTGCTTCTAAAGAAATTACTCAAGTAACCACTGATGGAAAGAAAAACTCCATTATTAACGGAATTACGGATTGGGTTTACGAAGAAGAATTTGCATTTGTAAGAGCCTTCGATTGGAGTGCCGATAGTAAAAAATTAGCCTATATCCGTTTTGACGAAAGCGAAGTGCCAGAATTTTCTATGAATATTTATCAGAAAAATTTATATCCAACAGTAGAAACTTTTAAATATCCTAAAGCGGGAGAAAAAAATGCTTCGGTTTCTTTATTTGTGTATGATGTTGCTATAAAATCTTCCAAAGCAATTAATTTAGGTAACTACTCCGATTTTTATATTGCAAGAATGAAATGGACTTCTGATGCTAACGTACTTTGTGCTCAAGTTTTAAACCGTCACCAAGACAATTTAGATTTGATTTTTGTAGATGGAACTACTGGCGTTGCTAAAGTAGTTATGAACGAAAAAGACGCGGCTTATGTGGATGTTACCGATAATTTAACGTTCCTAAAAGACAACAGTTTCATTTGGACTTCTGAAAAAGAGGGTTTCAATCATATTTATTTATACGACAAAACTGGAAAGTTAAAAAACCAAGTTACTAAAGGCAACTGGGAAGTAACATCGTATTATGGTTTTGACGAAAAATCGAAAACGGTTTATTACCAATCAACCGAAAATGGTTCTACTGTAAGAGATGTGTATAAAATTTCGCTTGACGGAAAAAACAAAGTAAAACTATCCCAACAAGAAGGGACTAACGGGGCAACTTTCAGCCCGAATTTTGATTATTTCATTAACACCTATTCCTCTGCAACCACTCCGCCAACTTATTCTTTGAATAACTCTAAAGACGGAAAACAAGTAAAAGGAATTGTAGATAATACGGCACTTACCGAAAAATTAAAAAAATACAATCTTCCAACGAAAGAGTTTTTCGAATTGACTACCGAAAAAGGCAACAAACTTAACGCTTGGATGATTAAGCCAAAAGATTTTGATGCCTCTAAAAAATATCCGGTATTTATGTACCAATATTCTGGGCCAGGTTCGCAACAAGTAGCCAACGATTGGTTGGATACCAACGACATGTGGTTTATGATGCTATCCCAACAAGGTTATATAACGGTTTGTGTAGACGGAAGAGGAACCGGATTTAAAGGTGCAGCCTTTAAAAAAATGACGCAAAAAGAGTTAGGAAAATATGAAGTAGAAGATCAAATTGATGCTGCAAAAGTAATTGGAAATTATTCTTATGTAGATAAAACTAGAATTGGTATATTTGGCTGGTCGTTTGGAGGATTTATGGCAAGCAACTGTATTTTGAAAGGTGCCGATGTGTTTAAAATGGCAATTGCAGTAGCCCCAGTTACCAACTGGCGTTTCTATGATAGCATTTATACCGAACGTTACATGCTAACACCACAAGAAAATGCAAGTGGTTATGATACCAACTCGCCAATAAATTTTGCAGACAAATTAAAAGGAAATTTCCTTTTAATTCACGGAACGGCCGATGACAATGTGCATTTTCAAAATTCGATGCAGTTTATAGAAGCCTTGGTTCAAGCCAACAAACAATTTGACTGGGCCGTGTATCCCGACAAAAACCACGGAATTTATGGTGGTAAAACTAGAATTCAGTTGTTTAATAAAATGACAAATTTTATAAAAGAGAAGTTGTAATTTTAACTCATCACAATTTGTGATGACATAAAAATTTAAAAAATGATAAAATATCAAGACATAATAAAACGGAATCCAAATAAGAGATTTGGTAAACCATGTATAAGAGAAACTCGAATTTCTGTTTACGATGTTTTGAATTGGCTTGCAAATGAAATGAGTTATCAAGAAATTATTTCCGATTATCCAGAATTAACAGAAAAAGATATTTTGGCTTGTTTAGCTTATAAATCAGAAATAAATTAAAAAAGTAACTAATAATAATCAACTATAACAAACTAAATAAAAACTAAAACTATTAAAATGAGTGAAACAGCTGTAAAAACAAAACATCCAAAAGGGCTTTGGGTATTATTTGGAACCGAAATGTGGGAACGTTTCAATTTCTATGGAATGCGAGCAATTCTAACTTTATTCTTGGTTAATTCCTTAATGATGAAAGAAGAAACTGCTTCCTTAATTTATGGAGGATTTTTAGGACTTTGTTATTTGACTCCAATGTTAGGAGGTTTCATCTCCGATCGTTTTTTTGGTAACAGAAATTGTATTCTACTTGGTGGTTTAATGATGGCTGTAGGTCAATTTTTATTGTTTACAAGTGCAAGTGTTTTTGGAACCAATATTCCGTTTGCAACAACCTTAATGTGGGTTGCCTTAGGAATTATTGTTTTTGGAAATGGTTTTTTCAAGCCAAATATTTCTTCAATGGTGGGAAGTTTGTATCCAAAACAAGAAAAAAGCAAACTAGATACAGCATTCACTATTTTCTATATGGGAATTAACTTAGGAGCTTTCTTAGGTCAATTAATATGCCCAATTGTTGGAGATGTTAAAGATTCTGGAGGAGTAAGAGATATTCATGCTTTCAAATGGGGATTCTTAGCAGCGTCTGTTGCAATGTTAATTGGAACTGCGGTTTTCTATTTCTTAAAAAACAAATATGTAATCACTCCAGAAGGCAGACCTTTAGGAGGATTGCCTAAACATAATGTTAATGATGATTACGAAGAAGGAGAATCTCAAAAAGCGGTATTCTCACAAACGGCTTTAATTGGAGCAGTTGTTGCATTTGTTGGTCTAGGTTTGACATTCCATTACCTTTTTGGTCAGAATGCTATTTACTCTTTAATTTATGCTAGTGGTTTGTCTTTAGCGGGATTAATTATTTCGGATTCATCACTTACTAAAGTTGAAAAAGACAGAATAAAAGTAATTTATATTGTAGCATTTTTCGTAATATTCTTTTGGGCTGCCTTTGAACAAGCAGGGTCTTCCTTGACTTTCATTGCCGATAACCAATGCGATAGGAACTTCTTCGGATACAATATGCCTCCATCAATGGTGCAAATTTTCAACGGATTATTTGTAGTTGCTTTTGCTGTTCCATTCAGTATGTTATGGGATTATTTAAGAAGTAAAGACAGAGAGCCTATCTCTCCTGTAAAACAAGCCGTTGGTTTAGCCTTAGTAGCTTTGAGTTATTTCATTATTGCTCACAACGTAAAAGATTTAGGAAACAACGGATTATTAGCAATCAAATGGTTAATCCTTTTGTATTTAATTCAAACTTGTGCGGAGTTGTGTTTATCTCCAATTGGATTATCTTTAGTAGGTAAATTATCTCCAAAACGTTTCTCATCTTTATTGTACGGTGTTTTCTTTTTATCCAATGCTTCTGGTTATGCCTTGGCAGGAACTCTTGGTTCTATCTTGCCTGCAACGGGAGATAAATTCAATAAAGCAAAAGAAATGGGAATTGATTTGCAAGCGGTTTTAGATAAAAAAATAACACTAACTGCTGAGCAAGTAAAATTACTAGCAGATAATCAAATTACAGATCATAATCCTGTTTTTGCAGGTTTTGAAATCCACAATTTATTTGAATTCTTTATGGTATTTGTTATTCTTTGCGGACTAGCTTCTGTAATTTTAATGGCACTTACTCCTAAATTGAAAAAAATGATGCACGGAGTTCGTTAATCCTTTTAAAATATTTTATACCTTTCAAACCTACAAGATATTCTTGTAGGTTTGTTTTTTAATAAATAAATTATGAGTGAAAAGTTAACTTTAGAACAGATACAAAACTTTGAAGGAAAATATCCAAAACAAATTTGGAGTCTTTTTTTCTCCGAAATGTGGGAGCGTTTTTGTTTTTATGGAATGAGAGGGATGTTGGTCATTTTCATGGTAAATCAATTGACCATGAATGACAAAGTTGCCAATCTACAATATGGCGCTACACAAGCTTTTGTTTATGCTTTTACCTTTATTGGAGGTTTATTTGCCGATAAAATTTTAGGATATAGAAAATCACTTTTTTGGGGTGGATTATTAATGATTGTAGGAAGTATAATTTTGGCTATTGATCCAAAACAATTTTTCTTTTTTGGGATAAGTTTCACCATTATAGGTACCGGTTTTTTTAAACCAAATATTTCTACCATGGTAGGGAAATTATATAATGAAAAGGATAATAGAAGAGATGCTGGATTTTCTTTATTCTATGCTGGAGTTAATCTGGGGGCTTTAATTGGCGGATACATTTGTATTGCTGTTGCAAATGGAACTCTATGGGAATCCTTAATTCCGGAACATCTTCGTTGGAATTTTGCTTTTGGTTTTGCAGCAGTTGTAATGGTAATTAGTTTATTGACTTTTACAAAAACCCAAAAAAGTTTAGGACAAATTGGTTTGTCTCCATTGTCTGAAATGAAAACTTCCAAAAGAAGATTATTAGAAATAGGTACTTATTTAGGTTCGTTACTTATTATTCCAATAATAATGACAATGGTTTCTAATACCGAATACACTGATATTTTCATGTTCATTATTGGTCCAGTAGCACTATTGTATTTGTTTTATGAAATGCGAAATTTTTCAATTCAAGAAAACAAAAAATTATTAGCCGCTTTGGTATTCATTATTTTTTCCATTTTCTTTTGGGCATTTTTTGAACAAAGTGGAGGTTCTTTAAGTTTGTTTGCGGCTCATAATCTTAAAAACACCGTTTTAGGTGTTACTTTAGATCCAAATGGAGTAAATAATTCAGCGAACTCCTTTTTTGTGATTGGGTTTGCGGCATTAGTAGGTTTGGTTTGGCTTTGGATGAGTAAACGAAAAATTGAACCTAATACGGTTGTGAAATTTGGATTAGGATTTTTATTTCTTGCAGGTGGTTTTGCAGTTTTTTATTACACTAAATTTTTTGCTGATGCAAATGGGAGAACATCATTAGATTTATTCACTTTCGGATGGTTCATCATTACTTTTGGAGAATTATGCCTTTCCCCGATAGGAATGTCGGCAATGACGAAGCTTTCACCACAAAAAACTCAAGCAGTAATAATGGGAATGTGGTTTTTAGCAAGTGCTTATGGACAATATTTTGCAGGTCTTTTAGGAGCAAATATTGCTGAAGCTTCACAAGAGGCATCCAATTCGGAAAAACTTTCCGTTTATGCCGATGGATATTTACAATTAGCATTATACGCATTAATTTTAGGTATATTATTAATCGCTATTTCGCCATTAATTAAAAAATTAATGCAAGAAGTAAAATAAATTTATTAAATTTCGGCATTATTAAAATAGATATTAATACACAATATGAAAAAGATACTTATTACATTATTATTGGTTGTTTCAGGAGTTACTGCTCAAGCACAAGATGGACAAAAATGGTACACCGATGTTAACAAAGCAATTGAAGCATCTAAACAAGAACAGAAACCATTGTTTTTATTTTTCACGGGTAGTGACTGGTGTGGTTGGTGTATGCGTTTGCAAAGTGAAGTTTTTAAAACACCTGAATTTACTGCTTGGGCTAAAGACCACGCTATTCTAGTGGAATTAGATTTCCCAAGAAGAACACCACAGCCAGATGAAATAAAGTCACAAAATAATCAATTGCAAGAAATGTTTAAAGTGCAAGGGTTTCCAACTGTTTGGTTCGTAAAGCCTTCTCTAAAAGACGGAAAAACCAATTTAGAGCAATTAGGAAGCACTGGTTATCTTGCTGGAGGTCCATCAACTTGGATTGCAAGTGCTAACAAGATCCTTGCTAATTATGTAGCTGATCCAAAACCTGCTCCAATAGTAAAAACTAAAAAAGCAAAATCTAAAAAAGCTTAATTATAATTTAAAGAATCCCTTTTCGGCAGTGTCATGAAAAGGGATTTTTTCTTTTGCACAAGTTGCTTTCCATGCTTTGCAATACGATTTGTAATTAGATGCATCCACTATAACTTTTTGTGGCTTCCAATTTTCAAATACTCTATCTAAATTAATTTTAGGCGAATTAATCAAAAGTAAAATATCCGGACGTTCTTTTTCTAGATAGGCTCCTGAAGAATCGATTACTAGTATTTTTTTATTTTTGAAATACAGTAAATTAGGTATGTTTTTCTTCTTTTGAATAGAACAATAATTAGCTACTAAATAAGATTTCAAAACCAAATTAGCATTTGCATTATTTTCTAAATCTTCTGAAGAAAATACCGTAATCTTATCGCCAATTCGTTCGGTGAAAATACTTGTACGCTGTTTGTTAAAAACAATAAATTCCTCAGCTTTTTCATTGTAGTATTTAATTGGAATTGCAATTATTTGCAAGATAATTAGTGCAAATAGAACTACAATAAATTTTCTATAAGTTGGTTTTTTTATCCAAATAATGACACTAAAAATTACCAGATACAATCCCCACATGCTATAAAAATGAAGCGAGATATCTTTAAAAACAAAATTTTCAAACGAAGCAACCCAAGCAATTATCTTGTTCAACAACCAAATACTCCATTCTAAAATTAGTAATAACGGCATCCAAACCCAATCGAAGGCTGCAAGGAGCATTACAATTACTCCAAGACCTAAAATTACAGACATCCCCGGAAGGATAACAATATTGGTAACGAAAAACAAACCTGGAAATTGATGGAAATAATAAATACTCATTGGGAAAGTACCTATTTGTGCTGCAAATGACACCGTAATTATATCCCAAAAATAGCTAACAATTTTAAATTTCGGATTCCATGCAGAAGCCAATAAAGGTTGTAGCCACACTATAAAATATAGGGCTACATAGCTCAACTGAAATCCAACATCAAACAAAAAAGAAGGTTGAAATAGCAAAATAAGCAAAGCGGAAACTGCCAAGGTAGTATAGATATTAATACTTCTTCGTAGGTACATTCCAATTGCCACAAACGAAAACATAGTTACCGAGCGCACGACGGATGGCGCTAAACCGGCTAGAATTCCGAAAGCCCATAAAAAGGTAATTACAATAATTAACTTAAGAATAGACCCATTTCTAGTATTTGGAAAAGGTTTTAACAGATAGGTGATGAACAGCAAGATAAACCCAACGTGCAAACCTGACACCGATAGTACATGAACAGCTCCGGCATATTGATAATCCCGAACAACTTCTGGCGAAATGTCTTGTTGTTGTCCTAAAATTAAGGCAACCACAACACTTAGCTCCGATTTATGGAAATGGTTTTTTTCTAAGTTTCGGATGATTTTGTTTCGCAACAAACTCGCACAATAGGCAATTCCCTTTTCTGTGGAAGAACCTTTCTGAATATCGGAAGGTTCCACATACAATTGTCCATATATTTGTTGGTTTTCCAAATAGCCTCCATAATCAAATTGGTTAGGATTATTAGGATTTCTATTTTTATTAAAAGAACCTTTTACTTTAAGTATAGTTCCAATTTCGAAGGAAGGAATAGATAGGTTCTTTTTTATGTTTAATAGTACTTTGCCGTAACTTTCTTTTCCGTTAAGGGTAATCATTTGCGCAACATACCTATCGTTACTAGTCGTATTCTTTAGTTTTTCTTTTATGGTAATCGTTGCCGTATAGTTTTGGTATTGCGCAGAAAGCGAATGCATATAATGGAGTTTGTTTCTTGTTTGATCGCTTGAAACTAAAGTAAAAACTCCAATTGTAAATGACGTGAAAAGGGCAACAAAACCAAAATAATTATTTGGAAATATACTTTTTGATGGTAAAAAATAGACAATTACAATAGCTATGAAACTAAGAATTAATGCAATTAAAGCAACTAAAAAAGGCGGTTTTGCATAATGAGCAAAAAGAAGCCCAAATACAAAACAGCCTGTAATTTTTATTAATGGAAATTGAAGTACTCTCATTATACTAAAAGTACAAAAAAGAAATAAATTCTAAAAGATATTTATTTTTTTACTTTAGGAGTGGTGTTTATTCCGAAAGGAGGGTACAACGGGCAAGAACCAATGATGCTTGTAAGTGCAAAAATCGTTGCCAAAACTAAAAGTACTATTTCTAAAGCACCCGAAACAACTCCCAAAAGTGACAAAGCAATGAAGATTACTGCTAAAATTAAGCGTATCGTTTTGTCTACGCTACCCATGTTTTTTTTCATAATAGTATAATTTAAATTAAAAATCTACTACAAAAGTAAACGCAAATAATTCATAAGATGTAACCTAGGTTGCAATTCCGAGAAATTTTTAAGCTTTCGAAATGGTGGATACAATTAAATGAGCGGTTTTTTCACTAGCGCCAATTCCGCCCAATTTTTGTTCTAATGTGTCGTATTTTTCTAATAATACCTTGCGGTAATTAGGTTCTAAAATTTTGGTTAATTCGGCTTTAATTTTTGCCGAATTGCAATCGTCTTGAATCAATTCAGTTACCACTTCTTCGTCCATAATAAGATTGACAAGAGAAATATATTTAAGCGTAATTATTCTTTTGGCTATTTGATACGAAGCCCAACTTCCTTTATAACAAACGACTTCGGGAACTTTAAAAAGTGCCGTTTCAAGGGTTGCCGTTCCTGAAGTTACCAATGCAGCATACGAATGACTCAGCAAATTATAAGTTTTATTTGAAATAAATTTAATGTTTTTTCCTTTCAAAAAAGTCTCGTAAAACGAATATTCTTGACTTGGAGCACCTGCAATTACAAATTGATAATCGGGGAAATCATTTACAACGCTTAACATCAAAGTAAGCATCTTGGAAATTTCTTGTTTTCTGCTTCCGGGTAAAATGGCAATAATGGGTTTTTCGTCCAGATGGTTTTCTTTTCTAAAGGAAGCAGCATCGGTGGAAGTTCTATTATGAATAGCATCAATTAATGGGTGCCCTACAAATTCCACTGCAAAGTGGTGTTTCTTTTCGTAAAAGTCTTTTTCAAATGGAAGAATCACGTATAGTTTATCAAAATCTCTTTTAATGTCTTTTATTCTGCTTTCTTTCCAAGCCCAAATTTGTGGAGAAATATAGTAATGCGTTTTGTATCCTTTAGCCTTAGCCCATTTTGCAATTCGCATATTGAAACCAGGATAATCTATAAAAATTAAAACATCGGGTTGAAATTGGTCAATATCGGCTTTGCAAAATTTAATGTTGCTGAAAATAGTTTTTAAATTCAGTAGCACTTCGGCAAACCCCATAAAGGCAAGTTCTCGGTAGTGTTTTACTAATGTTCCGCCTGCATTTTGCATCAAATCTCCACCCCAAAAACGAATTTCGGCAGAAGGGTCTTCTTTATAAAGTGCCTTCATCAAATTGGATCCGTGTAAATCTCCAGAGGCTTCTCCTGCTATGATATAATATTTCATTTATATTTTTTTAAATCAAATTATAAGAAATTACTCACAAAAATATCGTGATAATTGCCAAGATAATAGTTGATAAAACTACGCCTCGAGCCATTAAATCTTTATTGTTTTTTAGTAAAACAAAGAATAATAACAAGTTAATAATTGCTCCTAGAGTAAGAACTTTACCCATAATTCCTTGTTCCCTTATTGTGGCTAATCCTTCAAGAGAATCCATCTTGGTGAAGGTTAGTAAAAAAATTAATGTCCCTAGGATTGCAGCGACAATTCCCATAAAAAAACCAATAAATAAATCCGACTTTTTCATAATTGAAGTTTTAAAATTCCCACGTATTTAAAGTTTGAATAGCATGATGGGCAGTTAAATCAAATTGCACCGGAACGATAGAAATAAAATCGTTTGCCAGGGCCCATTCATCGGTATCGGTACCTTTATCTAAATTGACAAATTCACCTGATAACCAATAATATTCTTTTCCGAACGGAGTTATACGTTTATCGAATTTTTCCTCCCACATTGCTTTCGCTTGACGGCAAATTTTAATTCCCTTAATCTCATCGGTTTTAAGTTTCGGGAAATTTACATTTAATACGGTTCCTTCTTGCAATCCATTAGTAAGAACTTGGGATGCTATTTTTTTTATAAAGGGTTTAATCTGTTCAAAATCGGCATCCCAATTGTAATCCAATAAAGAAAAACCTATGGCAGGAATTCCTTCTATCCCAGCCTCTACCGCAGCACTCATCGTACCCGAATAAATAACATTTATTGAAGAATTGGAACCATGGTTGACTCCAGAAACACACAAGTCAGGTTTTTGTTTCAAAATTTCATTCACTGCCATTTTTACACAATCGGCTGGAGTTCCAGAGCAACTGTATTCGGTTACGGAAGCATTTTCAGTTGAAATTTTATTTAAATGAAGCGTGTTGTTTATTGTTATTGCATGGCCCATCGCGCTTTGCGGGCTATCGGGAGCAACCACCACCACATCTCCAAGTTCTTGCATCACAGTAATTAAGGCTCTGATTCCAGGGGCCGAAATTCCATCGTCGTTGGTTACTAATATTAAAGGTCTTTTAGACATTATAATTTATTTTTTATGTAACAAAAGTAATTATTTTGAGTCTTATTCTATTACAAATTTTATAACTTTGGCCACTAACCTTGGTTTTAACAAAAAATTATGCGAACTCCTTCTTTTACGGCATAGTTTTTTATGTAATTTAGTCAAAAATTAATGAATGCAATTATTCAATTTATGAAAAGACATTATAAAATAATAGTACTTGTACTAGCACTTTCTGTTGGTCTTTGGAGTTTTATTCCGAAAGGCAAAAATGATCCCGAAAAAGACAAACTTTTATTGGAATTATTGACTTATGTTATTGAAAAAGGTCATTATAGTCCAGCTGCAATTGATGATAATTTTTCTAAAGGAGTTTACAAAGACTACCTAAATGCAATAGATCCTTCCAAAAGATTCTTTCTGCAATCGGATATTGAGGAGTTTTCAAAATATGAAATTGACATTGATGATCAAATAAAAAATAAGGACCTTACTTTTTTCGACCTTACCTACTACCGTTTATTACAACGTATGGAGGAAAGCAAAGAATATTATCGAGAAGCATTAAAAAACCCTATTGATTATTCCGTAAGTGAAGACATCAATACCGATTATGAAAAAGCTCCTTTTTGTACTTCTGTAGAAGAACTTAAAGATCGTTGGAGAAAGCAAGTAAAACTTTCTACTTTGGCATCTTTAGTTGAAAAACAAAAGGTTCAGGCAGATATTGAAAAAAACAAAAATAAATCTCCAGAAGAAAAACTTGCTGAATTTAGAACCAAACAAGGGGATAAATTAACAAAAGAATCGGAAGATAAGTTTAAAGCAACTCTTGCTAAAATGGATACTATTGCTCCAAAAACTTATGAGCAAATGGAAAAACAAACTCGTACTAGTACTTTAAAATCTTTAGATGATAATTTTATTTTTATAAAAGATTTGGATAAAGAAGATTGGTTTGGGATTTTTGTAAACACTATCGCTACTAGATTTGACCCACATACTTCTTATTTTCCACCAGATGAAAAAGAACGTTTTGACGTAAGCATGAGCGGAAAACTAGAAGGAATTGGCGCTAGATTGCAAAAGAAAAATGACTTTACCGAAATTACAGAATTGATTTCTGGAGGACCTGCTTGGAGACAAAAAGAATTAGAGGCAGGAGATTTAGTTTTAAAAGTAGCGCAAGGCGATAAAGAGCCTGTGGATGTAGTAGGCATGAGATTGGACGATGTGGTTAAAAAAATAAAAGGACCAAAAGGTACTGAGGTTAGACTTACCGTAAAAAAACCAGATGGTGCTATCAAAGTGATTACTATCATTAGAGACGAAGTTGAAATTGAAGAAACCTATGCTAAATCAAGTATAGTAGAGAAAAACGGTGTTAAATATGGCGTTATTTATTTGCCGAAATTTTACATCGATTTTGAAAATAAAGACAGCCGTGATGCCGGAAAGGATATTGCTATAGAATTAGAGCGATTGAAAAAAGAAGGTGTTCAAGGTATTATTATGGACGTTAGAGATAACGGAGGTGGCTCTTTAAAAACTGTGGTTGACATTGGCGGATTGTTTATAGAACAAGGACCAATTGTTCAAATTAAATCTGCTGCAGGTAAAAAAGAAGTGCTTTATGACAAAGATCCTAAAGTAGAATGGGATGGCCCGTTGGTAATTATGACTAATGAGTTTTCTGCTTCTGCATCTGAGATATTAGCAGCAGCGATGCAAGATTACAAACGTGCTGTTATCATTGGAAGCAAACAAACTTATGGTAAAGGAACGGTTCAAAATGTAATCGACTTAAATCAATTTGTTAGAGGAAATACCCTTGGCGATTTAGGCGCTTTAAAAACTACAACCCAAAAATTCTATAGAATTAATGGTGGTTCTACACAACTTGAAGGTGTAAGTAGTGATATTGTGATGCCAGATAGTTTTGCTTATTTGAAAATGGGAGAACGCGATGTAGACAACGCCATGCCTTGGGATAAAATTGATCCAGCAGATTATAATCTATGGAATAAGCAAACCAATTTTGAATCGGCTATTGCGAATAGTAAAAAGCGTTTAGAACTTAATCCGCAAATGAAATTAATTGATGAAAATGCAAAATGGAGAGAAGAACGCAGCAAAGAAGATGTGTACAGTTTGCAAATCGACAAGTTCAAACAAGAACAAAAAGAATTAGAAGATAGCAGCAAAAAATTCAAATCTATTGAAGATTACAGCAACAAATTGCAATTCAAATCGTTGCCTTACGAAGAAGTACAAATGTCCAATGACGTTACTTTAAAAGAAAAAAGAAACAGATGGCACGAAAGTTTGTCTAAAGATATTTACATTGAAGAAGCAATTCATGTATTAGACGATTTACAATCGGGTTCTGCTAAAAAAGAAATGACTACCAAGTTGAAAAAAGAAAAAGCAGTTAAGTCGTAAGTAACTTTAATTTTATAGAAAAGCCCTAGAAAAATATTAGACTGCACCCAAAAGTTTGGACAAATTTATAATTAATTTTGATAATAATGAGCTCGATATTGTATCGGGCTCATTTTGTTTAAATTTGACTTACTTCTGTCATTGTTATAATACTTTATATATTCATTTATTTCCTTTTTTAATTGG
>CANFHX010000051.1 GCA_947446865.1 Flavobacteriaceae bacterium | reverse complement strand
TAATCAAGCCCCATTGCTTAATAGATCTCGTCCAGTTTTTTTCATTGTTTTTAATGGCAAGATAAACTGATTTTTTTACGCTTTTTTCATCTGGAAATTGCACCTTGGTTTTGGTGTATTTTCTAATTCCTCTATTAAGATTTTCGATGGTATTTGTGGTATACATTATCGTTCTTAATTCGGGTGGATAATCTAAAAAAGGAATAAGATTTTCCCAGTTATTTTCCCAACTATCGATAGCGTATTTATACTTTTCTCCCCATTTTGATTTAACCTCTTTTAGCGATTCAGCTGCTGTTTGCTCATCTACTGCGGTGTAAATTTGTTTAAGGTCATTACAAAATGTTTTACGATCTTTATAAACTACAAATTTCATGCTATTTCGTATTTGATGTACTATACAAAGTTGCGTGATTGTTTCTGGAAAAACACTTTTTATGGCTTTTGTAAACCCAGCTAGATTATCCGTACAAGCGATTAAAATATCTTCAACTCCTCTAATTTTCAAGTCGGATAATACACTCATCCAAAACGATGCAGACTCTGTTTTGTTAAGCCACATTCCTAACACTTCTTTTATCCCATCTGCTCTTAAACCAATAACAACGTGCATTGCATTGTTGATGTACTTTCCATCAACACGTACTTTTAAATGAACTGCATCCATCCAAACAACCAGATATTGAGGTTCTAGCAATCGTTTACTCCACTCTTCAACATCCGCTACTATTTTGTCAGATATTGTTGAGATTGTCGATTCGCTAACCGATATTCCGTAGATTGATTTTACCTGTTCTACAATATCACTTCGGGTCATTCCTCGACTGTACATTCCCAAAATAGCGTCTTCTATTTTTTGGCTCATTGTTTCTCCTTTGGGGATAATTTGAGGCTCAAAAGCTCCATTTCTATCTCTTGGAATATTTAAAACCATATCGCCAAAAGTCTCTGATTTTATTGTTTTTGGAAACGAACCATTTCTGCTATTTCCAGAATTGTTTCCTTCAATATTGTGTTTTTCATATCCTAAATGAGCATCCAATTCGGCTTGCAAAAATTGTTCTATTCCTTGCTTATATAAACTCTCAAAATAAGAATGAAAAGATTCTTTTGTGTCAAATTTTGTTGTGAAATCTTTGGGTAACTTTCCATCTTTAATTTCCATGACTGTGTTTTTTAATTTGTTTAAATATACTCTTTTTAATCCCCTTCGGGGTCAAGTCTTAATTGGCGCCATTAAGACTTGACCCCGAAGCTTCTTTTGAGTTTACACAATCTAATGACTACTCCCTTTCAGGTTTCGGGTTTCTTTGCAATTAGTTAACGTTCCTTTATAACTAGTTAACATTCCTTTGTAACTAGTTAACGTTGCTTTATAATTAGTTAACGTTATAAAGGAGATAGTTAACGTTCCTTTATAACTAGTTGACGTTGCTTTGCAATTAGTTAACGTTATAAAGGAAGTAGTTAACGTTGCTTTGTAACTAGTTGACGTTGCTTTATAATTAGTTAACGTTCCTTTGTAACTAGTTAACGTTGCTTTATAATTAGTTAACGTTCCTTTGTAACTAGTTAACGTTCCTTTGCAACTAGTTAAAGTTATAAAGAAAGTAGTTAACGTTTCTTTATAATTAGTTTTTCTTAATTAATGGAGAGAATTAAATACTTTCAAAATAAATTGCATGGCTTGGAATGGTTTTACACGAATAACACAAATTAATCACGAATTAAAATGCTGGGTTGGATTACACGAATTATATCTACCGATGGTAGATAAGGAATATTGAGGGGGTTTTAATGGTTCTACACGAAGGACACAAATTCAATACGAATTGTAATGCTGAAGGAATTATTTATCCTCACCCCCGGCCCCTCTCCAAAGGAGAGGGGTGCCTGAATGGGAATGGTTTGTGGATTTTAGAATGTAAATTTAAAAAAGGTAACACGAATGACACAAATTAAACACAAATCTTCCTTTTGTAAAAGAGTACACGAATGGTATCTACCGATGGCAGTTAGGAATTGTTGGGCAGCAATTATTGTTTTTCTTTTGGCGGTTAGTACAAAAATCATGGTTTAGAAGTAGTTGTAAAATCATCGTCTTTTATTGTGAAATAGGGGTGGTAAATTATTGTATACAAAATAATTAGCTGTTTTTTTCTTAAAATAATAAAATTAATTTACATTTGTTTTACCAAATTAAACTAAACCTATGAAAAATCAATTACTTAAAACAATCTTACTGTTGTTTATTGGAACTTTTTATATGTCTGCACAATCTATTCCGTGCGGAGGTTCCTTTACCGATCCAGCAGGGATTAATGCTAATTATGCAGATAATTCTTCTGTAACTACAACCATTTGCGCTTCTAATGCAACCGATTATGTTACGGTAACTTTTAACTCTTTTGCTTTAGAAAACAATTATGATTACTTAAAAGTTTACGATGGTTGGGATGCAACATTCCCTTTAATAGCTAATTTTACAGGAACTACAATTCCGAATTCGGTTAGTTCCTCTAATCCAAGTGGGTGTTTGACTTTTGTTTTCACTTCCGATAGTAGTATGAACCTTGCAGGTTGGGAGGCATCCGTTAGTTGTTCTTCTACTGCACCTGTAACTTGTACAACGCCAAGTGGCTTAACTATTTCTTCTACATCAGCTGGGCCGATGGTAACCTGGCCAGCTGGAACTGCTACCCAATGGGAAGTTTTGCAACTTCCATTAGGAACTTCACCATCTGCTACAGCCGTAGGAACTGTAGTTACAACAAATACTTATTTAGTTACTGGAAACCTAAATAGCTTAGTGAACGTTTATGTTAGAGCTATTTGTTCTCCTGCGCTATCTAGCTTTTGGTCTGCTCCTGTAACCGTAACTATTTCTGCAGCCTGTTCTGCACCAACCTTGTTAACTGCAACACAAATTACTGCAAATTCTGCAAATTTATCTTGGACCAATGCATCGACCAATACTACGTTTCAATATGCCGTGCAATTAGCTAGTTTAACCACTACTCCTGTTTCTGGTACTACAACTACTAGTACTACTACTAATGTAGTATCCGGATTACTACCTGGAACTGCTTATAGATATTATGTTAGAACCGTTTGTGGTAATGGCATTTATAGTGCCTGGTCTGCAGCATCGCAATTTACTACATTGGGAATGCCAATAACAGCTCCGGTATGTGGTGGAATATTTATGGATAACGGAGGTTTAACCGCTAATTATAATAATAATACCGATTCTACTATTACCATTTCTCCAGCCAATCCTGGGGATGTAGTAACCGTGACATTCACTGCTTTTGATACCGAAACTAGTTGGGACGGTTTGTATGTATACAACGGAAATTCAACCTCTGCACCTCAAATTGCAAGTGGCAATCCTGCAGGAAGTGTTCCTGGCGGAGTACCCGGTGCTTATTGGGGAACTACTATTCCTGGACCCTTTACTTCCACAAGTGCCGATGGTTCTTTAACCTTCAGATTTAGAAGTGATCCCTCGGTAAACAGTCCAGGTTGGTCTGCCAATGTTACTTGTGGACTTCCTCCTACTTGTCCTGCACCTAATCAGATACTTGTATCGGGTACTACCTATACAAGCACTTCTATTAACTGGCACGAAACAGGATTAGCAACACAATGGGAAGTTATTGTTTTGCCTGCTACAGCTACTGCACCTACAGCAACTTCAGTTGGAACTATGGTTAGTAATGTTAGTACCTATATGGCAACTAATCTTACGCTTGGAACTGCTTATAAAGTATATGTTCGTTCTGTTTGTTCGGCTTCCGATTCAAGCACTTGGAGTAGTAGTAATTTTTCTACTTTATCTTGTTTAAATCCAACCGGTTTTTCTGTGGCTACTGTTACAGCATCTTCTGCTTTAATAAATTATACCAATACCACTGGAGCGGCAGTACAAATTTTAGTGGTTCCTTCTGGATCCCCAGCTCCATTACCAACAGCAACCGGAATTTCAGTAACCAGTAATGGGTATACTGCAACCGGATTGACTTGTGCTACGACTTATATCGTTTATGCAAAAACAACTTGTAATTCTGCAATAGAAACTGCTTGGGCAACTGCAATTACTTTTACAACAACTACCTGCGTAATTACCACTGGCCAAGCCAATAACATGACACAATGTGGTGATCTTTCGCCAGCTTGTTTCAATTTAACCGATAATAATGCGCCTATTTTAGCCAATTTAAGTCCTGCTGAATATACTATTAATTACTATGCCTCTTTAACTAATGCTAACAGTCAAACGGCTCCATTATCTTCCCCTTATTGTGTAGCTAATGGCGTTTATACCATTTATGCAGTATTGGTAAATAATGCTACTCTAGCACGTCAAACATTACAATTTACCCTATCTTCTCAAGCAGTAGCTGCAGCAACTGTTCTTACTAATCTAGAGCAATGTGATGAAGACCATGATGGTGCTGTAATTTTTAATTTAACGAGTCCAATTACTACAACTAATCCGGTGAGTTATTATCTATCATTAGCGAATGCAACGAACGAAACATTTCCAATAACTAACCCAGCGGCGTATTCTATTTCGTCTAACTCTTTAAATGTTACTGTATTTGTAAGAGAAAGTATTGCTAATGCTTGCGACCCAATTTATAGTTTTGAACTACATGCTTATTCGGATTGTAATTTGGCTCACAATTGTAGTCAAGCCAATTCGTTATGTGGATTATTAGGAATTCCTTTTCCAAATACGCACCAAGGTATTCATGCTGAGCCAGGAAATGCTTATGGATGTTTATATTCCACTCCAAATCCTACCTGGTTTTATTTACCTGTTAGTAATGCCGGACCTATTAATTTAACCGTGCAACAAAACAGTAGTATTGATTTTACAGGAACTTTACTGGATGTAGATTATGTGGTATATGGTCCTTTTACTAATCCAGTAACACCATGTTCTACACCGTTTACTCAAACAGATATTGTAAGTTGTAGCTTTTCTGGAAATGCAATAGAACATCCAGTGATTCCTAATGGTCAAGTAGGTCAATATTATTTATTAATGACTACCAACTACAGCAACCAAGCAGGATTTATTAGTATTACTATGGATCCAACTTCACAAGGTGCTATTGATTGTTCGGGCATGCGATTGAATGCGTTTTTAGATTCTAATAATAATGGAAGTCAAGAAATGGGAGAGTCTAATTTTCCTCTAGGTCAATTTCATTATGATGTTAATAATGGTTTGGTGCATAATATTACTTCTCCAATTGGAATTTATAATATTTACGACATAAACGCTACCAATAATTACAATGCAAGTTATACACTTGACCCTGCTTATACAGCAATGTATGCACTTACCACGAGTTCGTATAGCAATTTACACATCGTTTCGGGAGCTGGTATGACTACCTATAATTTTCCAGTTACAAGTTTGCAAAATTATGATGATTTAGCAGTAACTGTTATTCCGTTAACGGCACCAAGAGCTGGATTTATTTATAAAAATAAAATTGTATACGCAAATCTTGGTAGTCAAACTATGGCTGCAGGAACTGTAAATTTCAGTGCCAATGCAGGAACGTCCATAACAGCAATATCCCAATCGGGTACTGTTGGTGATGCTTCTGGATTTAGTTTTAATTTCACTAACTTATTGCCCTTTGAAGTTAGAACTATAACGGTTACAATGATGGTTCCAGCAATACCTATCGTTGCAATAGGACAATTGTTAACCAATTCGGCTTCCATAAATCCTACAGTTGGTGACATTGTTTTAAGTAATAACACTAGTGCTTCTACACAGGCTATCATTGCTTCTTATGATCCTAATGACAAAACAGAATCGCATGGAGATAAAATTCTTTATTCTTCCTTTACTAGTAATGATTATTTATTCTATACTATCCGATTTGAAAACACCGGTACCGCAAGTGCTGTAAATGTTCATGTAGAGGATGCCTTAGATGCAAAACTAGATGAAACATCCGTTAAAATGGTGAGTGCAAGTCATGGTTATACTTTGGATAGAGTTGGTAGTAATTTAACTTGGAAATTCGATAACATTCAACTTCCTGTTTCTGTTGCAGATTCTGAAATTGGTAAAGGTTATGTAACTTTCAAAGTGAAAATGAAACCTGGTTTTAATGTTGCGGATATTGTTCCGAATACTGCTTCTATTTATTTTGACAATAACCCTGCTATTATTACGAATACGTTTACAACGGAGTTTTACTCGTTACTAAGCACTTCTAATTTTGATGCTTTGGATTTCTTATTGTATCCAAATCCATCCAATCAATTTGTTCAAATTTCAATACCAAATGCTACTGAAAGGATAGATACGGTTACTTTATATGATGTTCTTGGAAAATCAATTAAGGTAATTAATAAAATTGCTTCCAATCAGTTAACTTTAGATGTTTCTGAAATGCAAAAAGGAATTTATTTTGTTGAAATACAAACAGAAAGTAATAGTAAAATGATTAAAAAATTGGTTGTGAAATAACCTAAACCTAATTTTATTGAATTTTAAGAGGCAGGGTATTTATCCTGCCTTTTTTTAGTATTAAATTAGCCGAAAATCTAACCACCCTACAATGCTACAACCTACTAAAACCACTTTAAGTTTATTCTTTCTAGTATTCTCTATTGCTGCTTTTTCACAAGTATCCGTTTGCAGTTGGAATTTAATGAACTTTGGCAAATCAAAATCGGATACCGAATTGGCTTTTATTGCTTCCACTATAAATAATTATGATGTTGTAACTATTCAAGAAGTAGTAGCCGGTACTGGCGGAAGTAAGGCCGTATATCGATTGGTAAACCTCCTAAACAACAAAGGCTTTCAATGGGATTATGTAATAAGTGACCCAACTACGAGTGCTAATGCCTCTAGTAGAGAACGGTATGCTTTTTTATGGAAACCTTCTAAAGTTAAAAAAATAGGTGGCAGTTGGCTAGAGCAAAACTACCAAGAAGAAATAGACCGGGAACCGTATATGAGTACTTTTGAATACAAGGGAAAGCAATTTACTATTGCTAGTTTTCATGCGGTACCCAAAAAGAAAAAACCGGAAAGCGAGATTAAATACTTTAAATTACTGCCTGCCTTATACCCTTCGCTTCATTTGGTGTTTATGGGTGATTTTAATTGTGGGCAATCCAATACCGTATTCAATCCTTTAAAGAAAATGGGGTATCGTACTATTTTAGAGAATCAAAAAACCAGTTTACGTCAGAAGTGCATTTCCAACGATTGTTTGGCTTCCGAATACGATACTATGTTTTATAATGCGATTCAAATGAAAAAGCTACAATCGGGAATTATTCCTTTTTACAAAAGTTTTACCACGTTAAAAGAAGCAAGGAAAATCTCCGATCATATTCCTATTTGGAGTACGTTTCAATTGCATTGAGATTGAAGTGTAATAGGAATGCCCGGAAGTTAATAGGTAATCCAACACTAAACAGTTTAATTAATTTGTCCTCTCTCCAGCACTCTAGATTGCTTCATCCTTCGTAATGAGAGCAGAGGGATAAAAGATTGGATTACTTTATAATTATTTTTGGTATTATAGTGCAAACCTATTAAACTAAAAACAGCAGCAAAAATATTTTTGCTGCTGTTTTAGTTTAATTGTTTTTTATCTAATAACTAGACTCTATTTACCAAATCTTAACTCGTTTTTCAGGAGCTAAATAAAGAGAGTCGGTTGGTTTTATATGGAATGCTTCATAAAATTCAGGAACATTTCGAACCACGCCGTTAATACGGAATTTAGCAGGAGAGTGTGGATCATTTGCAATTTGACTACGTACTGCTTCTTCTCTAGATTTGTCCAACCATACTTGTCCCCAACCTAAGAAAACACGTTGCATACCAGTGTAACCATCCATTACTGGAGCTTCTTTGCCATTCAAACTCATTTTGTAGGCTTTAATCGCAATACTCAATCCACCTAAATCGCCAATGTTTTCTCCTAAAGTAAAAGCACCATTTACATTTAAATCAGGGAATGCTTTAAAGCCACTATATTGAGCAACTAAAGCTTCTGTTTTTGCTTTAAACTTAGTTAAATCTTCTGCAGTCCACCAGTTTCTCATTACGCCATCGCCATCAAAAGTTGCCCCTTGATCGTCAAAACCATGACCAATTTCATGACCAATAACTGCTCCAATTCCACCATAATTTACAGCATCATCCGCATTTAAATCGAAGAAAGGAGGTTGCAAAATAGCAGCAGGAAATACAATCTCATTCAAAGAAGGATTGTAATAGGCATTTACGGTTTGAGGTGTCATTCCCCATTCGGTGCGGTCCACAGGTTTTCCTAATTTGTTTACTAAACGGTTGTATTCAAATTCCGTAGATCGTTCCGCATTACCATACAAATCATTTTTCACCACTTTCAAAGTAGAATAATCTCTCCATTTGTCAGGATAACCAATTTTAATCATGAATTTATCTACCTTTTGTAACGCTTGTTTTTTAGTAGCAGCACTCATCCAATCCAAATTTTTAATGCTTTCGGCATAGGCTTTCAATAGGTTTTTCACCATTGCCACCATGCGCTCTTTAGCCTCTGGAGAGAAATGTTTCTCCACGTATACTTTCCCAACCATTTCGCCTAAACTTCCGTTTACCGAATTTACTCCACGTTTCCAATCGTCTTGTTGTTTTTCGGTTCCGTATAATGTTTTGCCATAAAATTCAAAGTTGGCTTTGTCTAAGGTGGTGGTTAAATAACTAGCCGCATTGTTAATTAAACTCCATTTTAAATACGTTTTCCAAGTAGCAATTGGGGTGTTATTAATAATGTTGTTCAAACTTTTAGTATATTCTACTTGCGATACAACTACGATTTTTTCTTTTGCAATTCCAGCATTTTTCAACATGGCAGTCCAATCGAAATCGGGCATTAAGGTTTTTAAATCACCCGTAGCATATTTGTTATACAACTTGGCCGTTTCGCGAGTATCTTCTTTGGTCATTTGCACTTTTGCCATTGTGGTTTCCAGCGCCATTATTTTAGCAGCACTTTCAGCCGGAGTTGGCATGCCTGTTAATGTTAGCATTTTTTCAATATGCGCAACATATTTTTTACGGACATCTACCATTTTAGCATCGTTCTGAAGATAGTATTCCCGTTCCGGAAGTCCCAATCCACTTTGCCAAGTCATCAAAGTATATTCATTCGGATTTTTATAATCTTGAGTTACCGAAATCGCAAACGGAATAGAAACTCCAGTTCGGTTCGCTTTTCCAAAATAAGCCGCCAAGTCGGAATAGTTTGCAATAGCGTCAATGTTTTTTAATTCGGGTTGAATAGGTGAAATCCCTTTAGCATCCCGCTCTTTTCGGTTCATATACGAAGCATAGTAATCGCCAATTTTTTGTTGGTCGCTACCTTCCGCAAAACTCCCTTTGGAAGCCTCTTCAATAATCGCTTTAACGTCTTTTTGCGATTGGTCGTACAACATGTCAAACGAACCGTAAGACGATTTGTCTGCTGGAATTTTATTGTTTTTTAACCAAGTCCCATTTACAAAAGCCTGAAAATTATCGCCAGGTTTAACAATAGTATCCATGTTTTTTTTAGTAATTCCCGAAACAAGTTCTTGTTTCTTGTTGCACGATGCCAAAAGAACCGTGGCTGCTAAAAGCGTGATTTTGATGTTTTTCATTCGTTTGTTTTTTAGTTTTAAGAGGTAAAAAAAGACCAGCATTGCTGCTGGTCTTGTGTTTATTTATAAGTACTATTATTTTCTGTTTAATTTAGATAGCAAACGTAAGAATTCAATGTATAGCCATACTAAAGTAATCATCAATCCCATAGCACCATACCATTCCATATATTTAGGAGCTTTTTGAGCTGCACCTTTTTCTATTTGATCAAAATCTAAGAACAAGTTTAAAGCAGCAATTACAATTACAAAGATGCTAATTCCAATACTCATCAAAGAGTTGCCATAATGAACAGGTTGGTAACTAATAAAAAAGGTTGCTATCCACGAAAACAAATAATATACAGCAATCGCAGCTGTAGCAGCAATCACTACCGATCTAAATTTTTCGGTTACCTGTACAATTTTATATTTATACAAACCAAGACAAACCAAAAAGGTTGCAAAAGTGCAACTCACCGCTTGAATTACAATACCAGGATACATTCTTTCAAAAATTGCCGAAATACCTCCAATAAACAACCCTTCTGCAACTGCATAAGCAGGTGATAAATAAGTAGAAAGTTGCGGTTTAAAAGTAGTAATCAAAACCAAAATAAATCCAACAATAGCGCCACCAATAGTAAAAACTATAGGATTTTCGCCATTAGATGTCATGTTCCAAGTACCAAAAGCACCAGCAACAAGCAACAGCAATAGAATAAAACTTTTGTTCATCGTACCCGCCACTGTCATCGTTTGGTTATAATCCATCACTACCGCATCGTGGGTAATGGATGTATTATTAAAAGTGTTGGTTTTAAAAAATGGATTTTTAGAGCTCATAATAAAATTAATTTTTTAGTTGTTCAAATATACTTCTTCTTTTGAAATGAAAAAATATTTGCTAAAATATTTAACCTAATTTATGGTTTTTCAAGGGAGACAAATGCATGAGCAGATTAGTAAACCTATTTCAGGACAAAATACTTATTTAAATAAGCGAACCCTTTGCGGCTCTTTGCACAACCTTTGTGGCTCTTTATGTTACAGTTAAAGTCTTTCACAAAGAACTCAAAGTAGTTTTATTTGTAATAGCTAATCCTATCGAAGTGGTGCGGATTTTTATTTAAAAAGCCTTTTGGTGTGGAGTATTCTTAAAACATAGATGTATTCCTTTTCAACTATATAATGTATTCCATAGGGGAATACTTCTGTAAATGCAATACGAATTTTTCTATATCTTATTTGATGATGAAGAGGGTTTTTTAATAAAAGCTCCATCGATTTAGTTAATTCAACTTCAAATCTATCTTTTAATGAAATAGAAATAACAGCATAATACTCTAAAACCTCTTTAATAGAAAGTTTTGCTTCGTCCGAAATTTCAATTAAATACTGCATTATTTTTTAAATATTTCTTTTTTTGCATCTTCCCAAGGAGTATAATTTATCTTTCCTTTTTCGTGTTTATCCAACATTGCGTCCATCAAAGCTTTATACTCATCAGTCAATTCAAAACTATTTGCTTGTTCTTTAAGAACTTGTTCCATATAATTTTTTAGCTTTCTGCCTTGTTTTTCAGCTTGAATTTGAAGTATGGAAATAGTTTGTGCATCTAATGTTATCTCTTTTCTGTTTTTAGCTTGTATCATATCTGTAGATTTTACAGTAAATATACGTATAAAAATAATACGCAATAATTTTGATTAAATTTTAATATTTGCTAATGTTACACGGAAATCACTTCTGAATATATACTAAATTCTTAGGGCTTTACGGCTAAACCTTCTCCTCAAATGCTACCTCCACATTCAATATTTCATTCAATAAAACCACAATTTCTTCCAAATAATTAGACATAATTTCGGGAGAAATTACTTCTATAACTTCTTTATCTACCTTGTAATTGAATGGCAAAAACCCCGATTTTAAATTTTTAAAGGAAATAATTCCGGCTTCCATTTCTAAACCATTGGATTGGGGTTCGTACATAAAAGCGTAGGCAAGAATTTGGATAATCTTATCACTGCTAATATCTTCGGTTAAACCCTTCCAGAATTTAAGCGTAACGCTTCCCTTCTCTACTTTACCCGTTTTATAATCGATGATTCGGATTCTTCCGTTTCGGTTTTCAATTCGATCTACATTACCCGCAATTTTTACTGGAAAAGGTAAATTTGGGTGTTCTAAAACGCGTTCTAATTTAGATTCTAAAGCAATAATCTGAATTTGATCTCCTTTTTGAATGGCTTCTAATTCGGTTTTCAAAAAATTAAGCACGTTGCGTTTGGCAACTTCATACGCCAAAAGATTTCGCCCTTTTTTGATATCGCCTTCTTTGTATTCTTTTTTGAATTGTTTTAAAACTTCTTCATCGATGTTTTTAATACAAATTTTAATATCGTTTTCTATTAATACCTTTCCAATTAAGGGTTTGTATAATTCTTCTAAAGCACCATGAATGATAGTACCTAGAGTATTAATTGCAATATTTTCTTCTACTTCATCCGTTTCCGAAATGCGTAAAATACGTTGAAAATAAAACTGAATCGGATTCCGAATATAAGCCGTTAATGAAGATGGAGAGAATCCTTTTTCGGCAATTTCCTTCAATCGTTGCATCACTCGTTCCGATTTTGGAACGATAATAGGTTGGTGCGCAATATCGGGAACATCGGCATTATAAATCTGAAAAGAAAGATTGTGTTTGGGTTGTTTTTCCACTTCCAATTGGGTGATGAAACGGCTTTTCTCTCCAGCGTCCAACCCTTCACTATCGGAATTGTATAACAAATAAACATTCTTAGCGCGTTGCAATAAATGGTAAAAATGATAGGTATAAATGGCGTCTTTTTCTTTAAAAGTAGGCAAGCCTAATTCCCGTTTCACATCATACGGAATAAAGGAATTCATACTTTTACCTGCGGGAAATTTCCCTTCATTTACCGAAGTGATAATAACGGTTTCAAAGTCAAGCACTCGACTTTCTAGAACCCCCATAATCTGCAATCCGTTTAACGGTTCTCCTTCAAAAGATACTTCGGCAACATCAATTACTTGTTTGTAAATGGCATAAAGAGTGTCAATATTATCTATATTTTCATGTGAAGAGAAATACGAAATCAGTTGATTGATTACTTTGAAAATAGAATATACAAAAGCATTTATAATCTTTTCTTCTTCATTATCTCGACTTAAATTGGATTTTATTAGCAATAAAATTCTAGAAAAATTCTCGAGAACTGTAACCGAATTGGTATCCCATTTTTGGAAAAGTAATTGGAATAATTCGTTGCCATTTGGGTGTAATTCGAGAATTTTCTTTTGAAGAATAAAAGTGTAATTATTTTGATTGATGCGATTCACCAATTCGGATGCATTCACGAAAGGTTCCATCAACGGATGGGTTAATATATCCAAAACATCCTTATAATACAGGACATAACTAGAGGCATTTCTAGACAACGCATTGGTGTGCATTTTAAATAACTTTGCCATTAACAACTGCGCAGGATTGTTCTTGCTAGAAAATCCCATGGTGATATTCAAAGCATCTACATTACTTGGTAACGAATATAAAATAGGAAGCAACAAGCTTTCTTCGCCAAGAACAACGGCTACATTTTGCAATTGCCCATTGTTTTCGTTGCTGTGTTTTTCTATAATATCGCCTACAATTTTGGCTTGACCTATAGATTTAGGTGTACCAATAACCTGAATGTTTTTCTCTTGCTGGTAATCGGTAGTAATCCACTCATAGGGATTGGTTTTATAGTAAGGCCATTCCGATTGGAAACGACGTTGGAAAAGTCCTGTATCATGGTATTTATCCCTCAAGAAGACTTCGTCAATATCCCAATAAATTTTGGCTTTGTCTAATGCTAATAGATGCTGTACAATTTTTTCTTCGGCTTGGTTAAGGGCGTTAAACCCTGCAAAAATATAGTTTTTATCTTTTATGGTATCCGAAAAATGATTCAGATTACGAACGGCTTCTCTGTAAATTAGACCTTGGTATCCTATACCTTTTTCTAACAAATACTGGTAGAGAGAATGGTAGTATAGCGGTAATTTCTTCCAGAAAATAAGATATTTATCTATTAAATCGGTACGTTTATCTACATCCACCGACCAATGTTCTATTTCTTTAATGTTTTCTAGATACTTTAAAACTTTATCGGGTTCTAATAAAAAACGATCAATTTCATTAAAGTCTTGGAGTAGTGTTTTAGCCCAATTAGCGAAGGTTTCAAAAGGTTCTTTGTCCTTATCGGTAATTTCTAAATAGATGGTGTAGAACTCAAACAATAGCTCCACACTATCAATAGAACGGATTCCGGCAAGGTCTTGCACAAAATCTTCGATACTTATTATCTCAGGGGAAAATATAGTTTTGGATGCTTGCTGTTTTAAAGCATCAATAAGAAAAACCTTAGCCCTCCTATTGGGAAGTATAATAATAGTATCCGATAACTTATCCGAGTACTCGTTTAAAATTACTTGTGCAATTTGTTGAAGAAAAGTTGTATTTGCCATTGGATAAATATAAAAAAAACGCCCCGAATATCGGGGCGTTTCTTAAAAAATATTTTGGAAGAAATTATTTTACTAATTTCACTTCAACTCTTCTGTTATTAGCTTTACCAGCTTTAGTTTTATTAGAATCGATTGGTTTAGTTTGACCAAAACCAGCAGAAGTTAATCTGTCAGCAGCAACACCATTTTCAACTAAATACCCTTTTACTGCAGCAGCTCTTTCTTCAGATAATTTTTGATTAGTAGCTTCTTTACCTGAATTATCAGTATGTCCTTCGATGCTGAATTTAGCACTAGGATATTCTTTTAATATAGCAGTAATTGATTGTAATACTGGGAAAGTTTGTTTTTGGAATGAAGCTTTACCGCTATCAAACAAGATAGTTTTAGCATATTCATTCAATTTTTTGATAGCATCCTCAGTAACTTCTGGACAACCTTGATTAGCTACAGTTCCAGCAACATCTGGACATTTGTCATCTTTATCAAGAACTTTATCTCCATCTCTATCTGGCCAAGGACAACCACCGTTTTCTTTAGGACCTTTTACTGTAGGACATTTATCAGCTTTATCAGCTATTCCATCTCCGTCAGCATCCGGACAACCAGCTAATGCTTTAACACCAGCAACTTCAGAACAAGCGTCATCTTTATCCATAACACCATCTCCGTCTGTATCAGGACAACCGTTGAATGCAGCTAAACCAGCAACTTCAGGACAAGCGTCATCTTTGTCGATGATTTTATCTCCGTCTGTATCAGGACAACCATTAAATTCTTTAGGACCTGCATTTTCAGGACAAGCATCTAAACGATCGTAGATTCCGTCTCCATCAGCATCTTTAGCTCCAAATTTGAAGGTAAGACCAGCTGAATGTTGCATATGACTTGGAACGTCAAAGTTTGGATTTCTTGAATCATCAAACGAATGTTTGTAAGTTGAAGATAATGAAAGACCAACTTGTTTAGACAACCAAAAAGTTAAACCAAAACCACCATTAATTGTTCCTGCAGAAGCATCACCAAACCACGTATAACCTCCACCAATGTGAGCAGAAGGATCAATTACGTTAGATTTAATTAAAGACATGAAGCTGTATTTCACAACACCATCTACCGCATAATAACTTAAATCTCCAGGATTAGTTACTGGATAAGTACTTGTGTTAGATACTGAATCATAAATTCTATCACCAACAAGTTTAGTAATTTTGTTTACAGAACCTGTAACTCCAAAAGAGAAATTATCTCCAACATATTTTGACACAGTTAGTGTAGATACTGAAGGAAGAATGCTCCAATATTGTTTCGAGTCAAAATACTGAGAAAATTGATCTTTAATACTTGATGCAGAGCTTACTCTGCCTCCGTCTACCGCGTTTGCACCAAACGAAATAGCCCATGTGTTGTCACTGTCTTGTGCCTGAGAACTTAGTCCCAAAAGCATTAATAAAGCAACTAATTTGTTAAGATGTTTCATACTTAATTTTGTTAGATTATAAATATATAATTATGCAAAAATAACACCAATTAATGAATTATCAAAATATTGGAGCTAAATTCTACACTAAATGATTTTTAACGACTTGCCAACCTCTGTGAAGGCTTTAATGGCTTGGTCTAAATGTTCTTTCGTATGCGCTGCGGAAAGTTGCACTCTTATTCTCGCTTTATCTTTAGGAACTACCGGATAAAAGAACCCAATAACATAAATTCCTTTCTTTAATAGCTCATCTGCCATGACTTGCGAAAGTTTTGCATCATATAACATTACTGGTACAATTGCGGAATCTCCATCAATAAAATCAATACCTGCTGCTCGTAACCCTGCTTTAAAATAATTAGTATTCCATTCTAGTTTATCTCTTAAAGTAGTATCTTTTTCTAAAAGTTCAAATACCTTAATAGATGCCCCTACTATTGCAGGCGCTAAAGAATTGGAAAACAAATACGGACGAGAACGTTGGCGTAAGATTTCTATTACTTCTTTTTTGGCCGTGGTATAACCGCCCATAGCACCACCAAGTGCTTTACCTAAAGTTCCGGTGATAATATCTACGCGTCCCATAACGCCTTTGGCTTCTGGTGTTCCTTTACCTGTAGCTCCGATGAAACCAGCAGCATGGCATTCGTCTACCATTACTAAAGCATCGTATTTATCAGCCAAATCACAGATTTTATCTAACGGCGCTACTAAACCATCCATAGAAAACACTCCGTCGGTAACAATCAATTTGAAACGATGTCCGGCTTCAGTTGCTTTAATTAATTGTTGTTCTAAATCTTCCATATTGGAATTTTCATAACGGTAACGCGCTGCTTTACACAAACGAACGCCATCAATAATTGAAGCATGGTTTAAACTATCCGAAATAATACAATCTTCTTCTCCTAATAAAGGTTCAAAAACACCTCCGTTAGCATCAAAAGCTGCGGCATATAATATAGTGTCTTCCGTTCCGTAGAAATCGGCTATCTTTTTTTCTAAAGTTTTATGAATATCTTGGGTTCCACAGATAAAACGCACCGATGACATTCCGAAACCATGCGAATCTAAAGCGTCTTTGGCAGCCTGAATCACTTCTGGATGCGAGGACAATCCTAAATAATTGTTGGCACAAAAATTTAAAACGGTTTCGCCATTTACAGTAATTTCTGCTCCTTGCGGCGAAGTAATAATGCGTTCTCGTTTAAAAATACCATTATCCTGAATGGTTTGCAATTCGTTTTGCAAGTGTTGTTGAATCTTTCCGTACATATTTTAGTTTGTTTTGTTTTTGTTAATTGCCACTAAGGCACTAAGTCGCAAAGGTCTTATTTTAGTTGAATAAAATTATCCTTTTTCCATAAATAAAACACTGGCTCTTCAAAAGGCTCTCCATAATATTCGTGCTTATCATCTACAAAAGCGCTTGAGTTTCCTATTATTAGAATACTATTTTTTTTATATAAATAACCATAATATCCATCTTGATGTGGTTTAAAATCGTTGTGAATTTTACCAGTAATCCTATCAATCATAAAAAAGTGCTCACACATACACCCGCAACTCATCTGTACAATAGTATAATGCCCTGCATAATTTATTCCATTTTCCTTACAGCCTTTTTTTATTAATTCAACATATTCTTTATCTTTTGCAAACTCATTACTCTCAAAATTTGGCTTTGCTAAATTCCCGGAATATAATTCAATTGGATAATTATCAAACTCATAAATTCT
>CANFHX010000050.1 GCA_947446865.1 Flavobacteriaceae bacterium | reverse complement strand
TACACCTTTTTCTATTGAAGCATAGTTGCAAGAATAATGCTTTTCTAAAACTAATTTTACACATTCAAGTTTAAACGCATAATCATACTTTACTTTTCTTTCCATAAAAATACCCCCAAATAGTGTCTAACTTTTTGGGGGCAGTCTACAATATAGAAATCGGGATTTTTTTATTTTTTCTTGTAATATTTAAACGGAACCACTAACATTCCAAAACATTCGCCATGTTCTTTGCCAATGTGTTTGTGGTGCATTTTGTGGGCTCTTCGTACCGCACGAGAATAGATGTTGTCGGCGTTTCTAAATAGTTTAAAACGTTGGTGAATGAAAATATCATGCACCATAAAGTAGGCTAAGCCGTAAGCAAAAATTCCTAAACCTACAGCAATCCCAAGGTCAAAGATTCCTTTTTGCCAAAGCAAAAAACAACCTATACTTACAACTGCATAAAAAATAAAAAATGCATCGTTACGTTCAAACCACGAATCGTGATCTTTATTGTGGTGATCGGCATGCAGTACCCATAGAAATCCGTGCATGATGTATTTGTGGCTAAACCAAGCCATGAATTCCATGATGCAAAAGGTTGCTAAAAAAACTAAAATTTGTAAAAACATACTATTTGAATTTTAAATACTATTTAATTTATAGGTAAAGTAACACTTGGCAAATAATTGAAATTTTTGATAATCGGACACTCGAATTCTAGTGTTTTTAATTTCTGCAGAAGGTGTTTTCTTCAATTTTGAAAGTAATTTTTTGTAATATATATATGCAGTATAAACTCCAAATTTCGCTTCTATTGGAAGATGTATAATTCCTTGGTAACCTGCTTCAAAATCGGCTTCTATCTCAGCAATAATTTGATTTTTAGAAGCTTCATCCAATTTGGTTAAATCGGTATTAGGGAAATAAGTACGGCTTAAATCTTCATGATCTGCTTTTAAATCTCTAAGGAAATTTACCTTTTGGAATGCGGAACCTAATCGCATGGCGGATTGCTCTAATTCATTGTATTTAGCATCATTTCCGTTTACAAAAACCTTTAAACACATTAAGCCTACCACATCAGCAGAACCATAAATGTATTCGTTATATTCAGCAACAGTTTCGTAATGGCTTATAACTAAATCCATTTTCATGCTTTTCATAAACGAAGCAATCAAAGAATTTGGAATTTTAAATTTATGAACCGTATGTTGAAACGAATTCAAAATTGGATTCAAACTTATCTTATTTAGCAGTGCTGCATCGAGATCTTTTTCGAACATTGCAAACAACTTTTCTTTATCATAATCGTGAAAAGAATCTACAATCTCATCGGCAAATCGAACAAAACCATAGATGTTATAAATGTCTTGTCTTATAGTAGGAGATAACATTTTTACAGCAGAAGAAAACGACGTACTGTAAGCCCGGGTTACATTCTTGCTGCATTCAAAAGAGATGGTGTCAAAAAGTGATTTCATAATTCTTTTATAATTTAGCAGTGTTTTTTTATTAAATCAGCAACTAATTTTCCAGAAATTAATGCAGGAGGTACTCCAGGTCCTGGAACGGTTAATTGTCCGGTAAAATAAAGACTTTCTACTTTTTTACTTTTCAATTTGGGTCTTAAAAATGCCGTTTGCAAAAGCGTATTTGCCAATCCGTAGGCATTTCCTTTATAGGAATTATAATCTTTTATAAAATCATTCACACAAAAGGACTCCTTAAAGATAATATTATTTTTTATTTCTTGCTGCGTTAATTTTTCCAATCGAGTGATAATTTTTTCAAAATAGGTTTCTCTTAATTCTGGAGTATCTTCCAATCCTGGTGCAATAGGAATCAAAAATATAGCAGCTTCTTTTCCTTCTGGTGCCGAATTAGAATCGGTTTTAGAAGGGAAACTTGCATAAAATAAAGGGTTTTTCGGCCATTTTGGAGTATCGTAAATGTCTTGTGCATGTACGTCAAAATCTACATCAAAAAACAACGAATGGTGTTCTACATTGGCTACTTTCTTATCCAAACCTACATAAAATAGGAGGGAAGAAGGAGCAAAAGTTTTCTTATCCCAATATTTTTCAGAATAGGCTCGGTGTTTTTCGTCTAATAAGGTTTCCGTATGGTGGTAATCGGCTCCCGAAAGCACCACATCGGCACTTATGGTTTCTCCATTAACTTTAAGTCCAACCGCTTTGCCATTTGCAACTTCAATTTTTTCAATATTGGCATTGGTATCAATGGTAACACCAAGTTCTTTAGCTAATTGTTCCATGGCAAGAATTACAGAATACATTCCGTTTTTTGGATGCCAAGTTCCTAAACCAAAATCGGCAAAGTTCATAAAACTATAAAAAGAAGGCGTGTCCGAAGGTTTTGCACCCAAAAACAACACCGGAAATTCTAGAATTTGAATCAGTTTTTTATTTTTAAAACGTCTTCGAATGTCCTTAGAAATGTTGCCAAAAAACTGGTTGACTTTCATTGCAGTTTCTACGGTAATCAACTCTAAAGGGGAAACACCAGGTCGGTATACCAAATCTTTAATGGCAATATTGTAATTGCTTTGCGCTTCTTTCATGAACGTTTCCAGTTTGGCGCCACTACCTTTTTCGATAGATTCAAAAGTGGTAACAATCTCTGGAAGATTATCTGCAATGGTTACAAAATCGGCTTCGCCAAAATATACTTGATAGGCTGGTGAAAGTTTTTGTAAGGTATAATAATCGGAAGGTTTTTTTCCAAAATCGGCAAAGAAACGTTCAAATACATCGGGCATCCAATACCAAGTTGGACCAATATCAAATGTAAATCCGTCTCGTTTTAGTTGTCGTGCTCTACCCCCAATAGTGCTATTTTTCTCATAAATAGTTACGGTATTGCCTTGTTGTGCTAAATAACAACTTGCTGCAAGAGCAGAAAATCCGGAGCCAATTATTTTAATGTCTTTGTTCATATAGATTAATTACTTTGCTTAATAGCTAAAGTTATTAGGTTGATTTAATTACAATTCTTTTACCAATTCGCTCATGTTTTCAAAGACTCTAATCTTGGAATTAAGCAATGATTTTTCTACATTTTGAGCGCTTCTTCCAATTAACCAAATAGTTGAATCTTCTTCTAAAATTTGTGACTTCAACTCTTTAACGTAGGCGTTGGCACTAGTGTTTGTTGGTTCTACGGTCATATAACAAACATAAACAATATTGTTAAAATATTTTTTTAGTGGTATCAAACTGCTTACTGGAACACTTTCTCCCAAATAAATGCTTTTATAACCACTATTTAAAATTTCGTAATTTAGATACATTAATCCCAATTCATGCATTTCATCCATTGGGAGGTAAAGCACAAATATTTTATCTTCTTTAGTTGGAGCTTTACTTTGAAGGTTCTCCGTATTTACTAATAATTTTAACTTAATTAAATAACTTATAAAATGCTCGTGTGCTGGGCTAATTGTGTCGGCTTGCCAGAGAAAACCAATTTCTTCCATTAGAGGAATAAAAACTTCGAAAAACACTTCTCTAAAAGATTTTTCAGAAAGTAAAGCGTTGTAAGTATCTAAAAATAACTTTTGATCAAAGTTCATCATGGCCATTTTAAACGAACTAATGGCGTGATTTTTAGCGCTTTTAGAAGAAATAATGTCTTGAACTAATAAAGGTATTTTATCGGAAGGCATTTGTGAAATCTTAGAGATTTTATAGCCGTAATCGTGCAGTAAAGTAATATTCAGTAATTTTTGTAAAGCCGATAAATCATAATAGCGTATATTGGTATCTGTTCGCAGGGGCTCTAATACGTTGTAGCGCTTTTCCCAAATACGTATGGTGTGTGCCTTTATTCCAGATAAATTTTCTAAGTCTTTAATGCTAAAAATGTTTTTAACGCTACTCATTGGTTTTTGTTTTGTTTAACAAAAGTAATGAATAAAGTAAACAACTAGTAAAAAAAACTATTATATTATTGAAATTATTGCAAAATACTTTTTTTTGAGTTTTTTAAGGTGGTATATTTTATTATTTAGTTTACAATCTGTTGGTAAATAGTTGTGTTTTTTAGAATAACCTATTCATTTACCTTTTAAATTAAAGACCTTGAATAATTTTTAGATTTTTAAACAGGTTATTTCTTCAAAACCTTGTATTGCTCATAGCATTGGCTAATAGCATCTAGTATTTGTAGGTCGTTAGCCGTTTGAATAAATGCTTCCGAGTAGTTGCAGTGTTGTAAAATTTCGGGAATATCTTTTTTGTCGATACCAAGTAATACGGCTATAGTTTCTCTGTCAAATTTAGTTTCTAAAAGAGCTTTTACCGTATTGTCTTTTTTCATTTCCTTTAATTTCTTGAGTTCTTTTGGCTTTTTACCAAAGAAATTATAAAGCATATCAGCAGGATTGAAAATAGAGTTCATTACTCTTGAAAATGCTTTTGGCGAATATTCACCAGCTTCATAGCCTTGAGGTAATCCAGATATACTATATCGGAAATTTTCTGAATCCGGAATTAGTTTTGTGTCCACTTCAAGGTAACCAGTAAGATTGTATTTTCGAACTACAACTTCTTCTAGAGCAATTGCTTTTTCGGTAAGTTCAATTTTGGCATTGCCTTCTTTAACCCAGTCATTTGTTACTCTTACTCGCAACGATTGAAATCCAATCATGGTTATGTGTAACGTGTCATTTACTTCGGCATCAATATCAAAATTTCCTCTAGCGTTGGAAATTGTTCCTTTAACTTTATTGATATTAATTATATTTACATTGGACAGTGGAAAAGTGGAGGTGCCATTTACAATGGTTCCATGTACTCTTTTAGAAACAATGGTTTGCTGCGAAAAGGCAGTTATTGAAAATATAAAAAATAATAAAGCTACTAAATATTTCATGTACTTGTTTAAAGGTTTAAAAGTATAAAACTCTGCAAGATATTTCCCCTTTTTGCTAAAATTATTATAAGAAAATTAACAAAACAGATTGATTTGGAAAGAAAAATCCCAAACCCAATAGTATATCATCGGAATTTGGGATTTATATTAAAACCTAAATTAAGGTATTAGCTTCTTCTTGGTCTTCTTGTTTTAGCTTCGTCAAAAGAGCGACTTGCAGGTCTTTCAGAACTACCTTCAGCACGTCTAGGCGCTCTGTCTTCTCTTTGAGCAGCACCTGGTTCTCTTCTTGGAGCATCACTTCTAAATCCGCCTTCTCTGGCAGGTCTGTCTGATGAAAAACCACCTTCACGTTTTGGAGCATCACTTCTAAAACCACCTTCTTTTCTTGGTCCGAAACTACCAGGACTTCTTGTAGAAGAACTTCTTTCGTTTCTGTCACCACCTCTAAATCCGCCAGAGCTTCTGCCTCCGCCGAAACCACCACCAGAACTTCTTCCGTTGTGATCGCGTCTTCCGCTTCCGCCACCGCCTTCATTTTTAGAAATTTCAACGTTGATGCGTCTTCCGTTAAGGTCAAATCCGTTAAGGACAGACATCACTTTATCCGTGTGTTCTCCATCGGTATTAAAGAAAGAGAAACCTTCTTTAACATCTACTTTAAATACATCATCACGACCTAAGTCTAAAGTTTCTTTTAAGAAATCTTTTAGTTGCATCCAATCGAAATCATCTCTAGAACCAATGTTTACGAAATAACGAACAGGATCTCCCGCTCTAATTTCTCTTGGCTCCGAACTTCTTTCGCTTCTTTCACTACCTTTATCTCCAGATAAATCGCGTTTCTTTTTATAGTAATTGATAAAACGGTTGAATTCTACCGATACCATTTTCTTAATCAATTCTTCTTTAGTCAAACCATCTAATACTTCGTTGATAGCAGGAAGATAGTTGTCTATCTCGTGATCTACTTCGGTATCTTTAATTTTGTTTGCTAAGTGCAACAATTGAATTTCGCAAATTTCCATTCCAGAAGGAATAGTTTTTTCTTGAAATTTTTGTTGGATGATTCTTTCAATTGCAGAAATTTTACGAATTTCACTTTTAGTGATAATTACGATAGAAGTTCCTAATTTTCCAGCTCTACCAGTTCTTCCTGAACGGTGGTTGTAGGTTTCGATTTCGTCTGGCAATTGATAGTTAACTACGTGAGTAATATTATCAACGTCAATTCCACGAGCTGCAACATCTGTAGCAACAAGCATTTGAATTTGACGACCTCTAAACGATTTCATTACACCATCACGTTGCGCTTGAGATAAATCTCCGTGCAATGCAGCGGCACTATAACCATCTTCAATTAATTTTTCGGCAACTGCTTGGGTATCTCTTTTAGTTCTACAAAAAACTACGGAAAAGATATCTGGATTAGCATCTGCTAAACGTTTTAAAGCTTCGTAACGGTCACGAGCATTTACACAATAAAATTCGTGTGAAACTGTAGCCGAACCTGAATTTTTGCTACCTACAGTAACTTCTGCAGGATCGTGCATAAATTTCTTAGCAATTCTTGCAACCTCTGCAGGCATAGTTGCAGAAAACAACCAAGTGTTTTTCTCGTCTGGAGTATCCGATAAGATGGATACAATGTCTTCATAAAAACCCATGTTTAACATTTCATCTGCTTCGTCAAGAATACAAAAGTTGATGTTTTTAATGTTTACAAGACCTCTGTTAATCATGTCTTGCATTCTACCTGGAGTTGCCACAATAATTTGTGCTCCACGTTTAATTTCTCGGGCTTGTTCTGTAATGCTAGCACCACCATAAACCGCCACTGTATGTATACCTTTTACGTATTTTGAGTATTGTTTAATCTCGTTGGTGATTTGTAAGCATAGCTCACGCGTTGGGGATAAAATTAACGCTTGTGTACTTCTGTCTTCAGCATCTAATTTTTGAATTAGAGGAAAACCAAAAGCTGCTGTTTTCCCTGTTCCTGTTTGTGCTAAAGCGACTAAGTCGGTGTTTTTTTCCAATAAGACTGGAATCGCTTTTTCTTGCACTTCTGACGGATTCTCAAATCCTAGATCTTTGATCGCCAGCAGTAACGATTCATTCAGACCTAATTGTTCAAATTTATTCATATTGTATTTTAAAATTGGGTGCAAAGGTAGGTTTTAAATACGATATAAACTAATTTGTTATTTTTTTGATTTTCAATAAGTTAGTTGTTACTATTTTGATTTATTTCAATTTTGTAAACTTTAATTATTTAAACTTTATTTCTTTTAATAAGCAATTAGGGGAATTTCTTCTATAATAACAAGATAATGCGCTTTTATACACTGCAGTACAAAAGAGTTTAATTTAATGTTTTTTTTGCTGCTTAAGTGAATTTACAGTTTAAGTAATTTAAATTTAGTGCATTACACTAGTAATTAATTGGACAAGGGTATGTAAATTAACCCGTTGGGTGCAATTAATAAAAAGTCAAATAGGTATAAATTAATATAATGAATCACATAGAATCATAAAAAAAAGTATTGAATAAGCTTAATTTATGGGTTCCTTCGTCAGTTCGACCTTCGGTATCGGTTCACATAGCTATGATTATCTTTAAATAAGTAAAATACCTTTTTTTTTAAAAAAAACTATGAATCTATGTTGTATAAAGTAAAATAAATGGAATTACACCCAACGGGTTAAATTATATTTATTTTACTTTTTTTTACGGATAATAAGAGATATAGGACTTTAAGTTCCTAAAAGTTTATATCCTGATTATTAACTCTAATTTGTTCAGAAATTAAATCACTTTATTAAAATTGAAAAAAAATATTTATTTAATATTGTTTTCATCGATAATAAATGTAAATTTGCCGACTAAAAAATATAAAAATAGGTTTAATCGGTAACAAAAGTCAATTTAACGCTTTTTGTATCAATTTTCAACTACTTGTTTTTAACATTCTTGAATAATTTTGTAGCGAAAATCACACGTTGTTTTAAACATCCTATTGTTAAAGCACAAATAAACAATTCAATTAAACATATAATTAATATTATATTATGAAAAATTTTAAGATTTCTTTTTTTACTCTTTTTATTGGTGTAATGTCCTTTGCTCAAGTGGGTATAGGAACTGCAACTGCAACGCCGGGCGCAATCTTAGAGCTGAAAGCAGCCGACAAAGCCTTGCTATTAACCCGTGTTGCCAACACAGCAGCAGTAACCACGCCAGTAAATGGTATGATGGTTTATGATATTTCAACCAATTGTATTAAAGGGTATCAAAATGGTGCTTGGACAGGATGTTTAAGTGCTTGTGGTAGTAATTCTATTTTAGGTGGTAGTGGTGGCGATTTTGGTTTTGATTTTACTTCTACTTTTATTATGATTGATACCACCACTGATGTTTCAGCTGGTATAAATCCGGAAGGGAAAGTATTTATTTGGGGTAGAAATTATAATTATAAATTCTTCCCATCTACTTTAAATACCGAAGTTCAATCAGTACTTATGACACCTGCTTATGCACCGTTACCTGGCACTGAGACTGCAAAAAAAGTGGTTGTGGGGGATCAATCGGTCATGGTTTTGACCAATTCGGGTAAAGTATATGTAATGGGGGTTAATGAAAGCTATAACCAACAATATGGTCCTGCCTTAAATGGTAACATACAGCAATGGGTAAGGCTTACCACAACAGCGGATTCTACATTTGTAGATATAGATACTTCATCTATAAGTAATGACAGTTACATGGTAGGAACTTCTGGAAATTTTTACCATGCTGGAGCTGGAACTCGTCAAAATTATTTTTATGATGCGCATATAACTGGTTATGTAGTTATGAATAAACCTGCTGGTGTAGCAACCAACTTCAAGTATACTAAAGTTTGGGGGGATTCTAAAAGTGGTTCTTTTAAAGTTTATGTAAAAGGGAATGACAATAAGATATATGTATGGGGAACTGACTCAGCACCACACTCTACTCTTGGAGTAGGAACTGGGGTAGCTTATGCCTTGGCAGCGAACATGACACCGGCACTTTTACCATTCTCAGGAACTTATCCTAATATTATTAAAATTTCACTTGATTCAACTCATGCTTTGGCTTTAGCCGATGATGGCAAAGCTTATGGATGGGGGCAATGGGCTACCCCTGCAGGTGGCTATGGTACACAATATTATTTTGCTGCTACTCCATTATCTGCTAATTTGGTATTAGATGCAAATAACTATCAAATTATTACACGTCCCACTTTATTGAATAAACCTAATGATGGTTCAACAGGTATTACGGATGTAGTAATAATACAAGATGGATCTATTATTCAAACTAGTGCCGGTATTTACTTTAAAGGCTCGGATACATATGGTATTTTGGCTGAACCTATTACAGGATCTTATACTTATTCAGAACATATGTTAAATCAAGGATATACCCAGTTTATAGACAGATTAGATGGTGCTAATTACAATAGAAAAGCAACAACATTAAGTAAGTTTAAAACAATTTTTAGTGCCTATTGGGGGAAATTATTTGCTATTAATGATACTTATAAAGGCTATTTTATTGGAGCAAATTTTTATGGAACTGGCGGATTAGGAATTGGAACTCAAGGTTATACAGGTACAGAGTATTACAGTCGTCCTACCCCAATAGCAACAGGTATTGGTGACGATACAAATCCAAATCCATTGTATTAAAAAAAATCATTAAAAAATGAACAAGTATAAAATTATATTAGTAGCGCTTTTTATAAGTGTTATGTCCTTTGCTCAAGTAGGTATAGGAACTATAGCCCCTGTTGCTGGATCTTTATTAGAACTAAAAGCAACCGATAAAGCCATGATAGTTTCAAGAATTGCAGGTTCAAATGCAATAGCCACACCAGTAGATGGAATGATAATGTACGACACCTCTTTAAATTGTTTCCGTAGCCGAGAAAATGGCGTTTGGTCACCTTGCTGGAATTGTTGCGTAATGCCAAGCACCGTTCTTGGAACTATTACTTCCTTAAATTGTTCAGGTGTTGTAAATACAGGCACACTCACCCAAGCTGTAGCTGCAAGTGCAGTAAGTTCTGATTTTTCCTATGCTGGCGGTAACGGAGGAACTTTTACTGGACAAGCCATTTCTTCAACAGGAGTTACAGGCTTAACTGCAACACTAATAGCTGGAAATCTTGCCACAGGAGCTGGAACTGTAACCTATGTAATATCTGGTACACCAGCAACTGCAGGCACAGCAAGTTTTGCTTTAACTATAGCAGGACAAAATTGCACTTTAACACTAACGGTTATTTAACTAAGCATTTGTAAGATAATAAAAGTTAAAATAAATAATTAAAAAAAGTTGCCTGTATTAAAACGGGAATTCGTTGGATTTAGCCAACCCTAAAAAAATAAAAAAATGAAAAAATTAGACCCTAAAAAGATTATCGGGTTTCTTGTAATTACATTATTTACAATTAGTGGTAATTTATATAGTCAATCTTCCAGTTTTGGAAATACCTATATCTTCAATAATGGAGAAATGGGTGTTGTGGATATGCAACATAATTTTTTAAATGGAGGATCAGGAATTCAACCGGGTATTGTAGGTACTGATAGAACCACAACACAAGGCTTTATGAGTTTTGTTGGATCCGCAAGCTGGACCGGCGCATCTAATAGTGCATTTGTTGATGGTTACGTTAAAACCTATATGACAACAGCTTTTACTTTTCCAATTGGGGATAATGCTAAATATAGACCTGCTGCAATAGCTACAGCTTCTTTAGCAAATCCAGTAAATGCTGCTTATTATGGTGTTAGTGCTACAACGTCAATAACTAGTAGTTTAAGAGGGGGTAACGAACCAGTGTTGCCAGCAAGTGGGCCATTTAATACATCATTAATGGGAGCAGGTGTTTTAAGTGTGGACAATGTTGAATATTGGGATATCAACGGAACGGCTGCAACAAAAATAACTTTGACTTGGGATGCTACAAGTGCTGTTTCTTCCTTAAGTTCTGTAGGTATTTTAGGATGGAATGGTACGCAATGGGTGGCAATAGCTTCTACAGTAGATGCTACTTCGCTTTTAGGAGGGTCTAGTAGTTTAACTTCTGGCTCTATTACTACTAATGCTGCTTTAGTTCCTAATACTTATGAAATATACACTTTAGGTTCGGTTTGTGGTTTAGGGGTTGCACCTGCTTTAAGCAGTTACAATCTAGGGAATATTTGTCCTGCAACTACCATTGATTTAAATGCTTCAGTAACTAGTAGTACTCCAGCTGGAACCTCTTTAGTTTGGTTTACTAATACTACGCATACAGGTTCTGCTTTTGCAACACCTGAAACAGCTGGAGTTGGAACTTATTATGCTTTTTATTATGATAGTGTAAATAATTGTTATACAGCAGGAACTAAAGCAGTTACAACAGCTATAGCTCCTTCTCCTGATACGCCTACTGAATCTAGCATTATCCAAACAAGTTGTGTTTTAGCAACAGGAACAATTGTATTAAATCCACAATCTGGAGTAGAGTATAGTATTAATAATGGTACTACATATCAATCTAGCCCAACATTTACAGGATTAGCAGCTGGAAATTACACATTAAAAGTACGAAGTACTATTAGTATTGCATGTTCTGCTACAGGGGCTAGTACAATAACGATATTTCCTGTACCAAGCACTCCAACATTAAGCACCACAAATTTAAATAATTTATGTCCTGAACTTACAGCGAATTTGAATTCTATAGTGACTAGTAGTGTTCCATATGGTACTACTTTAGTTTGGTTTACTAATAGTGAACATACGGGTACAGCTTATGCAACACCTACTGCTGCTACTGTAGGTACTTATTATGCTTATTATTTTGACAGTGTAAATAATTGCTATACACCAGCTTCTGCTGCTGTTACTACAAGTCTGGATTCAGATTGTGATGGGATTGCAGATTTAGCAGATATTGATGATGATAATGATGGGATTTTAGATACTGTAGAAGATAATTGTACTGCAGATAAATCAGGATTAACACTATCTGTAACTCCCGGTTTTGAAGGACCTACCTCTGGTATGGTGACTACAGGAAATGGATTGATAGATGGTATAACGAATCAAAATACTATTTGTTGGGGTAGTGTGCCCTATGTTAATAGAACAATTTTGACTTTTACTTTTGCAAAACCTACAAGTTTGAAGGGAATGGAATTAAGTGTTTATCCTACAACAAGCACTATTCTGTCAGCAGGAAATGTAGTCGAATTACAAGCATTCAATGGTACAAGTTGGGTAAGTTTAGCAACTTATACCCATAGTACAATTCAACCAAGTTTAATTATTTCGTATCCAAATGTTATCGGATTTTATCCTACTCAAATTAATCCTTATACTCAATATAGAATATTTGGAGTTAATGCAGTATTAGGACCAGGAGGTATTTTTATGTCTGAAGCAATTATGGATATACAACCACTATGTATTAAAGATGTGGATGGTGATGGTATTCCAAACAGTTTAGATTTAGATTCCGATGGTGATGGTTGTCCCGATGCTAAAGAAGCTGGAGTATCAGGAACTTTATTAGTTGGAAATATAGTAAACGGTATCCCAAATGCAACCACTCCAAATGTTTCCAATGCCATAGCACAAGGACCTTATGGATCTAATGGATTGGCTAATTCATTGGAAACAAACGATTCTTCTATAGCATCAACTAGCTATCTTTCAACTTATATTTCAAATGCTACTTCAGCAGTATTAAATGCTTGTTCGGATACTGACGGAGATGGAATATTTGATTTAGTAGATATTGATGATGATAATGATGGAATATTAGATGCAGTTGAAGCGCCAAGTTGTTATTATACTGCTTTAGAAGCTTCAGTAATTAGTTCAGTTACTTCTCAATTTATATCTTCATCTCAAACAGATATTATAAACTGTCACGATAACTCAGCAGATACTTTTGCTTCTTTTACTCCAAGTACTGTAACTAATCAAGAAATTTATAATATTACACCTTTACTAAGTCCGTTGTCAGTAAGTGCAGTGAGTTTTGATATGAACAATTACTCTATATTGTCAGGAACCGCTACCGCTATACTTCAAGGTTTTAATGGTACTACTTGGATAGATTTATCTACTGCACAAACAGCAACAGTAATTAATGGGACACAAACCTTTACCAACACATTGCATCCTACTATTCCATACCTAAAATTTAGATTATATGGCGTGTCGGGAAGTTCTAGTTATGCTTATTGCACGGAGATACATCTGATTCCTTCAGCAGGAAGTTACGGTTCATCGGCTCCAAAACCTACTTGTTTAGTAGATACCGATGGCGATGGAAAAACCAACGATAAAGATTTAGATTCCGATGGTGATTTATGTCCAGATGCTAAAGAAGCAGGTGTAACTGGAACTTTATTAAGTGGAACTTTATTCAATTCTTCTGGCTCAACCACGGCAATCAATGCTTTAATTTCGGGAGATGTTGGAATAAATGGATTAGCTAATTCACTAGAAACTAACGATACAGCTTCCGGAATAACCACTTATATTTCTAGCTATACTCCAATTGCAACCTCTATGGTATTAAATGCTTGTTCCGATACAGATGGAGATGGAATAGGCGATTTAGTTGATATTGATGATGACAATGACGGAACTTTAGATGCAGTGGAAGCACCATCTTGTTACTTTAATGCATCCGAAATAACTATTCCAAGTACCGTAACTACCGAACTTACTATTAGTGCAGGTAGTATGGCTATGGTATATGATAATAATGCAACGACCACGCAAAGCTTTAATGCACAAGATATTGTAGGTAAAAGTATTTATGAAGTTACCCCAGTATCTGCGATAGCGATAACAAGTTTAAATTTAAATGCTACTACTAACATATTTGCAGCAACTAATAGAATAAAATTACAAGGTTGGACCGGAGCATCTTGGATTGATTTATCAGTAACAGCTGCTGCACCAGCAGTAAATGCTTCTGGGGTAATAGCATTTACTAATACTATTAACACGGTAGTTGCTTATCCAAAATACAGATTGTATGGAGACGCAACTAGTACAGGAAATATTAATTCCAATGTAGTTAGTGAAATTACATTGAGCCCAACAGCTTATCAAGCAAGTAAAAATCCAAAATCTACTTGTACTGTTAATACTGATGGAGATTTGTTAACAAATGATAAAGATCCAGATTCAGATGGTGATAATTGCAGTGATGCCAAAGAAGCAAGTGCTACTACTAGTACAGCTGCAAATTATGCCTTTGGTGCTCCTTATGGAACTAATGGATTATCTGATGCTTTAGAAACGTCAGTTGATAGTGGCATTATTAATTATCCTTCTACTTATCAATATGCTATTAGCACCAGCTTAAATGCTTGCGCTGATTCTGACGGAGATGGAATATTTGATTTAGTAGATATTGATGATGATAATGACGGTATATTAGATATAGTAGAGCAAACATGTACAAGCCCTATAGTTTCTAAAGTAGGAGTAACTGTAAGTACGACACTAACACCAGGCACAGGTACTATTTCTAACTTATTGAACGGGACCGAAACTACAGATTTTTATTATTCAGGTCAAAATATTGCAGGACAAGTAGTCGCTCAATTTAATTTTCCTGCATCTCATATTTTGAATAAATTGGAGATTATTACAAGTGGCGGAAACTTTTTTACAACTGCTACAGTAAAAGTCCAAGGTTCTAATAATGGAACTTCATGGACAGATGTTTCAGGGTTATTGACTCCTGTAACTTCAACAGCATCTACATTTTCAACTAATCCTTCGCATAAATTCGACATTAGTTCAAATACTAATTATTACACTCAATACAGAATTTTAGGAGTTTCTGGAGCTGTAAACGGTGGACCATGGGTTTATGAAGCTTATTTTTCTGAGTTAACATGTGTTGACATAGATACTGATGGAGATACTATTCCTAATCGTTTGGAATTAGATAGTGATCATGACGGATGTTCTGATGCAAAAGAAGCGGGAGCTACAACGAGCAATACTACTAATTATGTTTTCACAGGAGCAGTTGGAGCAAATGGATTAGCAAATATTCTAGAAACAGCATCCGAAAGTGGAATAGTAAATTACTCTCTAACTTATGCTAATGCGACAAATAATGCTATAAAATCATGTGTTATTACTTGTCCAACTATTACCAATTCTGCATCGAATAATTTTAATCCAACTACTTGTACAGGAACAAATGGAAGTATTAAATTATGCGGATTAGTAGCAGGTGAAGCAGATTATGTAATAAATTATGCTAAAAACGGAACAGCAGCAACCCCATTAACCAATCTGACAGCAGATACTAGTGGTTGTTTACTTATTGCTAATTTAGGAGAAGGCGTTTATAGTAACATAATAATTACACATCCTATATATTGTACTAATGGAACATCAGCTGTTGGCCCAATTACTATAACAGCTCCTGCGGGTCCAAGTGTACCTTCAGCTAATACAACTCAGCCAACTTGTTCTGTGTCAACAGGAACAATAGTATTAACAATACAATCGGGAGTAGAATATAGTATTAACAATGGATTTTCATATCAACCTAGTCCTACATTTGCTGCATTATCTCCAGGTAACTATACTTTAAAAGTCAGAAGTACTACTGATCCTACTTGTTCTACTATAGGAGCAAGTCCAGTATCTATAAATTCAGTGCCAAGTTTGCCAAGTACACCAACTGTTAGCGTTACTGTTCAACCTACATGTGAAATTATTACTGCAACGGTTGTTGTTTCTTCACCAGCTCAAGGAACTGGTTTTGAGTACAGCATTGATGGTGGCGTGTATCAAGCATCTTCAACTTTTACAGTTTCTACGGAAGGTTCTCATGCAATAACCATTAGGAGAATATCCGACGTAACTTGTGTCTCTAATAGTGCTTTTGTTAATGTTTATGGGTATATATGTGCCATAACAGAAACCACTCCTGCTATCAATGGAGGTTCTGGAGGAAACACTTCTCCATTAACTAATAATGATACTTTAAATGGAATACCAGTAACGGTTGGATCAGGCGGAAATGTAACCATTTCTTTGCCTAATCCACTACCTACCGGATTAACATTGAATACGAATACAGGAGTTGTAACAGTTGCACCAAATACACAAGCGGGAACCTATCCAGTAATTTATACTATCTGTGAGGTTGTTAATCCAAGTAATTGTGATACTGTAACCAGTTATGTGGTTGTAACTGCTCCTGTAATTGATGCAGTAACAGAAACCACTCCTTCTGTCAATGGAGGTTCTGGAGGAAACACTCCTTCGTTAATTACTAACGATACTTTAAATGGATTACCAGTAACGGTTGGAACAGGCGGAAATGTAACCATTTCTGTACCTAATCCTTTACCTACAGGATTGACATTAAATACTAATACTGGAGTTGTAACAGTTGCACCAAATACACAAGCGGGAACCTATCCAGTAACTTATAGAATCTGTGAGGTTGTTAATCCAAGTAATTGTGATACGGTAACTAGTTATGTGTTGGTAAATGCCCCAGTAATAGATGCAGTAACAGAAACCACTCCTGCTATCAATGGAGGTTCTGGAGGAAACACTTCTCCATTAACTAATAATGATACTTTAAATGGAATACCAGTAACGGTTGGATCAGGTGGAAATGTAACCATTTCTGTACCTAATCCTTTACCTACAGGATTGACATTAAATACTAATACTGGAGTTGTAACAGTTGCACCAAATACACCAACGGGAACGTATCCGGTAACTTATACTATCTGTGAGGTTGTTAATCCAAGTAATTGTGATACTGTAACTAGTTATGTAGAGGTAATTGTAACAGATTTTACACCTACTATAGATATTGATAACGTAGTGTTTTTGTCCTCCGGAGTTACAAAGGATTTTGTAGTTAATATTTCGGATATTGATTCGGGTCCTTCAATTGGACAAGTTGTTTTCAAGATTTTTAAGCAATCAGCATTTACAATTACATATAATCCAGTAACCACAATTTCAAATGTTGGTGGAGGTACAATGGTTAATAATAATGATTGGATAATTACTGAAGATCCATTATTTATAACTGTTACTTTGAAACTAAATGTTCTAATTAATGCAAGCTCATTTTCAAGCGTTGGTTTTACAATTACTCGAAATTCAAGTATACCCCCACAAACTTGGCAACCGATTACCGCAACTATTGTAACTGGTTCAGGTGGAGATAGTCTGGATGAAAATAACACTTATAATGTATTAGTTAAAGCTCAATAATATGAAATTATTTACAAAAATTATCGAAAGAATGTTAACAAAAATAATATTACTATGAATAAAATTTACAAATTACTAGTGGTTTTTACCATAATTATGTTTTCTTCAAGAAGTTATTCTCAAAGAAATGCCGATCCGGGTATTGGTATCTTAATGGTACCAGCCACAGTAACTCAAGGAGGTACCGGTACGTTAAGCGCTGGTGTTGGAAATTATGGTAATAGTACTATTGTTGCCAACTCCTTAAGAGTTACTATATCAGTAGGAACAGATGCTGAGATAATTGGAATAGCATCAGGGAGTGATTCCCGATGGACACTATTAAGTTTGACATCTGGTTCAGGAAATACTATTAGATTAAAAAATACTGATGGAGGTTTTGGTGCATTTGATGTTGGTTATATTTTACTTACCGTTAGAGGAAATGTTGTAAGTGGTCCAGATTTAATTTTTGGTAATATTGTTTATATTGCTGCGAATAACCCATTGTTATGTGGAATATGTCCACCTATACCATTAAATGCTTCTCAAGGAAATGCTAGTACTTCAAATGATAACTCTCAAACTAGTTTAGCTGTTACTGCATCAGTAATAGACGCTGTAGTGGATACTTTTCCAACCCAAACACCAGGAACAACAGTACCAACTACTGTTGGTAATGTGACAACAAATGACACCTTGAATGGAGTTCTTGTAACAGCAAGTAACACGGATGTAACACCAGTAATTGAAGGTCCATTAAGTATAGATGCAACAGGAGTTTTAACTTTAGCGCCAAACACTCCATCTGGAAGTTACCCAATTACTTACGTAATATGTGAGGTAAATCCAGTAACAGGTGTAGCAGTAAGTCCAGCGAATTGCGATACTGTAACGGATACCGTTGTTGTATTAAGTACAATAGACGCCGTAGTGGATACCTTCCCAAGCCAAACACCAGGAACAAC
>CANFHX010000049.1 GCA_947446865.1 Flavobacteriaceae bacterium | reverse complement strand
GATCTTTTGGTCTGTTAGATGCTTTTTTGGCAATAATTAAATTATCATAATCTAAAAAGTAAACTGGAACACCATTAATTTCAGTAACGTATGCTTTTTCTAGAAGTTCTTGAAAATTATTGTTTTCTAAACCTTTAACTGAAGTCATTATATCTAATCGCAAATTAAAATTCAACGTAATATCCGTCCAACCCGGAATGAATTGCATTGTTTTAATATTTTCAAAATCTCCTATTCCTAATTGTTTTAATGCTTCTCTTAAATTTTCTCGATTCTCAGCGGAATCTTCAATAAAAATATCAATATCACCAGTATTGCGACCATAGCCATATATATTTACAGCAAATCCTCCAATTGTCAAGTATTTGACTTTATTCAAAGAAAAGTACTTCCAAATTTCAATTATTTGACTATTCATTTAATTATTTTGATATTTTTTTTGCTGTTTTCAAAAGATAAGAAATTTCAATAATAGCCATCAGTTTTTCAAAGCGCTGCTGTGGCGTCATCATTCTTATCTCTTCAATATATCGCGCTTCCATTAATTTTGGATGCTCATGATTTAGCGAGGTTGGCTTCATATTAATTAAAAATAATAAATCAAATTTACGAAATTTACTTTAATGATTTTTTCTGCTTTTTGTTTTCAAAATAAATCCCACCAACTAAAAGCAACAACATACCAATAGAACTTACTAAAGCAATTGTACTTCCAGTTTTTACTACTTGCGGTTCAAATTTAAATTCTATAGTATGTTTACCTGCTGGAATTAAAATTCCTCTTAAGGCAAAATCTACATTAATAATGTCGGTTGCTTTTCCATCAACAGTAGCATTCCATCCATTTTTATAATACATTTCTGAAAAGACTGCAAATCCTTCGTTTTTATTATTAGAACTGTATTTTAAATGATTTGGTTTATTATAAGTCTGTTGTATAGTCGCTGTCGAATCTGTAACATAATTACTTGGTAATCCAACTTTCACGCTAACTTCTTTTTGTGTAACCGCTACATTTTTATTATCCAATTTATCCAATGCTTTCATTTCGGCATCATTAGAATTGACCATTTTAAGTTCTTTTACAAACCAAGCATTTCCATTGGCTGCCGGATTTACACTGGCAACTTCTTCCCCTTTATCATTGGTTTGGATGATGTATTTCACATTCAACATATCCAAAACTCGCTTGTTGTTTTTAGCAATTTGATAATCAAATAATTCCTGCATTCTTCTTGGTCGTACTGCCGAATAGCCTCCAATAGATTTATGGAAATAAGATGCTTTGGCATTCAAATATCCTTCTACATCCAACACTCTATAATTGGTGGTGTCTTGCATAATTTGTTCGTCAGTTGGAGATGCTTCAAATGGAACGTCTACCTCATGAGCGCTAACAAAATCTTTATTGCTCACATAATTTTTATCGACAAAAACCAAATCGGCAACCATCAATAACCCTACTAAAACAATTGCTGTCCTTTGTGTAAATTTATTGATTTCAAATAATGTTATTATATAAAACAACTTTATTTTAACACGTTTATTGTTTATATGCAAATACAATATTAAAAATGATAAAAAGATAAAAAAGCCAGAACGCAATAAATCGGCAGCATACAAACTTCTTCTATCGGCTTTTAAAGCATCTATAAATCCAACACCGAATGACTTATCTTGACTTTGACTGAACATTTGACGCAATTGCCCATCCATAGTTCCTGAAAAATCAAAGAAACTTCGGCATAGAAATAATAAAACTATTAATCCCAAAGTGGTGGCTGCAGTTTTCCATAAACTATCCCATTGTTTTTCTTTATCGGTAGTGAAAAAAGATTGCAAGCCAATAATAGCAAGCACCGGGAAACACAATTCCAAAACCACTTGTATGGAGGAAACGGCTCTAAATTTATCGTACATTGGAACGTAATCGATAAATAAATCGGTCAATAGCGAAAAGTTTTTTCCCCAAGAAAGCACTAACGAAAGTAATGCTCCTATTAAAAATACATATTTAATTTTTCGTTTGTCGTGGTACAATCCAAGAACTGCCAAAAAGAAAACCACTGCGCCTATATAGGCTGGAGCAGCAACAATAGGTTGCGATCCCCAATAGGTTGGCGCATAAGAATCGGTAAATTGACGGGCTTCTTCTTCGGAAGCACCATATTTTAACATATAATCGTAAACGGCAGAATCATCGCTTAATTTTTCACCATTACCACCACCAAAAAGTCGTGGCGCAATAAGGTTCAAACTTTCGGCAACACCATAACTGTATTCGGTAATATAACTTCTGTCTAAAGTCGAGGTTTCTGTTTTTTTGGTTCCTTCCGGACTTAGTTTTAAATCGCTTTTGCCACGAATACTGTAATCGGTGAATTCTTTGGTAGCCATCAGGCTAGTGGCATTGGCTCCTAATGCAAATAGCACTGCTACTGCAAAAGTTCCTCCTACTATTGCCAATTCTTTATATTCCTTATTTTTGATAAATTTATATCCGTAGTAGATTCCTAAAACCAACAAAAGAAACAATAAGTAATAGGTCATTTGAAAGTGGTTGGCATTAATTTCTAACGCAACAGCAAGCATCGTGAGCAAACCACCAACGACATACTTTTTCCTAAAAACCAAAATAACTCCAGCAACTACCAAAGGCATATAGGCAATAGCGTGGGCTTTGGCATTATGCCCAACCCCAAGAATGACAATCATATAAGTAGAAAAACCAAAGGCTAAGGCACCAAAAAATGCTTTGAGCGGATCTATTTTTAGGACTAACATTAATCCATAAAAACCTAAAAAGTATAAAAATAAATAATCGGCAGGTCTTGGCAAGAAACGCAAGGCATCATCCAATTTTCCGATGTAATCGTGCGGATAGTTCGCCCCCATTTGATAGGTTGGCATCCCGCCAAAAGCAGCATTAGTCCAATAAGGTTCTGTATGTTCGGCAGCTCTAAAATCGTTTTGTTCTTTCGCCATAGCGGTGAATTGCACAATATCCGATTGGTAAATTTTCTTGCCTTGCAAAACGGGCAAAAAGTAGATTAGGGCAATAAATACAAAACCGAGAACGGCTAATAAATGAGGATATAACTTTTGAACTTGCTTCATTTTTATATATTAAATTTTAAATATTTAGATTTTAGATATTCTAAAAACCATTGATAGCTACTCTACTTCTTCGTAATCAATATAATCTCCAACTTTTTTAGTTTCGTGGGATATATCTCTTTTACCAGTCGGAGGAGTAGAATTAGTTTGTTGTTGTTGTTCTTGTTGTTGACGGAATTGTTCGCCTGCTTTTTCAACCACTTTTTTTGCTAAAACAGGAAGGAAAAGTCGTGCTAAAAACTTGATAACATAATATATTATCAATATTACAAATATATCTTCAATCAAATTTGAAAAGGATGCTTCTTGCATAATATTAAAATTTTGTCAAAAATACTAAATTCCACCATTCTAATTTAGCATTACCTCTTAAATTAATGATAAAAAATAGTACATTTGAATTTAAAAAAAATACCTTTTTTAAAAATTGTATCCTTATGAAATTAAATCTTTTAGCATTTATCGGTTGCTTCTTATGGTTTCAAAATAGTGTTGGGCAATATACCGACGATATCAATTCCAACCGTCCTGGTAACTCTATGTCGGCATTTTCGGTAGGAAAAACAGTATTTCAACTGGAATCAGGCATTAATTATTTGGATGAAAGTCATAACCTTTTAGACTATACTGCCAAAGGATATGGGGTAGATTTAACTGCTAGATATGGTTTTTACAGAGAACAATTGGAAGCCATAGTAAATATAAATTACCAAAACGATTGTTATAATTCAGATGTTTTAAGCCAACACCGAAATGGCATAAAAACAACCACAATTGGGTTTAAATATTTGTTTTATGATCCGATGAAAAATTATGAAAAAGCCGTAAATGTTAAAAGTTGGAAAGCCAATCACCAATACGACTGGCATTATATTATTCCTTCTGTTGCAGGATATGTGGGTTTTAATTTGAATACACATAAGGAACTTTTTTCAAGAACCACAGAAAACATTGGAACTTTTGGACCCAAAGCCATGTTGATTACCCAAAACATTTTACCAGGAGCATGGGTATTTGTAACTAATATTTTTATGGATCAATACGGAACTTCCATGCAATCTTTAGGGTATGTAGTCACACTTACTAAAGGATTTAACGACCAATGGAGTGGATTTATTGAAAATAAAGGAATTAAAAACGATTACTATTCAGACGGAATTTTTACTGCGGGTGCTGCTTATTTAGTAAGTAGTTCCTTGCAATTAGACGCTTCTGTAAGTCGCAATTATAAGGATACTCCAAAATTGTTATTTGTAGGATTAGGTGCTTCTTGGCGCTTCGACGGTAACTATGACGAAGTATTATATCGAACTCCGAAAAAGGAAAAGAAAAAAGACAAGAGCAAAAAATCGAAAGCGAAAGAAAAAGAAAAAAGCAAAAAACGATTGGATGAGTTTCCAAGTGTTAAATAAACCCTAGTTCCTCAAAATGATTACAATTATTGAAGCCAATACGAAAGCACTATTAAAGGAATACGTAAAATTTCCGTTTTCGTTATATAAAAACCACGAATATTGGGTGCCGCCATTAATCCAGGAAGAATTGGATAGTTTTGATAAAACTAAAAATCCCGCCTTTGAAAGTGCCGAAGCCTATTTTTATTTAGCCTATAAAAACGACCAAATTGTAGGTCGAATTGCCGCCATTATTAATTGGGACGAAGTGAACCACCAAGGAAAAAAGAAAATTCGTTTTGGATGGTGGGATGTTATTGACAATGTAGAAGTTACTCGAGCTTTGTTAGAGAAAGTTTATGAATTGGGAAGAAAAAACAATTTAGAATTTGTAGAAGGTCCAATGGGATTTTCCAATTTAGATAAAGTTGGAGTATTAACGGAAGGCTTTGACGAATTAGGATCTATGATTACTTGGTACAACTATCCCTATTATAAAGAGCATTTGGAGCAATTGGGGTATGTAAAAGAGAAGGAATATTTAGAAAATAAATTCCCTTTTGCTAATGTAAAACCGGAACTTTTTGAAAAGATTGTGCCTCTGATAAAGAAGCGTTACCAATTAAGAGAAATGAATTTTACGGCTACCAAAGACATTATGCCTCTTGTAGATAAAATGTTTGATTTGTTCAATAAATCCTATGCCGATTTATCTTCTTTTGTTGCCATAACCGAGGTACAAAAAGAATATTTCAAGAAAAAATACATCAGCTTTATCAATCCCGAATACATAAAATTTGTGATGGATAAAGACGATGCAATGGTTGCTTTTAGTATCGTGATGCCAAGTTTTTCAAGAGCATTGCAAAAAGCCAATGGCAAATTATTTCCGTTTGGATTTTATCATTTGCTTAAAGCAAAAAAGGAGTCGAAAGAAGTTTTATTTTATTTAATTGGGGTTGCCCCCGAATACCAAAGTAAGGGAGTAACAGCAATAATATTTGAAGAATATTTTAAAACATTTACCGAAAAAGGAATTTTAGATTGCATCCGAACGCCTGAACTAGAAGATAATATTGCTATTCATCAATTGTGGAAACACTTTGATCCCGTAGTTTTTAGACGAAGAAGAACGTATAGGAAAGATATTTAATGAGAATTGGTAGGATTCCCTATTTATTCCCAAGAAAATCTTTATACCACCAACCTGAATTTTTAACCGTTCTTTTCTTCGTTTCATAATCGATATGAATCAAACCAAAGCGTTGTTTAAAACCTTCACCCCATTCAAAATTATCGGTGAGTGACCATACAAAATAGCCCGAAAGTTTAGCACTTCCCGATTTTGCCTTTAAAACTTGTTTCAAATAGGATTTTAAGTAGTTAATGCGTTTGTCATCTGCCACAATTCCATCAATAATTTCATCTGGAAAAGAGGCTCCGTTTTCGGTAATCATTATTTTTTTTACCCCTTCATAAGCATCGTATTTGGAAATCATTTCGAAAATCGATTCGGGGTAAACCTCCCAATCCATTGCGGTATAAAATACCTTTCTTGTATCTGCAGGAATAATTTTTGCATTAATAAATGGCGTAAAAATAGAATAAGCAACTACTTCTCGAGTATAGTTTTGAATCCCAATAAAATCAAATGTTACTTTCATCAAGGAATCATCATTTGGCATTACATACTTCTTCACTTTTTTCAAAAAAGGAAGCGCATCTTCGGGATATCCTAACCCAAGCGAAGGCTCTATAAAAAGCCGATTGATTAAGGCATCCACCCTAAACGCTGCTTTTTTATCTCGTATTGAACTCGAATGCGGAGTAACATACGAACACGAAAAAGTAGTTCCCACCTGTGCTTTTGGGTCTATCGATTTTATAGTATTGTAACCAATTGCCTGACATAAAACGGCATGGTGCATGGCCGGAATGAAATTCTTAAATCCTTTTTTGCCTGGAGCATGAACGCCCAAAAAATAACCGGCTCCAGTAAATACCATTGGTTCGTTGAGCACCATCCAATAGGTAACTTTATCTTTAAAAGCAGTAACACAAACTTTTACATATTCTTCAAACCAGGACAAGACTTCTCTATTTACCCACCCTCCTTTTTTTTCTAATGCCAAAGGAAGATCCCAATGGTATAGAGTAATAAAGGGTTGAATGTCCTTTTCTAAACAATAGTCAATTACGTTATGGTAGAAATCCAATCCTGCTGGATTCACTTCTCCGGTTCCGTTAGGTAAAATTCGACTCCAAGACAAGGAAAACCTAAAGTTAGGAATTCCCATTTGCTTGATTAAATCGATATCCGTTTTGTACTGATTATAAAAATCGGCTGCAACATAATGGTTGTCTTGGTTTAGAATTTTATTCTTTACAGTTACAAATTCATCCCAAACAGACAATCCTTTGCCATGGTGGTCGTGAGCCCCTTCGGTTTGGACTGCCGAAGCAGAAATTCCCCAGATAAAATCTTCTCCGAAATCTTCTTTTTTATAATTCATTATTATTGAAAGAAGGTGTAATTATCGGATTCGTAGTTGGTATTGATTTTTTTATTTCCGGCATGATTAGCAACAATTAAGGAAACAATTTCTTCGGTATTATCGGGATAATCCACCGCAACAATGGTTTCGTCATTCAGCCATTTTCTGATTTTTGGAATGGTATCGTTATTTAATTTTTTTATTACAGCCACTCCCATTTCATGAAGCATTTGAGCATTATAGGCTTGCTCCAATTGTTTTTTCATGGGAATCACCATTAGTTTTTTCTTTAAAAACAAAGCTTCACTTGCGGTTCCAAAACCTGCATTACACAAAACGCCTTCGGCAGAAGCCATGCTTTTTAAAAACAATTCCGTATCAATAGGTGTAATTCTAATATTTTTTATTTGAATTTCTTTTTTGCTGTTTTTGGAAAAAACCTGCCAATTAATAGTAGGCATTTTCCGCAACCATTTTAGAATTTGATTATCATCATACGATGGCAAATAAACCGTGTAATGACCTTCGTTAGTAGGCGTTAATTCACGGACTTGTTTCCTTATAATTGGGGTGAAAATGGTTCCATCCAATCGTTTAAAATGAAACCCATAATTGTAAGTAGTTGGTGCATAATTTTGCAATACTAACTTTCCTATAATATCATTTTTCTTGGGTTTAGGCGCAAGCGGATGCAGTGTTGCCACTTGATTACTCAAGCCAATACATTCTTTTTTTGCCTTGATTGCTGCCCAACAAGAAATTGGTTCAAAATCACTAATGATTAAATCGTAGGGCTTTAGGTCGAGTTTTTTTATTTCCTTAATTAACTTGATGGAGTTGAGTTTCACAAAGGTTTTCCAAAAATCAACACCTCCTTTTTTTCCAAAAATAAAAGACATGCCTTTAAATCGGTATTTTACTTCAAAGGGTAATTCGATATCCGATTGGATACCACTCACTAAAATATCCACTTCTCCTTTTTGTTGCAAATACGGAATTATTTCAATGGCTCTTGTAATATGCCCGTTTCCAGTGCCTTGAACAGCGTATAGAATTTTCATTATTTAAAATTTAAAGAAGTTGCACTATCTTTGGTTTGTAAAAAACCACCCAACATTTGTTCGAAAATTTGCTCGTTTTCCATTAATACTAAACCGTCCTCATTTTCATTGGTAGCATTTTTATAATCGCTAGCATCGTATTTATACATGCTCCACTCTTTATTATTGTACTCTAAAGCGGTAAGATTTTCAATCCAATCTCCCGAATTTAAGTACTCCACTTGTCCGTGTTCGGTTGTAATGGTTTTCATTTCTGGATGGTGAATATGACCACACAACACATAATCATAGCCATTTCGGATAGCAATATCGGCTGCTGTTTTTTCAAAATCATTAATGAATTTTACTGCCGACTTAACACTGTTTTTTATATTTTTAGATAAGGATATTTTACCCCTTCCCATTTTTACAGAAGCCCAATTACAAAAAGCATTAATCAATATCAACAAATCATAGCCATGAGATCCTAAACGAGCCAACCATTTCGAATTTTGCATGGTTACATCAAATACATCTCCGTGAAAAATCCAAACTTTTTTACCATCCAAATCTAAAACCAACTTGTTTTCAATACTTAGTTTCCCCATTTTAAATCCTTCAAATTTTCGAAGCATTTCATCGTGATTCCCTGTAATATAATAGACTTTTGTACCTTTACTTACCCAATTGATTATTTTATGAACCACTTGCATGTGCGATTTTGGCCAATACCGTTTACTAAACTGCCACATATCAATAATATCACCATTGAGCACTACAATTTTAGGTTTTACACTATTCATGTAATTTAACAACTCTTTACTTTGGCATCCATAAGTTCCTAAATGAATATCGGAAAGCACTAATAGATCTATTTTTCTTTTATTTTTTGACATAATGAATAGGGCTATTCGTATTAAAATAAATTAATACAAGGTTTAGATTTGGGCACTGCTGATTTTGGGAGGTGGTAAAACTTGTGCCGATTGAAATTCGCACAGAGGAATTTAAAATAGAAAATAACGGGAACTGTTTCAAATATTCTATTTGTAATACTATTAAAAATTAATAGTATTCAAAACTAATTATAAACTAGGAAGTGTGGATTACCAAAATATTAATTTTAGGTTAAACTATAAGTAATCTGGTTTGAGAATTAAATTCAAGTTTAACTTTTGTGCAAAAAAAATCCATTCAAAAACGGAATGGATTTTTTAATATCTAAAAAAAAAAATTATTTATGCATCTAAATCTACTTTTGTAGCATCTGCAATTTCTTTATAGGTTCCGTTTACTAATTTCTCACGAATGATTTCGAAAGCAGTTAAGGTTTCATCAATATCCGTCAAGGTATGAGATGCTGTTGGAATCATACGCAATAAGATAATTCCTTTTGGAATTACTGGATAGATTACAATAGATAAGAAAATACCGTAGTTTTCTCTTAAATCATTCACCATCACCATTGCTTCCGGCACACTTCCTTCTAGGTAAACTGGTGTTACACAAGTATTGGTATCGCCAATATTAAATCCTTTAGCACGCAATCCGCCTTGAAGCGCATTTACGTTTTCCCAAAGTTTGTCTTTCAATTCGGAAGATTTACGCAACAATTCCAAACGCTTCAATGAACCAATAGTTTGAATCATTGGCAACGCTTTGGCAAACATTTGTGAACGTAAATTGTATTTTAAATAATCAATAATGTCTTTATCTGCTGCTACAAAAGCACCAATATTAGCCATTGATTTTGCAAAAGTAGAGAAGTACACATCTATATCGTCTTGAACTCCTTGCTCCTCACCCGCTCCTGCTCCAGTTGCTCCAAGAGTACCAAAACCGTGTGCATCATCCACTAATAATCGGAAATTGTATTTTGCTTTCATTGCAACAATTTCTTTCAATTTTCCTTGTTGGCCGCGCATTCCAAAAACACCTTCGGTGATGAAAAGAATTCCACCTCCTTGTTCGGTAGCTAATTTAGTAGCACGTTGCAGGTTTTTCTCCATGCTTTCAATGTCGTTATGGCGGTAGGTGAAACGTTTCCCACTATGCAAACGAACCCCATCAATAATACAAGCGTGTGCATCTACATCGTAAACAATTACATCATTACGAGTAACCAACGCATCAATGATGGATAGAATTCCTTGGTATCCAAAATTCAATAAATAAGCCGATTCTTTCATTACAAAAGCAGCCAATTCTTCTTCTAATTGTTCGTGGTATTTAGTGTGTCCGCTCATCATACGTGCACCCATTGGGTAAGCAGCACCATATTCAATAGCCGCATCGGCATCGGCTTTACGCACTTCAGGATGGTTTGCAAGACCTAAATAGTCGTTCAAACTCCAGTTTAAAATATCTTTTCCTTGAAATTGCATTCTTGGTCCTAATTCTCCTTCTAGTTTAGGAAATACAAAATATCCTTCGGCTTGAGAAGCCCATTTTCCTAAAGGTCCTTTATTGTTTTGAATTCTTTCAAATAAATCTTTTACCATGATAAATAAGTTGTTAAAAAACGATGCAAAAGTAGTAATAAAAATAATTTTTTGACCTTTATTTGATAACTAATCTGCATAAAGTTTCGTTAAATCCTGCATTTTAAGTAACCAATAAGTCTCAATAAACAAAAATATACTATTTTTGTGGGTTGCCATTAATAAAAAACAATCTAAATGAAATTAACTAAATTAACTTTAGTGCTGTTTATCTTCTGCATAACTAATTCTATTTTTGCACAAAACAAAATTCTTTTTGGCGCCACTAAAGCAGAAATGTGCGGTAATGCCGATTGGATTATTGATGCTGATGCACATAATATTTATTTTAATAGCACAACACATATACCCTATGTTAGCGCAGGTTCAACTACTGGAGCGTCTAACGCACAACGTATTCCTACTCCAGCACAATCTGGCATAACTTCAGCTACACCTGAAACTTATTGGGAGGGGGGAATTTCGGCAATTGCAGTGGATTGTGCCAAACAAGGTTATACCGTTGAAACATTACCTTATAATGGCGCTATTACTTTTAATAATTCTGCTAACGTTCAAGATTTAAGCAATTACAAAGTTTTTGTAGTTACAGAACCAAATACATTGTTTACCGCTTCTGAAAAAACTGCACTAATGAATTTTATTGCTAATGGTGGCGGATTAATGATGATTTGTGATCATGCTGGTTCCGATAGAAATAATGATGGGAATGATCCTCCAACGGTTTGGAATGATTTCTTAACCAACAACGGAGTTGCTAATAATGGTTTAGGAATTACTTTCGATATTTTATCAGATGTTAGTGGTAACTCTGCATCTTTTGCAGTATTAACAGCTTTAAATCCTTATTACAGCATTTTTCATGGGACTTTTGGCGTGCCTAACCAAGTATTATGGTCAAATGGTGCAACTATGACGATTAATACTACTAACAATAGCAATGCAAAAGGATTGGTTTTTAAATCGGGATCGAGTACAACTGGTTTAACAAATGTTTATGTTGCAGCAACTACCTATCAAACCGGAAAAGTATTTGCAGTAGGAGACAGTTCAATAATTGATGATGGTACAGGAGATACAGGAGATACTTTGTATACAGGATATACAGGAGATGCAAACGGAAATCACCAAAAATTATTAATGAATGGAATGATTTGGCTAATGACTCCTACATTAAACAACAATGACAATTTCTTTGATGCTACTCATTTTACTATTGCTCCAAATCCTATTCAAGACAAACAAATTCATTTTACTTTTTCATTAAATGAAAACCAAAATACAACTGTTACTCTTTATGATACTTTAGGAAGATTAGTAAAGGAACAAACACTAAATAACCTAAACACTGGTGTAAATTATCAAAGTTTAGACGCTAGTGATTTACAATCTGGACTGTACATTTGTAAATTGACAACGGCTACTTCTAGCAAAAGTCTTCAAGTGATAGTAAAATAAAAAAATAAATATTCTCCAGAAACATGAAACTAGTCTTTGCTTCTAACAACGCCAATAAAATAAAAGAAATTCAACAATTAATTCCGGCTTCTATAGAAATAGTGAGCCTTCAAGACATTGGTTGTACTGAAGATATTCCGGAAACTGCCGATACTATTGAAGGAAATGCCATTTTAAAAGCCAATTACGTTACCCAAAAATACGGTTTGAATTGTTTTGCTGATGATTCTGGTTTGGAAGTAGAAACCCTAAATGGAGCACCAGGGGTATATTCTGCTCGATATGCGGGAGAACCTAAAAACGATGAGAACAATATGGATAAATTAATTTTGGCGCTTAAAAACGAAGCAAATAAAAAAGCCAATTTTAAAACGGTAATTTGTTTGAATATAAATGGAGAGCAACTTCTTTTCACCGGAACTATTAATGGTACCATTACAGATACTAAAACGGGAGAAAACGGCTTTGGTTACGACCCTATTTTTATTGCCGAAGGACTTACTAAGACTTTTGCCGAATTAACAATGCAAGAAAAGTCTACAATTAGCCATCGCGGTATTGCGGTAAAACAATTGGTTGCTTTATTAAATACTATGGTGTAATTTCGATATCTAAAAACAATTCTTCATTTGTAGGGAAGTCCGTTTTGCTATCAAAAAACAAAATCCCTTTTTCATGTTGTGCCTCTACCAAATAATGACTTCCTCTAAAATAGCAAGTGGTTACGGCTATTTTTAAATCCGAATTTTTAACCACCTTTAGTTGGTGCGGATAAACAAAATGCGTTTTTCCTTTAATTTCAATAGCATTTACATCGCCAAAAAGGGATGCAACATAAAGATTATTAGGGTTTTCGTAAATAAATTTGGGAGTTCCTTTTTCTATTATTGTTCCTTGTTGCATTACCAAAACTTCATCGGCAAACGAAAGTACGTCGGTGCTGTCATGTGTGGCAACAATACACGTAATTTGCTTTTGTTTTAAATAAGAAAACAACTTTCTGCGCAAGCTATTTTTTCTGAAATTATCAATATGGCTAAAAGGTTCGTCCAACAATAAAACTTCTGGTTCTAAAGCCAAAACTCTAGCAATGGCTACCCGTTGCATTTGACCACCACTTAAATATTTGGCCTTGACATCTGCAAACTCTTGCATTTCCACAATCTCTAATAATTCGGTAATACGTTCTTTTTTGGCTTCTGGATATATGTTAGATAAGTATTTTCCAACATTTTCGGCAACGGTAATAAAAGGCATCAAATCAAAATCTTGTGCCAAATACTTCATGTATTCCATACCCGGAATAAGATGGTATTTTGGGCCTAAAACTTCTAAATCCTTCCAAAAAATCTGACCTTCTTGTACATCATACAAGCCGTAAATAAGTTTTAAAAGCGTGCTTTTCCCACAACCACTTTCGCCTATTATAGCAAGCGATTTTCCAGCATCTAAAGTAAAAGAACTTTTAGATAGGGTAGTTTCCGATTGGTAGGAGAAGATTATATTTTCAACTTTTAACATGCTGCAAAATAACATTATTTTTTATTAGAAATAAAACTAATCCCAATAAAAAAAGAGCAGAAACCCTATAGGAATTCTGCTCTTTTCTATACCAAAATAGTTTATTTAATATATTGTATGTAGGTCTTGGTATCGACTCTTGCTTTTAAATCGTGTAATAAATTATAGAGACCAAAGAAAGTTCTATTAATGTATAAGAAATGCTTGGAACCTCTATTACCATTCATTTTTCGGAGTTGGGTATCTTTGGCAAATTCTTCGCCCATTGTGGCAATTTGACCGAAAAAATCCTCATCCGAAAAATCAAAGAAATCGCCATGAAAAGGTTTGGTAAACAAACCTAATAAATCATGAAACAATTTAGTAAAATACAAGATTTCCTCTTTAGAATCGTCTTTCCGTAGTATCTCTAATTCGTATAATTTATCATTAAATAACTTAGGGTCGTTAATTACATTAGGATTAGCCAATTCAAAATACGGCACATAAAATTCTGGTGGTACTTGCTTGATACATCCAAAATCGATTGCAATTAAATTAGAATCTTTATCAATTAGAAAATTTCCAGGATGCGGATCGGCATGCACTTCTCTTAAATGGTGCATTTGATACATATAAAAATCCCATAAAGCTTGCCCAAGTTTATCTCCTTTTTCACGGTCTTTATTATGGGAAGTAAATTCCGAAAGGTGCTCCCCTTCCATCCATTCCATTGTTAAAATTTTTTCCGATGAAAGCTCTGGATAATACGTTGGAAACCTTAAATTAGCAATAGCTTCACATTTTTTTGAAACTTCTAAACTTTGCTTAAGTTCCAATACATAATCGGTTTCTTCCAATAATTTATCTTCAACTTCTTTAAAATATTTATCAGAATCTTTTCCTTTAATATTAAACATTCTAACTGCAAATGGTTTTACCAAAGCCAAATCGGAACTGATACTATCGGCAACTCCGGGATATTGAATTTTAACTGCAAGGTTTTTACCATATTTAGTAGCCTTGTGCACCTGCCCAATACTTGCAGCGTTTATTGCATTTGGTTCAAATGTATCAAACAAACTTTCAGGATAATCTCCAAAATATTTTTTAAACGTTTTTCTTACCAAAGGCGCAGATAATGGCGGAACCGAAAACTGCGATAACGAAAATTTATCTACATATTGTTGTGGCATGATGCTCTTATCCATACTCAACATTTGAGCAACTTTAAGAGCACTACCTTTTAAATTCTTTAAGCCGTCGTATATGTCTTCAGCATTATTTTCATTCAGTTTGTCTTTATTCAAAGAAGGGTTAACTATTTTCTCTCCATAATAGGCGGCATAGTTGCCTCCTACTTTAAATCCAGTTCTAATTAATTGCCCTGCTCGTTCTATTTTTCCCGTAGGAATTTTATCTAATGTTTTCATCATTCCATTTTTTCCTTCCAAAGGAATTTACCCAAATCAAATAAGCTTTCTAATGGTTTTGTATCTAATAAATCTACTACTGTATTTACCGATTTCTCTATTAAAATATCTGTACTTTCAAATGCTTTTGAAGTATCGTCTAACCAAAATTTTAAAACAAATAAAAACTGTATCCATGCCCCTTCTGACAAAACAGGATTAATAACCGAAGAAGCTTTTTGACGTATTTCCGAATTGCCGTTTTCTAAAAGATTTGATACGTAACTTTTAAAATAACTTCTAAGGTTCTTTAAGCTCTTTAAGTTTTTTAACACATCTTTGTTATCTTTTAAAGAAAACAAGATAAAACTTCTATTTAATCCAAATACTTCAAATAAAGTAAAATACAAGGTTAGTAACTTATTCTTATCTGAATAGCCCTCGTATGCTTCTTCTTTTTCCATTGTTTCCAAGGCGTTTTCAAAAAACTTCAACCAAATCTCCTGCCTTAATGCGTCTAAAGAACTAAAGAAGGTATAAAATTCTGTTTCAGTAATTTTGCACTCTTTGCAAAAAACAAAAACATTTTTAGGTTCTTGATTAGAATTCAAAACATAATCCATGTACATAGAAATAATAATAGTTTCGTCTATTAATTTCTTTTTACTAGTAGGTTTAGCTGTTTTTTCCATTAGTATTTAATTGAGGGTTTATTAAAGTGTAAAGATAAATATTGTTTAACGATTAATTCAAAATATTAAACAAAAGTTTTGTTAATTATTTTGTATTTTTGAATTCAAATAAAAAACAATGCGAAAATCCATTAGTATCCTAATCGTATTCCTTTCCTTCTTTATATCTTTTGGACAAACAAATTACGGAAAACCAGAAATTGAGCCATCCTTAATTCAAAAAAATTATCAAGGCTGGCAGGAATACCAAAGAAAAAACATTCTTCTTTCTTCTGATTATATTGCTTTAGATGCTGAATCTAATGAAATTACAAAGGAATCTTTTTTAAACCAACTTACTACGGGAGAGTTTATTCCAATAAAATTAACTTCTACTAATTCAATAATTTATTACCAACTTTATAGAATCCTTCCTGGAACCGACACAAGCATAAAAGCCAGTTTAACCGCTCTTGCGGTAGAAGAATTAGAACACTTCAAAATGGAAGGACAGCCATTTCCGGAGTTTTCTTTTACCGATTTAAACGGAAAAACTATTACAAACGAATCCATAAAAGGGAAAATTGTAGTTATAAAATGTTGGTTTATTCATTGTGCACCCTGCATAAAAGAATTCCCTGCAGTTAATAAGTTAGTTGCCCAATATAAAGATCGAAAAGATATTGTTTTTATAAGTTTAGCCGAAGATACTAAAGAACAACTACGTAAATTTTTAACTAAAAAACCCTTAGCCTATTCGGTAGTTCCAAACATGAAAAAATACATGAATGAAACGCTGCATTTAAGCGGATTTCCTACCCATTTTATCTTGAATAAAAAAGGGCAAATCTCTAAAGTTTTGTTGGATTATGAAGGTTTGGAATTGGCATTAAAAAAAGAAAGCCAACAATAATTAACAGACAACCATTATCAAATTTGCGGAAGCAAAAAAACTACTTCAACCTGCTAAATTCTAAACGATTTTCACTACTTTTGCACCGAATTTAAAACACCCAATTTTATGCTTACGGTTTCCAATCTATCGGTTCAATTTGGCAAAAGAATATTATTTGACGATGTTAATACCACCTTTGTTCAAGGTAATTGCTACGGAGTTATTGGCGCTAATGGTGCTGGTAAATCTACCTTTTTAAAAATTCTTGCTGGCGATATTGACCCAACTTCGGGTCGTGTAATTCTTGAGCCTGGAAAACGGATGTCGGTTTTGAACCAAAATCACAACATGTTTGATGAAAATACGGTTTTAGAAACGGTAATGATGGGGAACAAAGTATTGTTTGCTGTTAAAACAGAAATGGATGCTTTGTATGCTGATTACACCGACGAAAACGCTAATAGAATTGGAGAATTGCAAGTGCAGTTTGAAGAGATGAATGGTTGGAATGCCGATTCTAATGCTGCTGCAATGCTTTCTAATCTAGGAATTTCTGCCGATATGCATTATAGTTTAATGGGCGAGATTGAAGGGAAAATGAAAGTTCGTGTGTTATTGGCACAAGCACTTTTTGGAAATCCGGATGTTTTGGTTATGGATGAGCCTACCAATGACTTGGATTTTGAAACCATCACTTGGTTGGAAAATTTCTTGGCAAATTATGAAAATACGGTTATTGTAGTTTCGCACGATAGACACTTTTTAGATTCGGTTTGTACGCACATATCGGATATTGATTTTTCTAAAATTAATCACTACTCTGGAAATTATACTTTTTGGTACGAGTCTAGCCAATTGGCTGCTAAACAAAAGGCACAACAAAATAAAAAGGCGGAAGAAAAGAAAGCCGAATTAGAAGAATTTATCCGTCGTTTTAGTGCGAATGTTGCTAAATCTAAACAAGCAACTTCTCGTAAGAAAATGATTGAAAAATTAAATCTTGACGAAATTCGCCCTTCAAGCAGAAGATATCCTGCTATTATATTTGATGTAGAACGCGAGGCTGGAGATCAAATTTTGCATGTTCAAAATCTTGCTGCCTCTGTAGATGGGGACGTATTGTTTAAAAACGTAGATTTGAATATGGCTAAAGGTGATAAAGTAGTTATTTTCTCCAAAGACTCCCGTGCTACTACCGCTTTTTATGAAATCTTAAACGGAAATCAAACTGCAGATGCTGGGGAATTTAATTGGGGAATTACTACTAATCAATCCTATTTACCTAATGACAACAGTCAGTTTTTTATTGATGGTGATTTGAATTTAGTAGATTGGTTGCGTCAGTTTGTGAAAACCGAAGAAGAGCGTGACGAAGTTTATGTTCGTGGTTTCTTAGGAAAAATGATTTTCTCAGGCGAAGAAGCATTGAAAAAATGTACGGTGCTTTCGGGAGGAGAAAAAGTGCGTTGCATGTTATCTCGAATGATGATGATGCGTGCCAATGTATTAATGCTAGACGAACCTACAAATCACTTAGATTTAGAATCGATTACGGCATTTAACAATTCCTTGAAAAACTTTAAAGGTTCGGTATTGTTCACCACACATGACCACGAATTTGCACAAACCGTTGCCAATAGAGTTTTAGAAATTACTCCGAATGGCGTTATTGACCGTTACATGACTTTCGACGAATATTTGGATGATGAAAAAGTACAAGAATTAAGAAAGAAAATGTATAATTAAAGTACGAGGTTGGAAATACGAGGTACGAAATGAAAAATCCCAAAATTAGAAATTAGACTGCACCCAAAAGTTTGGACAAATTTATAATTAATTTTGATAATAATGAGCTCGATATTGTATCGGGCTCATTTTGTTTAAATTTGACTTACTTCTGTCATTGTTATAATACTTTATATATTCATTTATTTCCTTTTTTAAT
>CANFHX010000048.1 GCA_947446865.1 Flavobacteriaceae bacterium | reverse complement strand
CCCTTCGGGGTCAAGTCTTAATTGGCGCCATTAAGACTTGACCCCGAAGCTTCTTTTGAGTTTACACAATCTAATGACTACTCCCAAAAAATTATAAAATTTCGGCATAATTTTATATGTAAATGGCATCTACAACATTGCCGGTGGCATAATTTTATAATTTTTGGTATAAAATTAAATGGAAATGCCATCTACAACATTGCCGATGGCATAATTTTCTAATTCGAGATAAAAAATTATAAAATTTCGGCATAATTTTATATGTAGATGCCATCTACAACATTGCCGATGGCATAATTTTATAATTTTTGGTATAAAATTAAATGGAAATGCCATCTACAACATTGCCGATGGCATAATTTTATAATTTCACGGGGTATTTTATAATTTTGGTATAAAATTTTAGTTAGGTAATAAAGTATTCTTACTTCGGTCGTTCCACAAATTCCAGTAAATCCAAACTCACTTTAGAAGTAAAGACACCATAATTCACCACCACTTTATTCTTTTCTATTTTTTCTAAAGTGCCAATTGCTTTACCATCGTGCATTCGCACACGATCACCAATTTTAAGTGTCATTTTAGGTTTTTCGGGCACCAATGCTGCCTTGATTTTTTTCTCTTTCTTTTCCAACCGGATTTCTTCTACCTTAACGGTAACTTCCTCCACAATTTTTTTCTGAATAACATCTTGAACTTTCTTTTCCTTAACCGAAATTTTTCTTCGTTTGCTATTCTCAATCTCCACTATTTTAAGCAAATCGCCAATAAGCACTTTCTTATCCTTATTATTAAAGTAGGTCTCCGAAATATCGTCCACCTTTTGTCCAATATAAATCAAGCGTTGGCTGGCATCATATAATTCTTGGTAGCGTTCCAACTTATCTTTAATTTTGACATTAATTAACTCCATTTTCTTGCCTTCTTCTCGCGCTTTGGTTTCTTCTTCTTTCAAATTATTAGAAGTTTTTTCCATTTTAGAACGCTCTTTTTGCAAAGTAGCAATCGTTTTATCAAAGCGCACTTTGCCACCTTCAATTTTCTTTTTGGCACGATTAATTAACCCAAACGGAATGCCGTTTTTTTGTGCCACCTCAAAGGTGAACGAACTTCCGGCTTGCCCTAAGATTAATTTATAAAGTGGTTCCAACGATTTTTCATCAAACAACATGTTGGCATTGCTAGCATACGGCAACTCATTGGCCAAAATTTTTAAATTAGAATAATGCGTGGTGATGATTCCAAATGCTTCTCGGTGGTAGAATTCCTCCAAAAAGGTTTCTGCCAAAGCACCACCCAATTCGGGATCGGAACCAGTTCCAAATTCATCAATAAGAAACAAGGTTTTTGAATTACATTTCTTCAGAAAATAATTCATATTTTTCAATCGGTAACTGTACGTGCTTAAATGATTTTCAATCGATTGGTTATCGCCAATATCGGTTAAGATCCGATCAAAAAGAAAGGTTTCACTGCGTTCGTGCACCGGAATTAACATTCCAGATTGCAGCATTAATTGTAATAAACCAACGGTTTTAAGAGAGATAGTTTTTCCACCAGCATTTGGTCCCGAAATCACAATAATGCGATTGTCTTGATTCAATTCAATGGTTTGCGGATAAGTAACTTCTTTCTTTTCTAAATTATTCAAATACAAAATAGGGTGGAAGGCTTCCCTAAAAAAGAGTCGCTTTTCTTCAATAATAGTGGGCAACAAACCATTTATTTTGTTTGCATATTTTGCTTTAGCAGCAATAACATCAATGTCGCTTAAAAAATCTTGGTATTGTTTTAATAAATTTATAAATGGTCGAATATCGTTAGATAGTTTCTTTAAGATTCTCGTAATTTCTTCGCGTTCTTCGTATTCTAAATTGCTTAATTCTCGTGAATATTTCAAGGTCGCTTCGGGTTCGATATAAGCAATACTTCCAGTTTTCGAACTTCCAAGAATGGAGCCTTTCACCTTTCTGCGGTACATGGCTAACACAGCCAAAACCCTCCGATTTTCTACAAAACTTTCTTTAATATCGTCTAAATATCCTAAGGAATTGTATTGGGATAAAGCGGTACCAAAACTTTGGTTGACCTTCCCTCGAACCGAACTCATATCCCTGCGGATGTTGATTAAATCGGGAGAAGCATTGTCTTTAATCACTCCGTATTTGTCTACAACTTCATCAATTTTTTGTATGATGATTTTAGTATATTCTACTTGAATGGCTTTCTCTTGTAACTTCGGATAGTAGTCATTAAATTTTTTAAAAAACAACAATAACACATTTACCGTTTCCGATAAGGTTGCCATTTTTCTAAAAGTACTCACTTCCAAAAAACTATCCTCAATTCCCAAAAACTTAATGTCGTTGGTGATGTTTTCAAAGCCATGGTTGGGAATAGCGTTGTTATTGGTAAACGAAGAAACATATTCCGAAGTTTGAACTAATGCTTGAAGCAGCAATTCTTTATCCTGAAACGGAACAATTTCGAGGGCTTTTTGCATGCCAATTTCGGTGTTACAACGATCCGAAATGGTTTGCAAAATAGTATTAAATTCTAAGTCTTGAAGTGTTTTTTGGGTAATTGAAATCATTGCTATAATTGGGAAAATTCAAAGTTACAAAGTTTCGAAGGTATTTAGGTTAGAATTTTATAATTTTGGAAAAATTTATATAATGTTTATCCAAGAAAAATCGTGGCAAAACCACTTAGCATCCGAATTTCAGAAACCGTATTTCTTGGAATTAATGCAACAAGTGGAACAAGAATACAACACCACGACTTGTTTTCCTAAAAAAGAACTAATTTTTAATGCTTTTGAAAAATGTTCTTTCCAAGATTTGAAAGTGGTAATTATTGGTCAAGATCCCTACCATGGCGAAGTTAATGGCAAATGTGAAGCCAACGGATTGTGTTTTTCGGTAGACGATGGCATTCCGATTCCTCCCTCTTTAAAGAATATTTTTACCGAAATCAATTCGGAATACGATAGAATTTTTGTTCCAACTTCTGGTAATTTAGAACGCTGGGCGGAACAAGGGATTTTACTTTTAAATGCCGGATTATCGGTTCGAAAAGACAATGCCAACAGCCACAAACATTTGAAATGGAATCTATTCACGGATGCCGTAATTAAAAAAATATCCGACGAAAAAGAGAATGTGGTTTTCTTACTTTGGGGCGGATTTGCACAAAAAAAAGGATTGAAAATAGACCGAACGAAACATTTGGTTTTAAATTCGGGGCATCCTTCTCCGTTAAGCGCTAATAGAGGATATTGGTTTGGAAATAAGCATTTCACTAAAACGAATGCCTACTTAAAAAGCAAAGGAATTTCCGAAATTAATTGGTAATTTTAATCGAGTGTTAAGGCACTCAAAACTTCTTCTTTCATAAAAGGACCACCAGGATATTTAGCGGTGTAATCTAAATTGAGCCAAACATTTCCGCGTTCGTCGATGTGGTAATGAATAGTTTTTCCGTTGCTTTCTTTTGGGAAAAGCACTTTTTTTATCAAATAATTCATGGTTTCCATATCGGCTCTTTTACCAATAAGAATTTCAGGATAAATATGCCCATCGGTGTGAATAAGCCGTGGAGTCCCACCAATAGACCGTACTGCTGCAGCCATCAAAATAGAATGGTCGTCGCAATCGCCAGACAAATACTGAACCGATTCACTTGCAGTAGCAATATATTCTTTCCCTTTGGGATCGCTAACGTAGTTCCAGTTGTTGTTTATCTCTTTAAAAACAGCAAAACATTGAATTAAAGTAAAATATTCATGATAGCCTTTTTCATCTTTAAAGTATTTGTTTACAGCCATGATAGCAAAATCACGCACCTTAGGGTTTTCATAATCAATGGCACTTATTATTTTGCTTTTGTTAGGGAAAGGCAATAATTGATCTACAATAATATCTTGCGGATAGGGGTTGTCCGCCATAGTATAGACCATCGATTGGTATTCTTCGAAGACTGTTTGGAAGTTGTATTTACCAAAAAAAGTACCGTAAATTAAGGCTATTAAATAGACGAAAACACTAATCAAAGTGATGCGTCGCATGGCTTGAAGCACCAATTGGATTGCAATAAGAATAAATATAAAAATCAAAACCCTATCCAGGTGTAAATACCAATTAAATTGGATTAAGTTTTGGTGTACTATTATAAATATGGGAATGGCAATTAAAACATTTAAAACAAAAATAATGATGGTATCCCACGGTTTTTTGACCGTGAAATTCTCAGTAAATGTTTTATAATAATATTTTAAATTGTGGTTCATTGTAATGAAAAAGCTAAAGTGCTTTTACGATTTCCACAAAAGTACCTTTTTTATCTAAAATTTTAAGGTTGAAGAGTTGATTTTGAATTTTGTTTAACACTTCTTCGGATAATGGTTTTTGTGACCACTCGGTTAATTGCAACCATTCTTGAATGTCTTCCTTTTTTTGATGGAATTTTGTTGCTAAAGTGCTATCAATATTTGAGATTTCCTTAAAATTTTGAGTAGTTATATTTATAACTTCTAGTATTTGAGCAATAGTATTAGGATGTTTATGCAATACTTCTTCACGAACAGCAATTACAAAACAAGGCCATGGAGTAGGGCAGTCGGCAACTCTACGAAAGATGCCCTTATCTACTAAAGGCTTCGTCATAAAACGTTCCCACATAAAATAATCGGCAGTACCGTTGGTTAACGCTGCAACTGCTCCGTCGATGGTATTGACTACTTCAAATTGGATGTTTTCGGTATTCCAACCTTCCTTATCAGCATTAACATAAGCCATTAATTGCGAACCCGATCCATAACGAGAAATAGCAACTTTAGTATTTTCTAAATCGGATAGGGTTTTGTAATTAGAATGTGCCGCGACGTGAATCCCCCAAATTAAAGGACTTTCAACATAAACTTGCACAATCTTACTCGGATTTCCGCCAACAATATCTTTTACAATTCCTTCGGTTAAAATAACTGCAATATCGGTTTCTCCATCGCGAAGCATCTGACACATTTTGCCTGTTCCTTCTGGAACTTCGGTCCATTGTAAGTCAATTCCAACGTCTTTAAAATCGCCATTTTCTATTGCTAAATGCCACGGAAGATTGAAATGTTCTGGAACTCCTGCTATTTTTATTGTTTTCATTTGGTTTTAAGTTTTGTTCCACACCACGGACAATATTCTATTTCAATATAAGAACTCCCACCATCGTGAATTAGTATGCCAAACTCATTATTATTTTTAGAACTGTAAATTATAGAATCTGGGCAATCAAAAGGGCTTTTATGAATATCACATTTAAATTCTAAATGGTATTTCATAGATGCACAACAAATTTCTTTTTCCATAATTATTAATAAACTAATTTAAATTTTTGGCACTGGCGATTGGCATAGCCCAGATTGAAACGAAAAGCCTTTTTTGATTGCATTTTTTAGTTTTTCTTATAATTAAAAAGCGACCAACGGAAGCTCTTTTAATTATTTAGAAAAACTTAAATGCAATGAAAAAGCTTGTAGTGGAAAGCTGGAAATAGCTTCTGAAACTACTCTACCAATTTATCTAAAGCATATAGAATCAATGCATCTACAGCCTTATAAGGGTCTTCACTAAAAGTTCCAGTTGCACGATTGGCGATGATGGCATTTAGCGATAAACATTGGTGACCAAGGAGTTTTCCGAGGCCATAAATAGCGCCAGTTTCCATTTCAAGATTGGTCATTTTTATTCCGTCGAATTCAAATTTATCCATCTTGTTGTTTAGTTCTGGATCTTGAATCGGCATACGCAATACGCGCCCTTGTGGGCCATAAAATCCGCCTGCAGTTCCTGTAAATCCTTTAACAATAGTGTCGCTTTCCAATCGTTTTTCAAGAATTTCACTTCCTTTTATCACATACGGACGACCTTTTCGCATATCCCAATCGGTTTGTTTGATGAAGGCATCTTCCATGGCAGTTTCGGAAATATCGTCAATACAATAGGAGCGAAGCATATTATCTAAACCCAGTCCGTAAAGACTCATTACGATGCTATCGCAAGGCACGTCGGCCTGTAAGGAACCAGAAGTTCCAAATCGGACAATGTTAAGTGAGGTCAATTCTTCTTTGACTTCGCGTGTTTCCAAATTGATATTTACCAAAGCATCTAATTCGTTCATCACAATATCAATGTTATCGGGACCGATACCTGTTGAAATAACGGTAATTCTTTTGCCTTTGTAAATCCCTGTTTGGGTTTTGAATTCTCTTTTTTGTTGCGAAAATTCGATGCTAGAGAAATGTTTGGTGATTTTCTCTACCCGATTTTGATCTCCTACAAAGATGATGTCTTTGGCAATGTGTTCTGGCTTAAGGTTTAAGTGGTAAACACTTCCGTCTGGGTTTAATATTAATTCGGATGATGCTATCATGGCGTTTTCTTTGTTATAGGTTGTTAGTTGTCACTTCGTACCTCGTATTTTCTACCTCGTACCTTTTGTTATCCGCCAACTCTTTTGGTTTTGAATCCTTTTTCTTGAAGGATTTTCATTATTTTATCGCGATAATCCCCTTGAATGATGATGGCGCCGTCTTTGAAACTTCCGCCAACACTCAATTTAGTTTTTATTTCTTTTGCTAAGATTTTGAAATCTTCTTCTTCGCCTTCATAGCCTTCGATAATGGTGGTTGGCTTGCCTTTTCGTTTTTCAAATTTACAAATCATGGGTTCTTTTTGAACCAATAACTCGTGTGTTTTTTCCTCTATTACTTCGGGCTCGTTAGATACCTCATGTTCGGGGAATAGTTTTTTTAGTTGGTCTTGTAGGTCCATATTTTTGCACGCGGATTAAGCGGATTCGCTAAAGCGAAACGCTGATAAAAACGGATTTTTTGTTCTTCTTTTCTATTTTGTTTCTATTTTGTTAGAAACTTAATTTTGTTACTATTGAATATCCATATAGGCAGGCGGATGAAACGTATTCGCTAAAGCGAAACGCAGATTAAAGCGGATTTTTGTTTATTTTTCTTTTGTTTTCAAATATTTTTCTTCGGAATTCAGGTTTTTTACCAAAATTCAGTAATAAACCAACTTCGCAATCGGTTCCTCTTAAGTAATTTAATAATTGGTTTTCAAATTGCTCTACTATATACTCGACTGCTTTTAATTCTATAATTATTCTATCCTCTACAATCAAATCAGCGTAATAATCACCAACTACATTTCCTCGATAATAAACTTTGATTTTCTTTTGCGGAACTACTTCTAAACCTTTATTTTTTAATTCAATATATAATGCATTTTGATATACTCTTTCCAGAAAACCATATCCCAATTCGTTATAAACTTCATAAAAAGTTTTCAAAATAACATCTGTCAAATCTCTATGCAATAATTCCATAAAAAATTCCTTTAATTCAGCACTCTAGTTAAAAAAAGCACATTAAATATAAAGAAAATAAATTAAAAAAATCCGTTTTTATCCGCGTTTTTTACGAAGTAAAATCCGTTTCATCCGCGTGCCAAAAAAAAGATAGTTTATTTCTTAATCAACCCCAGCTCCACCAATCTCTCATTCAAATAATCCCCCGCAGTGATGTCCTCAAATTTCTTCGGATTATTCTCATCGATACACAATTCCAAACAATCCAATTTCATGTCGCTAACTGGGTGCATAAAAAACGGAATAGAATAACGAGAAGTATTCCACAATTCTCTTGGTGGATTTACCACTTGGTGGATAGTTGATTTTAATTTATTGTTGGTGTGACGCGACAACATATCGCCCACATTAATCATCAACTCGTCAGGTTGCGCCATGGCATCTAGCCATTCGCCAGCGTGATTTTGCACTTGCAAACCTTTTCCTTGCGCTCCCATTAAAAGCGTAATCAAGTTGATGTCGCCATGAGCGGCAGCACGAACTGCACCATCTTTGGGTTCATCGGTGATAGGAGGGTAGTGGATAGGGCGTAAAATACTGTTACCCTCTTTGATGTAATTATCAAAATAGAATTCATCCAAACCTATATAAATTGCCAAGGCTCTCAGAACATAAATCCCTGTTTTTTCTAGCTTTTCGTAGGCTTCTTTGCCAGTTGCATTAAAATTGGCCAATTCATTTACGGTAACATTGTCTGGGTATTCGCTAGCATATTTAGAATCTTTTTCTACATACTGTCCAAAATGCCAAAACTCCTTTAAATCTCCAGCCGAACGACCTTTGGCATGTTCTTTTCCAAAAGAAATGTAGCCACGTTGCCCGCCAATGCCAGGAATTTCATATTTTGCTTTGGTTTCTAAAGGTAAACTGAAGAAATTTCTAACTTCCGAATATAAATTCTCTACCAATTGATCATCCAAAAAATGACCTTTTAACGCCACGAAGCCAATATCTTCATAGGCTCTTCCGATTTCATTTACAAACTTTTGTTTACGTGTCGGATCTTCCGACAGGAAATCACGTAAGTCAACACTTGGGATTTGTTGCATACTAAACCTTTATTAATTTAAATTTTAAATCGGAAAAAATCCAATTCTTACTACAAATGTAAGCAATTCTAGAAATTCCACTTCATAAAAAACAATCATTTTCTTCCGTCTTATTTTTGTTTATAAGCTATTCCGGCTATCCGTTGCAATCTTTTGTTTTTTAAAGAAAAAAACAAAAGGATTTCCACTACTATCCGGGCTAAGCTTATCGGTAATCATCAGTATTTCAGGTAAAGATTGAGATAATTTGTCAATTCCGTATTTAAAAGATAAAAACACCAATAAATCTATAAAATTCCTAACCTTCTTCTGTTGTTTTTTTATATTTTTGCTACGTTAAAAACAAACACCATGAACTTCGACAGAAAAGACTTATCCAATAATCAATTATTAGATTTATATAAAAGACTACTAAAACCAAGACTAATTGAAGAAAAAATGTTGATTCTTCTTCGTCAAGGCAAGGTTTCTAAATGGTTTTCTGGTATTGGGCAAGAAGCTATTTCTGTTGGTATTACTTCCGCTTTAGACAAAGACGAATACATCCTACCGATGCACCGTAACCTTGGTGTTTTCACAGGTCGTGACATTCCTTTAAATCGCTTATTCTCCCAATGGCAAGGAAAAGCAACTGGTTTTACCAAAGGGCGCGACAGAAGTTTTCACTTCGGAACCCAAGAGTATAAAATCATTGGAATGATTTCGCATTTAGGTCCGCAATTAGGTGTTGCCGACGGAATAGCCTTAGCCAATAAACTAAAGAAAAACGGAAAAGTAACTGCAGTTTTTACCGGAGAAGGAGCAACTAGTGAAGGAGATTTTCATGAAGCTTTAAACATTGCAGCTGTTTGGGATTTACCAGTTTTGTTCGTTATTGAAAATAATGGCTACGGACTTTCAACGCCAACCAACGAGCAATACCGCTGCGAAAACCTTGCCGATAAAGGAGTAGGGTATGGCATGGAAAGCTACATTATTGATGGAAATAACATCTTAGAGGTTTACACTAAAATAGCCGAATTAAAAGCTTCATTAGCCGAAACTCCAAGACCTGTTTTATTAGAGTTTAAAACCTTTAGAATGCGTGGTCACGAAGAAGCTAGCGGAACCAAATACGTACCGCAAGAACTAATGGACATGTGGGCAATTAAAGATCCAATTGCAAATTATAAAGAATATTTACTCTCAATTAGTGTCCTTTCGGAAGAAATGGATGCCGAATTTAAAGCCGAAATTAAAGCTGAAATTGACGAACATTGGGCAATTACGCAAGCCGAACCAGACATTATCGCCGATTTAAATGAAGAGTTGAATGATGTTTATAAACCCTATCAATTTGAAGAAGTTAACCCTTCTGAAGAAGTAGAAAATATTCGTGTGGTGGATGCTATTTCGCATGCTTTAAAACAATCTATGGAGCGTCATAATAATTTGGTTATTATGGGACAAGATATAGCCGAGTATGGTGGTGCATTTAAAATCACCGATGGTTTTGTTGCGCAATTCGGAAAAGAGCGAGTTCGTAATACGCCAATTTGTGAAAGTGCTGTCGTTTCTGCCGGAATGGGTTTATCCATTAACGGGCATAAGGCGGTAGTTGAAATGCAATTTGCCGACTTTGTTTCTACAGGATTTAATCCAATAGTAAATTTATTAGCCAAACAACACTACCGTTGGAATGAAAAAGCCGATGTTGTAGTGCGTATGCCTTGCGGTGGAGGTACCCAAGCGGGGCCATTTCATTCGCAAACTAACGAGGCTTGGTTTACTAAAACCCCAGGTTTAAAAGTAGTTTATCCTGCTTTCCCTTATGACATAAAAGGTTTGTTAAATACTGCTATTAACGACCCAAATCCGGTGTTGTTTTTTGAGCACAAACAATTATACCGTTCTGTTTATCAAAACGTACCTAAAGACTATTATACCCTTCCTCTCGGAAAAGCCGCTTTGCTTAAAGAAGGAACAGAGGTTACTATTATTTCTTTTGGTGCAGGAGTGCATTGGGCATTAGAAACTTTATCTAAAAACCCAGATATTAAAGCCGATGTATTGGATTTAAGAACGCTACAACCATTAGATAAAGAAGCCATTTTTGCTTCTGTTAAGAAAACCGGAAAATGTATAATTTTACAAGAAGATACTTTATTTGGTGGAATTTCCAGTGATATTTCGGCTATGATAATGGAAAACTGTTTTGAATATTTAGATGCTCCGGTGCGAAGAGTAGGGAGTATTGAAAGCCCAATTCCGTTTGTTAAACCCCTTGAAGATCAATTCCTTCCTAAGGTTAGATTTGAAACCGAATTAAAAGAATTGTTGGCGTATTAGTTTAATACTTTTTCAACTATCGGTAATTCTATAAAATACAAAAGCCAACCTGGAGCGGTCGGCTATTGAGGTGAGGTGTAACTTCCTTTCGGAATCCTCGATGCAAATATAGGTTTAAATTATGAATTATGAATCACAAATTAGAAATTAAATTAAAATAGGTGCTTTACATTTCGTATTCCATTAATTTTGACCACTGACCACTATCCTAAATTATCTTCTTAATAACCCGAAGACGGTGCGTATGTCGATTTTGTTCGGCATTATAAATTCCTAGGTGATCTAATCGGTCTATACGAACCTTTCCGCTAGCATGAATAATGTAGTTGTTTTCTAACATGATTCCCACATGAATAATCTTACCTTCTTCGTTGTCAAAAAAAGCTAAATCACCAGGTTCACTTTCTTCAATAAAACTTAAAACCTCACCTTGTGTTGCTTGTTGGGAGGCATCCCGCAATAAAGAATAGCCATTTAGTTTATAAACCATTTGTGTAAACCCAGAACAATCAATACCAAAAGGAGTTTTACCGCCCCAGAGATACGGAGAATTCAAGTACAAATAAGCAGTTGCTACCAAATTGGATTTACCTTTAACTCCAGAAATTTTCAATCCCTCAAAACCATAATTTTGAGTATTCACATCCGGATGGTTCAAGAAAGCTAATGAGGCTCCCAAGGTAATCGGAATCAATGAATTATCAGGAATTGTGATGTATTCTACTAAATCCGCATTTAAAATTACAGCTTCCTCACAAAGTAGATCATAGTTTTCAGAAGATATTATTTGGTATTGTTTGGTGTCAATCCAGCCTTCATAATTATCAAAATGCAATTTTACTTTAGACCATTGTTTGTTTTTTTCGATAATGATAAAATGCTCCCCAAACAATATCTGAGAAACAATTTCACTACGATCACTAGGTTCTATTCGTAAAGGAATTATTGATAAATTACAAATGCCAAACATGTAACAAATTTTATATTAAAGTTATGCTTTTTCAATTACAATTGCCGAAGCGCCTCCACCACCATTACAAATAGCAGCAGCACCAATTTTGGCATTATTTTGTTGCAAAACATTAAGTAAAGTTACTACAATTCTTGCACCAGAACAACCCAGAGGATGTCCTAAAGAAACTGCACCACCATTTACATTAATTTTGCTATTGTCAATACCAAGAATTTTGGCATTTGCTAAACCAACCACAGCAAAGGCTTCGTTAAATTCAAAATAATCTACATCTTTCAAAGTCAATCCTGCTTTTTCTAATGCTTTCGGAATCGCTTTGGATGGAGTAGTAGTAAACCATTTAGGTTCTTGCCCTGCATCGGCATACGATTTTATATAAGCCAATGGTTTTAATCCCATTGCTATTGCTTTTTCTTCACTCATTAAGATTAATGCCGCTGCACCATCATTAATGGTAGAAGCATTTGCAGCAGTAACCGTTCCGTCTTTAGTAAAAACAGCGTTTAATGAAGGTATTCTGTCCAACTTCACATTAGTGAACTCTTCGTCTTTAACAACCATTACAGGCTCTCCTTTTCTTTGAGGTACTGCAACAGGAACAATTTCCGAATCAAAATTTCCAGCTTCCCAAGCTTTTGCAGAACGATTGTACGATTCAATAGCAAATGCATCTTGTTCTTCACGGGTAATTTTATATTCAGAAGCACATAAATCGGCAGCAACCCCCATAGCATTATTGTCGTATGCATCAACTAAACCGTCTTTTTGCATACCATCTTGCATAGAAGTAGGGCCAAATTTCACGCCATTTCTTAAATGTACATAATGCGGAATCAAACTCATGTTTTCCATTCCACCTGCAACCACAATTTCTGCATCGCCAGCCATAATTGCTTGCGCTCCCATCATGATAGCTTTCATTCCAGAGGCACATACTTTATTTACTGTGGTACAAATCACTTCGTTGGATAAACCTGCAAATAAAGCAGCTTGTCGTGCTGGAGCTTGTCCAACTCCGGCTTGCACAACATTACCCATAAAAACTTCGTCTACTAGTTTAGGGTCTAAATTAATTTTTTGTAATGCTCCTTTTATTGCTGCAGCTCCAAGATGTGGCGCTGGAACAGTAGACAACGCGCCCATAAAACTACCAATCGGAGTTCTAACAGCTGCTACGATAACTATTTTTTTGTTCATAATCGTTTATGTTTTCCCAAATAAATTGGGAGTTTTAGTTTGTTTGTTTTGCAAAGCTACTATTTTTTGGAGAAAATACATTTTTAAGCTAAAGATAATCGATATTAATTTAATATTACTATAATAATTATATCTATATCTTTGATTTTTAAGTAATTCATATTTGGTATGGATTATTATAAAAAAAAAAGAATGAAAATGTTGGAAATAATATAATGATACGTTACATTTGCAACCGCTTAAAGAGAAAAGTTCTTATACATTATATTGGATTTTGGAGAGTTGCCTGAGTGGCCGAAAGGACATGTTTGCTAAACATGCGTATGGGAAACTGTACCAAGGGTTCGAATCCCTTACTCTCCGCTTTTTTTTCCTTCGGGGTGTAGCGTAGCCCGGTTATCGCGCCTGCTTTGGGAGCAGGAGGCCGCAGGTTCGAATCCTGCCACCCCGACTTTTTTTTGTTTTTTTGTTAAAAAAACTTGGACAGGTTCCATAGCTCAGCTGGATAGAGCAATTCACTTCTAATGAATAGGTCGAAGGTTCGAATCCTTCTGGGATCACAATAAAAAACCCTAAAAGCTTAGTATTTAAGCTTTTAGGGTTTTTTAATTTTTATTTTAGCCAACATTTAGCCAACAATATTTATAGTATTATTATTTATAATGATTTCAGGTGTTTTCCCCAAAAGAATGCATGTTGTTGGCACAAAAAAATCAACTTGTTACATTAAGTAACTGGTTCCTAAACTTCTATTCTATTTAGATGGCAGGTCAAACCGATAAATAGATTCCAACATAATAAAGGGGCTGCTGGATAATTTTTCATTTAATTGGGTGCGATGATCTCCAAACTTAAAAGCCGAAACGCGAAAATCCACTTTTTCATTCATTGAATAAACATCGTATTCATTCGTAGAAACACCTGCTTTTATGCGAAACAAGATATTTTTGTAAAGGGAATTATTTTGAAGATAAGCAGCAAACTGTAACGAATTGTTTTCAACATAGCTGCTTCGGCTGTTTTCAGTAGTTATTCGGTAGCTTTTTCCAATGGCGGAATAATCGATACCAATTTTGGTTTTTGGAGTGGCACTATAATTTAAATTAAAATCTGTAGGAAAGGTTACACTCATCTCCAATTTCGAACTAGGGCTTTTGTAATACATTCCTATCAGGGGAGTAACAAAAAGACCATAGGCTTCCTTACTAGCGTAAATTCCAAGTTTAAAATTGCTGTTTTTATTCTTCGTATATTTAAATACAGCTGCACCACCTAGATATAAATCATTGGAAGTGGTAGTTACATAATCGGAAGCTACTTTAGGAAGAAACAAATAAGTTCCGCTCCATTTTTCAGAATAGTTAACTCTTAAGCCTGCTTTTAATCTAGTTAAAAACAATGAATTATTCATGTAGTTCGGAATTGCAACCGCATTTTTATTATAATCCAACCCGGTAATAAAAACATATTTAGCATTGATTACTACAGGGATTGTAAGCGCAACTTCAAAATTGGAAAGTGCTGTTTTTTCTTCTGAATTCCCATAGGAAGTAGGACTCGAATGGTTGTAATTTACAGATAATAAATCTACATACTGTTGGCTATGAGCTATTGCGGAAAGTAACAGTAACACTAGGGAAACTTTTTTATACATTTTGTAAACATACCTATTTTATTTGACGTGGTAGAAAGTTTCCTAAAAGATATTGGAAAATGAAGGATATATGGATCAAAGTTAATGGAATAAAAATATTGATAATAAATATTTTTGCCTTGGATTAATTGTTTATTCTTTTATGAATTTGCTATAAAACGTGCCTTTTTCAGAAACAATTTTTAAAATATAATTACCGGATTTTAGAACTGAAACATCAATAGAATTAGTAGCCTCAATATTTACTAATATTAATTGTCCAATTGTGTTATAAATATTTATTGATGTAAAATGTAAGTTTTCCTTATTTTGAATGTTTAATATGTTACTTGTTGGATTTGGAAATAAAGTAAAATAGTTATTGGATTCAAAATCTTGATTTCCTAATGCTTGAATTGTAGTAGCGGCAAAATTAGTTTCAATTGCATTATTATAATCGAAATAGATAAAAGCCATATTTGAAAAAGTATTATCTATTACCAAAGTTGGAGATGTTTTTATTTTAAATGCTACATACCCATCATTATTGCCATTTTCAAACGGTAGGTTTATATTTTCAAAAATAAACTCTACAGTGTTAGTATTGGAAATTTTAGTGATGAAAGAATGACTTGCGCTTATAGGTATCAATGAGTTAATATTGTACTTAGAAGTATTAATAATGTCTTTTACAACGATGTTTTCTGCATTAGCAGTCCCCGTATTTTCAAAATGGATTACATAATGAACGTATTCGCCTACTTTATCAATACTAATAGTTTCCCCTTCGGTACAAATTTTGTCGTTAGGGTCAAAAGAACCGATAACAATTTGTTTTAGTTCCGAAGTATTATCTAAAGCATTTTCATCATTATCAATAGGAAATATTGTTGCTGCATAGCCAAGAGGATCACCAACATTAATTGGAGAATTCTGGCTAGGGTTATTAATATAAATTGTTAAATTAATTTCTCTGATTTCAAAAGGTTGAAGATTCGAAAAATTCCATAAAAGAAGATTTTGACTTTGACTTGTCGGTATTGGTGATGCTGAAACAAAATCAGATTTATCATCTCCATATGATAAATTAATAGTTCCAGATTGGGTAGTAGTTCCTTTGTTTTTATATATTAATTTATAAGTTGCATTAAAGCCTGGTCTTGCAGGTATTAATGGAATAATAGTTATTTCCAGGTCGTTATGTTCCCCGTTTGGAGATATACAAAAATTTTGAGTAATGTTATTTTGATTACCTGGAAAAGTAATATTTACTGTCGTAGGGGAGATATTAAAATAAGGTAAATTTTCTAATATGGGGGATATCTGATAATCGCCAGCTTGAATAGGAATATTGTAGTTTCCTGAGGTGTTAGCCATTAAATTTCCACTATTAGTGCCGCTAGTTATTGAAAATTTTAAATTAGGTTGGAATAAACTAGAATTAGTACAACCAACATTATTTAAATCAAATCTATTATTTCCTTGTAAGTTATAAAAAATTCCGCCTGGATTAAATGAACAATAAGAATTTACAGTAATATTTCCCATAGCAGATGCCTGAATTGAGGCAACCTCATTATCATCTGCGCATATATAATGCAAATTAATATTAAATCCAAAACTTATATTATCGCTTTGATTCACTCCATTTTTTATAAACAGTGTATATAAATTATTGTAACTACAATCGAAAAAATTTAACAAATATTGACCTGAAATATCTAAAGTAGTTAATTGATTATATTTACAATTTAAAGTAGTTAAATTGTGTTTTCCTGTTAAATCAAGATTTGGTATTGAATTATTATTGCAAATTAATGTTTGTAGGTTATTTAACCCTGTTATGTTTAAACTTCCGATTTGATTAGTGGAACAATTTAAATAGGTTAACAATATATTTGAAGTTAAATCTAGTGTTGATATGTGATTTGAATGACAATCTAATGATAATAAATTTGTAAAATATTGAATTCCTATTAAATTATACCAAAAATTTGTTGAGTTAGTTAGTGAAAAAAAACTTAAATTTAAAAAGCTAATTTGCTGAGCTTCATTAACTTCTATCTGACCATTGTTATTTGTATCAATTATGCACCAATTTCCATTTAAATCTTTGGCAATTTGATTAACATAAGAAGAAGCTAATAATGTGTTTTTAAAATTAGTATCTGGGATATAAATTATCTGAGCATTTATTAATGATGTAAAAAAAAAGGCAATGATAATTAGAAGTATATTTTTCATAACTTATTTAGTAAGTTACAAAAGTAGGAAAAATATTAATCAATATTAACAAATTTGTATAATTGTTTTAATGACAACAAGTATTTAATTCTTTGAATTTATGCTAGTTATTTTAAAAATTACGACAATATTGTTTGAATAATTAATATATATTTAAACAACTAAGAGCAACCTCCCAGTTGCTCTTTTTTTGTGACCACGGTTAAAAAGTTTTTTTATTAGTTATTACTATTGATTAAGTTCACCACCAATTTTGCCATAGTATTTTTTTCTTCTGACTTACTTTCTGCAATCATAATGGTAATAGCTACTAGGGCATTGTCGCCAATACGTTTCAATCCATAATTATTCAGTAGTTTGTTATTTATATTCAAGAAGTAGACGAATAATCCTGCCGCTATACGCTTATTTCCATCTGAAAAGGAGTGGTTTTTTACAATAAAATACAATAAGTTTGCGGCTTTTTCTTCAATTGTTGGGTATAAATCTATTCCTTCAAAAGTTTGATAAATGGTTTCTAAAGAACTCTTAAATGATTGGTCTTTTTCATTTCCAAAAAGATTGCCCGTTTTTTGAAATTTCCTCCAAATTTTTATTTGATGAATTGCATTTTCATAAGTCAGTTTTTTAATATCAGTTTCCTTTTCATTAGGAATGTTAATAGACAGATTTTGATGGTCGTATTGGTCTAATAGTTCTAGCGCATAAGCATACTGTTCTATTATTTCAATAATTCCTTTTGCTTCAATTGTAGATAAGGATTCATTATTTCCTGCTTGTGCGGCTAATTTTATGGCGTTTTGCAGACTCTTGAATTTACCGCTGGCTTCTTTTAATCGTTTTTCATTTAAGGCATATCCCTGAATCAAATAATCCTTTAATCGCTGAGTTGCCCATTGACGAAATTGCGTTCCTTGTTTGGATTTTACTCTGTAGCCTACAGAAATAATAACATCGAGGTTATATTGGATTATTGGTTTGTCTGAATTAGCAATATGCATTTTTTGCATATTGCTTTTTTCCTCTAATTCACCTTCATTAAATACATTTCGAATATGCCTTGAAATAACCGATTGGTCTCTTTGAAACAACCGAACGAGTTGTTCTTGCGTTAACCAAACTGTTTCATTTTCAAATGTCACCTCAATTTGGGATAGATTGTCTGGAGAATTGTAAATTACGATTTCACTCATTAGGTCACTTATTACTTTTTAAATTAATTAATTCTTTCGGTTGTCAATACGAAGTGACTATTTTATTTGAGGTTAATCAAATATAAGAAAATAATCGTTTCTTGTTATTAATTACCATTTGAAATTGTTTTAAAAAAAAATGAGGTAATTTCTATAAATAAAAAAACACCCTAAAAAGAGTGTTTTTAAAATGTCTTGTAAAACCTTATAAACAGGCTTATTCTGTGACCACGGCGGGATTTGAACCCGCACGCCCTTGCGAGCACCAGCCCCTCAAGCTGGCAAGTCTACCGTTTCTCCACGTGGCCTAAAATAAAAAAAGCCAAGCTAATGCTCGACTTTTTTAGTGACCCGACTGGGGCTCGAACCCAGGACCCCATCATTAAAAGTGATGTGCTCTACCAACTGAGCTATCGAGTCATT
>CANFHX010000047.1 GCA_947446865.1 Flavobacteriaceae bacterium | reverse complement strand
TTAAAAAAGGAAATAAATGAATATATAAAGTATTATAACAATGACAGAAGTAAGTCAAATTTAAACAAAATGAGCCCGATACAATATCGAGCTCATTATTATCAAAATTAATTATAAATTTGTCCAAACTTTTGGGTGCAGTCTATTTCCGGTGGTGCTTATTTTTTTACTTATATAATGGGTTTGAGAGAATGCGCCTATTGTACAAAATAAAATCAATAATTTAGAGATACTATTTTTCATTTGTTTAATTTTTTGGTAAATATCTGTAGTATTTTTCGTAACTTAAATAAACTAGTATTATTTTAAGTAAATATGAAGAATAGTCATGTGTTTAATTTAGAGTTCTTTCTCAAAATCTTTAGAAAGAATTTGATTTTAATTAAAAAAAACGCCCGAAAATATTCGGACGTTAATTTTAAAAAATAAAATGCTTTTATTCTTTTATGAATTTTTGAGAATAATCTTTGTCATTTGCATCTTTCAAAAGTAGGATGTAAGTTCCTTGACTTAACGAATCAATTGCTATTGTTGTTGACGTTAATTTGGTTTCCAAAACCATTTTTCCGTTTAAATCATATACTTGTGCAAGTTTCATTATTAGGTTTCCATTGGTTTTAATATTTAAAATATTTTTCGATGGAATAGGGTAAATACTAAAATTAGAATTAGTGAAATTTTCAACAGCAAGAGTTGCTCCTTCAACCACTAAAGTGGAATGATTAATACTCGGACTTAAAATAGTATCTACTAATCCGGATGGCCATCTTATAATAACTTTGGTGATGGCTGTAGCGGTTCCAATTCCGAAATGAGCATTTAAAGTGCTTTGTTGAGCAAAACCATTTCCGCTTTTAATTTCTCTTATTTGTTTTCCGAAGGCACCATAAATCTCAACTCTAGCTCCAATTCCGTTAGCATTACTTACAAGACCTTGCAAATTAATTTTTATCCAATTATTAGCATTTGGAACATTATAATAGATTTGATTGGCATATTGCACATCTAAGAATCCATCGTTATTCAAGTCGCCAATTCCACCTTTACTAAACGGCATGTCATATCCCGTAAAAGTTAGATCGCCATTATTAAGGTATAATTCTTTGTTGTTTTGCCACAAAAAGTCCATCCATCCATCGTTATTAAAGTCGGCTGCTTGAAGTTCCCAAGATCCTACTTGTGGGTCAATTCCTGTTGTTGCAAAAATATCGGTAAACGTGCCATCCCCATTGTTTCTGTATAATTTATTGTTATCCGAAATATTTGATAATAAAATATCCATAAAGCCATCGTTATCATAATCTTCAATAGCAGAGGACCACGATTGGGAACCATCATTTACTCCAACAGCGGCACCCGATTCGGTAAACGTTCCATTTCCATTATTTTTATATAAAAGATTGATACGTTGTGGATCTCCGATAGCGGCACTAGCTCTACATTTGGATAAATACATATCGATATCCCCATCGTTGTCGTAATCGGACCATTGCGATTGGTAGTTACCACCAACGGCTAGAGTAGGCATTAAAGATATATCAAATAATAAATTTCCTGCTCCATCATTTTTGTAAGCATAACTTTGAGCCACATCATGACAAGCCCATAAATCTAAATTTCCATCGTTATCAATGTCTACAAAATTAGTTCTTTGTGTAAAAATACTCTGCGGATAAGGAACCTCCGTATAACTTGCTCCATCTGCATTAGATTTAATAACGGTCAATCGGGTGCTGTTGCCAAAAACCAAATCGTTGTAGCCATCTCTATTAAAATCTCCTGCAGCAATGCTCCATCCTGGAGTAGTAGTTAATGCTGGAAGCGGATATACAACTGGCGTAAAACCACCTGTTGGCAATTGTTTTTGTATTGTCATTTGGTTGGTTTCTACGGTGATAATATCATCCAAATAATCATTATTCATATCTACTACACTGCAAATGGTGGAAGTTGTCGAAATAGTTTGAGAGTTAAAAGAAATTGCTGGTGCTATAAATGGATTTTCGGTTAATTGAAAAACAAACCCACTGCTGTTCCATCTATTATCCCAAGCAAGATGGTAGGTAGTATTGGCAATAACATTAAAAGTTACTATAGATAAATAACCATTTCCTATAATTCCAGTATCATCATCGGAAGCATAACATACCAAGTTACTACAAGTTCCAGTATAAATGTGAATTCTAGTGTCTAAACCGGTATTAATTTGTAAATCGGTAGAAATGGTAACCGTGTAATTTTGGGTTGGAGTATAGGTGTACCATTCGGATAATGGAATAGTAGCCGTCCCGCCCATGCAATTAGGAGTTGGAACATCGGTTCCCACGATAGTTCCCACAGTTGTCATTCCAGCAACCGCAGGTAAAGCGGTAGTACAAGTGGTTTGTGCCTTTGCAATTTGTAAACCGAAAACTAAAACAAATAATAAAGTAATTTTTTTCATATTGGTGTGATTAAAAAATTAATGGCAATTTGCCGGTAACGAATTGATCCAATCTTTCATTAATTGAACTCCTTCTTGGTGGACTAAAGAGCGGCCTATATAGGGCATCATTACATCGCCTTGTGTGGAACTCATTCGAATAATCATTTCTGAATAATCCGCATTTCCGCCATTGATTACGAAAGGCCCATTTGGAATGTTAAATAACGGAACCAAACAAACTCCAAAAGTATGCAAGTCGGCATTGCTGAAATTAAATCGTTGTGCAACATAAGCACAGTGACCGCCCTCTCTATGGCAATGCGCACAGTTGATGTCAATGTAAGAACGCGCTCTTAATTCTAAGGATTTACTAGTGTCTCTCCAATCTACAGTTGAATGAATAGCCGATAAGGCTGGAACATCAGTACCAAGAATGCCAAGGCTTTTCCATTTGGTAATTTGATTTTCGGCACCAGTGGTGTAATTGTAGGTGGTATTTAAATTTTGAGGTTTTGGTCCAATCGGGATAGTTATTTCCCCGGTTTGATTTGGATTGATTTTATGACAGGTGATACATTCCGTTTGGGATGGTACCCAATAATTAACTGTTTTATTCACACCGCTATCATCAATCCAATTTACAGATTTATGTAAGCCATTTCCAGTAGTTTCAAGGAGTGCATCCGTTTGTTCGTCATTCCAAACATAAGTATAGGTTTGCCATCCTGTAGATTTTCGGATTAACAATCGAGTTTCTACCATTTTGGTAGTATTGCTAGGTTGCACATGATCGTAATAAAAAGTTTTTATTATTGCTGCCCCAACCGGAAATTCAAAAACATTTCCATCGCCATTATAGGTGGCGTGGGTATTGTTTGGTAAATAAATAAAGCGTTTTTTATGTGCATAATCGGAAAATAATGCACTTGCAGGTTCGTAAGGAATTACATTTGAAGTAGGGTTTTGCTCTTTTATAGCACCGTCAAAAAAATGATATTCGGATAATTTAGCGTAAGGAACAGTTGCTAAATTTACCGAAACTTCGGGTAGTGCAACATAGTCCTCTTCATTGGATTTGGAACAAGAAAAAATTACGATAACAAAAAGCAGTACTAAAATTCGGAAGGTGTAATGTTTACTCATAAGTTTGGTTTGTTCTAACCAAATATACAACAAAAAACGGTTATTTTTGAATAAGGTAAAACTAATTTGTTAAATTTCAAATAATTACTAGTAAAATAATTAATTTGATTCCAATTTCACATTGTAATTATTTAGTTCCAAAATGGCTTTTTCCGATTTATAATCGAATATTTCTTCGTGTAATGCTAAGTCTTTTTTGATTGCAATTTGTTTTACACAGGTATAAAAACGTCTCAATTCTTCATCATTTGATAGCAGTAATCCAGGTACTTTGGTATTTAATCCATTCGTGTCTTTTGCAACCATGGTAAAATAACTCGAATTGCAATGTTTTACTTTTCCGGTTTGGATGTTTTCGGCTTCCACTCGAATACCAACAATCATCGAACTATTTCCTACATAATTCACGCTGGCTTTTAAGGTAACCAATTCGCCAACCTCAATAGGATTTAAGAAATTAACCGTATCTACCGAAGCAGTGACGCAGTAATTCCCAGAATATTTAGAGGCACATGCAAAGGCAATCTGATCCAATAAAGATAGAATATAACCTCCATGAATTTTCCCACTAAAATTGGTGTGGGAGGGTAGCATTAATTGCGAAATGGTGATTCGGGAGGATTTTACAGATTTGTAGGTACTCATAAATTATTTATTGAATGGCGATTTGTCTTTTTGAACTTCTGTTACAAAATATTTAGAATCTCCCCACCAAGAAAAGGTGCGGTAGCGTTCTTTATAAGTAAGCTTTACATATTGTCCTTCTAGGTCTTTTAAGTCGGCAATTAATTTTTCGTCTTTATCCAAAACCGAAAAAGAAAATACTTGTGCACCAGAAATTCCTTGGCTTATTTCTCCTTCCCAAGTTTTGAAAATAACCCCTTTGTGGCTGAATTTAATGAGTTGACCTGACCGAACCCCTTCGCTATAGGTTGCATAATAAACAAAAGAAAAGTAAGCCGTAACCGATACAGCAATTGCTAAAATTAGATAAAGAATAAATTTACGTACCATAATGAACTTATTTTAATCGGAATTTACTTCCGAGTTGGTTACTAAATTATCCGAGATAGTAGCTCGGTTTAAGATATTATCTGGCAGCGATTTTTTGGCTTTTGCTCCCATTTTTTTTAATTTTTCTACGCTAGTTACTAGGTTACCTTTTCCATCGACAAGTTTATTCATGGCGCCTTGGTATTCTATTTTGGCTTCGTCCATTTTCTTACCAATTTTCACTAAATCGGTAACAAAACCCTCAAATTTATCATATAATGCACCAGCTTGCCGCGCAATTTCTAAAGCATTTTCTTGTTGCTTTTGGTTGGTCCACATACTATCAATAGTACGCAACGTAGCCAATAGGGTAGAAGGTGTAACAATTACAATATTCTTTTCAAAAGCCTTGTTGTACAAAGTGGTATCTTCATTTAATGCTAAAGCAAATGCCGACTCAATTGGGATAAAAAGCAATACAAAATCGGGGCTTTCCATTTGATACAAATCGTGGTAATTCTTGTTACCCAATTGCTCCACATGACGATTGATTGCAATGACATGGTCCTTTAGATGCTGTGCTTTTAAAGTGTCGTCTTCTTCATTAATATAACGTTCGTAAGCCGTTAAAGTTACTTTCGAATCGACTATCATTTTCTTTCCGTCAGGCAAATTAATCACCACATCGGGAAAAACTCGGTTGCCCTCTTCGGTAACAAAACTTTGTTGCACAAAATATTCGCGGTCTTTTTCCAACCCCGATTTTTCTAGTACCCGTTCCAAAATTAGTTCTCCCCAATTTCCTTGCATTTTGCTGTCGCCTTTTAATGCTTTGGTTAAATTAAGAGTTTCTTTACTCATTTGCTCGTTCATTTCTCGCAAGCCCAATATTTGTTGGCGCAATGCAGCATGATAATCAATGCTTTCTTTGTGTGTATCTTCGACTTTCTTTTCAAAAAGTTGAATTTTATCTTGCAAAGGGGATAAAATAGTTTTTAAATTTTCTTTGTTTTGCTCGGTGAATTTAGAAGTTTTTTCTTCCAAAATCTTATTGGCTAAATTCTCAAATTCTTTAGTAAACTTTTCCTGAAGTTGCTCTACTTCTTGTTTTTGTTCTTTATTCCGTTCCCAAAGATTTTCAAAATCGGTTTCTTTTTTAGATAATTGAATGGCTAAGGCTTCTTTTTCGGATCGGATAGTTTCCTTTTCTAAATTGGATGCTGCTAATTGTTTTTCAAAATCCGTGCGATCCATTTGAACCTGCTCTTTCATCTGATTTATTTGCGAAAGCAAGCCGTTATTTTTTTCTTCCAAAGTTGCTTTTTCCGATTTGGAATTGGCGGTAAACAACAATTTTCCAAGGAAAATTCCAATGGCTAAGGCGATAATAAATACTAATAAAATAGGTAAAACTGTTGTCATTTTTTGAATAGAATAAGAATGTAAATATACTAAAGATGTAATAAATGGAATAAAAAAAATAATTATATTTGTAAAAATAAAGGTTATGAAGATAGTTATTGAGGCTGACGAACAATACCGAAACCTGTTTTTGGAAATTGCTAATTCTATTAAAGCGAAAATTTCGTTTAATGAAGAGGCCGATTTTTCGGATGATTTACCAGAACATGTGATAAAAGGAATTATTGAAAGTAGAAACCAAAATAGTAGTGGTGAATTTTTATCCCATGAAGAGGTTATGAAAAAATATTTAGCAAAATACCAGTAATGGAAGTTTTTTGGACTACAAAAGCAGACATAACTTTTGAAGTTATTACTGATTCTATTGAAGCCCAATTTGGAAAAAAAGCAGCATAAAATTTGTTTTGAAGGTAAATTCTATTATTGGTTTAATTGAAAAGTTTCCATTCCTTTTCAAATCTAGTTCAAAATTCTATAATGTTAGAAAAGCAACAATAAACAAACAGTGTTCTTTGTTTTATGAAATAAATAATACTTCAATTTACCTACTCTATTTTTGAGATAATCGTCAAAATCCTATAGATTAATCCTACAAAATTATGCACCACCATTTTATTATTTACAAACCCTACGGCTATTTATCGCAGTTTATTTACGAACTCAAGCGCCCAAAAAAGTTACTCGGAGAATTGCATGATTTCCCCGAGAATACTATGGCAATTGGCAGATTAGACGAAGATTCGGAAGGCTTGCTATTACTTACCACCGATGGTAAAATGAGCGAAATGGTGCGCAGTAAAAAAGTAGAAAAAGAATATTACGTTCAAGTGGATGGGGTTGTAACACCAGAAGCCATAGATGAATTGAAAAAGGGAGTAATAATTGGTTTTGAGGGTAAAAAATACCTTACTAAAGAATGTGAAGCACATATTGTAAATGAAATTCCTAATTTTCCACAACGGGCTAAGAAAATTCGAGACGAACGTCACGGACCAACTTCTTGGTTGTCGATAACTATCAATGAAGGCAAATTTCGTCAGGTACGAAAAATGACTTCGGCAGTTGGTTTTCCTACTTTACGATTGGTTCGAGTTCGCATTGGAAATATCCATTTAAATAATTTACAAGCAGGGGAAGTTTTGGAACTGGAAAGTATAGAAGTTTAAAATTAGTTGCAATTTTTTAAAATTCAAAAAATATATTTATATTTGATTAAATATTAAGCGCTATGACTATAGTAATAAATAAAAATACCAGCAAAAAAGAATTTGAAAAGAAACTTACTACTTTTCAAAAAGCAAAGTCAACAAAAGGTGTTGATTTAGCAAAACATGTTGGGGTTATCCATCTTAAAAAAGACGCTCTTCAAATCCAAAAAGAATTGCGAAATGAATGGGAATAGTATTGTTTTAGATACTAATATTATTCTTTATTTGCTTGGAGGAAATAAGGATTTGTTTTCTATTTTAAATGAAATGGAATTATTTGTATCTATTATTTCAGAAATAGAACTTCTTGGTTTTAAGGGTTTATCCCAAAGTGACAAGAAAAAGATAAATCTCTTTCTTTCAGAATGCACAATTGTTCCATTAAATACAGAAGTCAAAGATATTTGTATAGCAATTAAACAAAAAGACAAATCGAAAACCCCTGATGCTATTATTGCTGCAACTGCTTTATATCTTCAAATACCACTAATAACTGCGGATAAAGAATTTGAAAAAATTGATAATCTGGACTTATTTTTATATCAATTTTAAATTCTAAAAATGTTAAACATCGTTTTAGTTGAGCCCGAAATTCCAAATAATACTGGAAACATAGGTCGTTTGTGCGTTGGCACCGAAAGTCGGTTGCACTTAATACATCCATTTGGATTTGTTATAAATGACAAAAATTTAAAACGTTCGGGTTTGGATTATTGGGTACATTTGGATGTTACCGAATACCAAAATGTTGCCGAATGGACTGCTCAAATTCCAGATACATCGAGAGTTTTCTTAATGAGTTCACATGCCGATACTTCTATTTATGAAGCCCATTTTCAAGATGGAGATTGGTTGGTTTTTGGGAAAGAAAGTGTTGGATTGAGTCAAGAAGTTTTGGCACAATTCGAAAATCAATTAACCATTCCAATGTCGAATTTAATTCGGAGTTTTAATATTGCCAATTCAGTAGCGTTTGTAGTTGGTGAAGCAAAAAGGCAAATAATGATAAAAATTTGAAAAATATAATTTTTTTCTTCCTGATTTTTTGTATCCGATTGAATGCACAATGTTTTATTATTGGTGCTGATTTATCGTATACTAATTCAGTTTTAGCAAATGGTGGAGTTTATCGCGATATGAACAATGTTGTAGTAAACCCTTATTTACTTTTTGCTCAAAAAGGTGCAAATATGGTTAGAATGCGCTTGTTTCATACCCCTCAGAACATTGTTGGTAATTGTGGAACTACCATTACTGCAAATGATATTAACGATGTTATTTTAGGATTTACAAACGCCAAAACCAATGGAATGAAATTAAATTTGGCCATTCATTATGGAGATTATTTTAATGATCCTAATAAACAAAAAAGACCACAAGCATGGGATGGACTTACAGGAACGGATCTTCTTAATTCCATCTACAATTATACTATTTCGGTATTACAAATTCTAAAAAATAATAATGTTACTCCGGATATTGTTGCAATTGGCAACGAAACTACTTGGGGATTTATAGATGATACAAATACTACAAATGGCTGGAGTTGGCCTGAAGACGCTAATAAATTTAATATTGCTTTAACTGCGGTTGATGATTTTAATTCTTCTAATGGTGCCTCAATAAAAAAAGCTGTTCATTTTACGGATAATACGGCCTCTTGGCTTACGGCTTTATTTAGTAGCCAAAACATAACGAATTATGATATTATAGGTATTTCCTATTATCCTTTTTGGTCTAATTTTACTTCTTTACCACAATTAGGGAATTTAATTAATACATTAAAAAACACCTACAATAAAGACATAATGATTTTTGAAACAGGTGTGCCTTGGACGACTGATAGTTCTGATGGATATACAAATATTGTAAATTCATATGGAAATTTAAATTACCCAATAACTCCACAGGGGCAAAAACTATTTTTTACCGACTTAGTAAATACAGTTTATAATTCAGGCGGAAAGGGCGTTCTTTACTGGGAGCCTGATTGGATAAGCTCCTCCATGTGTGATCAATGGGGGCAAGGATCGTCATATGAAAACATGAGTTTTTTTAATTTCACAACTAATAATACGGCTTTGCCTATTTTTGATGTTTTCAATTTTTGTAATGAACTTTCTTTAAATAATCTGCAGGAAAGCGAAATTCAACTATACCCAAATCCTGCCCATGACAAAGTTTTTTTTGAAGGAGTTGAGGATCAAACAAAGATTGTTGTTTTGGATGTTTTTGGAAGAATAATTATGAAAAATACATTACAAGAAAATAATCTATCTATTTCCGAATTAAATTCGGGGATTTATTATTTTGTTTTTTATATTAAGGATTACAAGGTGGTAAAGAAAATGATAGTGAATTAATATTTTACCTTATCATAAACCGTCCTTTTTCACTATCGAATTTTATGTTTTCGTCTTTAAAAAGGGTATCGAAAACTCCTTTAATAATCAAATTACACGGCTGGTCTTGAACAAGATACTCTTCTGTCATAACAATCATTTCATCGGATAATTGAATTGCCAAATCGATGTCGTGGGTAGAAAAAAGAATGCACTTATTGGATTCTGCTGCTAGTTTTTTCAATAATTTAAAAAGCGAAACTTTATGAAATAAATCCAAATGCGTAGAAGGTTCGTCTAAGATTATTAACGGAGTATCTTGTGCTAGAGCCCTTGCTACGAGCACATTTTGAAATTGACCATCGCTAATTTCGTAGTATTTTTTTTCCGATAAATGTTCAATTTGGGTTAAGGCAATTGCCTCGTTTACTTTTTCTAAATCTTCGGGATTTAATTTTCCAATCCAATTGGTGTAGGGTTGTCTTCCCAAGGCAATTAATTCGAAAACAGTTAAGTTACTAGTAGGTAATTTTTCGGTTAAAACCAAACTCAAATTCTTCGCTAAGTCAACAGGGTTATATTCTTTTAAATTTTTATTATTCAAATGGACAGCGCCCGACAATGGTTTTTTAAGTCCAGAAAGTGTTCTTAAAAGTGTTGATTTTCCAATTCCGTTTTCTCCAATTAAAGCAATTAATTTCCCTGCCTCTAGTTTTAAATTGATATTTTTAGCAATAACACTCTCTTTCGATTTGGATTTGTATCCAATCGATAGGTTTGTAGAAGTAAGTATGTTTTTGTTATCGCTCATTTTATTTTTTATAAATCTATGTGCCTATGTGTTAATCATTTTTGCCACAGATTTCACGGATTTTTACAGATTCTTCTAAAATCTTTATAATCTTTTGTTGATAAATCAAACCAATCTATTCTTCCTTACCAACAACCAAATAACCACTGGCGCTCCCACAATAGACGTAATAGCGTTTATTGGTAACGTAAAATCAAATCCGGGCATTTGGGAAACCATATCGCAAAAGAGCATGATAATCGCTCCGATTAGGATGGTGCTCCAAAACAATATGCGGTGGTTACTTGTTTGAAAAAGTAATTTGGATAAATGCGGCACTGCCAATCCAACAAAGGCAATCGGGCCTGCAAAAGCCGTAATGCTTCCTGCTAAAATACTTGTTGCAAGAATAATTAATCTTCTGGATTTTTTTACTTTTAAACCCAAACTTTTGGCATAATTTTCTCCTAAAAGTAATGCGTCTAATGATTTTACAGAAAATAAACTTAATAGTAATCCGATGGAGACGGCAACCAATAAAATGCTGATATTTTGCCAAGATAAATTTCCGATGCTACCCAAACTCCAAAAGGTGAATTTTTGTAATTTTTCTGCCGAACTAAAAAATGTTAATACCGAAACGATGGCGCCTGCAAAACTACTAAACATTAATCCTGCAATTAATATGGTCATGGTGTCCCGTAAAAATTTGGATATCAAAAGCACTAATAGTAATACAGAAAAACTTCCCAAACAAGAGGCTAAAATGATTCCGTAAGACGATAATAAAAAAGTAGAAACTACAGCCGGCAATGCTCCTGCACCTAAAATCACAAAGGCAACTCCCAAACTAGAACCCGAACTCAAACCCAAAACATAAGGCCCCGCAAGTGGATTTCGGAATAAAGTCTGCATTAATAATCCACTAATGGATAGTCCAATACCAACTAAAACAGCGGTAATTGCTTTCGGTAATCTAAAATTAATGATGATGTATTCCCAAGTGTCTTTGCTTGCCGTAGAGCCAAACAAACTTTTAATTACTTCTTTAAACGGAATGGCAACTTGTCCCAAAGAGATATTCAATAACAAGGCCATTAGCAACAGCAGAGTTAGTATAGAAAACAGAATAGTATTTCGGGTTTGGAACATTAATGCTGCAAATTTTGTCATTCCGAGGCACGAGGAATCTCATTTTATAAACTTACGGGATTCTGCTTTTCAGAACTACAAAGGTTGTGTTTTATTTTAACTTTTCAAAAAAGAAAGGCTTATAAGCCACCAATAATTCGGGATGCAAGATTTTTACAATATCTTTCAATACAATATCTGGTCTATTTGGAGCCAATTCATAGTATAAAACGCCTCCAGTTTTTCCTTTTCTACCGCTAAACGAATATACATTTTTATTTTGGAACGCTTTAAATTGCGAATAATGTGGGTTGGCATCGAGCATTTCTTTTAACGATCCAAATTGCCCGGATGTTATCCATAAATCGGCATTTTTTCCTTTTTCTAAAACCGTTTCAAACGATAACGAAAGACTTCCAGTTCCTGTGGTTGCGCCCCATAAATAATTGCCTTGCGCTTGTTTTAGTAATTGGCAACCCCAACTAGTACCTTGCGGTAAATACCATTTGTCTTCAAACATGTCTCCGGCTAAAATAGTTGGATGGGTAGCGGCACTTTTGGCGATTTCCAAAGTGTGTAAATAGTCTTTTTCTATTTTAGAAAATATCTCGTTGGCTTTATTTTGTTTGCCATACAAAGCACCAAAAAACTTAATCCATTCGGCTTTTCCTAACGGCGTTTGCTCGTTCCAATCGCCATTTAGTAAGACTTTTAATCCGTTTTTCTGAAGATTATCCAGCGTTGGGTTATTGTTGTCTAAACCATAACCAATAATAACTTCTGGTTGTAAATCGATAAGTACTTCGGTATTCAAGGCTTGATTAGAACCTAATTCTTTTACTTTTTTCGCATCAATTAAAGCACGAACTTTCTCGGAGGAAATGTAATTCAAATTTGGAAATCCAACCAAAGTTTTTTCCACACCTAGCATTTCTAAGGATGGAATATGTGTGGTTGAGGTCACTACAATAGTTTTCACGGGAACCGAAATGGTAAGAAACTGTTTCAAACTATCTGGGATAATTCCGTTTTTTTCTTTCAGAATATAGGTATACGATTTATCGGCTTTAGGCCAAGGATTGGAAACGGTTACCACAGAAAATCCGTCGTGATTTAGTATAGAAAATCCATTGGCATAATGAATTTCATTTTTCGGAACTAAAGTTACTTCTTTGTGGACTTCCTTTTTGCATTGCACAAATGGAATAATGAGCAGAACGAATAAAAAGGATTTTAAAAAATGCGACATGGAATTATTTTTTGCAAAAGTAAAATAATGTTTCCATAAATTGGTGCTTGTGTAACATTTGATGCAAAATCAAATTTTTAAAATCTCTAAATTTGAATAAAAATTCAAAATGAGAGATTCCAATACTTTTATGTACCTCGTTGGCGGAATTATTCTACTGCACTTTGTGGTAGGATTTGTTTGGTTGATACTAAAATTTTTTAAAAAGAAAGAAGATAAATAATTACTCTTTAAGCAATTTGAAATTATCGCTTTCTCCATTTTCAAATTGCAATTTCAAAAAGTAAATGCCATAATTTAATTGGGAAGATAAATTATCCAATTCATTTTTGGAAGTAGTTGTAATCAATTGTTTTCCAGAAATATCCACAAGAGAATAATTAGAAATAGGTTCTTCCGATTGGATGTTGAAATAAGTTGAAAAAGGATTTGGTGAAATTGTTGTTTTAGATTTTTGAAATTGGTTGTTGCCCAACCAATAACTAGCATAAATATATTCACTAAAATTTATTACAGAATAATTGTCTAATGCCGATTTCAAAGCTACATTATTACAATTACAGCCAATATAATAAGAACAATTTGGACAAATCAAGGCGAAATGATTCACATTGAAATTTTGGAAAATCTGATTTAATCCAGTATCATTCGTTACTATTATTCCATTATTAGTTCCTGTAGGAATTCCAATCGTTGCAGAATGAAGTTGTGTATACAAAACATCCAAAAATGGACTGCCATAAGTTGTTATTCTTGCTTTTTCTACTACAGATGTATAATTTAGCAAATCAATGTAAAGTTGATTTGTATCACAGTTCTGACATTCTGCTTCATAATATTTATCTAAAAATAATGGATGGTTATATCGTCTTTCATATCGAATAACATTATGATTTTGAAAAATTTGATTTAACCCCGGATCATTAGATTCATTTATAATTTGAAAAGCCTCTGTGCCAATATTAGCATCCACTAATTTAATCTCCACAACTTGGTTTTGCCCAAAACTAAAACCAGACACTAATAATAAAAGTAATAATCTTTTCATAATCAAGAGTTTAAATTTAAGTAAATGTAATGAAATTTTATAATAAAAATTAATTTGTTACTACTATATTTAAACTACATTTGCACTTGTATTTCGGTTGTGACTTTGATTTTTCAGAGGAACATTAAAAGGGAATTAGGTTAAAAACCTAGGCTGTACCCGCAACTGTATGCTATTATGCTTGTTGTTATCTACATAACCACTGTTTGAAATATTAGATGTTAAATTTGAAATATTAAATATCATGAATTTAATAGTCAACTTTAAAATTTATTTGATTTTTATAACTAATATCAAATATCTTAAATCTAATATTAAAATGGGAAGGCAAACAACAAGACGCAAGCCAGGAGACCTGCCATTTTACATTGAGTATCAAACTTTCGGGAAAAAAGGTTTGGGTATGGGTAATTCTGTGCTTTTCTCCCACGATTATTAAATTAGTAGTAACTAAAAAAATGAACAAAAATTTCATTCGTTTCAGTGCATGTATTGCATTGGCGACCACTTGCGGCTATGCCCAAGTAAAAGATTCAAGTAAAACCCATTATGATTTTGTTGACAAAGTAAAAGGAATTACGATTAAACAATTGGATGAAGTAGTATTTTCCGACACTAAATTTGCGCAAAGCAAAGAAAAATCAGGAAAAGTAATTACCAAAATTACGGCTTCTGAACTCCAAAAAAAATCAGGGCAATCCTTAGCCAGTATTTTAAATTCGGTAGCAGGAGTAGAGATTAACGGTACCCAATCGGCCAACGGAAAAAACCTTGGCTACTACATTAGAGGCGGAAAAAACCAACAAGTTTTAATTGTAATTGACGGAAATCCAGTAACGGATGCATCTGGAATTAACTTGGAGTACGATTTGCGTTTGCTTCCTGTTGATCAAATTGAAAGCATTGAAATTATGAAAGGTGCTGCAAGTACGCTTTACGGCTCGGGTGCTGCTACGGCAGTAATCAATATTACTTTGAAAAAATCGAGTAAAAAACCGCTTCAAGCCAATGCGTATTCCAATATTGGTTCGAACAATACAGCAACGAACCACAAGTATAACGGGCAAGATTTTAACCAAGGTTTTTCGGTTAACGGAACAGTTAAAAGAGTGAATTATTTGGCTTCGATGAACAGTACCGAAACCGAAGGAATGTCGCAAGTATCAGAACAAACTCCCGATTCTAATTATGATAAAGATCGTTTTTCCAGAATTAATTATTTGTCGAAATTCGGATTTAAAGCCACTGAAAAATTGACTTTAGATTTCTTCGGGAATTACGATAAAGTGAACAACGATTACGATTTTCCTTTTGATAATACAGGTTCTAATGATTCGTATAGCAATAAATCAAAAACCGAACAATTCCGTTTTGGATTTTCCCCAAAGTATACTTATGCCAAAGGCGAATTGCATTTGAATTCTAATTTCACCAAACTTCAAAGGGTGTATCAGGAATTCAATTCTTGGACTAATGGTATAGATAATTCTAGTTATGGCTCGCGAAGTATAACGGTAGATGTTTTCAATAAAAATAAATTTTCTGGTAATTTTTATTTGATAACGGGTACCAATTACCAATTTCACGACATGAAAAGCGAAACGCCTTACAGCATTATTGCCAAAGAAGGGGCTAAATTTAACATGGTAGATCCTTATTTTACGGGAGTTTTCACTTCTGATTTTGGATTGAATGTCAATGCAGGTGCGCGATTGAATATACACAGTCAATATGGAAATCAATTGGTGTATAATGTGAATCCGTCGTTTAATTTCGGAAAGGAAATTCCAGTTAAGATATTGGCTTCCTATAGCACCGCATTTGTTACGCCGAGTTTGTACCAATTGTACTCCGAATACGGAACTGCAACTTTAACGCCTGAGAAAAACACTACCATAGAATCAGGTTTGGAAGTGGCACTAGCCCAAAAGAAACTTACGTTTAATGTAGTTGCATTTTTTAGAGAACAAAACAATTCTATAGGATTTGATGCGACTTACCATTATGCCAATGTGGAAGGTTTGAACAAAGCCAAAGGAATAGAAACCATTGTGAATTATGCTCTTTCTACAAAATTAAATTGCAGTGCCAATTATACTTTTACGCAAGTAGATGAAGCCTTGAGTCGATTGATTCCGAAGCATAAAGTTAACGCTTCTATTGATTTTTCGGCAACTAACAGATTATTTTTTAATGCTAATTACCAGTATGTTGATGCTAGACAAGATGCCTTTTTTGATGGAAATACCTATGCAATTGTTGCTGCAAAATTGGGTTCTTACCAACTACTGAATGCTTTGGTGAAGTATGAATTAGTAAAAGATCGATTGACCATTTTTGGAAATGTTACCAATATTTTTAATCAAGATTTTGTAGAAAATATAGGATATTCCACAAGAGGAAGAAATTTTAAATTGGGATTGAATATTAAAATTTAAACTTTAAAAATCTATTATTCAACGCTTTCAGAGTTTTTTTACTTTGGAAGCGTTTTTTTTATTTAAAAAAAACAAAGTATCTTGTAACAAATTAAAATGTGTCTCGTCTTCTTATTATAACAACCTACCAATGCAGCAAAAGGAGTTTATAACGATGGTTTCTCCATTTAAAGATAAAATCTTTAGATTGGCCAAACGATTACTAATAAGCACTGAAGAAGCCGAAGATGCAACACAGGAAGTTATGGTGAAATTGTGGACTAAGAACGAAACGCTAAGCGAACTTCGAAGTATGGAAGCCATGGCGATGACAATGACTAAGAATTATTGTTTGGATCAACTGAAATCGAAACGCGCTGGAAATTTGACCTTAGTACATAACAATTACACCGACAACCAAGCGAGTTTGCAGCAAAAGATGGAAGATGTAGACAGTTGGAGTTGGGTAGAAAAAATAATTAACGACTTGCCCGAACAGCAAAAAATAATTATTCAAATGCGGGATATTGAGCAATGTGAATTTGAATATATTGCCAAAACACTAGGAATGAGAGAAGCAACCATAAGAGTTGCGCTTTCTAGAGCACGCAAAACGATTAGAGAAATAATGACCAAAACACATAATTATGGCATTGGATAGAATTGAAAAATTAATAGAAAGTTACCTCGAAGGAGAAACCAGTATTGCAGAAGAAAACGAACTAAAAGTATATTTTTCTTTTCCAGATGTTGCGCAGCATTTGAAACAATACCAACTTCTTTTTAGTTATTTTTACCAAGCGAAAGAAGAACAGTTTTCTCAAGAGATTTTGCTTCCAACGAAGAAGAAAATCACTCTACAAATGTGGTCTATTGCTGCTTCGGTAGTAGTCTTATTAGGAGTAGGTACTTTTATGTATTTAGAAAACAATACATCCGATGATTTTGTGGCCTGTTCTCAAGAAGACAACCCAGAATTAGTATTGCAACAAACGCAAAAAGCCTTAGCATTAGTTTCGGAACATTTAAATACGGGTATAAAAAGTGTAGGATATATTAACGAATACGAAGAATCTAAAAACAGAATTTTTAAAAAATAATCATCAATAAAAACGAATAGGAATTATGAGAAATAGAATTTTAATTATCGCATTAGTATTATTCACTAATACTTTTTTTGCACAATCGGTCTTTGATAAATTTGACAATCAAGACGATATCACTGCCATAATAGTGAACAAAAAAATGTTTTTGATGTTAAGTAAAGTAGACCCTAAAGATAAAGAATCGCAACAGTACTTAAATCTTATCAAGAAATTAGACAACCTAAAAGTTTTTGTTACAGCAAGTGATAAGAAAAGCGATGATATGAAAGCGGTTGCTGATAAATACATTAAAACTGCTGGCTTAGAAGAGTTAATGCGAATTAACGAAAAAGGGAAAAACGTGAAAATTTTCGTGAAATCAGGTGCTACAGAATCGGAAGTAAAAGAACTATTAATGTTTATTGAAGGTTCTGGAAAAGAAGAAAGCGTGCTAATGTCTTTGACTGGAAATTTCAATTTGGAAGAACTTTCTGCCTTAACGGATAAAATGAAATTACCAGGGGGAGACGAATTGAAAAAAGCAAGTAAAAAATAAGAATCAATTGCAATGGCAATAACAATTTCAAAAATCAATTTCAATTATTAATTAACATAAAGCATTCCAATCTTTTCTCCCTCTCCTTTGAAGAGGGCTGGGGAGAGTATAAATTACATATATTTTTTACGTTTAGAAATAATATCAAAAATCCAATAATTATGAAAGTAATATATTTTTTAGCCATTGCCTTATCAATGTTGCTTTTTAGTTGCAATTCCAAGCCAAGCATGCAAAAATATTTTGTAGACCATCAAGAAAAACCAGGTTTTATGGTGGTAGATATTGCGCCAAGCATCTTAAATGTAAACAAAACAAAATTATCTGCAGAGCAAACTAAAGCCTTAGCATCTTTTACTAGAATGAATATTTTGGCATACAAACTGGACGCTAAAAATAAAGTCGAATTTGATAAAGAAAGAAAAAATGTTGCTGAAATTTTAAAGGACACTACCAATTACCAACAACTTATGAAATTTGGGTCGGGTAAAAACGGTGCTTCTATAAGTTATATTGGAGATGAAAACCACATTCAAGAGTTTTTACTTTACGGATGCAAAAGCGATAACGGATTTGCTGTGGTGCGAATTCTAGGAAAAGATATGAATCCATCCGATGCTATGACCATGTTATCGGTATTGAAAAGTTCTAATGTGGATATGAAACAATTAGAGGCTTTAAAAGGATTAATGAAATAGTTATTAGTTTAATTATAAAGAGGGTTAGTTGTAATAAAAATCCCGATTTCAATTAGACTGCACCCAAAAGTTTGGACAAATTTATAATTAATTTTGATAATAATGAGCTCGATATTGTATCGGGCTCATTTTGTTTAAATTTGACTTACTTCTGTCATTGTTATAATACTTTATATATTCATTTATTTCCTTTTTTAAT
>CANFHX010000046.1 GCA_947446865.1 Flavobacteriaceae bacterium | reverse complement strand
TTTATTTGAGTAAATCCATTGAAACAAACGAAAAAAGTAATAAATATAAAAGCTGCTTTTTTCATAATTATTTAGTTGTTTTTTGATATATGTTTTATCGTAATTTTTACCCAAGGTTTCTGCCAACGTTTTGCGGCTTCATGAAGTGGCGATGAACCAAGACCAAGCCTTTACAAATATAAACAAAACTTTAAATTAAAAACCTTACCGATTTCAAATAAATCCCGTGCCTCGCCATTTCTTGAAACCGCTGTTGTGCGAGGTTTAAATCTTCATTTTTATGATTTTATTAATTGCTTTTTTATATTCTAACTCTGATTTTTTGTCTCCAAAATCATCGATTTCGATTTCATAATTATGAACTTTGTGTTTAATTATTTTGTAAAAACCAATCCAATTCGTGCCTGAATTCACGTGACTTTCAACGATATTATATTTAGAGTTAAATAATGGATTTTTGATTTTTTCAAAACCAATAACTTTTATAAAATTATTTTCTTTTGGATTATACAAATACAAATTATATGTCCAATTACTTCTTACATCAGAAATATTTTGAACTAATATGTCTTTTATTTTGTCATTATTAAAATCTGCAAATTCAATTTTTTGGACTTTACTAAAAATAGAATCTCTTAAAATTATTTTGGTTTTGTTGTTTGTTTCTGTTTGTATTTCAAGTATTGAATTTGTATCACTTTGATATCCATCTTTTTCATCATCAAAATTTATTAACTTGATTGAAATTTTCTTATTTTGGTATATAGAATCACACTTGATAACACTAACTTTTACTTTTTGATCAGATTTGTTTTTTTGTCCAATACAACTTATTGTAAATAGTAATAAAAACAAAATATTAATTAGTTTGAAATTCATTGATTTTCTGATTTTTAGGTTTCTGCGGATAAATCTCGCACAACTACTAGATATAAGAATGTATATGTAACTTTTTAAATCATTCCTATTTCTAAAACAATAATACAACTAATAAAATCTTTATACAAATTTCATTTGTTTTTATTTACTTGGTTTACCAATTTATCCAACGGACTCTCTATTTTATCAACTACACTACTAGTTAAATGGGTGTAAATAGTAGTGGTTTTAATGTTGGAATGTCCTAAAATTTTTTGAATGTATCGAATATCAGTACCATTTTCTAATAAATGGGTTGCAAAACTGTGCCGTAAAGTGTGCATAGTGGCTTTTTTTTCTAATCCTGCTTTTTTTATCGCCATACGCATTACCTCTTGTGCACTTCGAGCAGTGTAGGGTTCTCCTGCAAATTGCCCTTCAAATACATAGTGTTTACCGTTATACAATTGCCGGTAATGCTCTAACGATTTTACTATCGAATAAGGCAACATAACCATTCTATCTTTCATGCCTTTGCCATTTTTTACATGTATTTTATGTTCGGCAATCAAAATGTCACTCCATTTTAAGTTTACAATCTCGCTCACCCGCAATCCTGCACCATACCCTATCAATAATAGTAACTTATGTTTTGGGTTATTAACTACTTTAAATATTGACAAACATTCGTCCATGGTTAAAACAGTGGGAAGTTTCTTTTCTTTTTTTGGTCTAGGCAACAAAATTTCAAATTCACTTTTACAAACTACTTTATGGTAATAAAACTGCACGGCATTTACCATTGAGTGTCCCGATGTTGCCGAAAGTCCTTTAGACATCAATGAGGCTAATAAAGTTACAATTTCGGGCTGTGTAATTTCTTCCGGATTTTTAAAGTTAAAATACCTTAAAAACTGAATAAAAGTGCCACAATAATTGCGAAGGGTTGACGGACTATAATTGACAGCCAAAAGCGCATTGATCATTTTTTCAAGATAAATCTTACCATTTTCGGGCACTTGAGCATAAATACTTTGCTTTGTTCTGGCTAAATCGAGCTGTTTTTTGTTAGGCATATTTCGAGCATTCAAATAACCTTTAGGCAAGTGATTTACAATTAAAATGCGATGTGGTTCCATTTGTAATTGGAGACTTTCTAGCATAATTGGTGTTGCTGGTAGCAAATAACAATTTTTAACTGTACTGTATTTGGACATTGAAAAACGTTTCATTTTTTCGTGAACTGCAGCTAATTTTGGCACATAAATTTCCATCCAGGCAACGTCTTCTGAATGTTGCATTAGGCTGATTTTGCCTCCTTTTATTTCGCTTTCTTTAGTATAAAAATCGATGCCAAAAAAAGGATTTGTTTGCAAAATAGTTTCTACAATTTCTTTTGTATTTGGATGCCTATAAACCATATAACTTTTATAGTTTTTGTTCCAATAAACGCCTTTAGTTGCCAATAATTGCTTGCTTATTTCTTGATGAAAGTGCATTTTAAAGATCCAATATTTTCCGATGGGAGGAAACAATTGCAATTTTAGTTTTTTGGCAAACGGAATTTCTTCTGTTTTATGTTCAGGATTATTCTTTTGTAACGAATCTAACTGAATTTCGCTCTGGGCTATGGATGAAAGGTCACGACTTATTGAGTCGGTCATCGGTGGAATTGCTTTTTGGTTTTCTTTCTTAGGATTTTCTATTTCAATTTCATCAAAATTTTCTTTTAATAATTGATAATTGGCTGCAGTATAGTCAATATACCAACAATTATGGGTTTTGCTATAATTAGCTCCCATTTTTTTAATACACTGCTTTATTTGATCATTATAATCAAATACTAGTGCAATTCTAAAGTTGCCTCGATGGTTTATTTTTTTTATTCTAATTTTCACTAGTTATCAATTAATGAATATTGTATTCTAAATATAATAATAAAAAATGATAATGGCAAATGCAATGGCAATTTCAATGGGAATAGTAAAAACAAAACAATGGAAACGGAAATTCAAATGATGAAGGCAATTTTACAGTTGTTATTGAAAATTAGATTTCACAAAAGACATAACCTGCCTAGCCCTGACAGAAGTGGAAATCCTTTTTTAACTCCGACAGAGTTTCGAACTCTGTCGGAGTTGAAAAAGATTGCAACGTATGGCAGGAATTACCTTTACTAAAATGCCGAATGTTTCGCTCCAAAAAAAAAGGATTGACTATATTGTCAACCCTTTTAGTTTTATTATGAATGTGTTACCAAATTACCACTCGCAAAGAATCGGGTTGGTACATAGGGCTACCTGGTTTTATATTAAATGCTTTGTAAAATTCGGGGATGTTGCTTAACGGCCCGTTGATTCGGTATTGGGCTGGCGCATGCACATCGCTCATGATTTGTTGCGAAAGGGCTTCTTTGTTGGTGTTTACCATCCAAGCATAGCCGTATGCCAAGAAATAGCGTTGGTCTGGATTGAGTTTGCTAATTATTTCTTTAGTGGTGTATTGTTTGGTTTTCTTGAAGGCTTCGTAGCCCATAACTACACCGCCCAAATCGGCAATGTTTTCGCCTTGTGTGGCAGAACCATTGATGTTTTTATCGCCCACTTTGTAGTTGTTGAATTGCGAAACGATAAGTCCGGTTTTGATTTTGAATTTCTTCAAATCTTCGGCAGTCCACCAATTGTTTAGGTTTCCTTTTTCGTCGTATTGGCTTCCTTGATCGTCAAATCCGTGGGTGATTTCGTGTCCGAAAGTAGAACCGCCAATAATTCCGTAAAGGATAGCATCGTCGGGCATTCTGCCTTCATAACCTGGCACCAAAATATTACAAGCCGGAACGCAAATTTCGTTGTTGCTTGGGTTGTAATAGGCATTGTAGGTTTGTGGATACATGCTCCATTCGGTTCTGTCTACCGGTTTTCCGTATTTGTTGGTCATGTATTGGTAGTCCCAAACATTGGTAGCCATTACGTTTTTGCAATAGGATTTTCTGTCAATCACTACGCTTCTCATGTCTTTCCATTTGTCGGGATATCCCACTTTCATTACAATTTTGCTCAATTTATTGAGTGCTTTAACTTTGGTTTCGGCACTCATCCAATCGAGTTTTTTAATGTGTTCGGCATAGACATCGCGAATGTTGTTTCCTATTTCTAACAGTTTTTCTTTAGAACCTGCAGGCAAATAATCTTTCACATAGACCTGCCCTAATAATTCTCCTAGAGAACCATTGGTTTGTTCAACAGCGCGTTTCCATCTGGGTTTTTGTTTTTTCACGCCACTCATAACAGTAGAGTAAAATTTGAAATTTTGATTTTCAATGTCCTTGTTCAAATAGGATGCGTAGGTATTTACCAAATCCCATTTTAGGTAGGTTTTCCAATCGGCAATGGTGTAACTTTTAATGTAGCCGTTTAATGCTTTGTAGAATTCGGGTTGCCCAACAATAACCGAATCGGCTTTGGCAATTCCTAGATCTTTTAAGGTAATGCTCCAATCGATGTTTGGCGTAAGCGTTTTAAATTGGGCAACGCTCATTTTATTGTAGTTTTTCACTGGGTCGCGAAGTGCTTCTAGTTTACGAGAGGCTTTTGCCAAATCGGTTTCTAGTTTCATGATGGAAGTTGCATTTTGGGAAGCCTCGACAGAATTTACACCCAACAATTGCATCATGGCTTGAATGTGCTTTATATATTCGGCACGGATGTTTACGGTTTCGGCATCGGTATTAAAATAATAATCGCGTTGCCCAAGTCCTAAACCACCTTGCATGAATTGCAATGCATTTTTAGAACTTATTTTATCGTCTTGCGCAACATAAAAATTGAATGCTGCACCAGAGCCTATGGTGTGTAAATGCCCAATAGTTTTTAATAAACTAGGTACATCAGAAATGGCATCAATGGTAGCAAATTCGGATTTTAAAGGGGTTATTCCGGCTTTATCTATAGTAACGGAATCCATGGCAGAGGCATAAAAATCGCCAATTTTTTGTTTGTTACTTCCTTTTTCGGCAGAAGTTTCTTTGGCAGAAGTTTCGCAGATGGACTTAATTTGGTTGTTGATGGTATCCTGGATCATTCGGAATATTCCGTTACTTCTTTCGGAAGAAGGAATTGGATGTTGCTTGAACCATCCGCCATTAGCGTAATGAAAGAAATCTTCGGAAGGACTGATAGTAGTATCTCTATTGGTAATTAATGGATCTACAAACGGTGCTTCTTTTTTAGCACATCCCACCAAATTTAGGGTGATGAGTATTACTGTGGCAATTTTTTGAATAATTTTCATATAAATAATTTAAATAAAATTAATATTAAGAATCATATTGTCCGATAAAACTAACTATTTACTTTGTTACCCCATTTTGGTATTAAGAAAATAAGAATCAACTTAATTCTCGCAAAGGCTCAGAGTCGCAAAGGTTTTAGTTATAAACTGCGCCTTAGTGCCTTTGCGAGAAAACAAAATCACTTGGCTTATGTAAATATTATATGGAACAATAATAATTAATACTTTTCAAATCTACTGATTTTTAATCTTAGAAGAAAAATTATTTTATTTGTAAGATATTTTACAATAATTTTAGCATTACTGTCGTTCTATTTAAAGTAAATTGCACAACAATTATAGATATTATGGATAAAATCAAAATACTTTGGGTGGATGATGAAATTGATTTGTTAAAGCCACACATCCTTTTTTTAGAAATGAAAAATTACGCAGTCACTACCTGTAATAATGGTAGAGATGCTGTAGATATTTTTGCCGAAAACAATTTTGATATTGTTTTTCTAGACGAAAACATGCCCGGAATGAGTGGCTTGGAAACCTTAGCGGAAATTAAAGAAAAGAAATCCTCAACTCCAGTAATCATGATTACCAAAAGTGAGGAAGAATATATTATGGAGGAAGCAATTGGCTCAAAAATTGCCGATTATCTTATCAAGCCGGTAAATCCGAATCAGATTTTATTGAGTTTGAAAAAGAATCTAGACCATTCGAGATTGATTTCTGAAAAAACTACTTTGGATTACCAAAAGGAATTCCGAAAAATTGCCATGGAACTTTCTATGGTAAATTCCTATCAAGATTGGGTCGAATTGTATAAGAAATTAATTTTTTGGGAATTGGAATTGGAAAATATAGAAGACACCAATTTAATTGCCATTTTAGAATCGCAAAAACAAGAAGCCAATTCGCAATTTGGGAAATTTATTGAACGAAATTACGAAGATTGGTTCGCTCCAAAGGCAGATAAACCAATTCAATCGCATACACTTTTCAGAGAATTAGTAGTTCCTGAATTAGTAAAAAAAGACAAGCCGGTATTGTTTGTAGTAATTGATAATTTGCGTTACGACCAATGGAAAGTAATGGAAAGCACTATCAATAATTACTACAAATTAGAAAAAGAAGTGCCCTATTATGCTATTTTACCAACGGCTACGCAATATGCGCGAAATGCTATTTTCTCTGGGTTAACACCTCTTGACATGGAAAAACAGTTTCCGCAATATTGGAAAAATGATGTGGATGATGGAGGGAAAAATTTGTATGAAGCAGAATTTCTTACGGCACATTTAAAACGTTTGGGATTGAATCTGAAACAAGATTATTTTAAAATTACCAATCTTGCTGCTGGTAAAAAATTAGCCGATAATTTTAGAACCCTAAAAGATAATAATCTGGTAACGGTGGTGTATAATTTTGTGGATATGTTATCGCATGCGAAAACCGAAATGGATGTAGTTAAAGAATTGGCTTCCGATGATAAAGCGTATCGATCCCTAACTTTGAGTTGGTTTAAAAATTCGCCTTTATTGGATATCATCCAACAAGCACAAAAACTTGGATTTAAATTGATTATTACTACCGATCACGGGACTATTAATGTAAAAAATCCTTCGAAAGTAATTGGAGATAAAAACACGAGTTTGAATTTGCGATACAAAACCGGACGTAGTTTAACCTATGAAGACAAGGAAGTTTATGCGGTGAAAGATCCTAAAAAAATCGGTTTGCCTGCGATAAACATGAGTAGTTCGTATATTTTTGCGAAAAACGATTATTTCTTGGCGTATGTGAATAACTACAACCATTATGTAAGTTATTACAAAAACACCTACCAACACGGGGGAATATCCCTGGAAGAAGTAATTGTGCCCTTTTTAGTTTTTAATCCGAGGTAAAAGTTTTTAGCCACAGATTAATAGAATTTATAAATTAAAAAAAAGTTGCCACGAATTACACTAATTTACACGAAAAATTAGAGCGTTAAATAGCACAAATTTGAAATTAAAAAATAGAGAATTCGTGTTATTAATTTTTAAAAAATAATAATTTGTGGAATTAGTGAAATTCGTGGCAAAATAAAATTAACCAATTTATTACAATGGAAATTATTTTTTCCTTAGCGGAAATCGATGCAGTCGCAGAGAAAATACTAGCAGAAAATCCGAAAAAGATTCTTCTTTTCAATGGCTCTATGGGTGTTGGAAAGACTACATTAATAAAATCATTAGCCCAAAAACTTGGCGTTACGGATGCTACAAGTAGTCCAACCTTTTCTTTAGTTAATGAATATCAAATATCTACTAATCAATACATATATCATTTTGATGTGTACCGATTAAAAAATGAAATGGAAGCCTTGGATATGGGTATCGATGAATATCTCTATTCTGGAAATTGGTGTTTTATTGAATGGCCAGAGAACATTCCGAATTTAATTCCAGAAGAGCATTCTACCATTACCATCGAACTACTTCCAGACGGAAAAAGAAGGTTGGTATTAGTGTAAAAATATTTTTGTAACTTGTGCCATAATTTATTGGAAACTATGGCGCTTACTCCATTTACAAAACAACAATTACTTCCTCAAGAAGAAAAACTAGAAATTGCTCGACATAAAAGCGAGTTATTTATAGGTATTCCTAAAGAAACAAGTTACCAAGAACGACGCATTTGCTTGACACCCGATGCGGTGCAATCGCTTACGGCACATGGACATCGCATTTTGATGGAAGCTAGTGCCGGAGAAAGTTCTAGTTATAGCGATAAAGAATACAGCGATGCAGGTGCCGAAATTACGCAAGACACAAAAAAGGTTTTTTCGTGCCCAATACTCTTAAAAGTGGAGCCACCAACTATGGCAGAAATTGAAATGATGCAATCGAATGCTATTATCATTTCGGCTATCCAATTAAAAACCAGAAAGAAAGAATATTTTGAAGCGCTTACGCAAAAGAAAATCACAGCCTTAGCATTTGAATACATAAAAGATGAAGATGGTTCGTACCCCGCAGTAAAATCTTTAAGTGAGATTGCTGGCACGGCATCTATATTAATAGCAGCCGAATTGATGATCAACCAACAATTTGGAAAAGGTTTATTATTCGGAAATATTACTGGAGTCCCTCCTACCGAAGTCGTAATTATTGGTGCTGGAACAGTTGGCGAATTTGCCGCTAAATCTGCAATAGGATTAGGTGCCAGTGTGAAAGTTTTTGATAATTCCATTACAAAACTACGTAGATTACAGAATAATTTAAACGAACGAATTTTCACTTCAACCATACAACCCAAAGCCTTATTGAAAGCATTACGTCGTTGTGATGTTGCAATTGGCGCTATGCGTGGTAAAGAAAGATGCCCAATTGTGGTTACCGAAACTATGGTAGAACACATGAAAAAAGGCGCTGTTATTGTGGATGTTAGTATTGATACTGGAGGTTGTTTTGAAACTTCGGAAATCACTACCCATGAAAAACCAACTTTTATAAAAAATAACGTAATACATTATTGCGTTCCTAATATTCCGTCGCGCTATTCTAAAACAGCATCGCTTTCTATAAGTAATATTATTACTCCTTCTCTACTTCAAATTGCAGAAGATGGCGGAATTGAAAGTGCCCTTCGTTGCAATAATGGATTGAAAAATGGTGTCTATTTGTACCACGGAATTTTAACTAACAAAGCCATTGGCGATTGGTTTAACTTGAATGTTAGCGATATAAATTTAATCGTTTTTTAATACCTAGCATTCTTAAATATTACTGTGTTTAGTTTACATTTGCAGAAATAAAAATTATAATGAAGTTTTACCAACGTTTTGCCTACTATTTAATAGGATTAGTTATAGGATGTTTTTTTGTAGCCGCAATATTATCTGGAAAAGATACCCGTTGCAACTATTTTCCTAATGCCCGAGTTTTAAATGATTTAAGAAATAAACCTTTTAATTATAGTATTGAGGCTTCCCGAAAATTATCGGAAGATTGGATTGATACTCTCGATATTAAAAATACCCTTACCTATGGCGACGTAGATTTTGATAAAAGTAATATTCCTTACCAAAAAGGAAAACTGTATATCATTCAAGGACAAACTGCTAAAAAAGACACTATTACTTTAAGAGTGATTAATTATCCTAGCAAGGCGGTTTTAGAAGATATTATCCGTAAGAAATAACCTGAATTGCTTATGAAGGAAGTTAAAATTAGGATTATTCCAGCAATAGGATTGTTTTTTTGTATTCAAATATTCTTTATTTGGTTGTCTACAAATTTCTATCCGAATAATTCTATAGGATATGGAATTTTTGGTGGTATCTTAACTTCTTTTTGCTTGTATTTTTTAATTAAAGGAATGCAAGATACCGAAGATTTTACTAATTCTATTCCGGAGAATCTTCAATTAAGCACTGCTCCTACTTTTACTTTAGCAGTTATAGCCTTTATTTCCTTTATAATTTTTACAAGTTTTCTTACTTCAATGTATTCTAACATTAAAGAAAACGAATTGAAACAATTCGGAAAAATTACAACTGGAGAAATATTGAAAGGCTATTCGGAAACTGGAAGAAATGTTGTGGGTTCTTATAATGTTACTGTTGAATATTCCGTTAAAGGTGAGACCATAAAAGCATTTACCAAAGTATCTCCAACAGAATTTCAAAATTGTTATGTTGGGAAAGAAGTAAAACTTATATACTCTACTAAAAATCCTAATTTAATTGATGTTATAGGGGATGATACTAAAGTAGAAACCTATGTCAAAATAAAAAACAGGGCTATATTAATTTCCGATTTACTGAAGATAATTGATTTAAATAAGGACCAAACAGAAGCCTATTTAAATTCTATATCCTATCCTTGGAACTACGAATCGGATAAAAAAGGCTGGATCAATACCGAAAAATTACTTTACTTATTAAAACCTTCTGATAAATCGGTGAGTTATTTAACCACTACCTTCAATCCCGAGGAATTGAATGATGAAATTGATAAACTTAAATTTCAAAAATTAGATACAATTTCCAATTCCAAAAAGAGTCCCGGCGAAAAAATAAAATTACGAATGCTATCTGCCGAAGGTTTGTATAAAAACAATAAGTATGCTTTAGTGATTAAAAGCACCTTTATTGGAACTAGTGGCCAAATTGCAATGGTTATTCAACTTGAAAAAATAAAGGAATAAATAAGATCTACATTAAAATTATTTATTGAATGGGTTTATTTATCCAAACTCAAAAATGCTTTTCCAAGATAACCAATAATATCCGAAGCAATGAATGACTGGTAACCTGTTTCTGGCAAAGCAATATCTGCTGCTAATCCGTGAAGGAAAACTCCTAAAATAGCAGCATGCAAACTAGAATATTTTTGAGCAATCAAACTAGTGATAATACCCGTTAACACATCCCCGCTTCCGGCAGTTGCAAGAGCAGGATTACCTGTAGTATTTTTATATATTGTAGTTCCATCCACAATTAAAGTTGGCGCACCTTTTACCACAATTACACAATCCATTTTCAAGGACAATTGAATTGTTTTTTCTAATTTTTCTTCCACAGTTTGCCAAGTCCCAATAAGTCGTTCCAATTCTTTAGGATGGGGAGTCAAGATGGATTTTTTTGGTACTGATGCAATCCAATCTTTATTCATAGATAAAATATTTAATGCATCGGCATCAACTACCAAAGGAAGTTTATTAGTAGAAAGAAATTGATGAAATGCAAATTGGGTAACTTTTTCTTGACCCATCCCCATTCCTATTCCAATAGCATCCGGCTTAATTTGGAAATATATTTCTTCAATAGCAGCATTTGCTTCATCGGTAACAACCATAACTTCAGGAATTGCAATTTGAACAATTTCATATCCGCATTTCGGAGTAAATGCTGTTACCAATCCGCAGCCACTTTTTAGAGCCGCTTTACTAGATAAGCCTACCGAACCCATTTTGCCATAACTTCCTCCAATAATTAAAGCATGACCCTGAATACCTTTATGGGTATCCAAAGCAATTGGCTGGTAAATTTGTGAAATTAGTTCACGAGTTATTGTAATCATTTTTAAATTTTTATCAAATTTGTAACTAGATACTACTATAAATTTAAGGATAAAATTACAAATTGAGAGAATATGTACTAATTTCTTTTAATAGTAATTAAAATGAAGTGGCTTTTTGATTTAGATTCTCCAAAAAATACTAATTTAGCCACTCGAACAAACAAACAATCTTAGGATAATGAAAAATACCGCTTTATCGCACATTCACGAAAGTTTAGGAGCAAAAATGGTTCCATTTGCAGGATACAATATGCCTGTGCAATATGAAGGAGTTAATGCAGAACACGAAACCGTTAGAACTTCTGTTGGAGTTTTTGATGTTTCACACATGGGAGAATTCTTCCTTAAAGGAGAAAATGCTTTGGCTTTGATTCAAAAAGTTACTTCTAATGATGCTTCTAAATTAGTAGACGGAAAAGCACAATATTCTTGTTTACCTAATAATGATGGCGGAATTGTAGACGATTTAATTGTTTATAAAATTGCCGATAACGATTATATGTTAGTAGTTAATGCTTCTAACATTGATAAGGATTGGAATTGGATTTCTTCGCACAACGACTTAGGAGTAGCAATGACTAATGCTTCGGCAGATTATTCGCTTTTAGCAATTCAAGGCCCTAAAGCCGCTGCTGCAATGCAAGCCTTAACAAGCATCGATTTAGTAAACATGCCGTACTATTCATTTCAAATTGGAGATTTTGCTGGGATACAAAACGTAACTGTTTCTGCTACTGGATATACAGGTTCTGGCGGATTTGAAATTTATTTTAAAAATGAAGATGCCGAAACCATTTGGAATAAAATTTTTGAAGCAGGGGCAGCATTCGGAATCCAACCAATAGGCCTAGCAGCAAGAGATACTTTACGTTTAGAAATGGGTTTCTGCTTGTACGGAAACGATATTAACGACACTACCTCTCCTATTGAAGCAGGATTAGGTTGGATTACAAAATTCGATAAAGAATTTACTAATTCGGCTAACCTAAAAGCACAAAAAGAAGCAGGAGTTACTAAAAAACTAGTAGGTTTTGAATTAACCGAAAGAGGAATTCCACGTCACGATTATGAAATTGTAGATGCCGATGGAAATAATATCGGAATTGTAACTTCTGGAACCATGGCTCCAAGTCTTGGAAAAGGAATTGGAATGGGATACGTAAAAACCGAATTTGCTGCAGCAGATAGTGAAATATTCATCCAAATACGAAATAACAAAGTTGCTGCAAAAGTGGTGAAAATGCCATTTTACAAAAAATAGTTCAATTGATATTGATTTTTGATATTGCCATTGAAAATCTTACATTTGCACACAGAAATTTATTTAAGTTTTAGAATCAATTAGAAATGGGAAGAGCATTCGAATTTAGAAAAGGTAGAAAAATGAAACGTTGGTCAGCAATGGCTAAAGCGTTTACTCGTATTGGAAAAGACATTGTAATGGCAGTAAAAGAGGGCGGTCCTAATCCGGATGCCAACTCTCGTTTACGTGCCGTTATTCAAAATGCGAAGGCAGCAAACATGCCTAAAGAAAATGTAGAACGTGCTATTAAAAAAGCAACCGACAAAGATACGGCCAACTATAAAGAGCAACTTTTTGAAGGTTACGCACCACACGGAATTGCACTTTTAATTGAAACTGCAACCGATAATAACAACCGTACGGTTGCCAACATTAGAAGTTATTTCAATAAATGCAACGGAACTATGGGAACCCAAGGTTCGGTGGAATTTATGTTTGATCATACTTGTAATTTCCGAATTCCAAATACCAATATGGATATTGAGGAAATGGAATTGGAATTCATCGATTTTGGTGCAGAAGAAATTTTTGCCGATGAAGACGGAATATTAATCTATGCTCCTTTTGGAAGTTTTGGTGCCATTCAAAAAGAATTGGAATCTCGTGGTATCGAAATTCTATCTTCTGGATTTGAACGAATTCCACAAATTACTAAAAAACTTACCGAAGCTGAAATTGCCGATGTAGAAAAATTAATAGAAAAAATAGAGGAAGACGATGATGTGATGAACGTGTATCACACTATGGACGAATCGGAAGAATAAATATTAGATTGCAGAATTTAGAATTAAGATTTTAGAGTAATGCGTTCTATTTAAAAAATAAAACTTCAAGGAAACTTGGAGTTTTTTTTTGTTTTATAATAAATTGATTATTATCGAATTGTATTTGTTAAAATTAATTCTGTTAAAATTTTGTAACATTTAAATAAGTCCTCCGTATAATTACAGATTTTAAAATGGAAACGATTCTAAAATAACACCAAAGCGTGTTGTAACTTCAAATCCGAATTCAATTAGCAAATAAAAATTGAATTTAATGCGATATAAAACTGAAATTACTACCTATTTTTCTATACAATTCTATTAAAATCAAAAGTATATTAAATAAATAAACTCTATAAAATGACAACAATCTTTACTTTTTGGTGGGTAATTCTAATTGTATTATCCGTTCTTTTTTACAAATTTGTTTTACGTGTTTTCTTCGGAATGGTAATTGTTCCTGAAGACAAAATTGGATTAGTTACTAAAAAATTCGTGCTTTTTGGAACCGATAAATCGCTACCCGATAGCCGAATTATTGCCACTAAAGGAGAAGCAGGTTACCAAGCACAAACCCTAGCGCCAGGATTGTATTGGGCAAAATGGATTTGGCAATACTCGGTAGATATGACAGCCTTTACCATCATTCCAGAAGGAAAAATCGGATTGGTGTTGAGTAAAGATGGTAAGGAAATTCCAACCGGAAGAATTCTTGCTAGAAAAGTATCTAGTGATAATTTTCAAGATGCAACGGCTTTTCTTGACAATGGCGGTCAAAAAGGACGTCAAACTGCTTTTATCACCACAGGGTCCTATCGTATTAACACCTTCTTATTTGAAATTGTTATGGCAGACCAAATCAAAATCTTTGAAAATATGGTGGGAATTGTAACTGCATTAGATGGTGAACCAATTCCGCAAGGGCAAATTGCTGGTAAAAATGTGGAGTCGCATAATAATTTTCAAGATTTTGATAAATTTTTAGAAGATGGCGGAAACCGCGGATTACAGCCACAAGTAATGTTAGCAGGATCGTATTATATCAACTCTTGGGCTATTCAAATTGAACAAACCCCTATGACGGATGTGCCAATTGGTTATGTTGGTGTCGTAATTTCCTATATAGGGGAAGATGGATTGGATGTTACAGGCGAACATTTTAAACATGGAAACATCGTTTCTAAAGGACAACGTGGTGTTTGGATGGAACCACTAGGACCTGGTAAATATGCATTAAATAAATACACTACTAAATTGGAACCTGTTCCTACCACTAACTTAGTTTTAAATTGGGCAGATGCTAGAAGTGAATCCCATAATTTAGACCATAATTTATCTACAATAACGGTTCGTTCTAAAGATGGATTCCCGTTTAATTTGGATGTTTCTCAAATTATTCATGTGCCTGCCAACGAAGCACCTAAAGTTATTGCGCGTTTTGGGAGCATGACCAACTTAGTTTCGCAAGTTTTAGAGCCAACAATTGGTAACTATTTCAGAAACTCGGCTCAAGACAGCGATGTCATTTCGTTTTTAAGTACTCGTAAAGAACGTCAAGAATCGGCTAAAAATCATATTAAAACAGTTTTAGATGAGTATAATGTAAATGCTGTAGATACGTTAATTGGGGATATTGTGCCACCCGATTCTTTGATGAAAACATTAACCGATAGAAAATTGGCAGAAGAAGAACAAAAAACCTATCAAACCCAAAGAATGGCGCAAGAACAACGCCAAGGAATGGAAAAAGAAACTGCCATTGCCGACATGCAAAAAGAGATCGTTCGTGCTTCTCAAAGTGTGGAAATTGCACAACGAACTGCCGATGCTACGGTTAAAAAAGCCGAAGGAGATGCAACTAGTTTGAAATTAAATGTAAATGCCGAAGCCGAAGCTACTAAAATGCGTGCCAATGCCGAAGCCGAAGCCACCAAAGCAAGAGCCGGTGCACAAGCTGAAGCAACCAAACTTAATGCCAGTGCCGAAGCAGAAAAAATTTCTAAAACCGGTTTAGCCGAAGCAGAAAAAATTATGGCAATTGGTAAATCAACTGCCGAAGCCTACCAATTACAAGTAACGGCAATGGGTGAAGATAACTTTGCGAAATATAAAATCACCGAAGAAATTGGTAAAGGAAACATTAAAGTAATTCCAGATGTTTTAATTTCAGGAACTAATGGTTCTGAAGGAGGAATTAGTGGGTTACTCGGAATGAAACTTATGGAAATGATGGAGACCAAAAATGAAAAAGTTGATCCTAAAAAGAAATAAGTCGTTTCTAAATTAATTGAAATCCGTTTTGCGAAAGCAAAGCGGATTTTTTTTTCTTTTACAATTATAATTACCTATCGTGATAGGTATTATTGGATTTCTTCTTACTAACTCTTATAAAAAAAAGTAGGCTCTCACCTACTTCTTTTCATTAGCAATTGTTTCCTAACTTATACTATATAAACTACCTGAACAATATCACTAGGCAGTCCTACTTCGTTATCATTTACTACCCCAAAGGCGCGATACTGCCATATTTCGGATTGCCCAGATACTTCCAATACAAAACTTTGGTCGTACGGACTTTTGTTTGCTCTAGCCAAAAAAGACCATTCGGTAGCATCTACTTTTTTACGATAGATATTTACACCATCTGTTTGCATCTTTTTAAATTTAATGCGCACTTTACCTCCAAACATACCAATAATTAAGGTTGGTTTAAATTTAGCATAATCAACACTTGAGGTAACACTAATAATACCTAAAGCATTACCGATACCTACTGTATAGCCCGGTAATGTTTTAATGTTACTGATATCTGCTCGCAGGGCGTCTCCATTAGTAGCAATTATCTCGTTTCTTTTTCCGATAGCCTCTTTTAAATCGGCTTTTTTTGCCGACACATTACTGATACTACTCATAATTGTGTCGCATTCTCCTTTTTGTTTTTCTACTTGCTCTGGTGTTAAACCAAGTGCTGAAGCAACTTCTGCAATTTTTGCTCTGTAATTGCCTGCCCATGCGGATTGTGCTGCATCCGACGTTGGAAAATAAGATCTTCCCATTTCTTCTTAAATTTTAATTAAACAATTGTTGAAATTCTTACTTAAATTTAATAAATATAACTAACTAAATTGTAGCGTAGTATGTTAAAAATTTCTAAACATTTTCTTGAAATTTATAAATCCTTGATTTTATTGGGTTCCTTCAACTTTTCAGTAACTAAAATTATAGATTGGAGTAATCCTGTGCTAGATTGGAGTAATCTTGTGCTAGATTTATGTAATCTTATTCTAGAACCTGCCAACTTAAATCTGGATTTATGTTGGTGGGTTCTCTATTGAAAGAATCCTATTTTGGATTTAAATTGTTTTATTCTGGATTTTTTTAAAAAAAATTGGTCTTGGAGTCGACCTGGACTAGATTGGTGTGATTATGTTCCAGATTTTACTCACTAGGTGCTGGATTGGAGTAATTACAATCTAGAACTTGCCGACATAAATAAGGCTCATGGTAACATAAATACAGATTTAAGACGTTATGTTCTAAATTTATTTGGATCGAAATTGGATGTGACTTGTTATTTATTAGATTTTTTTAACTAAGGGTTGTTTGGTGGGGAGTGTTTATTAGATTTTAAATTGAAAAGAGGTTTAATAAAGTTCTAGATTTTATGTAAAGTTCCACAATTAAAATAGATTTAATTACTAAAAATATTTTTTATTGAGATTTTTGCATAAATTAGCAAAACGCTATACAGTAGCGCATATACAAACAAATTATGGTGTATACACGCTACTTTGTAGCGCATTTATACAAGTTGGTGGTCATGCTATTGGAGAACGTAGAAAAAACATAAATTTGAAACAAAAAAAATATGGCAATAATAGACGTTGTTAAATACCAAGCAAACGACAAGGAGTTTGTATACAAATTCCCTTCAGAAGATTTAAGATTTGGGACACAACTTATTGTAAGTATATCTCAAGCAGCTTTTTTTGTAAAAGGTGGAAAAATACTAGACCAATATGAAAGTGGAACTTATACTTTAAAAAGTGAAAACATACCGCTACTCAACAAAATAATCAATCTGCCATTCGGAAGTTCATCCCCATTTCAAGCAGAGGTTTGGTATGTTAATTTAATCTCAAAAATGGATGTGAAATGGGGAACTGCCACTCCAATACAACTTGAAGACCCGAAATATGGGATAATTGTACCAGTAAGAGCATACGGTCAGTATGGTTTTAGAATAAGCAACGCAAGACTTTTTTTAGAAACTCTTGTTGGTAACATGACTGTATTTTCAGCAGATAAAGTTAGTGATTACTTTAAGGGAAAGGTTCTTTCTTCATTGACAAGCCTTATTTCTTCCAAGTTAATAAAAGAAAATGTTTCAATTCTTGAAATAAATGCATTACTAGACGAAATGGCAGATTTCGCTCTTAATAAGTTAAATTCTGATTTTAATAAATTCGGTATTGAGTTAATCAACTTTAATTTTATTTCAATCAACGTTCCAGAGGAAGATCCAAGTATAGTAAAGTTAAAAGAAGCAAAAGACTTAGCAGCCAAAGTTCGTATCATTGGAAGAGATGTTTATCAAATGGACAGAAGTTTTGATGTTCTAGATAAAGCTGCTCAAAATGAAGGTGGTGCAGTTGGTAATTTAATGGGTGCTGGAATTGGTTTAGGAGTTGGTCTCGGAGCAGGTAATCAAATGGGAAACATTACAGGTAACTTAAATACTAATACACCTCCACCTCCACCACCTTTGATAGATTTTTTTGTTTTGATAAATAACCAACAAAATGGACCTTTCGATTTAAATAAATTGAAAGAACTTATTATAAATGAAACAATTAATAAAGATACATTGGTTTGGAAGAATGGAATGGCAAACTGGGATAACGCAAGAAACCAAGTTGAATTGACAAACTTATTTAACTCAACGCCTCCTCCACCTCCAACAATTTAAAAAAAATAAAATGAAAAATATATACATAATTATTGGTGCCGTTGCTGTCCTGATTAATTCTTTAATCGGATTAATATTTACGTCATATCAAACCTTTAATTGGTTAACATCTGATGTTTTAATAATTACAAATGCCTTCTTATTACATTTTTTATATCACTCAAAAATTAGTGACGGCTTTAAAGTAGCATTGACATTTATATTTCCAGTCTTAGGTTTAATATCATTTTTCTTTTCACTGAGATTAGAAGCCAAGCTAGAAAACAATATATCTTTAGTAGGAATTCTAATTCTTACATCAATTCAAATAATAATCTTAATAATCGCAAACTCACTAAAAACAGATAAAAAATGAAAGCTTTAAATTGCGCTAATTGTGGTGCCAACCTTAAATATAATGTAGGTGCGCCAATGGCATTTTGTCAATATTGTGACAGTGTAAACGTTTTAGAAAATGTTCAAATTAAAATTGACGCAACTAATTCAATAGATGGTCCTCCTTCTTTTTATGAAGAACTAAAACCAAGAATTATGATGCCTCAAGAAAAATTTGCGGCAAATTATTGGGAAAGTGTAGGTAATGCTCAAGGTGGTCGTTTATGGGTTGCAAATACCGAAATTTTCTTTAAACCACATGCAATAAACATGGGTAACCTTTCTAAGAAATTTATGAAAATTTCAGACATTGTAAGGATGGAAAAAGTAAATGCAATGTTTGGTTTATCACGTGAATTACATATCACCGATAAAAATGGTAATTCAATGGTTTTAGTATCTTGGAATAGAGATGGTATTATATCTGCAATTGAAACGCGAAAAAACAACTTAGTTTAAAAAAAATGGTAAAATCTAATGATGGTTTAATCAACCCGACCGCTCGGATATGACCACGTAAAGATAGCGCGTATTTGCAATCATAAGTGTTCGAAACCTTGAAAATTGTTATATTTGAGTCCCAAAAAGACTTATGAGACTAGAAGAAGTTTTAGAATATATTCCAAAAGAAGAGCTAAATAAGTTATCAATTGAATATAAAGTAGACCATCAAGTAAAAAAACTTC
>CANFHX010000045.1 GCA_947446865.1 Flavobacteriaceae bacterium | reverse complement strand
TGAATTACCAAAAGGCATTTATACATATGAAATTGTTCTCGCAAACAAAGAAGTTTACAAAAAAGGCGAATACAAATTCAATGAAGAAATAACCATAACGGTTAAAGAAGAATAAATCTAAAGGCTGGTGCGAGCAGAAATAACACGCATCGCTAGTGCGAGCTTCAAGCTCGTACCCACAAAGCTGTATTGTCCTGAAACAGGTTTACACAAAAGTCCTATTATTGTAAATTAATAACAGGACTAAAAATGAGTTGTAAATCTATTTTAGGATTAAGTATAAATATGTAAACTTATTTTAGGACGAGACAGAATAGTATTTGAAAATTTTATTTCACAAAAGACATAACCATCATAGCCCTGACAGAAGTGGAAATCCTGGCATTGCGTAGAGGCATAGTTCTATTGTATTGCTTAGTTCCACGTAATGACAGATTGTAACGGATGGCAGGAATGACGTTTACTAAAATGCCAAATGATTCGCTCCTAAATTTTAAGAAGGGCTCTGCCATGAATTAGCACTGTTGGATCTATTAAAACAATGCTGAAAACGCCTGAAACTACTAAAAATTTTAGTATAATGTGAAGTTGGAGGTATTGGATTTTGGAATTGGCTTTCCATAATAAGAGCAGGAAAAAAATCAGGATGATGAGACTGATGTAGAAATAGATGTCCATGAAGCCGACTTCGTAAATTTCTACTAAAAAATATACCGGAATTATGGTGAGAATGGTTAATAGGGTGATGGTTTTTTTGGCAAATACTTCGCCATAAATAACCGGAATGGTTCGGTAATCGTTGGCTATATCGCCTTTTATGTTTTCTAAATCTTTTATTATTTCGCGGATTAAAAGCAGCAAAAATAAAAATGTTGCGTGTGCAAAAATCTCAGGATAGAGGTTTTTGTAGTATAATAATATTGCGAAAAACGGCAAAATTGCAAGTAACGAAGCAGTTAAATTGCCTATTATTGGGTATTTTTTTAGTTTGTGGGAGTAAAACCAAATTAAGAAAATGTAAGTTGAAAAATACATTACGGCTCTAAACGAAACGAGCATTGCCAATAATGCTACTATAAAATTTACGGTGAAATAGACTTGGAGTTTGGTTCTTTGGCTTACTAAATGGTCGATTCTAGACTTGTTGGGGCGGTTGATTAGGTCCTTTTTACTGTCGTAAAAGTTGTTGATAATGTAACCTGATGCAATAGTTAGTCCTGAAACAATGACAATTATAAAAAGATTAAAATCTAAAAGTACGGTTAAAGCGCGCTTTTCTCGGGCCATAATAAATATTGCCGATAGGTATTGTGCAAGAGCAATAATGGGGATGTTGTAACCGCGAACCACAGAGAACATGCTGAGTATTTTCAGAATGGTGCGTTTGGTTTGTCGGCTTAACATGATTTAGTCGGTTAAAATTGGTAAACCACTTCTAACGTATAGTCTTTTAAGGATTTTTTTGCTTTTTCTAAATCTTCGGTAAAACCAAGGATGTAGCCACCACCACCAGAACCACAAAGTTTTAAGTAGTAATCGTTGGTGTCAATTCCTTTTTGCCAGATTCCGTGAAATTGTTCTGGAATCATTGGTTTGAAGTTGTTTAGAACTACAGCAGAAAGTTTTTTGGTATTGGAAAACAAGGATTTTTTATCGCCTCCAAGGAAGTTTTCTACACACAAATCGGTGTATTTAACGAATTGGTTTTTAAGCATGGTACGGAAACCTTGGTCTTTTAGGTTTTCCATAAAGATGTTTACCATAGGAGCCGTTTCGCCAACAATTCCAGAGTCTAACAAGAAAACAGCACCTTTGCCTTCTGCACTTTGGGAAGGGATTCCGGTGGCTTCGATATTGTCTTTGGAATTTATAAGGATTGGAATGCTTAAATAACTGTTTAAAGGGTCTAAACCAGAACTTTTTCCGTGGAAAAAGGATTCCATTTGAGCGAAAATATTCTTCAATTGAAGTAGTTTTTCGCGTGTAAGATTTTCTAGAACTGTAATTTTTTCGTTGGCATATTTATCGTAAATAGCAGCAACTAAAGCACCACTGCTTCCTACTCCATATCCTTGCGGGATGCTAGAATCAAAATACATGCCTCTTGTTACGTCGGCATTTAAAAGAGATAAGTTAAAAGTCACTAGTTCGGATTGCTCTTTTTGAAGATTTTCTAAATAAACAACAAAACGTTTTAAACTTTCGTTTGATTTTATGGCTTCTGCCGAAGGGTTTTCGGTTACTTTTAAGGCGCCATTATAGAAATTATAAGGAATAGATAAGCCTTTAGAATCTTTGATGATTCCATATTCTCCGAAGAGTAATATTTTAGAGTAAAATAAGGGTCCTTTCATATTTTTTAATTGATAATTAACAATGAAAAATTATTTTATTTTATTGATTTTATTTGGATTTTGGCGTGTATCGAAAACAGAAACTATTACAATTTGATTTTTTTCAATTTTATAAAAGATTGTTGTTTGTTTAGAAACAACACATCTCCTTAAATTATTTTGTTTGTTAGGAGGAAAAATTTCCGGATTGATTATTAATAAATCAAAATTAGATTTTAATTTTTGTAAAAATTTTAAATTGACTCTTAAAGACCATTTTGCTGTAATGTACTCCGAAATATTTTTGATTTCTTTGAGACTTCTAGCAGAAAAAATTAACTCTTTCACAATATGCCTAATTGTTTTTTTACATCTTCATAAGATATAGTTCTTCCATTTTTAAAATCATCTAATCCTTCTTCTATGGCTTCTTTTTGAGCAATACTCAATTCGTCCCACCAATCTTTTCTTTGAGAATTAAAAATTGCTTTCACCTTTTTAATTATGGTAACGTCTTCGGTTTGAAGCAATAACTGCGCTAATGATATTTTTTCGGCTTGAATATCCATATTTAAAACTAGTTTAAAATTTCACTTCCATTTCCAATTTCATCACAAATATACTGCCCATTTTGACAATAGCCAACTAATTCGTCTTTAATAAATTGCAAAGTTTCTACTCTAACGTTTTCGGGATACAAAACATGCACGTTTGCTCCTGCATCTAAAGTGAAACAAACTGGAATATTAGTTTCTTTACGAAACTTCCAGATTTTGTTTAAAATTTCTAGAGTGTTGGGTTTCATTAAAATGAAATAGGGCATAGAGGTCATCATCATGGCATGTAAAGTGAGGGCTTCACTCTCTACAAGTTGGATGAATTCGTCAATATTTCCTGTTTCTAAAATGGTTTTTATATTGGAAAGATTTTGTGGCGCTTGTAAAAAACGTTGTTCCGCAAAGGGATGGTTGTGCATTAAATTATGTCCAACGGTGCTTGAAACTTGTTTCTCTCCTTTGTCTACTAATAAAATAGTGTCTTGGTAATTGTTGAAATTAGCATGAATTTTGGTTGGAAACTCTACTCCAAATAAATCGGAACTTCCTTTTATTTCTTCGTGTTTTCCCCAAACTACTACGCTTCCTTTTACGCTTCGGCAGGCACTTCCTGACCCTAAACGAGCAAGAAAAGATGCTTTTTGGTAAAAGTAATCTTCGGTCATGGTTGGGTTTAATTCTTTTTCCAAACTCATGATGTTCATTGCTAGCGCTGCCATTCCAGATGCGGAAGAGGCAATTCCGGAACTGTGCGGAAAGGTGTTTTGGGTATCAATGGTAAAATGATAGTTTTTCAAATAAGGGCAATAGATTTCAATACGTTCCAAAAACTTTTGGATTTTTGGTTTGAAATCTTCTTTGGGTTTTCCTTCAAATAGCAAGTCGAAGGAGAAATTGGTGGTTTCTTCTTTTTTGGCAAATGCTAATTTGGTTATTGTTTTACAATTTTTTAAGGTAAAACTTATGGAAGGGTTGGCAGGAATTTGTTCTGCTAATTGGTTTTCGGAGTTTTCTTTTTTACCCCAATATTTCACTAAAGCAATGTTACTTGGCGCACTCCAAGCGAAGTTTCCGTCGTTTATAGTAGTAGAAAACTGGGTGGTAATAAAATCCTTTTCGGAAATCATATTTAATAATTTTGACAAAGATACTTATTTTAGAAAAACTAAAACCTTTTGTTTACTATATTTGTATTAAATATAAACAAAATGCAAAAGATTTTACGAATAGCTGTGGTTTTAATTACTTGTTTGGTGGTTGGTTATTTGTCGGGGATGGTTACTAAGGATAGTATTACTACTTGGTATCCTACACTTGTTAAACCCTCGTTTAATCCACCGAATTGGATTTTCGCTCCCGTGTGGACTATTCTTTATATAATGATGGGTGTTGCGGGTGGCATGGTTTGGAATAGAATGGAACAAGATGCCGAAATCGTAAAGAAAGCCTTTATGTTTTTTATTATTCAGTTGGCTTTAAATGCAATTTGGTCGTTATTATTCTTTTATTTGCACAATCCTTTTTTGTCTTTAATAGAGATAGTGCTTTTATGGTTACTAATTTTTGAAACCTATACCCAATTTAAGAAAATAGATAAAGTTGCCGGAATGTTGTTAGTTCCTTATTTGGCCTGGGTAAGTTTTGCTATGGTTTTGAATGGTAGTATTTGGTGGTTGAATAGATAATCAAGGTTTGCATTATTAAAATTATATTTTAATATGTTTTTTACCATTTAAACATAAAAAAATCTCACCATTTCTGATGAGATTTTTTCTTGATTGTATTTCTTTAAAAATTATATGATTAGCATGGCGTCACCATAGGAATAGAATTTATATTCTTCCTTAATGGCTTCTTCGTAGGCTTTTTTCATTAAATCGTGACCACAGAATGCCGAAATCATCATTAATAAAGTTGATTTTGGGGTGTGGAAATTGGTAATCATTGCATCGGCAAGACTGAAATCGTATGGAGGAAAGATGAATTTATTAGTCCATCCTTCGAATGGATTTAAGGTGCGTTGGGAGGAAACAGAACTTTCTATAGCACGCATAGAAGTAGTTCCTACTACACATATTTTCTTTTTGTTTATTTTGGCACCATTTACAATGTCGCACGCTTTTTGGTTGATTTTTAACTCTTCCGAATCCATTTTGTGTTTGGATAAATCTTCCACTTCTACCGGATTAAAAGTTCCTAAACCTACGTGAAGGGTAACTTCAGCAAATTCAACTCCTTTTATTTCTAAACGTTTTAAAAGGTGTTTAGAAAAGTGTAAACCTGCAGTTGGTGCAGCTACAGCTCCTTCTTCTTTAGCATAAATAGTTTGGTAACGCTCTGCATCTTCGGGAGTTACTTCACGATTGATGTATTTTGGAATTGGTGTTTCACCAAGTTCGGTTAATTTATTACGGAACTCTTCGTAAGACCCATCGTATAGAAAACGTAAGGTTCTTCCGCGAGAGGTAGTATTATCAATGACTTCAGCTACTAACGAATCGTCATCGCCAAAATATAATTTATTTCCAATTCTGATTTTACGAGCTGGATCTACCAATACATCCCAAAGACGTTGTTCGGCATTTAATTCTCTTAACAAGAAAACTTCAATACGAGCACCGGTTTTTTCTTTGTTTCCAAACATACGAGCAGGGAAAACTTTAGTATTGTTCAAAACCATAACATCGCCATCGCCAAAATAATCGATAACGTCTTTGAACATTTTGTGTTCTATAGTTCCTTTTTTTCTATCGATAACCATTAAACGAGATTCGTCGCGGTTTTCTGCCGGAAATTCAGCAAGTAATTCTGTTGGAAGGTTGAATTGAAAATGAGATAATTTCATATTTGTATATTAAATTTTAGATATTAAATTTTAAATATTGCTATGAAAATTTAATAGTTGGCAAATATACGATTGTGAGATAGGCGTTGTCAAGTGTTTTGCGGTTTATTTTTGAGATTGCCACAAAGACAACAAGTCACGAGGTTTTTTTATAGTTTGCTTTTTCTAGTCACAAAGGTAATTTTCACGATTGGGTGTGTTTTTTTGCACGCAAAGAGACAAAGTAGCAAAGTTATTTTAATTCTGAAATTTGGAAACCAATGGATTTTAGATCGTTCCAAAAGGTTGGGTAGGATTTAGAAACTACTTCAGCATCTTCTATAACTAAGGAAGTTTTTAGTGCTAAGGGCGCAAATGCCATAGCCATTCGGTGGTCTTGGTAGGTAGCGATTGTTGTGTTTCTTCCAATCAAAAAATTAGCATCCGATGGTTGTAAAGTAAGACTATCGTTAGTAACAGAAATAGAGGCTCCTAGTTTCGTGAGTTCGGTTTTTAGCGCTTCTAGACGGTCGGTTTCTTTAATTTTTAAGGTGTGTAATCCTGTTAAATGACAACCAATTCCTAATCCGAAACAAGTAACGACAATGGTTTGGGCGATGTCGGGAGAGTTGTTTAGTTGTAAGTTTAAAGTTTCAGGTTTCAGGTTTAAAATTTTAGAAATTGTAACGGAATTATTGCTATTGAAAACTGTTTCTACTCCGAAGTCTTTATAGATTTCTACAAGAGCTGCGTCACCTTGCAAACTATTTTGTTTGTAACTGGATAGGGTTATTTGGGTGCCAATTTCGGATAGTGCAACAATAGAATAATAATAGGATGCCGAAGACCAATCGGATTCTATTATGAGTTTTGAATTATGAATTGTGAATTGTGAATTTACTTTGATAGTATTATTTTCAAATGAAGTTGTTACTCCAATTTCGTTTAGCAATGCCAATGTCATTTGAATATAAGGAATAGATGTTATTGCACCTTCAAGGGTTAATTCCAATCCGTTTTCTAGTTTTGGTGCGATTAATAATAAGGCCGAAATGTACTGGCTGCTAACATTTGCCGCAATGGAAACTTTGCTTTGTGTTAGTTTCTTTCCTATGATTTTTATAGGAGGGAAGCCTTCGTTTTCGGTATAGATTATTTCTGCCCCAAGTTGTTTTAAGGTATCTACTAAAATTTTAATAGGGCGCTCTTTCATTCGGGACGAACCTGTTAAAATAACTTCGCTTCCTTCTTGAATAGCAAAATAGGCCGTTAGAAAACGCATGGCGGTGCCTGCGTGGTGGATGTTTATAGGTTGTAGGTTGTGGGTTGTAGGTTTTAGGTTTAGTGCCTCCATCATTACTTCGGAGTCATCCGAATTAGATGTATTTTCTAAAGTGAGGTTTGAATATAAGGCTTGCAACAACAACAATCTATTGGTTTCCGATTTGGAGCCAGTGATTGAGATGGTTGATACTTGCTTGTTAATTGTTGATTTTTGAAGTCTTAAATCCAATTTTCTAAAGTCTTAATTCGTAATACTCTTATCTTAATACTACTTTAATTTTTCGTTATTTTGATGCCGATCGTGGTCGCGATTGGTTTTTAAATCTAGTTTTTTGTCGAAGGCGGATTGAAGGTCTATTCCGGTTTGGTTTGCTAGGCATAATACTACAAAAACCACATCGGCAAGTTCTTCACCAAGGTCTTTATTTTTATCGGATTCTTTTTCAGATTGTTCACCATAACGTCGAGCAATGATTCGGGCTACTTCGCCTACTTCTTCAGTAAGTTGTGCCATGTTGGTTAGTTCGTTAAAATAACGAACCCCGTGGTTTTTTATCCAATTGTCTACTTCGAGTTGGGAGTTTTTTAAATCCATAACGTAGGTTTTAGGTTGCAGGTTTTAGTTTTAAAGCCTAACTATCCGTTAATATTATTCATTTTCTTTATAAAATTCTAATCCAATTTAATGGATCAAACATATCATTATCTTTTTCTGACTGCATTATTTTTTGAGCCAATTCTTTCATCTCTTCGGCATTTTCTTCATTGTTTACAATGCAATCCATTATATATTCTCGTACTCCTTCAACTGCTTCATCCACTTCTAACATAGATTTATCTAAATCTTGTTGCGCCATAACCAAATTGGCTTCGGCAAGTTTTTCGTCTAGGATTTTGTCTTCATATTCGTCTATTTTTTTTGAAAAACTGCTAAATTCGGGTACCATTTCGTTTATGTCAGCACCTTCTTCTTTGGTAATTTCTAAAACAATTTCTTCAAATTCTCTAAGAATATCTGGTTGATCCAGTAATGGCATGGATTGAATCCAATCCATCAAAGCATTCTCATTTGCATCGTCATCTAAAATAAAATCTAAAATTTTGTCTCTGTATTTCATAGTTTTCTGTTTTTTAATGTCAGTTAACAATTTATATTGGGGCTTTTTTTAGGTTCTTGACTGTTTGTTAAAGTATAATGTATCTTTTATTTATTCTTACAAATCGTTCCGATCTGAATTAAGACTGTGAATTAATTTTTCTTTTGTTGCTCTTATTTGCTACCTCGGATGTTGTCTTGAACTACCGGATTATGAAAATGATTTTTAAAAATTTCCCATGGTGCAGCGATTTTGTTTTTGTCATGACTTTTTAATTGTTTGGTACCAACCAATTTCTGAAATAGTAGCATAGAAAATAGTTAGATGCTAATTTAGGTAAAAAGAAGTTATTAGAAAATAAAAATATTGGTAATTTTTAGAGTGCAAATTTCGGCATTAATGTGGGTAACCACGTTCCAGAGGTGGTTGACGAGGTCCGCAACGTGGCACACCCCGTTACAGACGTGGTTAACCTCGTTAAATAATGTGGATGACCCCGTTACGAACGTGGGTAATCCCGTTACGAACGTGGTGCTCCACGTTATTCGTCATTGCGAACGCAACGAAGTGGTAGGAAGCAATTTCATGAGGTTTACGTAAAGTTGGTGCGATTGCTTTGACACGTTCCTCGCAACCGTGCATCCTTGCAATGACAAAAAAAACCCTCTGAATGGAGTACACATTCAGAGGGTGTGTTTATAAAGGCTATGGCTCCTTTTATAAACTATTAGGGTGTAACAGGTGCGGGATTTGCAGTGTTAGTATTTGCTCCACCAGTGAAGAATTGTGCAATTTCGGCTACTTTTTGGCTATAGCCTTGTGCATTAGCGCTGGCTTTGTATTTAGCATATTCATAATCGGTTAAGGCAGCTTGGTAATTGTCGTAATCTTGTAAAATTTTAGAGTTGTCTAATCCATCTACTAAAGTTGCAAAACGAATTATGACAGCTTGCTTAAAGGCTCTATCGTCAAAATCGGCAGCAAACTCTACCCAGTCTACATCGGCACTAGAGAGTGCAGGTTGGTTGTCTCTAAAATCTTTTACTTTGTTTACAATAAGTTTGTTTTGCTCGTTGATACTTCCATATTTTTTGCGTTCCTCAGGGGTAAGATTGGCAATCTTGTTAGCAAAAGCAGTTTCGAGTTGGGTCATTAAGCCGTTAATGGTAGTTTTTTCAGCGGCTGTAAAATGTCTGTTTTCCAAATTTGTAAATGGCATACTTTAATTTTTTTAAGTTAATAATGAATATGTTACTTAAATTTAAAAAAAAAATTAAAGACTAAAAAATTTTCGGAAGATTATTTAAAGATCTATTCTTTATTTTTAGTATCCATTACTATAGTTACAGGGCCATCGTTTAGTAGCAGTACTTTCATGTCGGCACCGAATTTTCCTGTTTGTAGTTTTTTTCCTATTTCTTGTTCGAGTTGGGCGATAAATTTCTCATAAAGTGGAATTGCAATTTCTGGTTTTGCTGCTTTTATATAAGAAGGACGGTTGCCTTTTTTGGTAGAGGCATGAAGTGTGAATTGACTGACAACAATAATATCGCCATTTATATCTTTTATGGAAAGATTCATCACTTCATTTTCATCTTCAAAAATTCGAAGGTTTGCAATTTTAGAAGTCAGCCAAAGGATGTCTTCTTGCGTGTCGGCATCTTCAATTCCAACAAGAACTAATAACCCTTTTTGGATTTCGGCTACTATTTTAGAATCTATAGTTACAGATGCTTGAGAAACTCTTTGGATTACAACTTTCATTATAATTGTGAATTATGGGATTGGATTGCTTCGTCGTGCCTCCTCGCAATGACTGCGAAACTGACCACTGACCACTGCCTACTTATTTCTGGTTTCGTCGCTTGCAATTCTATCGTCATTATAAATATCGGTGCGGTAATTTTCATCATCGCCTTCGAGGATTTTTAAATAACTATTGTAACGGGTCCAAGAAATTTTATCTTCTTCTAATGCTTTTTTGATGGCGCAATGGGGCTCTTCTTTGTGTAAACAATTATTAAATTTGCATTGGTCTTTTAATTTGAAAAATTCAGGAAAATAACCGCTTATTTCTTCTTTTTCCATGTCCACAATTCCGAAACCTTTGATCCCTGGGGTATCAATGATTTTGGCTCCAAACGACAAATCGTACATTTCAGCAAAAGTGGTGGTATGTTGTCCTTGTTTGCTTTGTTCGGATATGGTTTTGGTTTTTAGATGCAAACTAGGCTCTAAAGCATTTACCAAAGTAGATTTTCCTACTCCCGAATGTCCAGAAAACATAGTGATTTTATCCTTCATTATTTCTTTCAATTCTTCAACTCCTTTATTTTCGGTGGAAGAAACTCTAAGGCATTGGTAGCCAATTTCCTGATAAACGTGTTGCATGTATAACTGTTCCTCTAAAGTTGCTCCTTCAAGGGTATCTATTTTATTGAAAACCAAAATTGTAGTAATGCCATAAGCCTCTGCCGTAACCAAAAATCGATCTATAAAATTGAAGGTTGTTGGGGGATTGTCTATCGTAATTAATAGAAAAACATAATCTAAATTGGATGCGATAATGTGCATTTGATGCGACAAGTTTACCGATTTCCGAACGATATAATTTTTTCTGTCGTGGATATGGTAGATGGTTCCTGTGGTAACATCCGAAGTTTCGTCTAATTCATAATCTACCAAATCGCCAACCGCAATTGGGTTGGTGCTCTTGATACCCTTAATTCGGAATTTCCCTTTGATGCGACATTCCATAAAAACGTCTTCCTCCGATTTCACGGTGTACCAACTTCCAGTAGATTTATAAACAAGTCCGGTCATATTTTGGTTGTGGGTTGTGAGTTTTGGGTTGTAAGTTCTAGGTTCTAGGTTTTATGCTCTAGATCTTGAGTTCCAGATTTGCAAATATAGATAAAACTAATTTTAAATTATTATCTTAGGCCTAAAACCCAGAACCCAGAACTCAAAACTTAGAACCTTGAACCCTATTAAGAATTAAATATTTTCTCTTGGTGGGTAATGCTTTCTTGGTGGATTGCTTTAAAAAATTGTACAATAAATTCTTCGCTTAACCCTTTTTGGCTTCCGTCGGCAATCATTTTATCTAAAACTTCGTTCCAACGTTTGTTTTGTAAAACAGCAACATTTTTTTCTTTTTTCAAAGCACCAATACTAGCAGCAACTTTCATTCTTTTACCGATTACCTCTAACAATTTAGTATCAAATTCGTCGATTTTTCCTCGAAGTTGGTTTAGTCGTTGTTGGTAATCATCGGTTGCATCGGTTGCATTTCGGATGGTTAAATCGGAAATTATTTTCTTTAATTGGCTTGGAGTTACTTGTTGGGCTTTATCACTCCAGGCATTGTCTGGGTCAATATGGGTTTCAATTATCATCCCGTCATAATTTAAATCCAATGCTTCTTGTGTTACTTGAAAAATCATATCGCGATTTCCGGTAATGTGAGAAGGATCAATAATTAAAGGTAAATCGGGAAATTTATGTTGGAAATCAATCGCAATTTGCCATTCGGGATTGTTTCTATATTTTGTTTTTTCATAAGTAGAAAACCCTCTGTGGATGATTCCTAATTTTTTAATTCCGGCATTATACAAACGCTCGACACCACCAATCCACAAAGCCAAGTCAGGGTTTACAGGGTTTTTCACCAAAACAATTTTATCGGTATTTTGCAACGCATCGGCAATTTCTTGCACTGCAAATGGGTTCACCGTGGTTCGAGCACCAATCCAAAGCACATCGATATCATGTTCTAACGCAAGTTTGACGTGAGCCGCATTGGCAACTTCCACTGCCATAAGCAAGCCCGTTTCGGCTTTGGCTTTTTGCAACCATTTCAATCCGATTTCACCAACGCCTTCAAATCCTCCCGGACGTGTTCTTGGTTTCCAAATCCCAGCACGAAAAATAGACACTTTAGAATCTTTCAATTCGTGTGCAATTTTCAAGACTTGTTCTTCGGTCTCGGCACTGCAAGGCCCTGCAATTACTATTGGATGTGGTAAATGGAAATCATTTAACCAAGTTCGCATTTCTTTATTATTTTCCATGGTATTTTAGTTGGAAGAAGGAGATGGAAGTTGGAAGAAATCTTCTGGCTTACTCTCAAATTTTTAATTTTAGACAAAATTAGTAAACCTACAGTAACTAACGTAAAAACATTTACCAAATGTGCGTTAAATAATTAATATCCGAGTGATTTTGGACTGCACATTACTAAGATTTCTTATAAATTCCTTTTTTTAAATCATAAAATCATTTATTATCCGTTATAAGTTTTAATCGTTTTTAGATTTCCTTTATTAATTATTACATTTGCTTCAAATATCAAGTTATGTCTATAGAAGTTCAAAATATTTCCAAAAGTTATGGCGCTCAAAAAGCGTTAGACAACGTTTCGTTTTCGGTAAAAAAAGGAGAAATTGTTGGTTTTCTTGGTCCGAATGGTGCCGGAAAATCTACTTTGATGAAAATTTTGACTACTTATATTAATGCTGATGAAGGTACAGCCTCGGTAAACGGTAATGATGTAAACGAAAATCAAAAAGCAGTACAACTTTCGGTTGGGTATTTGGCAGAGCACAATCCGTTGTATTTGGATTTGTATGTTCGGGAATATTTGGCTTTTAATGCCGATGTGTATAAAGTGGCCAAATCTCGAATTGAAGAAGTAATTCAATTGACGGGATTAACTTCAGAAAGTCATAAAAAAATAGGTGCATTATCTAAAGGATACCGCCAAAGAGTGGGATTGGCAACGGCATTATTACATAATCCAGATGTTTTGATTTTGGATGAACCTACCACAGGATTGGATCCAAATCAATTGGTGGAGATTAGAAATGTGATAAAAAATGTTGGCAAAAACAAAACTGTTTTTCTTTCTACACACATCATGCAGGAAGTGGAAGCAATTTGTGATAGAGTAATTATCATCAACAACGGAAAAATTGTTACGGATAAAAAACTAGACAAATTAGTTTCTGAAATTAAGGAACAAGTGATTGAAGTAGAGTTTGATAAAGTAGTTGACGAAGCCTTATTTTCTAAATTATCAGAATTAAAATCCTACAAAAATCCCCACGATAATGTTTGGGAATTGATATTTGAAACGGAAAACGACTGCCGTTCCTCGGTATTTGACTTTGCTCAAGAAAACGGATTGAAAACATTGCAATTGAATTTGAAAAGCAAAAACTTGGAGGAGATTTTTAGAGAGAAGACGAGGAAGTAGTGTTCAGTGTTCAGTAATCAGTGTTCAGCGATTAATATTTCATAATTAGTGTTCAGTGTTCATTCCGTAGGATCTCATTATCTTCAATAATTACTATTAGTTACTAGCAATCAGGATATTTCACAAAACAATGTTTCTTTTTTAGCCCGGATAGAAGTGGAAAGCTTTTTGAAATGGAAAGCTAATTTTTTGTTGCTATAAAAAAGCGACCATCGGAAGCTCTTTTTATAGCTTACAAAAATAGCTTGACATGAAAAAACTTGCAACGGATAGCCGGAAACTGGCTCACTAAAATGCCTAAAGTTTCGCTACTAATTTCTTGACTCCTTAAATTGTAATAGATAAACTTATTCTGTTATATTTGTGCCACTAAAATTTTAGGATGGTAAGGTTTTCTTTTTTACTTTTTTTATTTTCTTTGACTGTTTTTGGGCAGAAAAATGGTGATACCAATGCGTTAGAAGTTTCGTTTTTACACGGAAATGTTATTCCGCACACAAAAGATTTATACCATTTACAGGGACATGCCGACGGGTTGATGCTTAGTTTTATTAAGCAAACGCACGGCAAAGACGAATGGCATTCGGCGTATCGTTTTCCAGATTACGGGGTGTATTTGGAGTATCAAAATTTCAATAATGATTTTCTTGGAAAGGTTTATGCGGCTGGTGTTTTATATAATTTTTATTTCTTTAATAGAAGTTTGGAACTAAAAGTTGCGCAGGGCGTTGGGTACGCAACCAATCCGTATGATAAGATAGAGAATAGTAAAAACAAGGCTTTTGGATCAACTTTGATGGCTAATACCATTTTTGGTTTGTTTTACAAAAAGGAGCATCTCATAGATAAATTAGGGCTTCAGGCGGGGTTTCTTTTTACGCATTTTTCGAACGGACGAACTAAATCGCCTAACAGTGGCATCAATACTTTTTTTGTGAATGTTGGCGTGAATTATGATTTTTCAAATAATACCACTAGAGCCATTGACACTGCTGCAGTTACGAAAGACTTTAGCGAACCACTAAAATATAATTTTGTTTTGCGCAGTGGTTATAACGAAAGTCCCGTTATCGGCAGTGGTCAATACCCGTTTTACCATGCTTCTTTTTTTGTTGACAAACGGTTTAACCGAAAAAGTGCTTTGCAATTGGGAACCGAACTTTTCTTGACTAATTCGTTTAAGGATTACATAAAATACAAAGCCAATGCCTATCCGGAATTGAATATTGACCCAAATACCGATTATAAAAGGGTTGGTTTGTTTGTGGGATATGAATTATTTGTGAATAAAATTTCTTTGGAGGCGCAGGTGGGCTATTACGTTTATCGCCCTTTTGTAAATGACATCGCTCTTTATGACCGAGTTGGATTTAAATACCATTTCACGCCGAAAGTATTTACTAGTTTTTCTGTAAAAACGCACATGTTTTTGGCAGAGGCTTTAGAATTTGGTGTTGGTGTAAGATTATAAAAGTATGAGAAAGATATTTATTTTACTAAGTTTTTTATTGGTTTTCATTTCGTGTGAAAAACCAAGTGAATGCTATGAAAGCACCGGAGATATGGTAACTAGAACGATTCCGGTAAATCCGTTTACCAGAATAAAAGTGTATCGTGGCATTGCGGTTGTGATTACGCAAGGACCAGAATATAAGGTTGAAATTAAATCGGGGAGCAACTTGATTAATAATGTTTCGGTTACACAAAACGATAATCAATTGGTGTTTGCCGACAATACTACTTGCAATTGGTTGCGAGAATATGGGCAAACTACCTTCTATATTACCACTCCAAATCTTGAAGAAATTTATTCTAAAACAGAGCGCAATATTAGTTCTAATGGGGTGTTAACTTTTCCAACCCTACGAATTTTTGCTTTAGATAAAGATGGAGATGGTGAAGAGGGTGCTGGAACCGGAGATTTCTATATTGCTATTAACAACAACCAATTAGTGATAGAGAACAACAATGTTTCCAGGTATTTTATTTCGGGAACTACCAATGAAGCAAACTTGAATTTATATGCTGGCGATGGACGAATTGATGCTTCCAACTTGACGGCACAAACCATAAAAGTATACCATAGAGGATCGAACGACATGCTTGTTCGCCCAATTCAAAGCATTACCGGAAAAATGGTGAGCACCGGAGATATCATTCTAAAAAATAATCCTCCAATTGTGGATGTGCAACAATTGTATCAAGGGCATGTAATTTATAATTAGGTTTAAAAAACTGCCGTTGCAATTGCTTTAATATTCTCGGCTTTTCCCATGGAGTAATAATGCAATACCGGAATTCCGGCAGCAACTAATTCTTTACTTTGTGCAATACACCATTCAATACCAATTTGTTTTACCGCATCATTATCTTTGGCTTTAACCACCGACATTATTAAATCATCTGGTAATTCAATACTAAATCGATGCGGAATTAAATTCAGTTGTTTTTTGGTTGCAATAGGTTTTAATCCCGGAATAATTGGAACTGTTATTCCAGCAGCACGGCATTTAGTAACAAAATCGAAGAATTTTTTATTATCAAAAAACATTTGCGTGATAATATATTCTGCGCCATTTCTTATTTTCTCCTTTAAAAAATGAATATCGCTATCTAAACTCGGAGCCTCCATGTGTTTCTCTGGATAGCCTGCAACACCAATACTAAAATTAGTTTTTGCAGAATTTTTCAAATCTTCATCTAGATAAATTCCGTTATTCAAATTATTGATTTGCAAAACCAAATCGGAAGCAAATTCGTTTCCTTCTTTTTCGGGTTTGAAATAGGTCTCGTTTTTTAAAGCATCGCCACGAAGTGCAACTACATTGTCAATACCTAGAAAATCTAGATCAATCAATAAATTTTCGGTGTCTTCTTTGGTAAAACCTCCACACAAAATATGTGGGATAGCGTCTACATTGTATTTATTTTGAATTGCAGCACAAATTCCAACCGTTCCTGGGCGTTTTTTTACAATTTTCTTTTGCAATAAACCGCTTGGTAATTCTTTAAATTCGTATTCTTCCCGATGGTACGTTACATCGATAAACGGAGGGTTGAATTCCATTAACGGATCGATACTATCAAAAATAGATTGTATGTTTTGCCCTTTTAAAGGTGGTAAAATTTCGAAAGAAAATAATGGTTTTCCTTGTGCATTTTCTATGTGTTGTGTTACTTTCATGATTTTTTAGGTTGTGGGTTGTAGGTTGTAGGTTGTAGGTTCTTCCTACTCGCTACTACCTTCAACCTCGGTTAATCTGCTATATTTGGACTAAGCCATTTGTTTGCTTTTTCGGTAGAAATCCCTCTACGTTTTGCGTAATCAATTACTTGATCTTCTTTTATCTTTCCGAGTCCGAAATACTTGCTTTCCGGATTTGCAAAATAGTAACCCGATACAGAGGATGCTGGCCACATCGCCATGCTTTCGGTTAATCGTACGCCTATTTCTTGTTCGACGTTTAGCAACTTCCAAATGGTTGGTTTTTCCAAATGGTCTGGACATGCCGGATAACCCGGTGCAGGTCGAATTCCTTTGTATTCTTCGGATATTAAATCTTGATTGGATAAGTTTTCATCGGATGCATAACCCCAAATTTCTTTTCGAACTTTTAAATGCAAATATTCTGCAAAGGCTTCGGCTAATCTATCGCCTAATGCTTTTACTAAAATGGAATTGTAATCGTCTAATTGTTTTTCAAATTCGGTTGCTTTTTCTTCCACCCCAAATCCTGTAGTGACACAAAAACAACCTATATAATCTTGCTTTCCAGAATCTTTTGGAGCAATAAAATCAGCCAAAGCAATGTTTGGAGCACCAGCTGTTTTTTGGGATTGTTGTCTTAAAGTTAGAAGATGGAAGCTGGAGGCTGGAAGTTTAAGCTCAATGTCATCATCGTTTACGGTATTCGCAGGAAAAATTCCTAGAATTCCTTTGGCAGTTAGCCATTTTTCGGAAACGATTTTTTGCAACATTTCTTGAGCATCTGCAAATAAATTGGTTGCTTGTTCGCCAACCACTTCATCAGTCAAAATTGCTGGATATTTTCCATACAATTCCCATGAATTGAAAAACGGAGTCCAATCGATAAAATCTACTAATTCGGATAAATCTACTTCAATAGTTTTTGTTCCAATAAAATTTGGTTTTACTGGATTGAAATTATCCCAATTTAATTGCAATTTATTTTTTCGTGCGTCTTCTAAAGAAAGGTAATTTTTATCGCGACTTCTATTTAAATAACCTTCCCTAAGCACATTATATTCTTCGCGAATGCCTTTTACATATCCTTCTTTGGTTTCTGACTGGAGCAAATTACTTGCTACCGTTACCGCCCTAGAGGCATCGTTTACGTGAACAACTGTTGCTGAATATTCGGGTGCAATTTTAACGGCAGTATGTGCGCGAGAAGTAGTTGCACCACCAATCATAATAGGAATGGAAATATTTAATTTATCCATTTCTTTGGCTAAGTATACCATTTCGTCAAGTGACGGCGTAATCAATCCGCTAAGACCTATAATGTCTACGTTTTCACGAATGGCAGCTTCAATAATTTTTTCTGGCGGAACCATAACTCCTAAATCAATAATTTCAAAGTTGTTGCAGCCTAAAACTACTGCTACAATATTTTTACCGATATCATGGACATCCCCCTTTACGGTTGCCATTAAAACTTTTCCAGCACTGGAAGATTTCCCGTCTTTTTGGGCTTCAATATATGGAAGTAAATACGCCACCGCTTTTTTCATTACCCTAGCCGATTTTACTACTTGAGGCAGAAACATTTTCCCACTTCCGAATAAATCGCCTACCACATTCATTCCTGCCATTAGGTTTATTTCAATAACTTCAATGGCTTTGTTGGCTTCTAATCGTGCTTCCTCAACATCCAATTCAATGAATTCGTCAATTCCTTTTACTAACGAATGGGTCAGTCGTTCTTGAATTGGATAGTTTCTCCATTCTTGAATTGCTTTTTCATTTATTTTGAAATCCCCTTTGAAGGTTTCTGCTAAATCTAATAATCTTTCGGTAGCATCTTCTCTTCTATTTAGAAGAACATCTTCTACATGTTCTAAGAGCGTTTTGTCAATTTGGTCGTAAATTTCAAGCATTTCTGGGTTTACGATTCCCATGGTCATTCCGTTTTGGATGGCATGGTATAAAAATGCCGAATGCATGGCTTCCCGAACTTTATCATTACCCCGAAACGAAAAAGAAACATTACTTACTCCACCTGAAACTCCGGCATAAGGAAGATTTTCCCGAATCCATTTGGTAGCTTTGAAAAAATCTAATGCATTTAATTTATGTTCGTCCATTCCAGTTGCAACCGGAAAAATATTCGGATCAAAAATGATGTCTTGCGCTGGAAAATGTACTTCATTTACTAAAATATCATAACTTCTTTTGCAAATTTCAATACGTCTTTCGTAAGTATCGGCTTGACCGTTTTCGTCAAATGCCATTACAATTACCGCTGCACCATATCGTTTTATTAATTTGGCGTGGTGGATAAATTGTGCTTCTCCTTCTTTTAAAGAGATAGAATTGACAACTCCTTTTCCTTGAATAACTTTCAAACCTGCTTCAATGATTTCCCATTTGGAACTATCAATCATTACAGGAACTCGAGCAATATCAGGTTCGGCAGCAATTAGATTTAGGAATTTGGTCATGGCATAAACACCATCTAACATTCCTTCGTCCATATTAACATCGATGATTTGTGCGCCACCTTCTACTTGTTCTCTTGCTACCGAAAGTGCTTCTTCGTATTTTTCTTCTTTAATTAATCGAAGGAATTTACGAGAACCTGTTACATTGGTTCGTTCACCAACGTTTACGAAAATGGAATTTTCATCTACGTAAAGTGGCTCTAAACCGGAAAGTTGTAAATTTATTTTTGACATGTTTATTCTGTTTTAAGACGCAATAAATTGTTTAAGACGCAATAAATTGTTTAAGACGCAATAAATTGCGTCTCTACGCTGCGTGGTTGGAATTCTTTGGCAACGTCTGCTATTGCTTTGATGTGTTCTGGTGTTGTGCCACAACAACCACCTATTATGTTTACTAAATTGTCTTTTAGATATTCTCTAATTAAGGCTTGCATTTCTATTGGCGTTTGGTCGTATTGGCCAAAGGCATTAGGCAAACCTGCATTAGGATGTGCTGAAATGTTTAATTGGGTATTCATTGCCAAACGTTTTAAGTAAGGTTTTAATTGGTCGGCACCCAATGCACAATTAAATCCTATACTTAATAACGGAATGTGCGCAATGGAGATTAAAAACGCTTCAACGGTTTGACCTGAAAGGGTTCTTCCGGATGCATCAGTGATGGTACCAGAAACCATTACCGGAATATTTATATTCCGTTCTTCTTTTACTTCTTCGATAGCGAAAAGTGCTGCTTTGGCATTTAGGGTATCAAATATTGTTTCGACTAATAGAACGTCGCAACCTCCATCAATTAGTGCTTCTACTTGTTGCTTGTAGGCAATTCGCAAACTGTCAAAAGTTACGGCACGATATCCTGGATCGTTTACATCTGGACTCATAGATGCGGTTCTATTGGTTGGTCCTATGGAGCCAGCAACAAATCGAGGCCTGTCGGTGAATTCGTCGGCTACTTCTCGGGCAATTTTAGCCGATTGGTAGTTTAGTTCGTAGACGATATCTTCTAGGTGGTAATCGGCCATTCCGATGGTGGTTCCTGAGAAGGTATTGGTTTCTACAATATCGGCACCTGCTTGAAAATACAAACGATGGACTTGCTTAACGGCTTCGGGTTGGGTGATGGAAAGTAAGTCGTTGTTGCCTTTTAATGGATGTGGAAAGTTTTTAAATCGTTCACCACGGAAATCTTCTTCAGAGAAGTTGTTTCGTTGCAACATGGTTCCCATAGCGCCATCGAGCACTAGGATTCTTTCTTTTATTGCTTGTTCTATTTTAGTCATATTCTATTTTTTTTTGCCACGAAGGCACTAAGTCGCTAAGTTTTTAAAAAAAAACATTAAGGAAATATAAGTTTATTAAGAAATGGTTCTTTTGGAAACTTATTTTCACAAAAAATGGTTTGTTTTTTAGCCCCGATTGAAGTGGAAATCCTCGCCATTTTTCTTGGCGAGATTGCAACGAAAAGCGGGAAAATGGTTTGCTAAAATGCGCAAGCCATTCGCTTCAGAATATTCCAAAGGTCAAAGGACTTGTGGAAATTCTGTACTATATTTTATGTTATCGTGGAAAGTGAGAAGAAAATTTCTCGTGGTTATCTTTGTTTGATTTTCAAACTAGAATGTAGCACCTTCTACAGGGTAGGGTTGCTAAGCTTTCATCGGGTCTATTCCCTCGGGCTTTCGTGATAACAAGCAATATGTGTATGAACACTGCAAAGTAAGGACATAGAAT
>CANFHX010000044.1 GCA_947446865.1 Flavobacteriaceae bacterium | reverse complement strand
ACTTTCCATCTTTAATTTCCATGACTGTGTTTTTTAATTTGTTTAAATATACTCTTTTTAATCCCCTTCGGGGTCAAGTCTTAATTGGCGCCATTAAGACTTGACCCCGAAGCTTCTTTTGAGTTTACACAATCTAATGACTACTCCCAGTATCCTATAAAAATTTTATAATAATATGCCAAAAACAATATTATAAATGGTATAATTACTATTAAATACATCAAAAACTATTTTAAAATCATCAAAAACTATTTTAATTTAATTAAAATATATATTAAATTTAGTAAAATATATTTTAAAATCAGCATAAATTATTTATAAATCGGCATAAATAAAATGCACTATAGAAAAAATTATATTCAAATCGTTAAAAAGTATAACTAAATAGGTAAATATTATTTTAGAAGATAAAAAATTGTAAATCTTTCATCTAAATTTAACTTTTTAAAACCTTTTAGGATTGATTTAAAAAAAAACACCAACTTTTCAGATGGTGTTTAATGGTTTTATGGGATTCTTCCTGAGTCAGAATGACAAAGTTTGGGAAAAACAATAGTGCTTCTAATCCTTCAATAAAACTTCCAAGATACTTATTGCGGCTTCACTAATTTTGGTTCCAGGACCAAAAACGGCAACGGCACCCGCATCAAAAAGAAATTGGTAATCTTGCGCTGGGATAACACCACCTACAATAACCATAATATCTTCGCGTCCGTATTTTTTTAGTTCTTCAATAACTTGAGGCACTAGAGTTTTATGTCCGGCAGCAAGTGAAGAAACCCCTAATATATGTACGTCGTTTTCTACTGCTTGTTTAGCGGCTTCGGCAGGGGTTTGAAACAAAGGACCAATGTCCACATCAAAACCTACATCGGCATAACCTGTGGCTACCACTTTGGCACCACGGTCGTGACCGTCTTGTCCCATTTTGGCAATCATAATACGTGGTCGACGTCCTTCTTTTTTAGCGAAGGCATCGGCTAATTGTTTTGCTTTTTCAAAACTTTTATCGTCTTTTATCTCTTTACTATACACGCCACTAAAGGATCTAATTTGTGCTTTATATCTTCCAAAAACTTCTTCGAGCGCATCACTAATTTCGCCTAATGTGGCTCTATTTCTTGCAGCTTCTACGGCTAAAGATAATAAATTTCCGTTAGAATTTTTAGCAGCATCGGTTAATTTTGCCAAACACTCTTTTACTTTAGCAGTATCTCGAGTGGCTTTTATTTGATGCAAACGTTCTATTTGTTGCTTGCGCACCATGTCGTTATCTACATCTAAAATCTGAAGTGGATCTTCTTTTTCTAAACGGTATTTATTAATTCCAACAATAATATCTTGGCTACTATCTATACGTGCTTGTTTTCTTGCAGCGGCTTCTTCAATACGCAATTTAGGAATTCCCGATTCGATGGCTTTGGTCATGCCACCCAATTCTTCTACTTCTTCAATTAACGCCCAGGCTTTGTCTGCAATTTCTTTGGTTAATGTTTCTACATAGTAACTTCCTGCCCAAGGGTCAACAGTTTTGCAAATTTTGGTTTCTTCTTGTAAAAATATTTGGGTATTTCTAGCAATTCGTGCCGAGAAATCGGTTGGTAATGCAATGGCTTCGTCTAATGCATTGGTGTGCAACGATTGCGTTCCTCCAAATGCTGCTGCCGATGCTTCAATAGCAGTTCGTGCCACATTATTAAAGGGATCTTGCTCGGTTAAACTCCAACCTGAAGTTTGGCAATGGGTTCGCAAAGCCAATGATTTTTCGTCTTTTGGATTAAATTGTTTTAGCAATTTTGCCCACAACATTCTTCCAGCACGCATCTTGGCAATTTCCATAAAATGGTTCATTCCAATTGCCCAGAAAAAAGATAGGCGTGGAGCAAATTCGTCAATTTTCATTCCGGTTGCTAAACCTGTTCGAATGTATTCTAAACCATCTGCAAGAGTGTAAGCCAATTCAATATCGGCAGTAGCTCCGGCTTCTTGCATGTGGTAACCTGAAATAGAAATAGAGTTGAATTTCGGCATATTTTTGCTAGAATATTCAAATATATCGGCAATGATTTTCATGGAAGGAGTAGGAGGGTAGATATAGGTGTTTCGCACCATGAATTCCTTCAAAATATCATTTTGGATGGTTCCTGAAAGTAATTCAGGAGCAACGCCTTGTTCTTCGGCAGCCACAATATAGAATGCCATAATAGGCAAAACGGCACCGTTCATGGTCATGGAAACCGACATTTCATCTAATGGAATTTGGTCGAATAATATTTTCATATCTTCTACCGAATCAATGGCAACCCCTGCTTTTCCAACATCACCAAAAACGCGTTCGTGATCGGAATCGTAACCTCTGTGGGTTGCTAAATCGAAGGCAACGGAAAGTCCTTTTTGTCCAGCAGCAAGGTTCCTTCTATAGAAGGCATTGCTTTCTTGGGCAGTGGAAAATCCTGCATATTGGCGAATCGTCCATGGGCGACGAACGTACATCGTTGCATAAGGACCTCTTAAATAAGGTGAAAATCCAGCTCCAAAACCTAAGTGTTCTAATCCTTTGGTATCTTCTTTGGAATAGATGGGTTTCAGTTCAATGTTTTCAGCAGTTCGGAAATTTTGTTCCGAGTTATTGGTATTTAGAATTTCTTTTTTGGAATTTTCTAATGTGATATGTTGTATGTTCTTTCTCACTTTTGGTTTAATTTTATAAAGGATACTTTTCAGGATTTTGAGATGTATGAAAGCAGGACAAAATAGAAACAGATTTGTTATTTTCATCAATTTCAAAAACAAGAATATAAGGGAATTTTTTTATACTAATTACTCTAAACTCCTTATATCTTTTTTGAAAATAGGGGTACATTCTTAAATAATCATAAGTTTCTTCTAATTTTAAATAAAATTTATATACTAGTTCTAAGTTAATTTGAAAATAATAATCGGTAATATCTAAAATTTCAAATTGCGCCCTTTTAGAAACAATAATCTTATAATTCATACCTCTTTTTAATCTGTAATAATGATTCTTCAGCAGTTATAAATGTTGACTTATCTTCTTTTGCTCTTTCGTCTAAAATTTTCATTTGTTGATTTGTTAATATAAAATCAGATTCAAATTCCTTAATAACAGCATCATTATCGGTTACCACTGTTGAATTTTTTAAGTATTTTTCTGTACTTTCATTAATAACATTCATTTGCAATTGTGGAATAACGTATTCCTCATTTTTGGATGGTAAAATGATTATATCTACTACATCTGCATTAAAATCATCTGGAAGGGTGATACTTATTTTATGATTTTTAACTTTTACAGTTAGTTTTATTGCTTCCATAGTTTTATTTTTAATAAAGGTATAAAATTATTCTGTTGCCAATCGTTCTTGTTCTAATTTCTCTGCCAATCGTTTTTCAATGATAGGAGTGATTAACGTTTTACGTGGATTTTGTTTTAAGAAAGGATATAACTCTAAATCATTTTTCATGCGGTCGTTTTTGTTAGGATATTTGTTGGTTCCTAATAAAACTTCTTTTCCGCTATCCATTAAATCTTGTTCTTTTTGTGCGCTTTCGCTAATTTTTCTTTGGATATTTCCTTCAATTAATTGGGTTATGAATCCGCCATTTGCTTCAATTTCTTTAAATAAAGTAAGGGCTTTTTCCGCTAATTGTTCGGTTAGGGATTCTATATAATAAGCACCATCGGCAGGATTGTTTACTTTGTCAAAGAAACTCTCGTGTTTTAAAACCAATAGTTGATTTCTAGCAATTCGGTCGCCAAATTCATTGTCTTTATGGTACAAAGCATCGTAAGGTAAGTTAGCCACTGCATTGGCTCCACCTAGAATTGCACTCATGCATTCGGTAGTGGTACGTAACATATTTACATTATAATCGTAAATGGTTTTGTTTCGTTTGGTTGGAGTTGCTATAATGTCACAATCAAAATTGTGGTCGTATTCTTTAGCCAATATTGCAAACAAAGTTCGCAAAGAACGAAGTTTAGCAATTTCAAAAAAGTAGTTGGTTCCAACGGATACTTCTATGGTAATAGGTTGTGGTATAGAAGTTAATCGGTTGAAGTATTCATTTACATGAGCAAGTGTATAGGCCAATTGTTGCACCATTGTCGCTCCTGCATTTTGGTATGTGCTGGCGTTTATAGAGACCACCCCGCCCTTAGGGCACCCCTCCAGAGGAGGGGAATAGTTTACTATAGTGTTTAGTTTTTCAAAATCTTTATCTAAGGATTCAAACCAATTGCCGTCTTTGGTTAGTTGCCCAATTGGGTCTAAAAGAATAGTGCAATTTACCTTGTTTTTGGCAGCATAATTTTGAATTTTACTTGCGAAATCTACAGAGAGAAATGGCAAATTAAAAGAATAAGTTGCTTTTTCTGTTGGTAGATTTTGCATTAATTCTTTTATGGAAATCGATTCGTTTTCGATAGTAAATCGGATGCTTTCTGCCCCACGGTTTAGAGTATCTAAGGCTCTTAGGTTGGATAGTTTAACATCGTGAACAAAGATATTTTGTACGATGGCAAAGGCATTTTTGGGAGTGATGGATTGGAATTTTGTTTCCAATTCGTCGTTGTGGTAAAAGGGTTTTACTTTGATGCCTTCTGGGCTTTCCCAAACTAGGGTGTCATTGTAATCGGCTCCTTTAAGTTCGTACTGAATTTGTTGTTTCCATTTTTGGGAACTAACGTTTTCAAATTCTGAAAAAAGTGGGTTATTTGTGCTCACAATTATAGTGCTTTTAAGTACTTCAAATTTAGGGTAAAAAAAATGTTTTTTGGGAAAATAAATAGGATTTTTTGCAAATTAGGTATATGTCTTAAACATAACTCAATTTGTAATGCTGGAAACTAAGAATTCTCTATGGGAGATTTTTATTTTGTGTGGATTTCTTATTTGCTGCGAAAGGTCTTCTGAAGTTTTAATTTCACAAAAGACATAACCTTTCTAGCCCCGATTGAAGTGAAAATCCTGGCATTGCGATATAGAAATAATGGTATTGGATTGCTTCGTTCCTCGCAATGACAGATTGCAACGTAAAGCGGGAATTGCCATTGTAGAAATGCCTACTGTTTCGCTTCTTCTAAACTATCTTTAATTTTATCATCTTCAATATCAATGATATAAATATCTTCGCTGTCGCGTTTCATGTAGTACTTTTCTCGAGCGTATCGTTCGGTTTGCCCGGGATTTTTTAAGTTTTTTATGCTTTGTTGGTCTTTGGCAATTTCTTCTTTATAGTAGGTTTTGTTGTCTTCTAATTCGTCAATTTGTTTGTTCAGAATTCTTTGATCCAGATAGGATTGGTTGTCTAGGAAGAGCATCCAAACGATGAAAAATAGCAGTACCAAGGTGTATCGGCTTCCTAAAAATTTTAGGTAGGGATACTTTAGAATAAGATTTTGGTACCAATTTTTCATTTGATAAAGTTACAAAATTAAGTTAGACGTTGGTTGATTACTGCGCGAACTACGTCGATTGCCACGGTGTTGTATTTGTCGTTGGGAATGATGATGTCGGCAAAGGCTTTGGTTGGTTCGATGAATTGTTGGTGCATTGGTTTTAGCGTGGTTTGGTAGCGGTTAAGCACCTCTTCCATATCGCGGCCACGTTCGGCAATGTCTCTTTTTAGTCGGCGAATTAAACGTTCATCGGAATCGGCATGGACGTAAACTTTGATGTCAAACATGTCGCGAAGTTCGGGATTGGTTAGGATTAAAATTCCTTCTACAATCATTACTTTTCTTGGATGGGTGCTAATTGTATCTTCGGTTCTATTGTGAGTGACAAAGGAATACACGGGTTGGTCGATGGTTTTACCTGCTTTTAAATCTTTAAGTTGTTGTACTAAAAGTTCAAAATCAATGGCACGTGGATGGTCGAAGTTGATGTTGCTTCGTTCTTCATAACTCATGCCAACGTTTTGCTTGTAATAAGAATCTTGGGAGATAATCCCAACTTCGGTTTCTGGTAATTCGTTCATAATTTGGTGAACAACAGTAGTTTTACCTGATCCTGTTCCGCCAGCGATTCCTATAATTAGCATATTTGTATGTAGTATTTTGGTTTTTACAAAAATAGAATAAAAATTGGAAACTAGGAATTTTAAATTCAAATTAATAGATATATATAGTCTGTAAAATATTAAATGTTATTTTAGTATTTAACATAAAATTATTCTTTACTTATGTTTTTATTTTGAATGATTCCGATACTTTTATCTCATCAAATTATTTGTATATGAGGGTAAAATACTATTTCTTTTTTTTGTTGGTTTCCTTTCAATTTTGTTATTCTCAAAATGAAAAGTTGATAAGTGGAAAGGTCATGAATTTGAATCTGCCAATTGCAGGAATTGATGTTGTAAATTACAGTACTAAAAAAGTTGCAAAAACAGATAGCAAAGGCGAATTTAGTATCTATGCCAATGTTGGTGATGTTTTTATCATTATTGAAAAAGAATATTTAGACAAGAAAATTTCACTACTACAAAGTGATTTTGAGAGAAATAATTTTCAAATTTATTTAGAAAAAAAACCTATAGAACTTGAAGATGTCAAAATCACAAAGTCTTATTTACCGCATATTCACTCTAATCAAGCATTTTCGGATGAATTGAAATTAGCAAAACAACAAGCAACTCCAAAAGTAATAGGGGTTTATGACGGAACCATAGAGAATGGAATGGATTTTGTTAGAATGGGTGGTGATTTTTTTAATATTTTAAAAAAGGTTTTTAAAAAAGATTCGGAAGCTGTGAAAATGCCAAAACCAATTGGATTTAAAAATTTTATTGAAACGAATATAGATGCCGATTTTTATGCAAAAACTTTAAAGTTAGAGCAATATGAAATTCCGCTTTTTATAGAATTTTGTGAGAAGGATAGCAGATCTAAGGATGTGGTAGTAAACTTAAATACATTAACAGTTATGGATTTTTTAATGGTTAAGAATGTTGAGTTTAAAAAAATGAGAACTACAAAAGATTAATTTAAAACTTTTCAAAAACACCCAAACCGAATAAAGCAAAATCGTATTTTACAGGGTCGTTGGGGTCTAACAAACGCAAGTTGGCGTCGAGTTCGGCTACTGCTTTGGCATCGTTTTGACTTCTAGAAAGTAAGCCTAATTTTCGGGCTACATTTCCTGAATGCACGTCTAAAGGGCAACTGAGTTTGGAGGGAGAAATGTTTTTCCAAATTCCTAAATCGACGCCTTTGGAATCTTGGCGGCAATTCCATCGAAGCCACATATTTATTCTTTTACTGGAGGAGTTTTTACTTGGGTCAGAAACGTGCTTCTCGGTTCGGTTTTGGTGGTTAATTTCAAAAAACACTTTCTTAAATTCGGTTATGGCATTTTGAATCGAATCCGGTTCTTGGTGTTTGGTGAAAATGGCTTCCAGTCCGCCATGGTTGGTATAGATGTTTTGCAAACTTTTGATAAAACTTATAAAATCCTGCCCATTGAAGGTTCTATGTACAAAATTTTCTAGTTTTTCGAGATGGTGCTCTTGGTGGTTCATTACAAAATCGTAAGGAGAATTCCCTATTAAATCCATCATTTTATGGGAGTTCTTGAGGATCATTTTTCGGTTTCCCCAAGCAATTGTAGCCGATAGAAAACCTGCAATTTCAATATCTTCTTTTTGAGAAAACAAATGCGGAATTTGAACTGGGTCACTTTCAATAAAATCTAGCGTATTGTATTGCAAGACTTTTTCGTCCAGAAACGATTTGAGTTCGGATTTATTCATTGGTAGAAACTTTTTTAGAATAAAAACCGTCTTTTAAGTCCTTGGTTCTCATTTGTGGGATGTAGTGGTAATTTACTATGAAATAATTAATCTGTTGTTGGTTAACGCAAGGTAATTTCCCACTACCATTTGTCCAAAAATAGGAATTTTTATCCGGAGAATTATATACTAGATTTCCAATTTTATGTTTGTAAAAATGGGTTTTTAATTTCGAATTCGAATGTGGATATACAATTTCGGAAATTGTAAAATGACTATTTTCTGCAATTAATTTATTAGTAGTTAATGCAGAGTAATTTATCGGGATTAACACTAAGAATGCAACTATAAGAAAACTTCCATAAAGTAAAATAGTTATAGGTCTTTTGGAATTTAGAAAACAAACTAAAATCAGGAAACTAAAAAAAAGTAAAAAATGGATGAAAAATCGGAATTGAGGTGAGGTAAATAGCAATAAACCAAATTGAAAAACCATTATAAAATAAAGTAACCAATATTTTTTTTGGTTGTAATATTTATAAATAATATAGAAACTAATAAAAACTAAGACCACATTTAATATATTGAAAATAGAGTTTATCTTGTTAATCGTTAGCCATTTAATGAAAATTTGAATTTGGTTCATAGATTGGAATTCCGCTTGGGTACTATAAAAACCATATAATTTGGTTTCATCAAAATAAAATGAAATCAACACTTTAGGAACTTTAAAATCAATACTGAAGTTGCTAAATAATTGAGTAGGGTAGAGCGGATAGCCAGTGATAATGGTATTTTTTATCAGAAAAAGTGCTAAAACCAAAACGCTTAAGACGAAACTAGTTGCAAGTTTTGATTTTAGCAATTTGAAATTTGTAATAAAAAACAGCAACGGAATTAAGAGCATTGCAATGGCTGTTGGTTTTATATAAACTACAAATAATGCTAGAATTACTAAAAGATTGAATTTTTGTAAGGAAGCTTCGTTGAAATAGGCAACGAAATAAAAGAACAACATAAATGAAAAAACATAAACTGGTAAATCTGGTGAAGGTGCGCTGATGAATTGAAATAAAAGTACATTGGCAATAGGTAATAAACCAACAATAAGATAGATTTTTATACCATTATCAAAATAGGAATACAGTTTGAAAACTGTAAAAACAGTCCCTAACATTAGGCAAAACCCACTTAAATCGTTGAAGTTGGGATATAAAAAAGAAAAATTAAAAACGCTTTGTGCAATATGCCATCCGCTGGTTTGCCCAAAGAAAATATGCAGATTTGCCAATCCTTTTACAAAGCCGTATTCGTTAATCCATTTAATGGTTTGGATGTAGTAACTTTCGTTATCAATAACATACGGTTTGGCAGCACATTGGGCAATAATTAATATAATGATGGCTACTAAATAGAGACGCAAACTATAGGTTAAACCCCTAAATTGACTAATAAATGTTTTATAAATTTCTAAAATATTTGATTTAAAACGAAAAAAAATAAAAACATTTAGCGCTAATAAAAAAACATGAAATTCAAAATTTATTCTTCCAAAAATAGCCCAAATACTTCCTAGAATTGTTGCAGAAAACAATCCTAAAACAGATGTAATTACAAAGTTTTTGTTTTTTAAATTAAGGCATTTATCCAAGCCATATCCTAAATGAATGGTAGTAATAAGAATGTAAATCCAAGATAAAATTATTAGTAGCATTTTATAAAAGGTTCATTGTTTTAATCTTCCATCTTCCATCTTCCATCTTCTATCTTCCATCTTCCAACTTCCATCTTTAGTTGCTTATCAATCCATCCACCATAACCAATTTTCTATCGGCCATATTGGCAAGTTCCTCGTTATGGGTAACAATTACAAAGGTTTGTCCGAATTCTTCTCGGAGTTTAAAAAATAATTGGTGTAAATTTTCTGCCGAAGCGGTATCTAAATTCCCCGAAGGTTCATCTGCAAAAATAACCGAAGGTTTGTTAATTAATGCTCTAGCAACTGCAACGCGTTGTTGTTCTCCTCCAGAAAGCGCATTGGGTTTGTGGTCAATTCTGTGTGAAAGACCTAAATAATCTAACAATCGTTTGGCTTCTATTTCGGTTGCTGCTTTTTCTTTTCCGGCAATATAGGCGGGAATACATACGTTTTCTAAAGCAGTAAATTCGGGTAATAATTGGTGAAATTGAAAAATGAATCCCAAATGTTGGTTTCTAAATTTGGATAACGTTTTGTCATTCATATTCAAAATCTCCTCTCCATTAATACTTAAAGAAGTTTCCTGTTCAATGGTAGGTCGATCTAACGTTCCTAAAATTTGCAAAAGCGTTGTCTTACCCGCTCCAGAAGCACCAACAATAGAAACTATTTCACCTTTTTCAATGTGTAAATCGACTCCTTTTAGAACATGTAAACTATCGTAATATTTATGAATATTTGTTGCTTTAATCATACTTCAATTTTTCACAAAGTAACAAAGTATTTTGCTATTTATATAGCATATAGAAAATATTTATAGTGCAATAAAAATATAAATCTAATTCAAATATTTATTTTGTTTAATTATTTGTTACATTTGTTGAACAAAAAATAAAAATCAAGTACTTGAAAACAATATTAGAAAAAGAGATTTACGAATTGATTGGCGATAACCATCAAATGACTTCTGCAGAAACTCCTTTGCGTGCCGATGCTTTTGATAAATCAGATGCTGAAAAAATGGCTACCATTGAAAAACATTTCCATATAATAATGGAAGAAATGGGAATGGATATGACTGACGATAGTCTACAAGGTACGCCTCACAGAGTAGCAAAGATGTTTATTCAAGAAATATTTTCGGGATTAAATCCTGCGAACAAACCTAAAATATCTGTTTTTGATAACAGTTATAATTACGATAAAATGTTGGTGGAAGCCAATATAAGTTTCAATTCTACTTGTGAACATCATTTTTTACCTATAGTTGGTAAAGCCCATATTGGTTATGTTTCTAGCGGAAAAGTAATTGGATTGTCTAAATTGAATAGAATTGTAGATTATTATTCGCGACGTCCTCAAGTGCAAGAGAGATTGATAATGCAAATTTTCAATGAATTGAAAACCGTTTTAGAAACCGATAATGTAATTGTTGTTATGGAAGCAACCCATCTTTGTGTTTCAAGTCGTGGTATTAAAGACGAATCGAGTTATACTTCTACCATTCAGTATGGTGGTATATTTAACGAAAAAGAAAATAGAAACGACTTTTTTAATTTGATAAAAACAGATAAGTAATTTATTAATTTATTAGAAAACAAAAAAGGAGCCTATTTGGTTCCTTTTTTGTTTTCAAATAAATCAATGAGGAACCCTAATCTCATTGATTTGAGTAATTTTTTTTCAAATGCCCAAAAGAATTTGAATTGTCCAAAAAGGAATCCGATTGCTACTAAAAGTATTTGATAAATTGGAAAAATAATTAGAATATACAGCAATAAATACAATGCAATATGGTGTGTTTCTTTCGAAATTCCTAACCAATGTAAAATGGGTTTAGAGAGCATTGCTGCGGATGAACCGGTAATTGCAAATACTAAAATGATGACAAAAATTTGCCAATTAGTAGTAAGGTTCCAGCGTTGTTTAAAATTTCCCATGATTTTAAATGTTCTACAAATTTACTCAATTTAAGAACAGAAAAAAATTCTTGGAAGAGATGTTTCTTATATATTTTTAAATTCAAATCTTTTAAAATAATCTCTAACGAAATGGTGTTGCTCTACATCACTCATTTTATCACTATTTTTTAATTCAAGTTTAATTTTATCGTATTTGTGATTTTCTTTTATATAATTGAATAATTCTACTTTGGCATCGGTTGGACCAAAAAGAAGAACTTCATCAAAATTTTCAATCACTGAAGTTAAATTTTTGTAGTAAGTAGATAGTTTCTGATTTTCTTTATGGTGCATTTCCCTTTCGCTCCTTTTCAAAGTTTCTGCCTTATCTTCATATGAAAAATCGGAAGTTATTGTTTTGGTTGCTTTAACTTCATCTGAAAATTCAATTAAGTGTGCATTAGAATGATCCATCCAAATACCAAGTTGTTTTAATGTTTTCATGATTTTATTATTTTTAAATTTGAAGTAACTATTTCCTAATCGAAGTGTTTATTAGGAGTGATTTTACTCTATCAAATTTAATGAATAAAAACCATTTTATATTATATAAAGTACTATATAATTTATATAAATCTAACATTTATAAAAAAAAAATAATTAGCAAAAAAAACACGCTAATAGCGTGTTTTTTTAGTATTTATAAGGTAAGAAACTTAATAGTATAATTACTTCTTCAATATTCCAATAACCTGTTCTGCAAGTTCGGTTCCAATTCGGTCTTGTGCTTCTAATGTAGCAGCACCAATATGTGGAGTTAAGGAAATTCTTGGGTGCATCAATATTTGAATTTCTGGTGTTGGTTCATTTTCAAAAACATCCAATCCAGCAAATAAAACTTTGTCGTTATCCAATGCTTCTATAAGAGCAACTTCATTAATAACGCCACCTCTAGCACAGTTTACAATACCCACATTGTTTTTCATTTGTGCCAATTCTTCTTTATCAATAACATATCCCTCTTGTGCAGGAACGTGCAAAGTAATAAAATCCGAATGTTTGAATAAATCTTCAAGAGGTTCTGTGATAATATCTACATTAATGAATTGTCCGGTATAAAAATCAACTCTAATTTCGGCTTTACTTACAAATTTATCCGCAGCAATAACCTTCATTCCTAGTCCGAGAGCCATTTTAGCAACCGCTTGACCAATACGGCCAAAACCAATGATTCCTAAAGTCTTTCCACGCAATTCAATTCCGTTTGCGTAGGCTTTTTTCAAACCATCAAAATTGGTATCTCCTTCAAGAGGCATGGTTCTGTTAGAATCGTGTAAGAAACGAACTCCTGTAAATAAATGAGCAAATACTAGTTCCGCCACACTTTCGGATGAAGAAGCTGGTGTATTAATAACCTGTTTTCCGTTGGCACGAGCATATTCTACATCAATGTTATCCATACCAACACCACCACGACCAATAACTTTTAGTCCTGGGCAAGCATCAATAATACCTTGACGCACTTTAGTTGCACTTCTTACTAAAAGAACCGATACATCATTATTGTTGATGAAATTGGCAACTTGTTCTTGTGCAACTTTAGTGGTAATTACTTCAAAACCTCCTTTTTCTAATGCTTTAATTCCGCTTTTAGAAATTCCGTCGTTCGCTAATACTTTCATTTTTATGTTTATGAGTTTATGAGTTTAAAAGTTTAGACTCAATTGATTATTTATATTTTCTTTTTAAAATACTAAACACTTTTCTCCAAAGCCTGCATCACATCTACCAATACCTGCACGCTTTCCAATGGCAAAGCATTATACATAGAAGCGCGGTATCCGCCAACAGAACGATGGCCTGGCAAACCAGAAATTCCAGCATCTTTCCACATTTTGTCAAAGACAGGAGCGTGGCTTTCATCGTTTAATAAGAAAGTTGCATTCATGATACTTCTGTCGTCTACAGCGGCAGCACCTTTAAATAAAGGGTTTCTATCGATTTCCGCATAAAGTAAAGCTGCTTTAGCCTCATTGATTTTTTCTATTGCAGCAATTCCGCCAAGGTTTTTCAACCATTCTAGCGTTAAAAGCGATGCATAAATTGGGAAAACCGGTGGGGTGTTGTACATGCTTTCAGCCTTAATATGTTTTTCATAATCCAACATACTCGGAATATAACGCCCCGATTTGCCTAAGATTTCTTCTTTAACAACCACTAAAGTAGTTCCAGCAGGACCCATATTTTTTTGGGCTCCAGCATAAATTAAATCGAATTTAGAAAAATCTAAAGTTCTAGAAAAAATATCCGAACTCATATCGCAAACCACTGGAAGATCTGTTTCTGGAAACGATTTCATTTGGGTTCCAAAAATGGTGTTATTACTTGTGCAGTGAAAATAAGAAGCATCCGTAGGGATAGAATATCCTTTTGGAATGTGGTTGTAATTTTGCTCTTTAGAGGATGCAACTACAATGGTTTCTCCAAAATGTTTTGCTTCTTTTATAGCATTGTTTGCCCAAGTTCCAGTATCTAAATAAGCCGCATTTCCGTCGGTTTTCATTAAGTTATACGGAACCATAAGAAACTCTAAACTTGCTCCACCTGCCAAAAATAAGGCCTGGTATCCTTTACCTTCTAGTCCTAAAAGTTCTAAAACTAAGGCTCTTGCTTGGTCCATCACTGCAACAAAATCTTTGCTACGGTGTGAAATTTCCAATAAAGATAAATCGGAATTATTAAAATTTAAAATGGCTTGTGCCGATTTTTCGAATACTTCTTGTGGTAAGATACAAGGGCCTGCGCTGTAATTGTGTTTTTTCATGGTGTAGTTTCCAATTTCTAAAGGTGCAAATTTCGGAAATAGTGTTGGAAATAGTGATTAGAATTTGGCAATAATAGGCCTGTTTTATTAACGATAACGTAATAGTTTATAACCTATTTTGATAACAATTCAGTAGTAATAATTCATACAGAATTTATATTAGTAATTTAAATTTCCAACAAAAACTCCAAAGTATCTTCATTGTCGGCATAATCCCAAAGATTTGGTTTTTGGGTTTGCCCAAATGGAATACTATTTTTTGTAATCACATTAGAAACAACACATTGAATTTGTTCTGCATCCATTTCTAAACGATTTTTAATTTCGTTCACATCTTCGTAATATTCATAAAACACCGAGGAAATAGGGGAGGCATAACTAGAATCTTCTTTTATAGTTAAGAACTCATTATCTAATAATTTGAAATTACTCATTAAGAAAACTGCCTTGTTGTAGTCGTAATTGTTAGCGTATTTTTCATAGTAAATAACGTCCTTTTGTTCGTAAATTGCTTGAAAAAAAGCATCAAAATTATACCCTTTCGGAACAAATAATTTTGAAACATTTCGGCATCCCAAGCCAAAATATCTAAAAATATCTTCGCCTAAATTTGCTAAATCGTCGGAGGTTTCATTTCCGGTTAATACTGCAACCGAATTTCTACTTTTTCGAATAATACTTGGTTTGTCTTTAAAATAATACTCAAAATAACGTGCTGTATTATTGCTTCCAGTAGCAATAACGGCATCAAAATTTTCCATTTTTCCTTCTGTGAAAGTGATGAAGTTTTCTAGTTCAGGATGTATTGAAATAAGATATTTGGCTAAAAAAGGTAATAGTTTCTGATCGTTTGAAGATGTTTTTACTAATACTTTGTGTCCGGAAATTACTACCGACAAAAAATCATGGAAACCTACTAGCGGAATGTTTCCTGCTAAAATTAATGCAACGGTTTTGGGTTGCACGGTGCTGAAATCATATTTGGATAACCAATAATTTAAGTTGACTTCGGTAAGTGCTTCTGCCCACGATTGTATAGCAAAATGAACTTGATTGGGAGTAAACCATCCATTGTGGGATTGCGATAAATCAATCAATTTTAAGAAATCATCATAAAACAAATCATTGTTAACAACGGAAGGGTTTTTAGCAGAATTATCTAATGAAAATTGGCTTAAAAACTTCCCTAATGCAATAAAGCAGTTTTTTTTTTCGATTTGTAACATTTGTAACTTGTTTATGAATGGTTTTGATTGTAATTTTGCACAAAATTAAACAAATCATTTAGGAAAATAGATTTTTTAAATCTAATATCTAAATTTTAATATCTAAAATTTAAAAATGGCAATAATAATAACAGACGAATGTATTAATTGTGGCGCTTGTGAGCCTGAATGTCCTAATACAGCAATATACGAAGGTGCAGACGATTGGCGTTACAAGGATGGTACTAAACTAAAAGGGAAAGTTATTTTGCCGGATGGTAACGAAGTCGATTCGGATGCTGCTCAAACCCCTGTTTCCGATGATATTTATTATATCGTTCCTGGAAAATGTACCGAATGTAAAGGATTTCATGAAGAACCACAATGTGCTGCAGTATGTCCAGTGGATTGTTGTATTCCAGATGATAATCATGTGGAAAGCGAAGAAGCACTTTTAAATAGACAAGCATTTTTGCATAACGAATAACAAAAAAAATCCTGAAGTTTACTTCAGGATTTTTGGTTTATTAAAGAATTACTTTCTCTTTATTACTCGTTCTACAGCCTCAACAATGGCTTGATTGTTTAGTTTGTATTTCTCCATCAATTGTTCTGGAGTTCCGCTTTCGCCAAAAGAATCTTGGACTGCAACAAATTCTTGTGGTCTTGGATTATTTAATGCTAAGGTTCTAGCAACGCTTTCTCCTAATCCACCAAGGATATTGTGCTCTTCGGCAGTAACTACACAACCAGTTTTAGCAACCGATTTTAATATAGCCTCTTCATCCAAAGGTTTAATTGTATGTATATTGATTACTTCTGCAGATATTCCTTTTGCTTCTAATGCTTCTGCAGCAATTAATGCTTCCCAAACTAAATGCCCGGTAGCGATAATAGTTACATCGGTTCCTTCATTTAGCAAAATTGCTTTTCCAATTACGAAAGGCTCGTCAGATGGCATAAAATTAGGTACTACTGGTCGTCCAAAACGCAAATAAACAGGGCCATGGTGGTCTGCAATTGCAAGAGTAGCCGCTTTGGTTTGGTTGTAGTCGCAAGTATTGATTACCGTCATACCTGGAAGCATTTTCATCAAACCAATATCTTCTAATATTTGGTGGGTTGCTCCATCTTCACCTAGAGTTAAACCTGCATGCGAAGCACAAATTTTTACATTTTTATCCGAATAGGCAACCGATTGGCGAATTTGATCGTAAACTCTACCAGTTGAAAAGTTAGCGAAGGTTCCTGTAAAAGGAATTTTACCACCAATAGTTAATCCGGCAGCAATACCAATCATGTTGGCTTCAGCAATTCCAATTTGGAAAAAACGTTCTGGGTGATTTTTTTTGAAATCGTCAAATTTTAACGAACCAATTAAATCGGCGCATAAAGCAACAACGTTTTCATTTTTTTGTCCTAATTCGGTCATTCCTGCACCAAATCCCGAACGGGTATCTTTACTTCCTGTGTTTGTATATTTTTTCATAATTCTAGTAGTCTCCTAAAGTTTCTGGGTTTTGTTCTAATGCTTTTGCTAATTGCTCGTCGTTAGGTGCTTTACCGTGCCATGCATGGGTATGCATCATATAGTCTACACCATTTCCCATTTCGGTATGTAATAAAACACAAACGGGTTTTCCTTGTCCAGTTCTTGCTTTGGCTTCGCTCATTCCAACAAGAATTGCTTCAATATTGTTTCCTTCCGCAATTTCTAAAACGTCCCAACCGAATGCTTCAAATTTAGCGCGAACGCTTCCCATATTTAAAACCTCATCAGTAGAACCATCAATTTGTTTTCCGTTTAAATCTACGGTAGCAATTAAGGTATCTATTTTTTTTGCAGCAGCATACATGATGGCTTCCCAATTTTGACCTTCTTGCAATTCGCCATCGCCAGTAAGTGCATAAACTAAATGATTATCGTTGTTTAGTTTTTTTGCTTGAGCAGCACCAATAGCAACCGATAATCCTTGACCTAAAGATCCAGAAGCAATTCTAATTCCTGGAAGACCTTCATGAGTGGTTGGATGTCCTTGCAAACGAGTGTTTAGTTTTCTAAATGTAGCCAATTCTGCCACTGGAAAGTATCCGCTTCGGGCTAAAACGCTATAAAAAACAGGAGAAATATGACCATTAGAAAGAAAGAATAAATCCTCTCCAATTCCGTCCATATCAAAACCTTCTTTACGGGTAAGGATGTTTTGGTACAAGGCCACTAAAAATTCGGTACAGCCTAAAGAACCTCCGGGATGACCCGAATTTACTGCATGAACCATTCGAAGGATGTCTCTTCGTACTTGTGTTGTAAAATCTTGTAGTTGTTTAATGTCAGACATTTTGTGTAGTTAAAAATTATAAAGGTCAAAGATAGGTTTTTTAGATAATAGATAATAGACAAATAGAGGATAGACTTTTGAAAAGTTATTAAGGTTTTTGAACAATTAATACTTAAAATTCAATTTTAACTAATGAAAATAATGGAATTTGAAATCCAATAATATAGAGAATTATAATAAATTTTCAAGTTTTTGTATAACAATCTGATAATAATTCTTTAATAACTTTAATGTAGTAATTATTTGATAATAGTAGACCTTTCAAATAATACCAAATGAATAATTAATATTTATTAATTTTTAAAATGTTTATCATGAAAAAAATTACCCATCCATTCCAAATTCCAAAAATTATTCGAACTGCGATTATTTTTGTCTTTATTTTTTGTTTAAGTCCTTCTTTTTCTCAAGTAAATTTACACGATTGTAACTTTCATTGCACTTCGAATAATTTTACCTTGAATGATGTTTTTCTAAGCGCCACAAATACGCCTGGATCTATACCACTTTCCAACACTACATGTACTCCTGGAACAACAAGTACGGCTTATATTATGTTGAATTATACTTCTAATTCTTCTTCCGATATTCATTTTGTTCGTTTGAATTCAGATTTAATAATAAATGGGGTTCATAATTTTGTAAATGTTGATTTAGGAACAGTAATTGGAGGAGCAGGTCAAGTGCAACTTTATGGTCCGTTTACTTATGTTTGTGGTCATGAATTGGTGCTCCAAAATACCATAATTGCCTGGAAAACAAATGAAAATAACGATCCGGGAGACAATTATACCTGTGATGATTATAGTTCTGCACAATGTGATTTTAGTCCTAATACAATAATATCTAAACCTTTTGCAGTTCAGTTCACCTACAAAGCTTGTACCGTTGGAACTGTAACGACAGTGAGTTTCACTTCTTCTACTCTTGGAGGTGTTGCTCCTTATGTTTTTGATTGGGATTTTGATGGGGATGGAATCACCGATTCTACTGATGCAAACCCAATTCATGTCTATAACGGAACTGGGAATTCAGCCACACTGAAGGCAACCGACGCACAGCTATTGTTTAACTCCCAAACCCAAACCATTGTTAATCCTGACGAGTTGGTACTTTCTGCGGTCGCTACAAATGTTGGTTGTGGTAGTGGTTCTACTGGTTCTATTGATTTGACGGTTGTTGGTGGTACACCTCCTTATACTTATGCTTGGAGTAATAGTGCTACTACTCAAGATGTTTCTGGATTAATTGCAGGTGATTATAATGTTGTAGTAACCGATTCTAATAATTGTCAGAAAACCCTCGACAAAACTATTGCAAATGGGGATTCGGATAATCCTATTGTAACTGCTCCGGCGGATGTAACCTATGAAGGTTGTACTACTTCTGCTTTGGTAGCAAATAATTTACCCGCATTTTCATTAACCGAAACAACAATTTCTTTAGCAGTTTTTAATCAAATAGGAGGTTCCTATACAGATGCTTCTGCTATATCTAGTATTATGTATCAAGATGTGCAATCTGGATCTTGCCCGATTTCTGTTATTAGAACTTTTAGGGTAAAAGATATTTGTGATAATGTTGGAAGTGCAAATCAGACTATTTTTATAGATGATACTACTTTGCCTACTGCTAGTAACCCTGAACCAATAATACTTCCTGGAATTAATGGCTCTTTTCCAGCACCAGATATTTCTGTAGTTATCAATGAAGCAGATAATTGTAGCATGCCGGTGGTAGCCTTTGTTAGTGATGGAACTCCTATGTTAAATGGATGTGTTGAAACAACTGTTAGAACTTATAGTGTTACAGATGCTTGTTTGAATACTATAAATGTAACTCAAAATTTAGTTAGAAGTTTCGATACCACACCTCCAATAGCACCAATGCTTACGGATGTTACGGGACAATGTTTTGCTACTGCAACAGTACCAACCACAACAGATAATTGTTTTGGAACAATAACTGGAACTACTACTGATTCAACAACTTATTTCACTCAAGGAATTTTTACAATTCACTGGTTATTTGATGATGGTCACGGGAATACCACTCAAGTGAATCAAAATGTGATTATAGATGACACAACACCCCCAGATGCACCGATGCTTTCAGATGTTTTAGGGCAATGTTCTGCAACTGCCACAGTTCCGTTTACTACAGATAATTGCTCTCAAACACCTATTGCAGGAACTACTCCAGATTCCTTAACTTATACTACCCAAGGAACACATATCATCCACTGGAGTTTTAACGATGGTCATGGCAATACCACTAATGTAAATCAGAATGTGATTGTTTTAGATACAACACCACCAGTTACACCAATGCTTCCAAATGTTACAGGTCAATGTTCAGCAACTGCAATTACTCCGTCAACAACGGATAATTGTTCTGGCATAATAACAGCTACAACAACTAATCCTTTATCCTACAATACACAGGGAACTCATATAATTCATTGGAGTTTTAATGATGGTCATGGTAATACTACTCAAGTAAATCAGAACGTAATTGTACAAGACACAACTCCTCCAGTTACACCAATGCTTGCTAATGTAACTGGTCAATGTTCGGCAACTGCAACTATTCCAACCACTTCCGACAATTGTTCTGGAATAATAACTGGTACTACGACTGATCCTTTAACTTATACTACCCAAGGAACGCACATTATTCATTGGACTTTTAATGATGGTAATGGCAATAGTATTCAAGTAAATCAAAATGTGATTGTAGACGATACTGTTAATCCAATAACACCAACATTAGCAGATGTTACAGGACAATGTTCAGCGACAGCAACAGTTCCGTCAACAACGGATAATTGTTCACAAACACCAATTGTTGGAACAACACTAGATCCTTTAACATATACTACCCAAGGAACGCACATTATTCATTGGACATTTAATGACGGACATGGCAATAGTATTCAGGTAAATCAAAATGTTATTGTGGATGATACTGTTAATCCGGTAACACCAACATTAGCAGATGTTACGGGACAATGTTCTGCAACTGCAACAGTTCCGTCTACAACCGATAATT
>CANFHX010000043.1 GCA_947446865.1 Flavobacteriaceae bacterium | reverse complement strand
AAGTTTTTTTACTTGATGGTCTACTTTATATTCAATTGATAACTTATTTAGCTCTTCTTTTGGAATATATTCTAAAACTTCTTCTAGTCTCATAAGTCTTTTTGGGACTCAAATATAACAATTTTCAAGGTTTCGAACACTTATGATTTACAATCCGTACCCACAATTATATCAAACAAAAAAACTACAACTTTTTCGGTTGTAGTTTTTTTGTTTAAAAAGGCTTTAACAGTTGTACGAAACAACTAAACTATATTTTTTAAATTTTAATACATCTAACGGATAATGCACTGCTTTTAATTACGCCACTTCTTACCAATTGGTCTGAAGAACTGTTTACATTTCTACTCCATACCAAATCAGAAGCGGTATTTCCTGTTGTAGTAGCACTCCACCAATAAGTAACTTTTGTTTTTCCTTTAAAAAGATCTGCAAGGGTAGGAGCAGGAGCGGCAGGAACTACAGGAGGAGGTAAATGATAATTTAAATAACCGGTTCCTGCAGGAACTGCAGTAAATCCAGATTGGTTAGTAGCATAATTTGTAGTCACATCCCAAGTAGGAGTAGTCGAATCTTCTTTAAGTTTAATTCCAGCAACAACATCGCCTCCTAAAAACGTTGCTAAATCAGACCATTCTGTATCCGTTGGAATACGCCATCCTGCAGGAGCTAACCCTCTTGGATCTGTAATTGCATACCAATTATATAATTTCCCATAAATAGGACCATTTGCAGTATCATTTTCATAGTAACACCAAGCGCCTGTTGTTAAGGCTTCCCATTGCGTTACATCTGTTACTTGCGGAATTGCATCTCCATTTTTATATTTACTAACATCTAAATTCTTCTTCATCCATTCTTTTCCGTTTAATACCACAGAACCATAAGTTGCACCATCAATATCACTTACACCACCACCACTAGTAAACAAAATATTTAATGTTTTAAAGGAAAGTTGAGCACCATAAACTGTCCCGCTATTATCTATTGCATAGGCTCTTACATAATAGGTAGTATTTGCTGTCAATGGACTAAGTGTGCTAATAAAACTAGTGGATCCAGAACTAAGAGTTTCGGTAGTATGCAACCCTGAAATTGTAGGATTTGGTGATGTGCTCCAACAAATCCCTGTTGATTGTATTGTACTTTCTCCTAAAGTTACAATACCAACACATTTAGCATTTGTGAAATTAATATTCCCCACACTATAGGTTTGCACTTTTAAGACCCCAATTGGATTGTTAGTTCCCGATATAGAATCGCTATTGCTACAGCTAAATAAGAACACCGAAAAAAAAGATAAAAACAGAAAATTTTTCATAAGTTGAATGAAATTAGAATGCATAAATTATTTTCAAAAATAAACAAATTATTTTAATAACTGAAAATTTATTATTGGAATGATAATAAATAAACATCTCTTTAAATTCCTATAGTTATTATTTTATTTCAACTTTCTACGGTCTCTTTCGGTTTTAATCAGATTCAATTCTCTACTAGTTTGTCCAGCGACCGAAGTGTTTTCTTCGGCACGACGAATTAAGTAAGGCATCACATCGCGAACTGGTCCGAAAGGCAAATATTTAGCAACATTATAACCATTGGCAGCTAAATTATAACTGATGTTGTCGCTCATTCCATACAATTGACCAAACCACACACGGGTATCGCTTTTTTCAATTCCGTTGGCAGCTAGCATTTCTAATAATTTATACGAACTATCTTCGTTGTGCGTTCCCGCGAAGATTGCCATTTTATCAATGTGATGCATCATATAATCTACCGCAGCATTATAATTATCATCCGTTGCTTGTTTGGAAGCGCAAATTGGCGTTGGGTAGCCTTTTTCTTTGGCTCTTTCGTGCTCTTTTTCCATATAAGCACCACGAACTAATTTCATTCCAATATAAAATCCTTCGATTTTGGCTTTTTCATGTAATTGTTTTAAATAATCCAAACGATCCCAACGGTACATTTGTAAAGTACTAAATACAATTACTTTTTCTTTGTTGTATTTGCGCATCATTTCTTCTACCAAATCATCGGCGGCATCTTGCATCCAACTTTCTTCGGCATCAATTAATAAGGCAACATCTTTATCGTGGGCAGTTTTGCAAACTAATTCAAACCGATCTTTAACTTTATTCCATTCGGTTTGTTCCTCGGATGAAAGCGGTTGTTTTTCGCCAACTTTGGTATATAAATCCAATCTTCCTAATCCAGTTGGTTTAAAAACCGCAAACGGAATGGCTTTGCGTTCTTTGGCAAATTCGATGGTTTTTAAAGTCATGTTCAAAGCTGCATCAAATTGAGCTTCTTCTTCTTTACCTTCTACAGAATAATCCAAAACTGAGGAAACTCCTTTGGTATACATTTTATCTACCACAGACAAACAATCCATCTCGTTGATTCCACCACAAAAATGGTCGAAAACCGTAGCGCGAATCAAACCTTCAACAGGTAAATGGGCTTTTAAAGCAAAATTGGTAACTGCGGTTCCAATGCGAACTAAGGGTTCATTGGCAATTAATTTGAAAAGAAAATAGGCTCTATCTAATTCGGTATTACTTTTTAAAGAGAAAGCAACTTCGGTATTATTGAATATTTTGTCCATCGAATTTTTATTAATTATGCAAATATAAATAGAGTTTTAGAATAATTTTTAGGAATTCAACCATAAATTCCTAAAGGTTTTATTTTTATCATAATCAATAGCTTGTTTTTCAATATTAAAATAACGGTTACCTCTAGGATCATTTCCAACTCCTGCCAGATACGCCCAATTCCCCCAGTTACTACATACATCATAATCAATAAGTTGTTGTTCAAAATAGGCCGCACCAAATCGCCAATCGAGTTTTAAATCATTACATAAATAACTTGCAACATTCTGACGACCACGATTGCTCATAAATCCGGTTAACTTCAATTCAATCATATTGGCATCGACAAAATCAACTCCAGTTTTTCCATCTATCCAATTTTGTAATTGGTCGGTATTGTGTTGGTTACTGGGAATTTCTTTGTCTTGAATTCCGGCTTGTTGAAATAATTTGACATTGTATTTTTTCATCATAAATCTAAAATAATCGCGCCACAATAATTCAAAAACCAACCAATAAGTAGATTCATTGGCGCCAAATTGCTGCTCGTATTTTTGTAATTCCTGATAAATAAATCTTGGTGAAATACAACCCAAAGACAACCATGCCGAAAATTTAGACGAATAATCAGTACCAACCATTCCGTTTCTAGTTTCTTTGTATTCGGAAATACATTTGGATTCAAAAAAATAATGATTTAAACGAGAAATTGCTTGGGTTTCTCCGCCCTTAAAATGAATTGCTGCTCTTGTATCAATTGTAGTAAATTTCAAACCTAAATCTTCCAATGAAGATAAATCTGATACCTCTAATTCGGGAGAATTTATTTGGGATGGTTTTTCAAAAGCACTTCTTATTAAAGATTCTTTTTCGGTTTTTTTTCTGAAATTGGAAAAAACATCTGGAATATCTTTTATAGAAAAAGGTAAATCTTCTGCATGGTATAGCGTGCTAGTGCTAAAGGTTTCCAACTCACATTTTATTTTAAAAAGTTCGGATTGTACCAATGCTTCTGTTCGCTTTTCTTCATAAGAAACTTCTCTTTTAGCATAAACTTTCGTTGCTTTATACTGTTTAACAATTTTTGGGATTTCAACTTCTGGATTTCCTTTAACAACAATTAAACCCGAACCTAACGCTCTTAAATTTGTATCTAAATCCAGTAAGGATTCTAATAAAAACTGTGCTCTAAAACTTCCTGTTTTCTGGAATCCGAAATCGGTTAGTTCAAATTGAGATTCATCCAAGCAATACACAGGAATAATTTCATCACTTTGTGCAATGGCTTTGACGAGTGTTTCATTATCCTGCAATCTTAAATCGGTTTTAAACCAAACTATCGAGGTTTTCATAATTCATTTATGTTTTTCAAATAATACGCGGCCTGTTCTAATAATGCCGTTTTATCTTCTGGTTTCATTTTTTGCCACACTTTATACATCATCCCAATCCGTGGATTTTTAGCCAATTTATCTTCGTTTTTATCATAGAAATTCCAATACATGCTATTAAAAGGACACGATTTTTCGCCAACTTTAAGTGCTTTTTTATAATAACAACTACCGCAATAATGGCTCATTTTATCAATATAAGTCGCCGAACTCACATAGGGTTTAGTGCCTACAATTCCGCCATCGGCAAATTGGCTCATGCCGCGTGTATTGGTAATTTCAACCCATTCGAAAGCGTCAATATAAATTCCGAGGTACCAAGCATCAATTTCGTCGGGATGAACCCCTGCCAAAAGAGCAAAATTCCCAGTAATCATCAAACGCTGAATGTGGTGCGCGTAGGCATAATTTAAGGATTGGGTTATTGCATCTTTCATGCAATTCATTTTAGTTTTGCCTGTCCAAAACCAATCAGGTAATTTTTCTTGATTGTTGAAATAGTTTAGCGAAGCATATTCGGGCATTTTTAACCAATAAATACCCCGCATGTATTCGCGCCAACCAATTATTTGACGCACAAAACCTTCCAATTGGTGGTATTCAATTTCGTTTGGACGTTTTTCCCATTCTTCAATGGCGCGCGCAATTACTTCCTGTGGCGAAATCAATTTAACATTCATCGAAAAGGAAATCCGAGAATGGTACAAAGACCATTCATTTGGTGTCATAGCATCTTGATAACTGCCAAAAAGTTGCAGACATTCGGTAGCAAAAAAATCTAATAATTGTAAGGACTGTTCCCTATTTACAGGCCAAACGAAATTTTTAGCATCAATAGTTCCAATGGTTTTTATGTTGCTTTTATGAATTTCTTCCAAAACCTTAGAAACATCATTATCAAAAACTAAAGGCAGAATTGGTTTATGATTTTTCGGGAGTTTTTTTCTGTTATCGCCATCATAATTCCATTGTCCAGTTAATGGTTTATCGCCTTCCATTAAGACCTTGTGTTTTTTTCGCATAGCCCGATAAAAACTTTCCATCAAAAAAGTTTTTTTTCCTTCAAAAAAATCGCCTAATTCATTTCGAGTAGTAAAAAAATGTTCCGAATCCACCGCAGTACTCGAAATAGAAATCGAATTACAAAGATTTTTCAAGATTACATCTACACGATATTCATCTGGTAATTGGTATTCCAAATGAGTGAAATTATTCTTTGAAATTAAATTTTCAATATTTTTTTCAAAGGATTGAAGATTATTCGCATCATTCAAGTGAATGTATTCAACTTGATGCTTTTTAGATATTAATGCTGTAGCAAAAGATTTCATGGCTGCAAAAATTCCAAGTACTTTTTGAATATGGTGTTGGGCATAATCAGTTTCCGTTCGGATTTCCATCAGAACATAAACAACCGAATCATCCACAGTATTAAACCAGGAATGGTTGCTGTTTAGTTGATCGCCTAAAATTAATCGTAAGGTTTTATTCATTTTTATTTATTGCTTCTGCATTTATCACTACAATATTTTACTTCGTCCCAAACTTTTTCCCATTTCTTTCGCCAAGCAAATGGTTTTTGGCAAACTACACATATTTTATTGGGCAGGTTTTGTTTTTTTACTCCTCGCATTTTTGGGTTTATTTGGATTGGATACGTGCTTTTTCAAAATTCTATTTCCTTCTTCTTTTACCTCGTCTTTCTTTCTAAAACTCCAAACAATGTCGCTGGCGTACTTTCGAGTTGCATCAATATCTACAATTGGTTCTGGATAATCTTCACCTATTTTACAATTATAAAATTGTTGCTCAATTGCATTTAGTTTCCAAGGTTCGTGTATTAATTCTATTGGAATTTCAGCCAATTCGGGCAACCATTGTTGGATAAAAATACCTTCCGAATCGTGTTCTTCGGAGTTTTTAATCGGATTATAAATTCGAATCGTATTAATTCCTGTGGTACCCGATTGCATTTGCAACTGTGGGTAATGAATTCCGGGTTCGTAATCTAAAAACTGCCGTGCTAAAAAGTGCAATTCCCGCCAATCTTGCCATAAATTAAAGGTGAAAAACGAAACCACCATGGCACGCATTCGAAAATTAAGATAGCCAGTTGCTACCACACATCGCATGCAAGCATCCACAATAGGAATACCCGTTTTGCCCTCTTGCCAAGCCTTAATAAAGGTTTCGTTTTTAGGTTTAACTAAAGTGTCATAAGCGCGATTTACATTTTCAAATTCCATTCGGCATTCGTCTTCAAATTTTTGCATAAAATGGCAATGCCAATGCAATCGAGAAACAAAATTTAAAATGGCTCGTTTATTTTTGGAAGTTTCGTAATGTTGGTTGGTATACTAGTAAATCATCCGCATACTAATATTTCCGTAAGTCAAATAAGGTGATAATCGGCTACAGCCTTTTCGGCTTAAACTTGGTTTTGAAATGTGCTTGCTGTAATTTACGTAGCGTTCTTTTACAAAACTATCCAAATACCTCCAAGCCCAATATTCGCCACCTTGTTGGAAATTTTTATTGCGGGTGGTAATTTCTTTTGGTAATTCTTCTCCTTTTAATTTGGAATATAAATCAGGAGGTAAATCTGCAATCTTTAAAGTGGAAACATCTACAACTTTGGGGTTCGCTCGCATTACATTTTCCCAACGTTTATCCCAATCGCTTCTGGATTTTAATTTCCGGATAACTCCGTGCATTTGGGATTGTTTCCAGGATATTTTATTTACATCAAAAAAAGATTGCATACAAATATCCCTATCATAACTGACTTTATTACCAATTTCTTGATGCGAAAAAACGGATTGAATATCATATTCGTTTAGCAATTCCTCAAAAACTACTTGAACCTCGCTATGAAAATAATAGATTTCAGCAGCATTTTTTTCAAGTTTGGATTGCATTTCTTTTACCGATTCATACACAAATCGCCAATGCCGTGCATCCGAATCGTCATGAGCCATAAGGGAAGGTTCAAAAAAATAAACTAACAAAATTGGGAGTTCGCTTTGTTGCGCTAAATAAAGCGGTTCGTGATCTGTAAAACGTAAATCACGTTTGAACCAAACAATATTGATAGCCTTTTTATTCAATTTGGGGTTATTGAAATGAATTATTTGGAGTAAGTAAGTTAATGCAATTCTAGTGTTTAATAGAAATTGGTCACTTTTTCATTAAGAAGGATCCACTTTTTATCGCTGTTTAGTTTGAATGTACCAACATGTTCTCTATTCCATTCTTGAGGGGAGATCAACGATAAAAAATTCACTCCATCCTCACCAGTATACAAATGGTAAATTTCGCCCATAATTGGTTCAAATGAAAATTTAGCGCTATATACCAATTCGTTAAATTCGAATTCTTGCATTAAATTTTCATATTGACTTTTAAGTTCCTTAAACTTATTTTCGAACTCTTTATTTACAGTGCTAATATTTCTATTCTTCCAAGAAACAACATCATCCATTCTAATTGCTGGCGCTCCAACATTGGTAGCATAAGGCAATACGCTAGCATTATATCCCTTTTCGTCAGAAAAAACTACATTATCGGGCTTCTTGTTTTCCATGATTTTATCTTAAATACGTATTAACGTTTTGTGATTTTGTTATTTGAAATTGCTCTTTGGCGGGTACATTTAAATCGATCCATTCCTTCCACTCGTTTTGCAACGTGTTTGGTTTTGCAATTTTCCACTCGTTCACGCCACAATTTATAACTCCTAAACTTCAATTGTTTTTTCATCAAAGCCTTGACATTGTCTTCGGTTAAACCAAATTGAAACTTAATAGCGTCAAAAGGAGTTCGGTCTTCCCAAGCCATTTCTATTATTCTATCTATTTGAATATCAGAAAAATCAGTTGTTTCTAAAGGAGCAATTATTGTTTTCAAAATATTTTGTTTAATCTTTAATTAAAAATAGTAAACAAAATTAAACATTTATTTATGAATAGCATCCATTTATTTAGAAAAAATAAGTTAAATATCCTTTAAGACTAATTAAATAATATGTCTATTTTTGTTAAAATTTATAAAGGCATTATGCAATCAATCCAAGCCAACGGATATTCTATCCATTTTAATGAAAGCGGTTACGAGGCAATCCACCAACTACTAATTGAAAACAACTATTCTTCCATATTTATTCTTGTGGATGAAAATACCAATGAGTTTTGTTTGCCAAAATTTCTACCTCAATTAGCAACGGAAATTCCTATTGAAATTATAGAAATTGAAGCCGGTGAAGGAATGAAAAACATTTCTACTTGTGTTGAAATTTGGTCTATCCTTTCGGATTTAGGTGCCGACAGAAAAAGTGTATTAATTAATCTTGGCGGTGGTGTTATTACCGATCTTGGTGGATTTATTGCTTCAACATTTAAAAGAGGTATTGATTTTATTAACATTCCCACTACTTTATTAGGAATGGTAGATGCTTCTATTGGTGGTAAAAACGGCGTAGATTTGGGTGCTTTAAAAAACCAAATTGGAGTGATTTCTGTTCCTCAAATGGTTCTGTTAGATACTGATTTTCTTGAAATGCTTCCGCAAATACAAATGCGATCTGGACTTGCCGAAATGCTAAAACACGGTTTGATTTATGATAAAAATTATTGGAACCAATTTTTAGATTTAGAAAATTTAAATTTCGATGATTTAGATGCTTTAATTTATCGTTCGGTAGAAATTAAAAACGAAATTGTAATGCAAGATCCAACCGAAAATGGGATTCGAAAAGCATTAAATTTTGGACATACTTTAGGTCATGCTATAGAAAGTCATTTTCTAGAAAGTGCCACTCCATTGCTCCACGGAGAAGCCATAGCAATAGGAATGATTTTGGAAAGTTATATTTCTAAAGAACAAAACATGCTCCCGAAAGTAGAATTTGAAGAAATAAAAAAGACTCTTTTAGCCCTATTTGGAAAGCATTCTTTTTCGTCAAATGACAAAAAAACTATTCAAAGTTTACTCATACACGACAAGAAAAATGAATACGGAAAGGTTCAATTTGCATTGATAAATAGTATTGGTACTATTGTATTAAATCAAGAAGCAAGTAATGAATTGATAATGAGAAGTTTTGATGATTATGAAAGTTGAAATATTTTTTACGAAAAATTTTATAATTCACTTATTTTATTTTTACATTTGCTGAGATGATAAAAAATAAAAACCCCAAAAAATCTCCATTTTTTTTGCACGAAAACCTTATTAGTTTTCAAGCAAATAACCTAAGTTTTTTTAATAATAAAAAAACTACGGTGGTTTCTATTTTTAACATTATCGAATCAATAACCCTTGATTTACCTATTGCTTACGCAAATATTAGAGTTTGAATTTTAGATTAACTTTTGTTTAAATACACTTTTTAATTTAAAAATCTACCAAAAAATGAACACTAAATATTTCGACTTAATAAACCAAACCTACTATTTCCCTCAAGAAGAATTTACTTTAAATAAAGAAAATGCACTTCAATTTCATAATATCGATTTGATGAAATTGGTGGAACAATACGGCACACCTTTAAAATTTACTTACTTACCTCAAATTTCCAATAACATAAACAAAGCCAAAAACTGGTTTCGTAAGGCGATGGAAAAAAACAAATACGAAGGTAAATATTACTATTGTTATTGCACTAAGAGTTCTCATTTTGAATACATTATGAACGAAGCGTTCAAAAATAACATTCATATTGAAACCTCTTCTGCATTCGACATTAACATTGTTGAAAATTTATTGGAAAACAATAAAATTAATAAAAGCACCTATATTATATGTAATGGTTTTAAAAGAGACCAATACATTTCAAATATTGCTCGATTGATTAATAATGGGCATAAAAACACTATTCCGATTATTGATAATTTTGAAGAGTTAGATTTATTGCAAGCAGAAATTAAAGGGAAATTCAAAATCGGAATTCGAATTGCTGCCGAAGAAGAACCAAAATTTGAATTTTACACTTCCCGTTTGGGAATTGGATATAAAAATATCGTTCAGTTTTACAAAAAACAAATTCAGGAAAATGATAAATTGGAGTTGAAAATGCTTCACTTTTTTATCAATACCGGAATAAATGACAATGCTTATTATTGGAATGAATTGGTAAAATGTATCAAAGTATACATTGCACTAAAAAAAGAATGTCCTACCCTTGATGGATTAAACATTGGTGGTGGGTTTCCTATTAAAAATTCCTTGGCATTTGAATACGATTACCAATACATGATTGATGAAATTATCAATCAAATAAAAATTGCGTGTGATGAAGCTGAAGTAGATGTTCCTAATATCTTTACTGAATTTGGCTCGTTTACCGTTGGAGAATCTGGAGGGGCTATTTACCAAGTTTTATATCAAAAACAACAAAACGATAGAGAGGCATGGAATATGATAGATAGTTCCTTTATTACTACTTTACCAGATACTTGGGCTATTAACAAACGTTTTATCATGTTAGCCGTAAACCGGTGGAATGACACCTACGAAAGAGTCCTCTTAGGAGGTATGACTTGTGATAGCGATGATTATTACAACTCGGAACAAAACATGAATGCTATTTATCTGCCAAAGTACAACAAAGAAAAACCACTATATATAGGATTTTTTAATACTGGAGCCTACCAAGAAACCATTGGAGGATTTGGTGGATTGCACCACTGTTTAATTCCGCAGCCTAAACACATTTTAATTGATCGAGATGAAAACGGAATTTTAGCAACGGAAGTTTTTTCGGAACAACAAACTTCGGATGATGTATTAAAAATCTTAGGTTATACCAAAAAATAGAAAAATAAAATCTGTATTTCGTCGAAAAATAAATATTTAATGAATACTTAAAAGAAACTAAAATATTTTATTATCAACAAATTAGGAATGGGTTAAGGTGTTCATGAATAATGAGTGAAAACTTTTTCACTAAAACAAAGAGCATTTTGTCGAAATTAATATTAAAAAATTTGAAATTTTAAAAAAAATAGTTTTTCTTTGAACCAAGTGAATACCACATAAACAAACAATAAAAATGAGTAAAGGACCGATAAGTCAGTTTATAGAAAAAAATTATCTGCATTTTAATTCAGCCGCTCTTGTAGATGCTGCAAAAGGATATGAGCAACATCTTCTTGAAGATGGTAAAATGATGATTACACTAGCTGGAGCAATGAGTACTGCAGAGTTAGGTAAATCTTTGGCAGAAATGATCCGTCAAGATAAAGTACATATTATTTCATGTACTGGGGCGAATCTTGAAGAAGATATCATGAACCTTGTAGCGCATAATTCGTATAAAAGAGTTCCTAATTACAGAGATTTAAGCCCACAAGACGAATGGGATTTATTGGAAAATCATTATAATAGAGTTACCGATACTTGTATTCCTGAAGAAGAAGCTTTTAGAAGATTACAAAAACATTTATTTGATATTTGGAACAATGCCGACTCTAAAGGAGAACGTTATTTTCCTCATGAATTTATGTATCAAATGTTGAATTCTGGTGTTTTAGAACAATATTACGAAATAGATCCAAAAGATTCTTGGATGATTGCAGCTGCCGAAAAAAACCTGCCTATTGTAGTTCCAGGATGGGAAGATAGTACTATGGGTAATATTTTTGCCTCGTATTGTATTAAAGGAACCTTTAAGCCTACTACAATGAAAAGCGGAATTGAGTACATGATGTGGCTAGCCGATTGGTATCCTAAAAATTCTACTGGAAAAGGATTAGGTTTCTTTCAAGTTGGTGGTGGAATTGCTGGAGATTTTCCAATATGTGTTGTACCAATGTTATACCAAGATATGGAGATGCACGATGTTCCATTTTGGAGTTATTTCTGTCAAATATCGGATTCTACAACTAGTTATGGTTCGTATTCTGGAGCAGTTCCAAACGAAAAAATTACTTGGGGTAAATTAGATGTTCACACACCAAAATTTATAATTGAATCCGACGCAACAATAGTTGTACCATTAATTTTTGCTTATTTATTAGATTTATAATACCCATTTTATGAAAAGAGTTATTGTTGATTACGCAAAGCTAACAGGCGATATTTTAAACTTATTAGTGGATAAATTTCCCGATGGATATGATGATAGTAATATTATCCGTTTTAGAAATGCTAAAGATGAACTTATTGAGGCTGTAGAAGTTAGAACTGAAGACACTATTTACCTTGTAAAGGTTAGTACAAAATTAGCCAATCGAATGGAAAAATTTGACGAGGATGATTTAGTTGATGTTATTGAACCTATTGCTCCTATAAAGGGACTTGATTTAGATGATGATATGCCTAATGATGAAGAAGAGGAAGAAGAAATTGATTTGTTAAAAGATAAAGGAGGTTCTGACGAGGATGACGAGGACGAAGATGATTTCAATACCTCTGATAATTTTGAAGAGTCTGAGGAGGATGAATAATTCTTTATAATATTTATATTGAAGGAGTAATGCTAAAGCTTTAAATAGTTATACATTACTCTTTTTTTATAAAGACAATTTTTAAATTTAACAGTTTAATTTTGGGATTTGATTATTGCCGAAAATAAAAAATAATCTAAATAGAAATATTATGAAAACTATCTCATTTCAATTAGTGGTAATTCTTTTTTGTGTAAAATCGTATAGCCAAAAAATATTTTCAGTGGATTATGAAAATCAAGCAGATATAAAAGTTTTTGTTGTGCAATATGAAAATCAGGCTGATTTAAAAGTGTTTAAAGTAGTTTATAGTAATCAAGCAGATCAAAATGAAGGTAAATGGTTTTTTGTAGACTATGCTAATCAGGCGGATAAAAAAATCTACTTTGTCAAATATGCTAATCAAGCAGATTTGAAAATTTATTTTGTTAAATATGCCAATCAAGTTGGATGGTTGAATAATTCTAAAAAACAATTATTATATTAATTTTTTGTCCTAATATTATATAACTTTGAGATAGAATTAATACAAAAGATATTAGGACCTATTGTTTTTTCAATATTTAAGACAACCCAATTATCTTGCCATCATCATCAATATCAATTCGTTCGGCATTGGGTACTGCAGGCAAACCAGGCATACGCATTACATCGCCAAGCAAAGGAACAATAAATCCAGCACCACTAGCAATTTCAAATTCCCTAACCGTAATTACAAAATCCGTTGGGCGACCAATTAACTTTTCATTATCCGAAAAACTCGCAGGTGTTTTTGCCATACAAACTGAAAAATCATTAAAACCTAAATCGTTAATCATCTTCAATTGTGTTTTCGATTTTGGTGAAAACTCCACTGCTTTTGCGCCATAAATTTCAGTAGCAATCGTAATTATTTTGTGTTCAATAGAATCTTCTTTTTGATACAAAGGTTTATAATTGGCTTTGCCGCTCTCTATTTCGGCAATAACTTTTTCTGCCAATGCAGCCGAACCTTTTCCGCCAACCACAAAAGCCGTACTCACAATTGCAGTCACCCCTTTGGTTAAACACAAAGCTTTCAAGGCATCGTATTCCGCTTCGGTATCGTCTGGAAATGCATTAATACAAACCACAGGATTCAATCCAAACTTCTGAATATTTTCAATGTGTTTTTCTAAGTTGCAAAATCCTTTTGCAATAGCAGGAACATTTTCTGTTTTAAACTCCTCAGCACTCAAACCAGCGTGGTGTTTTATCGCTCTAATAGTCGCTACTAAAACCACTGCATCGGGCTTCAATCCGGATTGCCCACATTTGATATGAAGAAACTTTTCGGCACCCAAATCGGCGCCAAAACCCGCTTCGGTAACTACATAATCACCAAGCGAAAGTCCCATTTTGGTTGCGATTGCAGTACTTGTACCTTGTGCAATACTTGCAAATGGTCCGCCATGTAAAATCGCTGGATTTCCTTCAAGAGTTTGCACTAAATTAGGTTTTAAAGCATCTTTCAGCAAAACTGTCATAGCGCCAACCACCTTTAAATCGCGAGCAAAAACTGCTTTTCCCTCGAGAGTTTTACCCACAAATATATTTCCTAAACGGAATTTCAAATCTTGTAAATTTTTAGAAAGACACAAGATTGCCATCACTTCCGAAGCCGGAGTAATATTAAATCCATCTTCGCGCATCGTTCCGTTGGCTTTCGCTCCAACTCCAATTATGATTTGGCGTAACGAACGATCGTTCATGTCCATTACTCGTTTCCAGGCAATAGATTTCGGATCTAAATTCAAAGAATATTTTGGATTTTGAAGATTGTTATCAATCACCGCCGACAATAAATTATTCGCTTTTTCAATAGCCGAAAAATCGCCAGTAAAATGCAAATTTATATCCTCCATCGGAACTACTTGTGCATATCCACCCCCAGCAGCGCCACCTTTCAAACCAAAAACTGGCCCTAGAGAAGGTTCGCGTAAAGCGGCAATGGCTTTCTTTCCAATAAAATTTAAACCATCCGTTAATCCAATAGACATCGTGGTTTTTCCTTCGCCATATTTAGTTGGTGACATTGCCGAAACCAAGATCAATTTCCCTTTTGGATTTTCAACTTGAAGATTTAAAGGCAATTTAGCCTTGTACTTTCCGTAGTATTCTAAATCGTCTTCTGTTATGTTTATTTTTTCTGCAATTACACGAATGTGTTGCAAGGCTGCGCTTTGAGCAATTTCAATATCGGATGGAAAATGAGTCATTATTTTATATTAAAAATTGGAATGAATTTTGAAATAAATAGAATCAACTCTTAATTCTATAATCGTATTGGTACTCTTCCACGGCAACAATTTTAATTGCATTGGAATCTATATTAGTAGGATTTATTATAAAATTAAACTCATTCGGAATAATTACCGAAGGAACTCTAATTATAGGATATGAAGACCGAATTAATTTGTCGGATCCAAATGTTTTAGTGGTCGAACTTGCAGGAATTGCTTTCCAATTATTTGGTAAACTCTCCATTGGGATTGCTTCAATCAAATCATCCTGAATTTCAATGACGGTAAAACTCAACTTTGGAATAACAAAATCAAAACCAATATTTACAGAATACTCTAGTAAAGCCAAGGCTCTACTCTGCGAAGTATAAACACATGGAGTACCAACCCTGTTCCATCTACCACCAAATAATTTTGCACCTAAACCAGATAAATCATTGCAATATTGCTCTTTTCCAATTCTGTAAACTAACATAAACTAAGAATAAATACCATATTCTATACGACCAATTATGTTTTTCACTTCTTCTCTACCAAATTGATTATCAATGATATCGAAAGGAGTTTTACCAGCTAAAGCTTTATTGGAAACGAACATCCACGAATTGAAATTATCTACATCTTCAAAAACTTCATAACCATAAGAATACAAATCAGTTAAAGCAAGGATTTTTTCTGAAACACTATCACTATAGGCTTCATTTTTTTTCTTACTAATGAGAGTTGCTCGCGTTACAGCCAAAGCTTGAGCTAATTTATCGTAATCTAATTGAGCTTTTAACTTAAATTGTTCTAAATCATTTTTATTTATCCCTTTATCAAGCAATGTCATTTTTTCAAATGAAGTCATTTTATTGATTGGAGTTACTATTCCTGAAACAATTGAATTCCAAAAATTAAAAGCCGGATTATTTAAATATAAAGGCGCTAGTGGCTCACTTACAACATTTTGATCTTTATCTTGAATCACATATTTTTTAGAAACTTTTATCATAGTATAATATTTTAACAAATACAATACAAATTTATACTTTTATAATTGGGTTTCCAAATTTTTAAATAACTTTTTTCACTAATCTAAACTCAACGTTATTTGTCCGTCATCATCTAATTCGGTTTGAATATCTTCAGAAATCGTCTCTTCTCCAGAAACTTCTATTTCTTCAGGCACTTCTTCAATTGGTTCTTCAAATGGCAACGATTCTAATAAATTGACTTGTTTTAATTTATCTGCTGTCAATTGGTTTCCTATCGCTTTAATTCCTTTTACAGCAATAAATTGTTCCAAATCGATAGTTTGATTTTCTTTTTGAACGCCTTTTACTTTAGCAAAAACCAATTCAGCAACTGGACGCCAATCGGTAGAAACAATTTCTAGTTGCGATTTTTCGTGTTCGGTAATAAAAATTTCTTCCTTGTTTTCATTTTCAACCAAGAAACGTTTAATAAAATAACGCTCTTTTTCACCGTCATAATAAATAGTAGAAATTGGTTTCTTCGGATTCCATTTTTCCATCACAATCATGTCTTCTTCAAAATGCGTAGTCAATTCTGGAATAATCGTTTTCAATTTTCCGGATTGATTGATTATAAGCAAACGATCATTTGGTCTAAATTCGCCTAATAATTCTCCTCTGCCATCTACATTCAAGCGTTGCACGGTATCGTCAAACCAAACTTTTCTCGGACGTAAAGTAGAAATTCCTTTCTCCTTCAATTCGATTTTCTTGATTGGATATTTGGTAACCGTATTTCCACGAGAAGCACGACCTTTTATAGCAATATCGGTAAAATCAACGTCCCATTTTAGTTTTTTGACACTACCAACTTGGCGTAATAAAATTGTTACTACCTCTGCTTCACCATTCGGATTTGCTGAGAAATACGAAACTTGTGAACCTGCATTTTCTTGTGTTAAATCGTAAAATTTATCACGAGTTACACCCGAAACATTGAACCGTTTTATAAATGTAGAACCATTTTTTCCATCACGATAAATCATGTTGTAAATAGTTCGCTTGTCATTTTTATCAAAAACTGCAATATGGATAATGTCTTTGCCTACAAATTTCTTGTCATCTACTTTGGCAATCATCATTTTTCCATCTCGCAAGAAAACAATTACATCATCAATATCCGAACAATCAGCAACATATTCGTCTTTTTTCAATCCTGTTCCAAAGAAACCTTCTTCTTTGTTTACATAGAGTTTGGTATTTCTTAAAACTACTTTGGTGGCTTCAATATTTTCAAAACTTCGCAACTCCGTTTGACGTTCACGACCTTTTCCGTATTTTTCTTTTAATCGGGTGAAATAATCAATTGCAAAATCAATTAGGTTATCTAAATGATGTTGCACTTCTTTCATTTCGTCTTCCAATTTAGAAATAAAATCATCTGCTTTATCCGAATCAAAACGGGTAATACGAATCATCGGAATTTGAGTCAGTTTTTGTAAATCATCATCTACAATATCTCTAACAAAGGATTTTTTAAAGGCTTCAAATCGTTTGTACATGTATTCATAAAGCGATTCTCTATCAGAATATAATTTGAAATCAATGTACATTTCTTCCCGAATGAATATTTTTTCTAAAGTAGAAAAATGCCATTTATTTTTGAGTTCTTCCAGTTGAATTTCTAATTCTGCTTTCAACAATTCTACTGTTCTTTCGGTGGAGATTTTTAGCATGGCAGAAACCCCAATAAATAAAGGTTTGTTATCTTCAATCACACAACCTAAAGGCGCCACCGATGTTTCACAAGCCGTAAAAGCATACAAAGCATCAATAGATTTATCTGGTGAAACCCCTGGAAAAAGATGAATTAATATCTCAACTTCGGCAGCGGTATTGTCTTCAATTTTCTTGATTTTGATTTTGCCTTTTTCATTGGCTTTCAAAATACTATCAATCAAAGTTGACGTATTAGTTGAAAACGGAATTTGAGTAATCACCAAAGTTTGTTTATCCAACTGCGCGATTTTGGCTCGAACTCGAACACGTCCACCACGCAAACCATCGTTATAATTGGAAATATCGGCGATACCTGCCGTTTGAAAATCGGGATATATGGTAAAAGGTTTTCCTTTTAAAATTTTTATCGAAGCATCAATCAATTCGTTAAAATTGTGAGGCAACACTTTGGTGGAAAGTCCGACAGCAATCCCTTCGGCACCTGAAGCTAAAAGCAACGGGAATTTTACCGGAAGATTATTTGGTTCCGCACGACGCCCATCATAGGACATTCCCCAATCGGTGATTTTAGGAGAATATAAAACCTCTAAAGCAAATTTTGACAAACGTGCTTCAATATATCTGGAAGCCGCAGCGCTATCCCCTGTAAGGATATTTCCCCAGTTTCCTTGACAGTCAATAAGTAATTCTTTTTGACCTATTTGCACCATAGCATCTCCAATACTAGCATCTCCGTGAGGATGGTACTGCATCGTGTGCCCAACAACATTCGCTACTTTATTGTAACGACCATCGTCCAACTCTTTAAGCGAGTGCATAATACGACGTTGCACGGGTTTAAAACCATCTTCAATAGCAGGAACGGCGCGCTCTAAAATCACATAGGAAGCGTAATCCAAAAACCAATCTTTGTACATTCCTGTAACCTTGGTAATGGTGTCTTCTGGATTTTCGTCGTTTTCGTAAAAGTGATTCCCGCCTTTAGACACTAGATCTTCAAAGCCTTCTTCACTACTTTCCTCATTGGTAGATTCGTTTAACTCGTCGTTAGTTTCGTCTTCGTTTGGGATTATGTTATCTTCTTCTTCGTCTTTCATTTATGCTGAATATTTCAGTATTTTCTTTTATAAAATATTTTTCCTACTCGGTTGATGTGTTCAATTAAATTCTCTGATTTTAGATCTGAATAAATTGAAATATCAAATTTGTAAGGAATATAACTATCGTCTAATTTTTGCCATAACTTGTTAAAATCTTCATTAGTAACATTTCCTTTAAGTGTTAAATCAATATCAGATCCTTTTTTAGGAGTACCTTTTGCTCTAGATCCGTATATTATTACTTCATCGATTGAAGAACATTCTTCAATACTTTTCTTAATTTCGTAATAACTTTTAGGATAAATTCCGAACATTATAAATAACTTTTCATTTTAATTTCAAAAGCAATAAAAACTGGGAAATAGGTATTTAATATCGTCTCTAAAATAACTTTCACTTCATTCTCATCATAGATATGAGAAGTAACATTTCGACTTTTAATCATATCAAGCCATATATCCCCATCCGAAATGAGCCCCACATTAAATGCTTCTCTTACAGCATTTTTACTTCCAAACAAATCCGTTTTTCCTTGTTCTTCTAAAAAATCTTTCATCACTTTCCAGGAAAGTTCTTGAGAAACTTCAAAAGCTTGTATTACACCCTGAAGTTCTAATTCTGTGAATTCTCTTTCAGACGTAATTTTTTTTGCATTGCGTAATTGTTTGAAGGCATTTACAAAATGTTCAAACCTTTGTTTCCATCGAATATCTTGATTTTCCATAGTTATAAATTTAACTTGCCTCTACCACATCCAAATCCACTTTCAGATTGTTGATGATAAATATCTGTCTGTCGGGAGTGTTTTTACCCATATAGAATTCTAAAAGAGTTTCTATTGGTGTTGCTTTGTCTAACATTACAGGGTCTAAACGGATACTTTCGCCAATGAAATTCTTGAACTCGTCTGGAGAAATTTCTCCCAATCCTTTAAATCGGGTAATTTCTGGTTTTGGTTTTAGTTTTTCAATGGCATCTCTTCGTTCTTCATCCGAATAACAATAGATGGTTTCCTTTTTATTTCGAACTCGGAATAATGGCGTTTGCAAAATATACAAATGCCCTTCTTTAATCATTTCTGGAAAAAACTGTAAGAAAAAAGTAATCAAAAGTAATCGAATGTGCATTCCATCGACATCGGCATCGGTGGCAATTACGATGTTGTTGTAACGCAAATCTTCAATACCTTCTTCAATGTTTAAAGCCGCTTGAAGCAAATTAAACTCTTCGTTTTCGTATACGATTTTCTTGGACATTCCATAGGAATTCAAGGGCTTACCACGCAAACTAAATACGGCTTGTGTATTCACATCCCGGCTTTTAGTAATGGAACCAGAAGCGGAATCTCCCTCGGTAATAAAAAGTGTACTTTCTAAACTTCGTGGGTTTTTAGCATCGGTTAAATGCACGCGACAATCACGTAATTTTTTATTGTGTAAATTCGATTTTTTAGCGCGGTCTTTGGCTAATTTTCGAATTCCAGAAAGTTCTTTTCGTTCGCGTTCGGCTTGTAAAATCTTGCGTAAAAGCAAATCGGTAACTTCTGGATTTTTATGTAGAAAATTGTCTAATTTGGTTGTGATAAAATCGTGAATGAACGTTCTTACCGTAGGACCATTCGGACCAATATCATTGGAACCTAATTTGGTTTTGGTTTGACTTTCAAAAACGGGTTCTTCCACTTTTATGGAAACTGCTGAAACGATGGATTTACGAATATCGGACGCTTCAAATCCTTTATTATAATAATCTCGGATGGTTTTAACGATTGCCTCTCGGAATGCGTTTAAATGCGTTCCTCCTTGAGTGGTGTTTTGTCCGTTTACAAACGAGTGGTATTCTTCGGAATATTGTGATTTACTGTGGGTTAATGCTATTTCTATATCTTCGCCTTCTAGGTGAATGATAGGATATTGCATGTCTTCCTCGGTAATGGTTTCTTCTAGTAAATCTTTTAATCCGAATTCTGAAATATATTTTTCCCCATTATAATAAATCGATAATCCACGATTTAAATAACAGTAATTTTTGAGCATTTTGATAATATACTCATTTCGGTATTTATAATTTTTGAAAATGGCTTCGTCGGCAATAAAGGCAACCTTAGTTCCTTTTCGTTTGGTAGATTCTGCAACATCTTCTTCTAAAGTTAAATTTCCTTCAGAGAACTCGGCTGCTTTTTGTTGGTTATCCCGAACGGATTCTACACGGAAATAATTGGACAAAGCATTTACTGCTTTGGTACCAACTCCGTTCAATCCAACCGATTTTTTAAACGCTTTGGAATCGTATTTACCACCGGTATTCATTTTGGAAACTACGTCGACCACTTTCCCTAGTGGAATTCCACGACCATAATCGCGAACGGTAACAAGTTTGTCTTTGATGGTAACTTCAATTACTTTTCCAGCACCCATAACAAATTCGTCGATACAGTTATCGATAACTTCTTTTAGAAGAATATAAATTCCGTCATCGGGTGACGAACCGTCTCCGAGCTTCCCAATGTACATTCCAGGACGCATTCGGATGTGTTCTTTCCAATCGAGTGAACGAATATTGTCTTCGTCGTATTTAGTTTCGTCTGCCATTTTAAAATAAATCGAATTTGCGCTAATGTAGTGAATTTCGAAAGAATTTTAAAGGTGGTTTGGAGAAGTTATTAAGAATGTTTTTGACAATTTAATTAGCGGGAAGATGGAAGATGGAAGATGGAAGATGGAAGATGGAAGATGGAAGATGGAAGATGGGAGTTTGAAGTTGGAAGTTGGAAGTTTGAAGTTGGAAGATGGGATTAGGGAGATGGGAGCTTGAAGTTGGGAGAATAGAAATATAGGGAGTAGTCATTAGATTGTGTAAACTCAAAAGAAGCTTCGGGGTAAAGTCTTAATGGCGCCAATTAAGACTTGACCCCGAAGGGGATTAAAAAGAGTATATTTAAACAAATTAAAAAACACAGTCATGGAAATTAAAGATGGAAAGTTACCCAAAGATTTCACAACAAAATTT
>CANFHX010000042.1 GCA_947446865.1 Flavobacteriaceae bacterium | reverse complement strand
TACACCTTTTTCTATTGAAGCATAGTTGCAAGAATAATGCTTTTCTAAAACTAATTTTACACATTCAAGTTTAAACGCATAATCATACTTTACTTTTCTTTCCATAAAAATACCCCCAAATAGTGTCTAACTTTTTGGGGGCAGTCTATAATTGAAATGGGATTTTTTTATTATGAATATTTTTATTCTGCTTTCTGCTATCTGCCTATCATCTTCCCTCTTCTGCCTTCCCTCTTCTGCCTTCGTACTTTGCACCTCGTACCTCGTACTTTTTCCTATCTCAAAACAATATCTTTAACCACTTCTTTTCGAAGTTCTTCGTTGAGCATGGTGATGATTTTTTGTTTGCCATATCCTAATTCTTCTCGTAAAACTGCCGAAGTTAGTTTGACATATAAAGTGCTTCCTTTTAAAATCACTTCTTGGGTATAACTATTCACGCCGTTTCCCATTAGGTTTTTCCAAGCTTGCTCTACATCAATTTTATCCATGCCTGCTTCCAGCCTATTTTGTTGGATAAAATGCTGTAACACCTCTGAAATAGAACTTTCGTTACTTTGTCTTTTTGCCATTATTTTAAAGAAAAAGGGATTTGTCGTTTGTAGTGGTATTCTAAATTTTCTTTGTTTTTCAAAACTAAAATACTATCTTTTAATTCAACTATTTCCTCTTGCCATTTTCCAAAATTGGTAGTGTAATTCACATAAAAAATACCTTCTTTCTTAGTGATAGCAAGGGTTTCTTTAATATTATTAGTCAAATAAGTACCATCCAATTGTGGCATTACTTTTTGGCGAAAGCCTTTATTGTCTTTCACTGCAAAAAAATCTATAGTTTCATTAACTTTATATTCTTTCTTACCTCCCTGCGGAAGTTCGACTTTTTGAATCTCCCAATAGCCATTTATTTTGGCAATATCCGAATCCGAAACAGAGGGTTTACAAGCAACTAGTAACAAACTAAAAAAGAGAAGGGGAAGTAGTTTTTTCATATCTAAAAATAAAATATAAAATTACAATTAATTTTAAGGAATAAAAAAGTATTTTTGATTAAACGTTTTAAAGTTTTAATGGTCTTAAATAAAATTAACCTTTATGAAAAGATATTTCCCTTTATTTCTATTATTCTTTTTTGTTTTAGGATGTTCCAAAAATGATTGTGGTTGTGATACTCCTACTATTGAAGCGATGTATTTTCCTCCAAGCGATGGCAGTACTACGTGGGAAACTAGATCTATTTCTGATTTGGGTTGGAATGCAAATGCTGTGCAACCACTTTTGGATTATTTGCAATTAAAAAATTCAAAGTCATTTATCCTAATAGTAAATGGTAGAATTGTAATGGAAAATTATTTTAACGGACATACTGCTACAACACCATGGTATTGGGCAAGTGCTGGAAAAACGCTAACCTCTACAGTAACCGGAATTGCAGAACAAGAAGGATATTTAAATACCAACAATAAGGTTTCGGATTATTTAGGTATTGGATGGACGAGCGAGTCAATAGCAAAAGAAAATCTAATTACATGCAAACATTTATTAACGATGTCATCGGGTTTAGACGATTCACTTGGAGATGATGTTTCTGCTGCCAATTTGCAATATGTTGCCGATGCAGGAACACGTTGGGCGTATCACAATGTATATGTAAAACTGCAAGATGTGGTGACTCAAGCCACAGGGCAAACTTGGACTAATTATTTCAATACTAAATTAAGAGACAAACTAGGAATGACTGGTGGAAGTTGGATTAACAGTACCGATGGCACTAGAACTTATTGGAGCACTACTAGAAACATGGCGCGATTTGGTTTGATGGCTTTAAACAAAGGGAAATGGAATGGAACTACGGTAATAAATGAATCCTATTTTAATTCGGCTACCGCAACATCGCAAACTATCAACCAATCGTATGGCTATTTATGGTGGTTGAACGGAAAATCAAGTTACCATTTACCGCAAAGTCAATTGCAATTTAACGGAAGTATTATTCCGCATGGGCCTAGCGATATGTTTATGGCTTTAGGAAAAAACGATCAGAAAATATACGTAATTCCAAGTCAGAAAATGGTTGTCATTCGGATGGGAGATGCTGCAGATGCAGTTAATTTAGCCTTATCGGATTTTGATGATGTGCTTTGGCAAAAAATAAATGCGTTGTACCAATAACTTTTTTTATCTATTTGAACTTAGAGTTGAAAAACTTTATTAGAGCATAAATAATTAGCATAAAAGTAAGCAATTGCAAACCCATGGCTATTGTTGGAAATTTTGATTCAATGATTTTGGATAAAATCTCTACTCCAACACTTATCAAAAGTAAAATTAAAGGAGAAGTGTTTTTAAAAAAAGATATAATTTTATTCATATAGGTAAAATTTATTTTTACAATATATAACTCTATTATTTAAAGAAACTATCTACAAACTCATATTTGTTAAACACTTGTAAATCTTCAATTCCTTCACCAACACCAATATATTTTACAGGAATTTGAAATTGATCGGAAATTCCAATAACCACACCACCTTTGGCAGTTCCGTCTAGTTTGGTAACCGCTAAACACGAAACCTCAGTTGCTGCAGTAAATTGTTTTGCTTGTTCAAAAGCATTTTGCCCAGTTGAACCATCCAAGACTAAAAGCACGTCGTGTGGCGCATCGTGAGTCACTTTTTGCATCACTCGTTTCACTTTAGATAATTCACCCATCAAGCCAACTTTATTGTGTAATCTTCCCGCGGTATCAATAATTACCACATCGGCATTCTGAGAAACCGCACTTTGCAACGTATCAAATGCTACCGATGCAGGATCAGAACCCATTTGTTGTTTTACAATTGGTACTCCTACTCTATCCGCCCATATTTGTAATTGATCAATAGCGGCAGCACGAAACGTATCGGCAGCACCAAGAACCACATTGTAACCGGCTTTTTTAAATTGGTAAGCTAATTTTCCTATAGTAGTAGTTTTTCCAACGCCATTAACTCCAACTACCATGATAACGTAAGGTTTTTTATCGGCAGGGATTTTAAATTCCGATTCTTCCCCCGATTTAGTTTCGGATAAAAGCCCAGAAATTTCTTCTCTAAGAATTATATTCAATTCATCGGTTCCTAAATATTTATCGGTAGAAACTCGTTCTTCAATTCGTTTTATAATTTTTAGAGTAGTTGCTACACCAACATCCGATGAAACAAGAATTTCTTCTAGATTATCTAAAACCTCGTCATCCACTTTAGATTTTCCGGCAATGGCCTTGGTAAGTTTAGAGAAAAAAGAAGTTTTAGTTTTTTCTAAACCTTTATCTAAAGTTTCTTTAGCCTGCTCGGTAATGGCAGTTTCTTTCTTTTCGGAGGAAAATATTTTTTTAAAAAAACTCATAATAGTAGTTTATGGTTTAATGATATAATTAGTATTAGATAAAACTAGGACAAATATAAAAATAAAAAAGCTACTTCCGTTAGAAAGTAGCTTAGATATAATTTATTTGTTGGAATTATTTCTTTTGTAAGAAAGTATCCACTTCTTCTGGAGTCATAATGCTTTCTACGAAAGTATATGCACCTGTTTTAGGAGATTTCACCATCTTAATAGCTTTAGTTAATCTCTTAGAAGCTGTCTGTAATGTTGCAACGGTCTTTTTTGCCATGATTCAAATGAGTATTGAAATTTTTACAAATGTAAAAATGTCTAATTATTTAATTTCTTTATGAACAGTCATTCTCTTTAAGATTGGATTAAATTTCTTAATCTCTAATCTGTCTGGAGTGTTTTTTTTGTTTTTGTTTGTAATGTAACGAGAAGTTCCTGGAAGACCAGTTCCTTTGTGCTCAGTACATTCTAAAATTACTTGAATTCTATTACCTTTCTTAGCCATCTTACTTTATTTTAATTGGATTTGGAATTATTTAATAAATCCATTAGCTTTTGCAGTTTTCAACACAGCAGCTAATCCATTTTTATTAATTGTTTTAATTGTAGAAGCAGCTACTCTTAGAGTAACCCATCTGTCTTCTTCAGCAAGATAGAAACGTTTTTTAACTAAGTTCACAGAAAATTTTCTCTTAGTTTTGTTCATTGCGTGGGAAACGTTATTTCCTACCATCGCTCTTTTACCTGTAAGGTCGCAAACTCTTGACATTATACTTATCTTTTATCGTTATTCAAATCGAGGGTGCAAAGAAACAAAAAAGAAACCTTATAGCCAAAAAAAAATTAGACATTTTTTAAAATTTCTTTTTGTAATAGTTCAAATGCTTTATTTACAGTTCTATCTATCACTTTTTCACGTGGTTGGCCAAAATTAAATTCTTCCACTAAAACACCATTTGGAGTTGCTAATGCTATAAAAACGGTTCCAAGGGTTGCATCGGCGTCTCCTTTAGACGGTCCTGCGTTGCCCGTTGTGGCAATTGCATAGTCGGATTTCATTAGTTTTTGTACTCCTAATGCCATTTCGGTGGCAACGGCTGCACTTACTACTGAAAATTCTTCGATAGTTTTTGGAGAAACCCCTAAAACTGAAACCTTAGTGTCTGTAGCATAACTAACTACGCCTCCTCTAAAATAATTGGAAGCACCCGCAACCGAGGTTAATTCTTGTGCAATTTTGCCTCCAGAGCAACTTTCGGCAGTGGCAATAGTTTTTCCTTGTTGGGTTAATAATCGTCCTAAAACCACTTCAATAGTTTCATTTTCATCAAATCCAACAATGATATCGCCAATGATTTTGGCTAAAGAGTGCACCTTTTCGTTTATGGTATTCTCGAGAAGTTCTTTGTTTGTTCCTCTTCCTGTTAAGCGCAAACGCACTCTTCCTGGTGCTGGCAAATAGGCTAATTTTATAAATTCTGGCAGGCTATTTTCCCAATCTTCAATACGCTCAGCAACCAAACTTTCTCCTTGGCCGTAAGTCATTATGGTTTTATGCAAAATGTAAGGCCGTTGGTACTCATTTACAATTTTTGGGATAATTTCATTCTCCACGATATACTTCATTTCATAAGGAACTCCGGGCAACGAAATATAAACGGTATTTTCTTTTTTCATCCACATACCAGGCGCTGTACCAACTTTATTAAAAAGCACTTGGCATTTGGAAGGAACCAATGCTTGATCTTTATTCATTTGCGAAGCCGGTCGCTTCATAACCGATTCAATTAGTTCAATTACATGAGTTTCTACTTCTTTATTGATTACCAAAGTATCGTTGAAATATTCGCAAAAAGTATGTTTGGTGATATCGTCTTTTGTAGGACCTAAGCCGCCCGTAATTACCACAAAATCGACTTTGTTTTGCAAGGATGCAAAAGTGTCTAAGATGTGCTGCTTGTCATCACTAATAGAAAGCAATTCGTGGGTTTGGACCCCAATTCGATCTAGTGCTTTTGCAATAAAACCCGAATTGGTATCAATGATTTGGCCGATTAGAATTTCGTCGCCAATGGTTACTATGGTTGCTTTCAATGAATATTAAATATTAAATATTGGATATTAAATTTACTGCTGTTTTCAAAGATACAACAAATAAGAAAATGGAAAACTCTTTAGCCCCGATTGAAGTGGAAATCCTTTGCTTTTTTTCTTTAAAAAAGCAAAGATTGCAACGAAAAGCGGGAAAATGGTTTACTGATAAATCCCGAACCATTCGCTTCAAATTATTAAACTTCGAAATCTTTTTTTATTTCTTTTATGGCTTTTTCTAATTGCTTTTTAATGCTTTCGCAAGTTGCTTCAATTTCTCTTCTTTTGCCTTCCGATTTCGTCCAGGCTTCCACTTGAAGAATTTCATCGTAGGCAATTAACATGCCTAATAAATCTAGGGATGGCTTGATTTTATGGGCGAAAGCATAGGCTTGTTTGTAGTCTTTTTCTTTAATACCCAATTCCATTTGTTTGAAATCTTTGGGAATTTCGGTTACAAATAACTGCACAATTTCGAGTACAAAATTGGGGTCGTTATCCGAAAGAGCATGAACTTTAGAAAGGTTGTAATTTATTGCCATTATTTCACTTGTATTCTAAATGATTTTTTGTTTTCTATAAATCCTTCAAGGATGTCGTTTGGCTTGACAGCGCTAACGCCTTCGGGGGTTCCTGTAAATATAATATCGCCTTTTTTAAGGGTGAAAAATTGCGAAACGTGTGCAATTAATTCGTTAATTTTCCATAGCATGTGGCTCGTGTTTCCTAACTGCACAATTTCTCCGTTTTTAACTAATTTGAATTCAATATTTTCTAGCGAATTGTAGTCGTTTTTAGGATAAAAATCACCTATAACTGCCGAACCATCAAAGGCTTTGGCTTTTTCCCAAGGGAGTCCTTTTTCTTTTAATTTGGCTTGCAAATCGCGGGCTGTAAAGTCAATTCCTAGGCCGATTTCATCGTAATAATTATGTGCGAATTTGGGCTCAATATACTTTCCTACTTTGTTGATTTTGACTAAAATTTCAACTTCGTGGTGCACATCGTCACTGAATTCCGGAATTACAAATGGATGCTGTTTTAATAGAATTGCCGAATCTGGCTTCAAAAAAACAACCGGATCGTCTGGACGTTCGTTTTGAAGTTCTTCGATATGCTTCACGTAATTTCTACCGATGCAGATGATTTTCATATAAAAAGTGTTCAGTGTTCAGTGCTCCGTATTCAGTGCTGATGACTGAATACTGAAAACTGATCACTATTTTGTGTTTAGTTTTCTTAATTTAATGGCTGTTAAAACTTTTTTGGTGTATAATGGAAAATCGGCTCCTTGTATCCAACCATAATATCCGGGTTCTTTTTCAAGTATGTCTTCTACTAATTGTCCTTTGTTTTTTCCGAAGGTGAAAATTTCTTTTCCTTCTTTATTTAAAGCGATAAAGCCAGCAAAATCAACCGATTTTTTTCGAGTTGTATATTCCGAAAGCCATTTCATATCGTTATCTAAATCGTCGTAACGGTCTAATTGTGCTTTTAAAATTTCATAGGTTGCCATGGTATCGGCTTCAGCAGAATGGGCATTTTCAAGATTGGTTCCGCAATAAAATTTCAAAGCAGCACTAAGGGTGCGTTCTTCTTTTTTATGGAAAATGGTTTGCACATCAACAGAAACTCGGTTTTTCATATCAAAATCTACCTCAGCACGAAGGAGTTCTTCTGCCAAAAGCGGAATGTCAAATCTATCGGAATTATACCCTCCTAAATCGGAGTCTTTTATCATGTTGTGTACTTGAGAAGCCAATTCTTTAAAGGTGGGTTCGTTGGCTACTTTTTCATCGGTAATGCCATGCACGGCAGTGGTTTGAGGCGGAATTGGAATGGTTGGATTGACTAACCAGGTTTTGCTTTCGGTAGTTCCGTTAGGAAAGACTTTAAAAATAGAGATTTCTACAATTCTATCTTTTGCTACTTCAATTCCTGTCGTTTCCAAGTCAAAAAAACAAATAGGTCGGTTTAATTTTAATTCCATTTTAAAAAATAATTTAGTCACAAATATAAAATATTGTGGGTACTGATACTCGCTTTTTTAGTTTTTTATTTTAACAAAAAAAGAAAAACCCTTTCAAAAAATTGAAAGGGTTGATTTATAATGAATTATTCTGGTTTAGCAGAATTAATATTCTCTATTGGCATCAAATGCTTCAAGATATTCGGCAACGCGTTTTACAAAACTTCCTCCAAGTGCACCATCAACAACTCGGTGGTCGTAACTGTGCGATAAGAACATTTTTTGACGGATACCGATGAAATCTCCTTCGGGAGTTTCAATAACCGCAGGTACTTTACGGATAGCACCAAGCGCAAGAATACCTACTTGTGGTTGGTTGATAATTGGAGTTCCAAAAACCGACCCGAAAGTTCCAACGTTAGTAACTGTGTAAGTTCCGCCTTGGGTATCGTCTGGTTTTAATTTACCCAATTTAGCACGATTTCCTAAATCGTTCACGGCTTTTGCCATTCCAACCAAGTTCAATTGATCGGCATTTTTAATAACTGGAACAATTAAATTTCCATTTGGCAAAGCAGCCGCCATTCCAAGGTTGATGTTTTTTCTTTTAATAATATAATCACCATCCACAGAAATATTCATCCCTGGAAAATCTTTTATTGCTTTAGCAACGGCTTCCATGAAAATTGGCGTGTAGGTTAATTTCTCCCCTTCGCGTTTTTCAAAAGCAGTTTTAACTTTATCTCTCCATTTTACAATATTCGTAACATCTACCTCAATGAACGATTGTACGTGAGCAGAGGTTTGTACGGAAGCCATCATATAGCCTGAAATCAACTTACGCATACGGTCCATTTCTACAATTTCATCGCCTCCATTTACAGAAACAGGTTGCGCTTTGGAGGTTTTAGGTTGTGGGTTGTGGGTTGTAGGTTGTGAAGGTTGACTTCCTGTTCCCAACTTCCTGCTTCCAACATATTTTATAATATCTTCTTTAGTAACACGACCCTCTTTTCCGGAACCAGAAATACTTTCTAATTCTGCAATAGAAACTCCTTCTTCTTTAGCAATGTTTTTTACTAATGGCGAAAAGAATTTATCGGATGTAGAGAAATCGGCTGTAGCCACTGTTTCTTTTGCTACTTCGATAGTTTTTTCTACGGCAGCAACAATTGGAGCAGCAACATCTGCAACCTTTGGAGTTTCCAAAGCACCACCTTCCGTTTCAATAATAGCAATAGTTTGACCCACTTTAACAACATCATCCACTTGGAATAAAATTTCGACTAAAGTTCCAGAAACTTCACTTGGCACTTCGCTATCAACTTTGTCGGTAGCGATTTCTAGAACGGCTTCATCAGCAGCAATAGTTTCGCCCACTTTTTTTAACCAGTTGGTAATGGTTGCTTCTGCAACGCTTTCTCCCATTTTGGGTAATTTCAATTCGAACTTTGCCATATCTTTAAACTAAAGTTGTGTTTCGTTATTTGGTTTGCAAAATTAATGATTATTTTTAGGTTTAATCAAGAATTATATAATTTTTAGCTATTTTTTTATTCTTTTACTAGTATTACTTCTCCTCTATCATTACTGCTATTACTTCCAATAATGAAATTAGAATTTGGCGGCAGCAATTTAAACGTATGATTTTTTTTCTTATTGGTTTCCATGAAATGTATTGCTTGCTTAAAGGAGACTGAATTTAAGTCGATTATAAATTCCGTTCGATTTCCATGAATTACAGTATCGATGAATTTTCTATTTAGTTTCTTTTCTAATTGATGGATTAATTCCGATTTATTAGTACTTTCCGAAACTAGAATATAATTTTCTGGAAGCCCTTTTTCTTTTACTTTTCCTTGAAACATTTTCACAAAGGAAAAGAAAACGATTCCAATTTTCATGAAAATTGAGAAAAAAACCGAAACTTTAAAGTGTTTTTTATAAAAGAAATTCATCGCTTCTTGAAAGCGTTTCATATACGTTCCATCCCTAACGGTGCTTTCTCCTTTGTAATGAATTACAGTAGTTTCATGGAAATAGTAATTGGATTTTCCTTCTTGCAGCACTTTATAACTAAGATCAATATCGTCGGAATACATAAAGCAGTTTTCGTCGAAGCCCCCAATTTTATTATACAATTCGCGTTGCATTACCATAAAAGCACCCACAAGAATAGCCACTTTTCCGGATTTATTTTCAGTTAGATGCTGGGCATAATATCTCCCAAAAGAATTTGAAAATTTATATAATCCAAAAATCTTGGTAAAGGCAACCCAAGGTGTTGGAATGCCGCGTTTGCTTTCGGGTAAAAAATTTCCAGTACCATCGATTAATTTACAACCGATTATTCCAAGCCCCCCAACCTTTTGACTACCTATTTTTTGGTTTGCAAATTTTAATATTTTTTGAAAAGTATCTTCAGCAACAACCGTATCGGGATTTAAAATGCAAAGAAATTCTCCTTTAGCTTCAGCCACTCCAATGTTATTTCCTTTGGGGAAGCCTAAGTTTTCTTTATTAGCGATGAGTTTTATATTAGGAAATCGCTGTTGCATCATTGCGCAACTAGCATCGGACGAATTATTATCAATTACAATTATTTCGCCATCAATACCTTCGAGTGCCTTTTGGACACTTAAAACGCATTGCTCTAAAAAATAGCGCACATTATAATTAAGGATGATTACGGATAATTGCATTGGACAAATATAATCAAAGATTTAACTTAATATAAGTGTCAAAATATTTTGGGTTTTGTTTATTATTCCAAAAGGCTATTAAGTCAATTTGAGATTTATTTTCAAGGATGTCATAAAACAAAGTTGTTTGTTTGGAAATAACTAATGAATAGGTATTCATATCTTTTCTATAAATACCAATTTTGGGATTTTTACTTAGTTTAAGGATAGTTCTTTCAACTAAATCAGTGAATTTATCAACCTCTTTTAAATTCCATTTTTCTAAAATAAATTCCATTTCTTTAATGTAAGTATATTCAGAAGATGGCAACCAATTAATCAAAAACTCCATTTAAGATAGATTATATCTTTTTTTTATTTCTTTCATTACTTGAGCATGAGGTCTGCCTAAACCTTGTTCACTTTGTGCTTTTCCAATTTCAATTAATTTCACTAAAACTGGATGTAATTCAAAATCCTCTACTGTTTTACTTTCTAAATTATAAGCAGTTGCAGGCTCCTCTACTTTAGAAATAGAATCTGGTTTTTGGTATTTTTTATTAGAATTTTCCATTGCATTTGAATTTGATATTCAAATATACAAATTTTATAGTATTAAAGCAACCTAACTAAGCCATCAGGATTTTTAGAATTGTTCCAGAAAATAATTAAGTCAATTCTTTTTTCTTTTTCTTGAATAGAATAGAGTGGTTTGTTTTGACAAAACAAGTCTAAATATATTTTTTATTGGAATTCCAATTTTGGGATTTTTTGATAATCTTTTTAGATTTTCATCTACTAGAAGAATGAATTTTTGAACTTCTTTGTAGTTCCATTTTTCAAAAATAAAATCAATTTCATCTAAATAAGTTAAAGAAGCATTGCTTAACCATTTGATCTTATATTCCATCAATTAAAGGATATTTTGCTTTAACTTTTTTCATCATCTCTTCATGAGAAATTCCTAAATCTTGGTCCGATTCTTTTAAACCTTTTTCTAGTAGTTTTTTTAAAACCTCAGGCAAAGCATCCCATTCGTCATTGGAAGACGGTAGTACTAATTTTTCAATCTTAAAATATTCCAAAGCAGGCTCTTCTACTTTAGAAATAGAATCTGTTTTTGGGTATTTTTTATTAGAATTTTCCATTGTAATCAAATTTGATAATCAAATATACAAATTTTATTGTTTTGTGTTTTGAAAATTAAAACAAAAAAGCAACAACCTTTTCTGCTAGCCCCGATTGCAGTGAAAATCCTTTTCATTTTTTCTTAAAAATGAAAAGATTGAAACGGAAAGCGGGAATTGCCTTTAGAGATAAAGCCCAAGCCATTCGCTACAACAAACTTGAAACTTTAAACGTCAAACTTGAAACAAAAGACTATTTTTGCAAAAAAATTACACTTGTGAATTACCTTTCAGTAGAAAATATATCGAAATCCTTTGGCGAAAGAACTTTGTTTAAGGACATTTCGTTTGGAATTAATAAAGACCAAAAAATTGCTTTTATTGCCAAAAATGGTTCGGGGAAAACCTGTATCATGAAAATCATTAACGGGGAAGACGAACCCGATTCTGGGCAAGTGGTGATGCGTAAGGAAATTAAGATGGCGTTTTTATCGCAAGTGCCACAATTGCAAGACGAATTGACGGTGGAGGAAAGCATTTTCGCAAGTGATAATGAGATTCTTCATGTTATTGAACGCTACGAGAAATCGTTAGAAAATCTAGACGATAGCGATGCTTATCAGGCTGCTTTTGACGATATGGATCGATTGAATGCATGGGATTTTGAAACGCAATTCAAGCAAATATTATTCAAATTGAAGTTGGAAGATTTCAAAATGAAGGTGAAAAATATGTCGGGTGGACAGAAAAAACGTCTTTCGTTGGCCATTATTTTGATCAATAGACCAGAGTTGTTGATTTTGGATGAACCTACCAACCACTTGGATTTGGAGATGATTGAATGGCTGGAAAGTTATTTTGCAAAAGAAAATATTACGCTGTTTATGGTAACGCACGACCGTTTCTTTTTGGAGCGTGTTTGTAACGAAATCATCGAATTGGACAACGGAAAATTATACAGTTATAAAGGAAATTATTCTTATTATTTAGAGAAAAAAGAAGAACGAATTGCCTCCGAAAATGCAAGTGTAGACAAGGCGCAAAACCTTTTTGTGAAAGAATTGGCTTGGATGCGACGACAACCTAAGGCAAGAACGACTAAATCGAAATCGCGTCAGGATGATTTTTACGTGATTAAAGAAAAAGCCGAAAGCAGAAGGAAAGAAAATGTGGTAGAACTAGAAATCAACATGGAACGTCTTGGAAGCAAGATTATTGAGTTGCATAAAATTTCGAAAAAGTTTGGCGATAAAAAGATTTTAGAAAACTTTAGTTTTGATTTTCAACGTGGTGCCCGAATTGGAATTATCGGCAAAAACGGAACTGGAAAATCGACTTTCTTGAATTTATTAACGCGAACCATTCCGACCGATGCAGGTAAAGTAATCACTGGCGACACCATTAAAATTGGTTATTATACGCAAAGCGGTATCAACCCAAAACCGGGACAACGTGTTATTGATATTATAAAGGAATACGGAGAATATATTCCGTTGATGAAAGGGAAATTGATTTCGGCTTCGCAATTATTGGAGCGTTTTCTTTTTGACAGCAAAAAACAATACGATTATGTAGAAAAATTAAGTGGTGGCGAATTGAAACGTTTGTATTTATGTACGGTTTTGATTCAGAATCCGAATTTCTTGATTCTGGATGAGCCAACCAACGATTTGGATATTGTGACCTTAAATGTTTTGGAAAGTTTCTTGTTGGATTTCCCTGGATGCTTGCTAGTGGTTTCGCACGATAGGTATTTTATGGATAAAATTGTAGATGATTTATTCGTTTTTAGAGGGGATGGAATTGTAGAAAATTTCCCTGGGAATTATTCTGATTTTAGAGCCTACGAAGATTCGGCAGAACCTGCTAATAAAGAGGAAAACAAAGAAAAGAATAATTGGAAACAAGCCAAAACCATTTCGGCAGGATTGAGTTTCAACGAGCAAAAGGAATTCAATAAAATCGAAAAAGAAATTAAAGATTTAGAATTCCAAAAGAAACAAATCGAACAATTATTTTCCGATGGGAAAGTGGCGGATACTGAAATTGAAGCCAAAGCATTAGAACTGCAAAAAGTAATTCATTTGAAAGAGGAAAAAGAAGAACGTTGGTTTGAATTGAGTTCTAAAATGGAGTAATTATTCAAACAATAACTTAATATTTTCATACGAATTATTTAAAGCTTGCTTAATTTCTTCTGGATTGAGCCAAGCAACTTTTTCAATGCCTTCGTTTTCTTGCGGAATTGGAGTCCCCTCAAATGTGGTCGTCATTTCAAACCAATGGGTGATTTTAAGTCTATAAATACCATTTCTTTTAAAAACGTGATATGTTTTTTGGAGTTTATTAGTGATTATAAGATTACTTACTCCAGTTTCTTCTTCTACTTCACGAGTAGAACAATCTTCTATTTCTTCCCCTTTATCGCAACCTCCCTTGGGTAAATCCCATTTTCCGTTTCTAAAAATGAATAAAACTTCTCTTTTTTGATTGTAAACTAATCCTCCGCCTGCTTTTTTAACTGGAATTTTTTCTTTTACTTTATTAAGAATTTCCTTTTCATCAGGGTAATATAAATAAGCTTTTTTTATCTTATTATTGAACATTTTGACTATAAGCTGCTCTATATCAACACTTTCAAGTAAAAACAACTGAAAGTCGGTTTCTTTAGCGACTTGATTTGTCAAAAAAAGTGGTTTGTCGTTCACAAAAACTTTATACATTTGCGGTATGATTTTTAATAATAAAACAGCCGAAAAAACAGCCGAATTGCTTTTACAAATAAATGCAATTAAATTGAATCCGTCAAATCCTTTTAAGTGGGCTTCGGGTTGGAACTCACCTATTTATTGTGATAACCGTTTAACTCTTTCATTTCCAGCGATTAGGAATTACATCCGTGATGAATTTTCTAAACAAATAACTGAAATTTATGGAAAACCCGACGTGATTGCAGGAGTTGCAACAGGTGCTATTGGCATCGGAATACTCGTTGCAGAAGAATTAGGGCTCCCTTTTGTATATGTTAGACCAGAAGCAAAAAAGCACGGAAGACAAAATCAAGTGGAAGGTTTTTTACAAAAAGGACAAAATGTTGTCGTTGTAGAGGATTTAATTTCAACTGGAAACAGCAGCTTAATGGCTGTGGAAGCTTTGAAAGAAGCTGGTGCCAATGTAAAAGGGATGATTGCAATTTTCTCTTACGGATTTGCCGTTGCCGATGAAAATTTTAAAAATGCCAATGTAACTTTGAATACTTTAAGTAATTACGAACATTTATTGGAATTGGCAGTAGAAAAAAAATACATTACAGAAGAAGAACAAGTAACCTTACAAGAATGGCGTAAAAGCCCATCTACTTGGGGTGTTTAAGTATCCAGATTAAAGAATTAAGTATTAAGACATAAAAAATGAAATTAGAAAGCCCAAAAGTTATCGTAGAAAAATCGGCAGAATATTTATATAATGCTTTGTCGGATGTTAAGAATTTCGAGAAATTAATGCCAGAAAATATTGCAAAATTTGAAGTTCTTGGAGAAGATATTTTTAATTTTGGATTGAAAGGTATGCCCGAAATTAAATTACAAATGAAAGAAGGAATTCCTAATTCGAAAGTGGTTTTGAATGCTGCTAGCGATAAATTGCCTTTTTCCTTGATTGCTTCTATTGATGCTGTTTCAGAAAATTCTAGCGAAGTAAAGTTAGATTTTGAAGGCGAATTCAACCCAATGATGGCCATGATGATTAAAGGACCAATTTCTAAATTCATTGAAACTTTGGCAGAAAATATACATAAATTATAATTAGAGAGATTCCTACGGAATGGCAATTTAATATTGAATAGAAAAACCTCGCATCCTAAACAGATACGAGGTTTTTCTATTTAAAATAATATTTGAATTTCTTTAATGCCATAACTTTTTATAGAATCGTCTTCAAGCATTACTTCTAGTCTTCCTTCTGGAGAAACCCCTTGAATAATTCCCATGAACTTATTTTGATTAGCATCTTCAAAAGCCATTGGAACATTTATTTTAAATAGGTGTTTATGGTATTCCTGCCATAATTTATCCGATTGGTTGGAAAGTATCCAACTACAATTTTTCTTAATTTGAAAAATAATTTTATTTAAAAGTATATCCAAATCAAATTCGGCGTTGGTAATCATTGCCATAGAAGATGCTTTTGGAAGATTCTCAAACTTCTTTTGATTCACATTTAAACCAATTCCAACAATCGATTCAATTTTCGTGTCCGATTTAAAACTATTTTCAATAAGTATGCCACCTATTTTTTTATGGTCTGACATAATGTCGTTGGGCCATTTCACGCTTAAATTAGGCATTTTAAAATCTTGTAAAACTTGAAGGACTGATAAAGCAATAGCAACATTTAGATGGAATATTTCGTCCACATTTTGCAAAACATCTTTTACCAAAATACTCATAATTAAGTTTTTACCCTCTTCCGAATCCCAAGTGGCTCCCATTTGCCCCTTGCCTTTGGTTTGTTTTTGTGCAACAACTGTTGTGAAATTATCTACCAATTGGTTCCGCGTAAGTTCCTTCAAAAAATCGTTAGTAGAATCTATGGCATTGAGTTTGATTATTGACATGGAGGTATTTTATTAAATTGGTACTTAAACTTATGTTAAGCATCAAAAATAAGCACATTTTTTGATACCTTTGCGAATTATATAAAATTTAAATGACAAAAAAAACAGTTAGTACTGATGTATTGTTAACAAACATCATTAAAGGAATAGAAGAAGTAAAAGGAAATGATATTGATATCCTTGATTTAAGAGAAATAAGAAACGCCGTATGTGATTATTTTGTAATCTGTAGTGGTACCTCCAACACACAAGTAAACGCAATCGTAAACTCGATTCAAAAAACTGTTTCCAAAGAACTTAAAGACAAACCTTGGCATATAGAAGGTACTGGAAATGCCGAATGGGTATTGATGGACTATGTAAATATTGTAGTTCACGTTTTTCAAAAAGAAATTCGCGAATATTACAATATTGAAGGATTATGGGGGGATGCTAAAATTACTTCGATAGAAAATAAAAACTAAAAGCAAAGCAAAATAATGTCAGATAACAAAAAACCTAGTGGTTTGAAATTTAGTCCTTGGTGGATCTCTGGAGCTATTATTTTTATGTTTATTCTTTTAAACATATTTAATAGCACAAGTTTTCAAGATCCAACAATAATTTCATCCTCCAAATTTGATGAACTTTTAAATAGTGGGCAAATTGAGAAAGTAATAGTGTACAATAAAGTTCAAGCAGAGGCTTACCTTACTGCTGAAGCTTTAAAAGACAAAACCAATAGTAAAGTTGCTAAAGACCCACTTTTTGGTGGAGTAAATAAAGGACCTCATTACACTTTTGAAATTGCCGATGCACAGAATTTTGAAAACAAACTGATAAAAGCTAAAACAGAAAGCAAACTTAAAGACTACGATTTCAAATTGAAAAGTGATTGGTCGGAGTTACTTGTTGGTTTTCTGCCAATGATTCTACTTATTGGAGTTTGGTTGTATTTCATGCGTAGAATGTCTGGTGGCGCTGGAGGTGGCGGAGGTCAGATCTTCAATATCGGAAAATCTAGAGCAAAACTATTTGATGAAAAAGCAGAAGTTAAAACTACATTTAAAGATGTTGCAGGACTTGAAGGTGCAAAAGAAGAGGTACAAGAAATTGTAGAATTTCTTAAAAACCCTGAAAAATATACCGTTTTAGGAGGTAAAATTCCTAAAGGAGCTTTATTAGTAGGGCCTCCTGGAACCGGAAAAACATTATTAGCAAAAGCTGTAGCAGGCGAAGCTAAAGTACCTTTCTTCTCTTTGTCAGGTTCTGACTTTGTTGAAATGTTTGTAGGTGTTGGTGCTTCTCGTGTTAGAGACTTATTCAAACAAGCTAAAGAAAAATCGCCATCCATTATTTTTATTGATGAGATTGATGCTGTAGGTCGTGCTAGAGGAAAAAACAGCATGTCTGGCGGAAATGACGAACGTGAAAACACTTTGAACCAATTACTTACTGAAATGGATGGTTTTGGAACCAACACCCACGTAATTGTAATTGCTGCAACCAATAGAGCCGATGTTTTAGATAAAGCTTTAATGCGTGCAGGTCGTTTTGATAGACAAATTTATGTAGATCTTCCAGACATTAGAGAACGTAAAGAAATATTTGAAGTGCATTTAGCACCACTTAAAAAAGTAGAAGGTTTGGATACTGATTTCCTTGCAAAACAAACTCCGGGATTCTCTGGTGCAGATATTGCAAATGTATGTAATGAAGCTGCTTTAATAGCTGCTCGCCATAACAAAACTGCAGTGGATAAACAAGATTTTCTAGATGCCGTTGACCGTATAGTTGGTGGATTAGAAAAGAAAAATAAAATTGTTACTCCTGCCGAGAAAAGAGCTATTGCAGTTCACGAAGCGGGTCACGCTACTGTAAGTTGGATGCTAGAACATGCAGCACCGCTTATTAAGGTAACTATTGTTCCAAGAGGACAAAGTTTAGGTGCCGCTTGGTATTTGCCAGAAGAACGCTTAATTGTTCGTCCAGATCAAATGTTGGATGAAATGTGTGCTACTATGGGTGGTCGTGCTGCCGAAAAAGTAGTATTTGACACTATTTCTACTGGAGCTTTATCCGATTTAGAAAAAGTAACCAAACAAGCTCGTGCTATGGTAACTATTTACGGATTGAATGAAAAATTAGGAAACGTTACTTATTATGATTCGTCTGGTCAAGGAGAGTATAATTTTAACAAACCTTATTCAGAAGATACAGCTATGACAATTGATAAAGAAATTTCTATATTAATTGAAGGGCAATACCATAGAGCTATTGAAATCCTTAAGGAAAATAAAGATAAGTTGTTGCTTCTTGCAGATATCCTTATTGAAAAAGAAGTTATTTTTAAAGACGATTTAGAAACAATTTTCGGAAAAAGACCTTATCAAATTAGTGCTGAAGAAAATTCAGATACACCACTATAAAATAAAATAAAATACAAATTATTAAAAATCTTAATTCAAAAAATGCTTTTGAATTAAGATTTTTTTATCTTTGAAAGTTTTCAAGTGAAAAATAAAGAATTTTATATAACATTATGAGTCTTTTTAGAAAAATATTTGGTACTAGTAACGAAGCTTCCGACGAGGATAGCCAGAGTGAATACAATACTCCAAAGCCCGCCGATCTTGCCATAGATGACTTATTTACTTTTAACTTCAAAAAAAATGGAGGTAAATTTATTTATTGTGAAAATCTAAACGAAGTAAAAGAACAATTTGAAAACATATTAGAAGAAAATGATTGGTTTGAAAGCGAAGTACTTTGTTATGAACCTAAATTATTTAATCTTCTGGATGAAAACAAATTAGAACATAATAATGCTGCAGCTCCAAAATTCTTTTTTGCAAGTTGCGAAAATCTAATTGCTGATGAAGGTTCTATCTTACTTTCGTCCAATCAAATTAAACAAAAAAAACCAAACGAACTTCCTGACAATATGGTTATCCTGGCTACTACTAGTCAGATATTAGAAACTAAAAGTGATGGCTTGCGCGTTATAAAAAAGAAATACGATAAAGATTATCCTACCAACATAACTGCCATTAAGTATTTTGAAAAGGTACAAGACGAAGATTTCTTGACCTATGGAAGTTCTGCTAAAAATCTTTATTTATTGTTGCTAGAAGATTTGTAAAATGAATGAAACTCTAAAGCGAGCGATTTCTGGAGCTGTTTATATACTACTCCTTATCTCTTCTATACTTTACTCAAATGAAAGTTTTTTTATTCTGTTTGGAATTTTCCTACTAATTGCAGTATATGAATTTTGTGCTTTGGTGCATTTAAAAAAAATTGTACCTATGCTTTTTGCTTTCCTTTTTTATGGAGGCATAACTTTAATTTGTTTTTATAAAAAAGTTACCCAAGAACTATTATTTTTAGTTTCCAAAAAACATTACACAATCACTTTGGATACGAATTTATTATACCAAATATTACTTGGCATAACACTTTTAATATCTTTAAAATGCATTCATTTTCTTTTTAGTGATAGCATCCAAAAGATTTCTGCTCCTTCTAAAATCATTTACCTATTAGGCTACATTATATTGCCATTTTTCTTTATTACGAAAATATCGTTTGGAGAAAAAGAATACAATCCTAAAATTATTATTGGGCTTTTTATTTTAATTTGGACCAACGACACCTTTGCCTACATTGTAGGAAAATCAATAGGGAAGCATAAATTATTAGAACGTATTTCTCCTAAAAAAACCATTGAAGGTTTTTTTGGCGGGATACTTTTTGCAGTTTTAGCTGGATATTTAATCTCTAAATACTACATTCAAGCTAGTCCAGCACATTTAGGAAAATCAATTCAAATATGGACTACCATAGCCGTTATTGTAGGAGTTATTGGAACTCTTGGTGATTTAATTGAATCTAAATTCAAACGCGTTGCAGGCGTAAAAGACAGCGGAAAAATAATGCCAGGACACGGAGGCATTCTAGACCGTTTAGATAGTGTTATTTTTGTAGCACCTTTTGTATTTTTGTTTTATCAAATTTTAAAGGTTTTAGTATAATAGTATTATTCTCTTTTTTACCTTCATATTATTTGCTAAAATAATTCACCGAATTAATCGGGCAGTACTCCTTTTCGCAACAAATAATAAAAAATAGTTGAGAGCTTTCTCATAGTTATCTAGTTTTATTATCTTTTTATAACTTTTACCATTATTTAGCTTTTACTTATTTTAACTTTAAAAATAAATAAACAGTGTAACAAATTAAAAATTTAATCGTCTAATGGCTAATAACATATAAAAATAATATTATGAAAAAAAATGCGAGTTTTTTTGTAGGTTTAATTTCTGGCTTTATAAGTTTATTAATTGTAACCTTAATTGTAATTGTAGTATTTGGTAAACTTTCAATGCACTAAAAATTATGGAAAAAAAATCTTTTTGGACAGGCTATCTAACAGGTATTGCAGTATTTATTATCACCGCTGTTATACTTTATTTTAATTTTCTAACACAACCTGACCTTTCGCTAAGTCAAGTGGAAACGCAAGACTTAAAAGGCACTAAAGTCAATTTAGAAAATTATATTGGTAAACCACTTGTGGTTAATTATTGGGCAATATGGTGCGCTCCTTGTAGAGCGGAATTTCCTGAATTTGAAAAAACCAAACAACAATATGGTGAGGAGGTTAATTTCATTATGATTTCGGATGAACCCATAGAGAAAATTACAAAATTTTCGCAATCTAATCCTTATACTTTTACTTATTTAAAAAGCAGTAAAGATTTGTCAAGTTATGGAATTAATACTAGACCCACCACCTATTTTTATAACTCCAAAGGAATTCTAGTCGCCAAAGAAACAGCTAGTTTGGATGCCACAAAACTTAACGAAATGATTAAGAAAATAAAATAATTTACAGAATTAAATCAAAAAATCCCGATTTTCATCGGGATTTTGTTGTTATTTACTCAAATACATTTTTCGTCTGGAATACAATTCATAAAACTGGTCGTCTTTTAAATCGTCAATAAATAGGATGCTTTCTCCAGTAGATTTCATTTCTGGTCCTAATGCTTTATTAACATCTTTAAATTTACTAAAAGAAAAAACCGGTTGCTTAATGGCATATCCTTTTAACTGCGGATTGAATTTAAAATCGGTAACTTTATTTTCTCCAAGCATTACTTTAGTTGCATAATTCACATACGGTTCTCCATAGGCTTTTGCTATAAACGGAACCGTTCTTGAAGCACGTGGGTTGGCTTCAATGATATAAACAACCTCATCTTTTATTGCAAATTGAATGTTGATTAGCCCAACAGTTCGCAAAGCCAAAGCGATTTTCTTAGTATGGTCTTTAATTTGTTGCATTACAAATTCCCCTAAATTAAAAGGAGGCAGGGTTGCATTAGAATCTCCAGAGTGAATTCCGCAAGGCTCAATGTGTTCCATGATTCCGATGATGTATACATTTTCTCCATCGCAAATTGCATCTGCTTCGGCTTCGATAGCACCATCTAAATAATGATCTAAAAGCAATTTATTTCCTGGAATGCTTTTCAATAAATCAATAACATGCTCTTCTAATTCTTGCTTGTTGATGACGATTTTCATTCCTTGACCACCTAAAACATAAGACGGACGAACCAATAAAGGAAAATCTAAAACATCTGCCAAAGCCGAAGCTTCATCCGCATTTTCGGCAATTCCGAATTGTGGAAAGGGTATTTTTAAATCGGTTAACAATTCTGAAAAACGACCTCTATCTTCGGCTAAATCTAAAGCATCAAACGAAGTTCCTAGAATTTTTATTCCGTATTTAGATAATTTTTCGGCCAATTTTAAAGCCGTTTGCCCACCCAATTGCACGATTACACCTTCTGGTTTTTCGTGTTGGATGATGTCGTAAATATGCTCCCAAAATACGGGTTCAAAATACAATTTATCAGCCGTATCAAAATCGGTAGAAACCGTTTCGGGATTGCAATTAATCATGATGGTTTCGTAGCCACATTCTTTGGCAGCCAAAACACCATGCACGCAAGAATAATCAAATTCTATACCTTGCCCAATTCTATTTGGACCCGAACCAAGAACGACAACTTTCTTTTTATTGGTAACAATACTTTCGTTATGCACGTATCTTTCTCCTGTTGGAGTTTCAATTTCTGCTTCAAAAGTAGAGTAATAGTAAGGGGTTTGCGCTTTAAATTCGGCAGCACAAGTATCTACCAATTTATAAACCCGTTTGATATTTTTATCATCCCGCAATTTATAAACTTGACTTTCCAAACAGCCTAACATATGCGCTATTTGTCGGTCGCCATAACCTTTTTGCTTGGCTTCCAATAATAATTCTTTTGGTAAAGTATCTAATTTGTAAGTCGAAATTTCTCTTTCTAATGAATATAATTCTTCGTATTGTTTCAAAAACCACATATCAATTTTGGTGATTTCGTGAATTCTAGTCAACGGAATTCCCATTGCGATAGCATCATAAATCACAAAAACGCGATCCCAACTTGCAAAAGTTAGTTTCTCAATAATTTGTTCGTAGTTTTTATATCCTTTTCCGTCTGCTCCTAGTCCGTTGCGTTTAATTTCTAGCGACTGAGTAGCCTTATGAAGCGCTTCTTGAAACGAACGTCCAATTCCCATTACTTCTCCAACCGATTTCATTTGAAGTCCTAAGGTTCTGTCTGCTCCTTCAAATTTATCGAAGTTCCAACGTGGAATTTTTACGATAACATAATCTAAAGTTGGTTCGAATAAAGCGGAAGTTGATTTGGTAATTTGGTTTTGTAATTCATCTAAGTTATACCCTAAAGCCAATTTGGAAGCGATTTTTGCAATAGGATACCCCGTTGCTTTGGATGCCAAGGCAGACGAACGCGAAACACGTGGATTGATTTCGATAGCGACAATATCTTCTTTTTCGTCTGGTGAAACGGCAAATTGCACGTTACAACCACCGGCAAAATTCCCTATAGAACGCATCATCAAAATAGCATAATCGCGCATTCTTTGAAACGTAGTATCCGATAAAGTCATTGCTGGAGCAACTGTAATGGAATCTCCGGTGTGAATTCCCATTGGATCCATATTTTCTATGGAGCAAATGATAACCACATTATCATTTTTATCTCTTAAAAGTTCTAGTTCGTATTCTTTCCAACCCAATAAAGCCTTGTCAATTAAGACTTCGTGAATAGGAGACATTTCCAATCCGTAGGTTAGTTTTTCGTCAAATTCTTCTTTGGTATGTACAAATGCTGCTCCAGTTCCTCCTAAAGTAAACGATGGACGGATTACTAATGGAAAGCCAAATTCTTGCGCGATTTCTTTTCCTTTCAAAAAAGAGGTTGCTGTTTTGGCAGGTGCTGTAGGAACATTAATGCGCGCTAATAATTGTTTGAATTGCTCGCGGTCTTCGGTAATATTGATAGCATTTACATCTACCCCGATTAATTTTACTCCGAAATCTTCCCAAATTCCTTTTTCATCTGCTTCTAAACAAAGATTTAAAGCAGTTTGTCCTCCCATGGTTGGAAGCACTGCATCAATTTGTGGATGTTCTTTTAAGATTTGAATTAAAGACTTAGTGGTAAGCGGCAATAAATACAGATGATCGGCCATGGTTGGATCGGTCATGATGGTTGCTGGGTTGGAATTGATTAAGATTACTTCAATTCCTTCTTCGCGAATGGAACGTGCCGATTGGGAACCTGCGTAGTCAAATTCGCAAGCTTGCCCAATAACAATAGGTCCAGAACCTATAATTAAAACGGATTTAATGGAGTTGTCTTTTGGCATTGTAGTTAGTTTGTAATTGTTGTTTTTTTGGGGGCAAGTCGCGACTTGTCCGTACTTCTTGTATGTTGTTGTTAACGATTGGCTCTAGCCCTGATAGCAGTGGAAATCCTTTTTAATTTTTCTTTAAAATTAAAAAGATTGTAACGAATAGCGGGAAATAGCTTCTAAAACTTATTAATTTTTATAAACAAGTTTAAAAAAAAGCCGCTACTAAAAAATAGTAACGGCTTGATATTGATTAGAAACTAATCATTATTTTTTGTGTCTTGGTTCGCAAGATACAGTCAATTTATGTCTTCCTTTAGCTCTACGACGCGCAAGGACTTTTCTTCCATTTGCAGAAGCCATTCTGTCCATAAATCCGTGTTTATTTCTTCTTTTTCTTTTCGATGGTTGAAACGTTCTTTTGCTCATTGCTTTTTATCTTTAAATCGT
>CANFHX010000041.1 GCA_947446865.1 Flavobacteriaceae bacterium | reverse complement strand
AATGCTTCTACTGTAGATTGAACATCTCCTTTTTCAAGCCCTAATTTTTCTGAAATTTTTGCTACGATATCTGCTTTCGTCATTTTCTTTCGTATTTAATATTTATTGTATTTTTTTAAGAGTGCAAATATAGGAATTAAAAAAACAATATTTCAAGGATAATAGATTAAAATTTAATCACATAAAGATTTACTTTTACAACCCAATTAATTTACATGGATTTTTCTAACTCTTTACTGTCTTGGTATTTACAAAATAAGCGCGATTTGCCTTGGCGAAACACTGTCAATCCCTATCCCATTTGGCTTTCCGAAATTATGCTACAGCAGACTAAGGTAGCGCAAGGATTGCCTTATTTTTTAACTTTCATGGAAGCATTTCCAACTGTTTTGCATTTGGCGCAAGCCGATGAAGAACAAGTTTTAAAACTTTGGCAAGGTTTGGGCTACTATTCTCGTGCACGAAACATGCACAAAACCGCTCAAATAATTGCTTTTGAATTAAACGAAAACTTCCCAAATAATTATAAAGATCTTTTAAAATTGAAAGGAGTTGGAGAATATACAGCTGCAGCCATTGCTTCTTTTGCGTTCAATGAAGTGGTTCCTGTGGTAGATGGAAATGTTTTTAGAGTGATTTCTCGTTATTTAGATGTTGCAACCGACATTGCATCGGCACCAGCCAAGAAAGAATTTTCGGCTTTAGCCAAAGAATTAATGCCCGAGGATAATCCGGCATTGTTCAACCAAGCAATAATGGAGTTTGGCGCATTGCAGTGCGTACCTAAAAATCCGGATTGCAATAACTGTATATTTAACAATAGTTGCGCCGCTTTACAAAAGAAAAAAGTAGGAGAATTGCCTGTGAAGTTGAAGAAAACAAAAGTCACCAATAGGTATTTTAACTATATAGTATTCTTAGATAATTCGAATAATACTATAATTAATAAGAGAACCGAAAAAGGAATTTGGCATAACCTATTTGAGTTCCCAGTGATTGAAGCCGAGGAAGAATTGGATTTTGAAAGTATTTCGAGAGCAATTTCCGAAAAGTATATTGATTTTTCTATCGATTCGATTTCGGTGTATAATCCAGAACAAATAATCCATAAACTGTCCCATCAAAAATTACATATTAACTTCTATCGTGCTTCGGTTACAGATGAAATTAGGGATGGAATTTCCTTAGATATTCTGAAAAATTATCCATTCCCGGTAGTAATTTATAATTTTATTGAAAAGTATTCTATTTAATTTGTATTTTTGAAATACAATAAAAACTATTTTTATGTACGGGACTTTAAATAAAGTAATGTTAATTGGCCATTTAGGGAACGATGTTAAAATGCACTATTTTGAGGGTGGCAATAGCATTGGTCGCTTTTCTTTAGCAACTAACGAAGTATATATTAACAAACAAACCAATGAAAAAATCACTTCTACCGAGTGGCATAACTTGGTAGTGCGAAATAAAGCAGCCGAAATTTGCGAAAAATATCTATCTAAAGGAGATAAAATTTACATAGAAGGACGTATAAAATCGCGTCAATGGCAGGCAGAAGATGGCTCTGTAAAATATACTACGGAAATTCAGGTTACCGAATTTACTTTTTTAACCGTTAAAAAAGATGCCGATGCCAACAAACAAATGCAAGCACCAGAGACAAAAAACACTAACTTTGACGCAATGAATGCTCCAATAGAGAACGACTTGCCTTTTTAATAGTAACCAATTTCATTTAATTTGGACCCAGAGCCCAGTTTTACTTTATTTAATTTAGATTCCAATTTGTTTATTGGAATTTTAGGCATTTGCTGCTTGCTTTTTTGCACAGCAATGGTTGCTGCTGCAGAAGTAGCATTATTTTCTTTATCCCAAAAGGATTTATCGGATTTATCGCAACAAAATCCTTCCAAACATTTAATTATCAACCAACTTTTGGCTAAGCCTAAAAAATTATTAGCCACTATTTTAGTTGCAAATAATTTCCTGCATATTGCGGTGGTAATTCTTTTCTCCTTTTCATTGGATAAAGTATTTTCAATGATTGCTATTCCGGCGGTGAAATTTTTAGTGGAAGTATTGTTGGTTACTTTTTTAATTTTGCTTTTCGGGGAAGTCCTCCCCAAGGTATATGCTAGTAGAAACAATAAAAAATTTGCTTGTTTCATAGCTTATCCATTATTAATTTTAAATAAATTATTGTCGCCAATTAGTATCCCGCTAAGGGGATTAACCAATTTTATTCAAGAAAAACTAGGAAAACAAAAGACTAATTTTTCTATTGACCATCTTTCACAAGCATTAGAATTAACTTCTACCGAAGATACTTCCCATGAAGAACAAAAACTTTTAGAAGGCATTGTTTCTTTTGGAAATACCGACACTAAACAGGTCATGAGTCCTAGAATTGATATTTTTGCAGTAGAAATTGAGGAAACTTTTTCGGATATTCTTCCCAAAATTATTGAAAAAGGATATTCCCGAATTCCGGTTTATGAAGACAATATAGATCATATTAAAGGCGTTCTCTTTATTAAGGATTTAATTCCGCATATAAATTCGGAAGTTTTTGATTGGAAGACATTACTTCGTGAGCCATTTTTTGTGCCAGAAAACAAAAAATTAGATGATTTATTAAAAGATTTTCAGAGTATGAAAAGCCATTTGGCAATTGTGGTAGATGAATATGGCGGTACCTCTGGCTTGGTTTCTTTAGAGGATGTTATAGAAGAAATTGTTGGCGATATTAGTGATGAATTTGATGAAGAAAATATTAATTATTCGCAAATTGATGCAACAAATTTTCTTTTTGAAGGAAAGATAAACTTGAAAGATTATTATCGAATTATTCCGGTTAACGAAGAATTATTTGAAATTAGAAAAGGAGAAGCGGAAACATTAGCAGGATTTATATTAGAAATATTAGGAAATTTTCCGAAAAAAGGGCAAAAAATACATTTTGAAAACTGTCTTTTTACTATTGAAGTAGTAGATAAAAAAAGAATCAAACAAATAAAAGTAACTATTGATGGTTAAGATATTTAAATATAGTTGTGGACTACTGATAAGCGGATTGCTTCTGATGAGTTGCAAAGAAGAAGTTTTGCCAAAGCCTCCAAGTCAATTGCGATTGAATTATCCGGTTGCCAAGTATGATGCTTTTGAGAACCATTGTCCGTTTACTTTTGAGATGAATTCAGAGGCTGTTATTAAAGAGGATAAAGATTGTGGGTTTACTATTTCGTATCCAAAAATGAAAGCCACGATTTATATAAGCTATAAAATTGTTAATAATGACATCAATTTGTTATTACGTGATGCGCAAAACCTTACCTATAAGTTACATACTTTAAAGGCAGATGAAATAATAGAATTACCCTATTTTAATAAAGACAAAAAGGTATACGGAACATTTTATGATGTTACTGGAAATGCCGCAACCAACTCATTATTTTATGCAACAGACAGTATCAAGCATTTTGTCACTGGATCGGTTTACTTTTATGCAAAACCTAATTACGATTCAATATTACCCGCAGAAAGTTATGTGAAAAATGATATGCAACATTTAATGGAAACGATAAAATGGAAGTAAAAACAATAAGGGACTAAGTTTTAAAACTTAATCCCTTATTGTTTGAAATCTATAATGGAATAGGGGTTAAGCCTTAGTTCCAGTTTTTACATTAGAAACTTTATAAGTTTGACCATCACCAGTAGTTTCCACCGCTTTTACTAAATCTTCTGATTTTAGTTTGTCTAAATCAAAGTTTACTGTTGCTTGTTTTTTATCAAAATCTACTTTGGCATTTTGTACGCCATTCATTTCAGATAATTTTTTTTCAATAGTTTTAGCACAACCTTCAGGACAGGTCATCCCATCTATAGTGAACGAAGCCGTTTCTGGTTTCACAGCAGCAGCTATTTCTTTTTTCGCATCTTTTTTTGTTGCAACTTCTGCAGGAGTTTTTTCGTTGTTTTTACATCCTACAAAAAGAACTGCCGCAATTGCTATGCCTAAGATTGATTTTGAAAATTTCATACTAGTATATTTTATTGGTTTGGGGATCAATTATTTTATTGAGACAAAATTACACTATTTTTTATATGCCAATTCATAAAATTATGTCAAATTTGTCGCTTTAAAAGAAAAACGATGCAAACCAAACAACTCCAGTGGACTTTATTAGTAATACTCTCTTTAATATGGGGAAGTTCTTTTATCCTTATCAAAAAAGGGTTGATTGGCTTATCTCCATACCAATTGGGAGCTTTACGGATTATTTTTACCACGGTATTTTTATTACTAATTGGCTTTAAAAGTTTAACTGAGATAAAACTGCACCAATGGAAATATATTGCCGTTACGTCTTTATTTGGCACTTTTATTCCTGCATTTCTTTTTGCAATAGCAGAAACTAAAGTAAGCAGCTCGGTATGTTCCATTTTAAATTCGCTAACGCCATTAAATACGTTATTAATAGGATTTGTAGCATTCGGACTTTCGTTTAAAAGAAACCAATTTATTGGCGTGGTGATTGGTTTAGTTGGCACTGCCGTTTTAATTTTTAATGGCAAACAAGAAAGTTCTAATGACAATTACTATTATGCCATTTTGGTGATTACTGCTTCCGTTTGTTATGCTGTAAATGTGAATTTGATAAAGAAACTACTTTCAGATGTAAAGCCATTAAGCATCACTACTGGAAATTTTGTGGTGCTGTTAGTGCCAGCATTAGTAATTTTATTTTCAACTGATTTTTTGTCAATTGTTTCTTTACCAAAAACGCAACATTCGATGTTGTTTATTCTAGTTTTAGGAATAGTAGGAACAGGTATTGCCAACATTTGTTTTTTTAAATTAATACAAATATCCTCTCCAGTATTTGCTTCCTCGGTGACTTATTTAATTCCAATTGTGGCATTCTTTTGGGGTTTATTAGATCATGAAATGCTTACTCCTTTGCAATTCTTTGGAGCATTTGTAATCTTAATTGGGGTGTATTTAGCAAATAAAAAATAATCTTAAAACTATTATATACAAAAAAGACCGCCATTGCTGACGGTCTTTTCTTATTTAGTTTAAATATAATTATTGAAAATCAGCATCCGAAACCCCTTCGTTAATTTTAACATCGGTTACTTTAATTTCAATCTCTCTTCCTTGCGACATAACAATAACGTAAGGGATTTTTATTCCTTTAACTTCTTTATAGTCATTATAACTTATTGTTGAAGTCATTTTTTGTCCGTTTCTTTCAGCGGTAGTCGATGACATAACTTTAAGACCCGTTTTCACGTCATAATATAATGTGGTTTTTCCGTTTTTAATAGCATAAGCATCACTGCCATTTATTGGTTCAATTCCATCCAATGTTACATCTGCTTTTTTAGATAATAACAATTCTTCAAAAGTTGTTGCAGTTGCTTTTTTCTCTGCAAATTCTTCTGGAGTTAAATCCTTTTTTTGCCCTTGAGCAGCTGAATAACCTGTTTTATCACCTACTACTTGTTTAGATAATTCCATCATTCCAACCAATTCTAGTTTAAAAAATATTCTTCCTTTTGTATCTTTTTTAGAAACATAAGAAAGAGGAGCTGGTGCACCTTCAATCTCTGAAGCACCTGTAACAAATATAGATTTAACCCCTGCAACGGCTTTTTCTCCTCCAATTGCTCCGATGTAACCATCCAACACTGTTTTAACAGTAACTCCAGCTGGAGCTGGTTTTTTCATTTTAGGTTTTTCAGTAGGATTACCAAATTTATCAAAATAGAACATCGGGATTTTTAATTTCTCTAATCCTGGTATAACATCGGTTCCTTTTCCGGTAACGATAATTCTTAAATTATCGGCAAGAAAATATTTATTGGCAACTCTCATAATATCATCGGCAGTTACTGCGTTGATATTTTTGATGTAGTTTTCATAAAAATCTGCTGGTAAACCTTGTGTTTCAATGTTTAATGCATAACGAGCAACCGTTTCTGGTTTCTCTACTTGCATTACAAATTTTCCGATGTAACCTGCTTTTACGTTATTCAACACTTCGTCCGAAACTTTTTCTGTTCTAATTCTGCCAATTTCTTTAAGCGCTTCTACAACGGAACTGTCTGTAACAGCATTTCTTACTTGAGCATTGGCTTTGAATTTACTAGAAACATATTTATTAAATCCTACACTAGAATAAGAACCATAAGTCCAACCGTGTTTTTCACGTAAATTCATGTTCAAATAACCATTGAAATCACCACCAAGAACTTGATTTGCTAATATTAAAGGGAACAAATCAGGATCGGCCAATTTAGTATTAACCGTGTTGATAATTGATATTTCCGATTGTACCGCATTTGGCATATCCACAAAATTGATTTGTGTGTATTGCACATTGCTAGGATTAGAATAGGATAAATTTGGAGCTGTTGCTTTAACCCAAGAGCCAAAAAGTTTTTCAACCGATTTTTTGACATCTTTTGTTTTTACATCCCCAAGAACAACTAAATAAGCATGTTCTGGAACAAAATAAGAACCATAATTTGTTTTTACATCGGCAAGTGAAATGTTTTTTATTGCTGCTTCTGATAAATATTCTCCCGATGGATGATTTTTACCATAAGCCAAAACATTTTCAACTCTACCCGCTACAGCAGTAACGTTTTTTTCTTGTGTTTTTAAATTCTCAATTAATTTATCTTTTTCTTTGTCAAATTCTTCTTGAGTGAAATTTGGATTTATTGCGCCATCGGCCAATAGCTCTAATATTCTTTTAGAATACTTTGACAAACCGCTTGCATAAGCACCTTGCGAAGAAAAACTAATGTCTGCTCCAAGAAAATCAATTTCTTCATTGTAAGCATCTTTAGAAATTTTAGTAGATCCATTTCCTAATAATGAAGCCAATAAATTACTAACTCCTTTTTTATCCCCTTCGGCATAAGGGGCATTATCAATTGTTAAACTGAAAGAAACTCTTGGGAGTTTATGGTTTTCAACAACTAAAACTTTTAGACCATTAGGCAAAGTAAAAATTTCAGGTTTGTTGATGTTAATTTTTGGGGACGGACCAGGTTTTGGTTGTGTTCTATCTTGTGCTTGCATAATTACCGTAAGGAACAAACTTGATATTAGTATTGCTATATTTTTTTTCATGATTCGTAAATTTATTTGTTATCCGCTTTATCTTTTGCAGGAACATAGTCTAAAATTAATCGTTGATTTGGATTTAGATATTTTTTAGCTACGTCTCTAATCTCTTCACGAGTTATAGAATGGTACATTTCAATTTCTGTATTTATCAAATTTACATCACCATATAATAAGTAGAAAGATGCTAAATTACTTGCAATACCTTCTACATTAGAATTGCCATCTACGTAATCACTGTCGTATTTATTTTGTAATTTCTCTAGTTCTTTTTCAGGAATTAAATCCGTTTGCAATGTAACAATCTCTTGATCTACTTCTTTTGCTAAATCGGCGATTGTAAAATCACCTTGAGGTAAACCATATATAATATAGGTACCATAATCTTCTTGACTTTGATTAAATGCTCCAATTTCTAAAGCCATTTTCTTGTCGTCTACGATTTTTTTATACAAACGAGAACTTTTCCCATCGCTTAAAATACTTGAAATAAAATCTAATACTCTAGCATCACGAGTTTTCATTGATGGTGTTCTGTAAGCCAAAATCATCATTGGTTTTTGAATGTTTGGATCTTCAAAAGTGGCATTGATTTGTTTTACAATAGGATCTTCTACAAAAGATTGTCTTACAATAGCTGGTTGTTTACTAATAGAACCAAAATATTGTTCGATCCATTCTTTGGTTTGAGTAGGATTGTTAATGTCTCCTGCAACTACTAATACCGAATTATTAGGGATATAGAATTTTTTATTAAAAGCTTGAAACTCTTCTAATTTAGCTGCATCCAAATGCGCCATTGATCCAATGGTTGTCCAACGATAAGGATGTTTTGTAAAGATATTTTTCTTTACTTCTTGAAAAATTTGACCATACGGTCTATTGTCGTAACTTTTTCTTTTTTCTTCTTTTACCACTTCATTTTGAGTATCTACCCCAATTTGATTGATAACCGGATGCATCATTCTTTCCGATTCCATCCACAAACCAAGTTGTAAACTATTCGACGGGAAAACTTCATAGTAGTAAGTTCTATCATCTGTAGTGTTGGCATTGTTTACTCCACCATTGGAAGAAACAATTTTAAACCATTCGCCACGTTTAATGTTTTCGGTTCCTTCAAATAAAAGGTGTTCAAAAAAGTGGGCAAAACCAGTTCTGTCTGGTTGTTCGTCTTTAGCACCAACATGGTACATAACCGATGTGATAACTACTGGCGCTGATGGATCGTTATGTAAAATAACGTGCATTCCATTAGCTAAATCATACTCCTCAAAAGCGACCTTTTGGGCATGAGCTGTTCCTCCTAGCATAAGCATTGAACTTAGAGCGATTAAAGATTTTTTCATAAAACTATTCCGTATTAGTTGATAATGCAATTAGTAGTGCTAATGCAAATAAAGTTGCACGAAATTAGTTATTTTTATTTAATAATTTAGAAAAAGTACGCTAAAAAAAAGAAATAGGCATAACAAAAGGTTAAGTAACTAAAAACTTTTTTGGAATTGAGTTGTAAGAGAAATATTTATTTGTATATTTGCAACCTTAAAAAAATTAACTAAACAATTTGTTATGTACGCAATCGTAGAGATAGCAGGGCAACAATTTAAAGTAAGCAAAGACTTAAAGGTTTATGTTCACCGTTTATCTAATGAAGAAGGTTCAAAAATTTCTTTTGACAAAGTTCTTTTATTGGATGATAATGGCACAATCACTTTAGGCGCCCCAGCTATAGAAGGTGCTTCAGTAGAAGCAAAAGTGTTAAAACACTTAAAAGGTGATAAAGTAATCGTTTTCAAAAAGAAAAGAAGAAAAGGTTACAAAAAGAGAAACGGTCACCGTCAGTATTTAACACAGATCCTTATTGAAGGTATTAGTGCTACTGGTGGAAAGAAAGCAGCCCCTAAAAAGGAAGCAGCACCGGTTGTTGAAAATGTAGAAGAAGTAGCAGCTCCCAAAAAAGCTAAAGCTCCTAAAGCAGAAAAAGCAACTGAAGAAGTAGCAGCAGCTCCTAAAAAAGCTAAAAAAACAGATAGTCAAGAGTAATAACTTATAAAACCAAAACATCATGGCTCACAAGAAAGGTGTCGGTAGTTCGAAGAATGGTAGAGAATCACATTCTAAACGTTTAGGCGTTAAGATATATGGTGGTCAAGCTGCAATTGCTGGTAACATTATCGTAAGACAAAGAGGTTCAAAACACAATCCAGGAGAAAACGTTTACATTAGTAAAGATCATACTTTACATGCAAGAGTTGATGGAGTTGTGAAATTTCAGAAAAAAGCTGGCGATAAGTCGTTTGTTTCTATAATTCCTTTTGAAGCATAATCTAATTCAATTTAGATATTTTAAAACCCGTTCAGTGATGATCGGGTTTTTTGTTTTTAACCATATTAGGTTTTGTTTTATAAATTTATTAAACGAAGGCGAATATTTAGTTTGGGAATAGATTTTTTTTAAAAAATAACCTCCAAATTTCTTTAGAGGTGGATTGATTCACTTTCAACCCTCAATTTATTTATGCTTTTTAGCAATTTTATATCATGAGCTACAAATGAAACATGATAAATATCATATTTTGATATTTTTTTTTAATTAAATTTGAATAGTTTTCACACAATTTAATTAATTGTGACTTTTATAAAGTATTGTAAATTAATGGAATATTGTTTTTTTAAACTAAATTTTTAATAATATTTTATTATCATGCAACATAGAGGAGAAATAATAAAAATTGCAGTTTATAAAAGTGGAATTCCCATTACGTATTTGGCTAAAAGGTTAAATAAAAGTCGGAGATGGGTATATCTCATGTTCGAAAAAAAAGAAATTTCTCTAGATTTGATTTTGCAAATAGGGAATATTATACATTTTGATTTCACCCAAGAAATCAATGCCTTGAACGCTTTAAGAAATAATAAACATGTTGATTATGAAAATAGTATTTATTGGGAAAATAAATATTTAACCCTATTAGAAAAATTTAATGAATATATGCGTACACAAAAACGTAATTGAATCAATGAAAAATTTCACTAATTAAAAAGAGCAACTTGTTAATGGTTGCTCTTTTTAATTATATTTTTTTCATTTGGTTTGTAAACTTGTCTTTTTCAATTCCTATTGGAAACAGTATTTAAACATTATTAATATAGATGCCGTTAAAAAAACTTGAAGTAAAATAATATAACAAGGTTGGGCAATACGGGTGTAAATACCAACAAAAAAACCCGTAACATATTGATTAACAATATAATTACGGACTTTTAATGTGTGCTATTCAGTTAATAGTCTAACTTTTTTTGGAATTAGATGAAATAATTTCATTTTTTGAATAAATAATAACCCCTAAACTTCTTTAGTGGTTGATTGATTTACTTTCAAACTTCAATTTATTTATACATTTTAGTAACTTTAAATTAAGAGTTTTAATGAAACGTGATAAATATCATGTGTTTAACATTTTTTATTAACTTAATTTGAACTGTTTTTTTATTATCTCGCAAAATTGAGGTGGTATAATAAAAATTGTTGTTTATAAAAGTTAATTTTCCATTACATATTTTGCTAATAGTTTAAATAAAAGTCGAAGATGGGTATATCTCATGTTCGAAAAAAAATCTGAAACCAACAATGAGAAATGTGTTTTAGTAAACCTATTTCTTAAAGTTTGATTAATATATGCGCTAATTATTTAATAAAGGACAAACTTGTAGGAATCTACACTATTTTTGTACAATATAATGTATGGTTTATGTATGATAATTTTAATTCTCACAATAATATTAGCAATTCAATTAATTTACTTTAATTGGAAGTCTAATAAAAATACCCTATTTCTAGTTGCTTTTTTAATTATCCTTTCTTTTTACAAATTAATCCATTGTTTGCTTGCAATAGAAAATTTCGTTTTTTGCTCGACAGTTTTATTCAACCTTATTTTGCCTTTAACTTTATTACCAGGACCTCTATTATTTTGGTATAATCAAAAGACAATACAAGAAAAACATAAATGGAATAAATTAGACTATCTGCATTTTATTCCAGTTATTCTCCAATTAATAGACAATAGTCTGCCAAAAATAATTGTATTAAAAACATCCCCGTTTTTTTTAAAATCAAAAAATATAGAAATCTACTATTAATATGACTCCAAATTCACTATTACCTTCTGTCAAAAAAGCATTTTTTTCAACACTATTCTGCTTTGTTTTTTCTTTCAATTTTGCCCAAACAAATACTACAATTTCTTCAGGTTCTTTTATTGTGAATATGGGGGTGGTTCCTCAAACTATAGGCAATGCATTAAAGCCTTATGGAATGATTTATGAATTAATTTATACTTATCATGTTCCAATTAAATGGGTCATTGCATCGGGTAAAGTAAAAGACGGGGTTGATTTTAATTATAACGGCATTGATTATAAGGGAGGGCCTTTTATCATTGCTTCAGAATATCGATCTGCTACAGTGAATGCTAGAATTGCTTATTGGCAAGGACTAGGTGTTGTTGGAGCTACCACCACTTCACCAATTAGTGTTCCAGTAGCAATAATACTTAATGTTGCGTCAGTACCAAGATGGACCATGGATTTATTAAATGGTAAAGTAGCAGTACCTTATTTTACAAATGCAGGTATTCCTGCTTCTGCATACTCTTTAACTAGAACTCCCCAACAATTAAGTTATTGTGATGATATTTTTGTGATGCCACATGCCTACCCGCAATGGTCCACTCATAGTAATTTATACGACTGGAATTTAAATTATCATGGAGCTATATGGTTGTCTTGTACAGCTGGTAGTGAACTTGAAGATATGTTTAATCCAGCTAATCATTCACAGCAGACTAATTTCTTGTCAGAGAAAGATCCTTCAGTAGCTTTTCCAACTGGAACAGCTACTACTATTGAAAATGCTTTAACACTCTACAACAATCACACTAATGGTGGTCCTCCATATACTTATAGCAATCCAGGAGATCCGTTTATGCAGTTTCTTGGTTCTATAGATAGTTCAGTCCAAAATGGCTTAGAGCAAGTTTATCTTCCTAAATCTCCTGGATGGAGAGCTTCAACTACTATTGGAGTATACGATCCAGACCATGCACAGCGATATGCATTAAGTAATGACCCTAAATATCGAGCAGCTATTGTTGCCTATGGAAAAGGTTTCGGTGATCCTAACCGAGGGTATATTATGATTGAAGCTTCGCATTCATTAAGTAATGCCACATTGCCAGACAATATTGCTGCACAGAGAATTTTCTTCAATTTTTCCTTCATGTCGGGAAAAAATTCAACCATTACTCCAGATATTACGGGAATTCCTACAGCTATTCCTTCAGGAACACCTTCAAATGTATCTTTTGCTTTTCCTGTTGGAACCAACCCAAATAATTATACTGTTACTTGGTCCTCTGCTTGCGGTGGAACTTTCACAACTAATTTGAACGATATTACCCAAGCAATATTTACGCCACCAGCTTTAACTACCGCTACTTCTTGTCCGATTACTGTATCTATTGCCGATGCTTGTGGAAGGATATTTAACACTTCTCAAACTTCAGTAGTTACTACCGAAATGCAAATTACTACTTCATTAACTAATTCTTGTAATGCAAGTTCTAATGGAACGGTTTCTATGGTAATTTCAGGTGCAGCAGGTCCTTATACATGGATTTGGACTAATTCAACTTTGTCTACATCTGGATCAGGAAACGGAACTTTATTAACTGGTTTAGCTCCTGGAGCATATACTATCGTTGTTGCTTCTGGAGGTGGAAGTACTAAAACTATCAGCGTTACCATTTCGGAAAACCCTGTGTTAAATGCTCTTTCTTTAACGACAACCAATGTTAGTTGTAATGGGCAAACTACTGGAAGTATTAATGTTGCAAATGTAACTGGAGGTACTGCTCCTTATACTTTTTTATGGTCTGATGCAGCTACTACTCAAAATCGATCTTCTTTAGCGGCTGAAACATATACCGTAACAGCAAAAGACGCTAATAATTGTACTGTTTCTGCTGCCACAACTATTATGCAGCCTGCCGCAATTGTAATTACTCCATCTATTACAAATGTTTCTTGCTCTGGAAACCCAACGGGTGCTATTTCAATTGCAACAACTGGAGGTACTGGTTCAATTTCATACGTATGGAATGATGGAGTAATTACTCAAAATAGATCTAACGCTTCAGCAGGAACTTACTCGTTGACCACTAAAGATGCTTCAAATTGTTCGGTAACATTAAGTGGGATTGTGATAACTCAACCAACAGCTGCTTTAACGGCTTCTGCAACACAAACTAATGTAGCATGTTATGGTAATGCAACCGGAGCTATTACGTTAACTCCAGTCGGAGGGTCTAGCCCCTACATTTTCAACTGGAATGATGGAGTAACTACTCAAAACCGCATTGATTTAAATGCGGGAACTTATTTAGTTACTATTACCGATGCTAAAGGATGTAGTACTACGGTTACTAAAACAATCTCACAACCTAACGATCTTACTTTAAGCACTGCTATAACAAAAGCTTCTTGCCCAGGAATAAATAATGGTGCAATCGTACTAACTATTTTTGGAGGAACTTCCAACTACTCTATAGCTTGGACAGGACCTAATAGTTATTCTTCAACTTCTGTAAATCCAACTGGACTAGCAGCAGGAACCTATACCGTTATGGTAAACGATGCCAATGACTGTACTGCAACTGCTACCTTAGTAGTAGGAAACACCAACCCAAGTCCGGGAACACCAGGAACAATAACGAAATAATCAAGCAATTCCCCCATTAAATATCTACCTCGTATGAACTATTTATATAAAAATATTAAAAATTACGCTTCAGATTTTGAATCAAATAAATCGCGTAAACTTTCAAATTTTTTAAACATCTTTGCTTTTTTGGTACTGTTATTAGTTTTTGGAAATGCTAAAGCGGCTACAATTACTAGTACTACAACTGGAGGAAACTGGAATGCAACTTCCACTTGGGCTGGAGGCGTAATCCCTTCAGCTACAGATGATGTTGTATTAGGCACAAATGCTACAATTACAGTAACGGCTGATGCATCTTGCGCAACATTAACTTTTGGAACAGCAACCCAAACAACTACCCTAAATATTAATACTGGAATTACTCTAAATGTATCGGGATTAATTACAATTCCAAGAGCAAGTTCCGGAATGAACTCAATAGCAGTGGGAGCTGGTATCTTAAATGCAGGTAGTATTACATTTACCGTAGGTGGAGGTTCTAGTAGACATAAAATTACTATTACAACAGGAACAGTTTCTGTTTCAGGAGACGTAACACAAGTAGGCAGTACAGGTAGTGCTACAATAGCATTTTCAGGTGCAGGATTATTAAAAATCGGTGGTGCTTTCATGATATCTGGCACATGCACACTTACTCAAGCTACTGGAAGTACAGTGGAGTATTATGGTGCTAGTCAAACAATTCAAACATTTGCATATAATAACCTTGTTCTATCCGGATCTGGGACAAAAACATTTGCTGCTGTAACCACAATATCTGGAAATTTATCTATAGCAAGTGGAGTTGTAGCTAATTTAAGCACCTTTTCTTCTACTGCTGCAACATTAACTCTTGGAGGTACTGCTCAAACTTCTGGCGGTTCAACTTATGGAGGTACTAACTCTATAGCCTCAACCATAAACACTATTTATTTTGCAACAAATTCTGGAGTATTAACTATAGGTACCGGTTGTTCTGCTGGAACTTGGTTTGGAACTACTAATACTGATTGGAATACTGCTTCTAACTGGTGCAATGGTGTTATTCCAACATCAACTACAAATGTAACTATCAACTCAGGAGGAAACCAACCTAGTATAGGAACTGCTGGAGGTTTGTGTAATAACATTAGTATAAATACAGGTGCTACTTTGACAATTTCGGGTACGAATACTCTAACGGTTAGTGGCAACTGGACAAATAACGGAACTTTTGCAGGGAGTGTGAGTACGGTTGTTTTTAATGGAACTACACAGAGTATAGGTACTGGACCATTTAGCAATCTTACTTTCTCTGGTTCTGGTGTGAAAACTACTACTGGAGTAACTGTTAATGGTATTCTTTCAATGGAAGGTACAGCAACTACAACTGGTACATCACCTGCTTATGGAAGTGCATCAACTTTAAAATATAATGGAACTGGAGCACAAACTACAGGGACAGAATTCCCAACTACATTTAGCGGTTCAGGGGGTGTAATTATTGCAAACACTGGTGGTACGGTAACTTTTGCTACAGCCAAAACAATTAGCGGAAATTTAAATATAAATACTGGGGCAATTGTAAATTTAGGAACAGGATTAAATCATACTTCTATTACACTTACTTTAGGCGGAACTGCTCAAACAACTGGAGCTACTTATGGCGGTACAGGTACGGCAGGTTCTACAATTAACAGTACTTATTTTGCTGCGGCAAGTGGTAAATTAACCGTAGGAACAGTTTGTGTTGCGGGAACTTGGTTAGGAACTACTAGTACCGATTGGAATACTGCTTCTAACTGGTGTAATGCAACACTACCAACAGCTTCTATAGATGTAATTATTAACTCTGGAGGAAATCAACCAACTATTAATGGTTCTGCATTTTGTAAAAATATAACTATTTCTGGTACTTTGATTATATCAGCTACTGGTACTTTGGCAGTATCGGGTTCCATAACAAAAAATGGTACCTTAACTCTTAACACAGGAAGTACAATTAATTATGAAGCAGCAGGAACACAAACCGTTTTGGATATTGCCTACACTAATTTAATAATATCCGGCTCAGGTACAAAAACACAAACTTTTAGCTCAAGTAGAATATTTTCGGGGAATTTATTTATTGGTGGTGGGGCGACTTATGCTCTTGGAGGAACTAGCAGTAGTAAAACTTTAACAGTTTCAGGGAACACAGACATATCGGGAACTTTTAATTTAGGAACCGCAACCGCTTCTAAAACATTTACAGGAAATGTAACTATTAATTCTGGAGGTGTTTGGAATGAAGGTAGTAGTGCAGCTTTTAACTTTGCGGGGAATTTAGTAAATAATGCCACTTTAGCATCTTCATTTACTGCAAGCACTGGCGTGCATACTTTTACAGGTTCTGCAAAAACTTTTAGCGGGTCTACTAGTACTGTAATACCTACAGTAACCATAACTGGGACTTACACAAATTCAGGCACATTAATAATTTCTACCACTCTAAGTGGTTCTGGTAGTCTTACACAAGATACGAACAGTACTTTAAATATTGGAGGAACTTCTACAATAACTACTTTCTCCCCAAGTGCTGTTGGGAATAATGTTAATTATACAGGAACAAATCAAACAGTACTGGCTAAAATATATAATAACCTTACTATATCAGGAGCTGTAAAAACTTTTCCATCAGGAACTACAACAGTTAATGGTGTTTTATCTATTGAAAACGGAACTTCAACCAATGTTTTTACTGGAACAATTGCTTATGGTTCTTCAGCAACTTTACAATATAACGCTGCAGCAAGTCCGAGAACAGTTTCCTCCGAATGGCCAGCTACTTTTTTGGCATCAGGAGGGGTATTAATTAAAGGAACTGGAGTAATTACTTTAAATACTGCCAAAGTTTTAGGAACGGATTCCACAGTTCCGTTGAATATTACTACTGGAGCTAAATTATCAACCTCCAATTTTGGATTAACTTTCAATGGTGATTTTACTAATGCAGGAACATTTACCGCTGGCTCTTCTCCAATAACAATTACAGGTACTACAACAATACAAAACATTGCTGGATTTACAACAACCGGTGCAGTTTCTATGACCAAAAATTCTGGGGTAGCAAACGTTTCAGGCGCTATTAGTGCTGCGGCACTTACTATTAATGGAACAAGTGGAACGCTTAATTTAGGAACTAGTTTAACACATACTTTTTCTGGGAATGTAACTTTAACTTCTGGGACATTAAATGGGGGTGTTTTAAATACCATTAAAGTAAATAGTTCCTCAACTACCGCTTGGAATGGTTCAGGTTCTGTTTTTGTGCCTGGAACCAGTACTGTAGTTTTTGGTGGAGTTGCACAAACTTTGGCAGCAACATCGCCATCCTTTTATAATGTTAGTTTTTCAGGAACTGGTACAGCAACAAAAACCATCACTAATTCATTAACAGTTGCTAATAATATTAATATTATTAGTTCTGCAAAATTGCTTTTAACTACTGGAACATCTGCCACAACCAAGGTACTTCAATTTGGTGGTGTTTTTCAAGCTGGAGGGTCTTGGGGTTTTACAGGTTCATCAGCAGGAAATATTAACACTACTTATTTTATTACGGGTGGTACAGGAATAATTAATTCTTCTACCGCTCAAAGGTTTGTAATTACTGGTGCAGCAACTCAAATAGCAGGCGCAAATCAGAACATTACCATTACAGCAGAAAATGCGGATGGATCTACTTTTACCACATATACTGGAGATAAATCGATAACTTTTTCAGGAGCAAGTTCCTCTCCAAATGGAACTGCACCAACTATTAAAGATAAAACAGGAACTTTGGTTCCTTTTGGTACGCCAACAACTATTACATTTGAAAGTGGAGTAGCAACTGTTTCTGGAGGAAATAATGGAGTAATGAGTTTATATAAAACTGAAATTGCTACAATTGCGGCTGTTGAAGGATTAATTACTTCTACAGGTAGTGACCGATTATTTGTAACGGTATCTAATAGTGCTTCTACAAATTTAGTTTTTACAGCACAACCTAACGGAGGAAATACTAATGAAATTTGGAGTATTCAACCAGTTATTTCGTGGCAAGATACTTATAGTAACCCAGTATTAGGAACCGTCAATGATGTAACTTTAGCTATAACCAACAACCCAAGTTCAGGAACTTTAAATGGAACCAAAACAGTAGCCTTAAGTACCGTTTCAGGAACAGCAACTTTTAGTGGGTTAACAATTGATAAGTCGGGTACAGGATATACCTTAACTGCTACACCTACAACTGGTACCTCAGGAACAAGTACTGTATTTGACATTTCTAATCCAGTTCCAACATTAAGTAATATATCTCCTAGTACAGTTTGTTCTGGAGGATCAGCATTTACTTTGTCTATAAATGGATCTAATTTTAATGCGGCATCAGTAGTAAAAGTAAATGGTTTAGCTAGAACAACTACTTTTGAAGATAGTGCTAATATTACTGCCGAAATTCTTGCTTCCGATATAGTTAATGGTGGAATAAATTATATTACTGTTTATACTCCAGCCCCTGGCGGAGGCGGTTCAAGTAGTGTTACATTAACTGTAGTGCAACCTTCATTAAATTCTAACATTATCCAACCATCTTGTTTTTCAGATGGTAGTATTACATTATCGCCAACAGGCGGAACTAGTCCGTATACTTACGATTGGACTGATTTATCTGGAACAAGTAATCCAAAAGATCGATCTGGACTTTTACCCGCAAATTATTCTGTTTTAGTTACCGATGCAAGTGGTTGCTTTGCAAATTCAGGCACAATAACAATGACAGCTGCTACTAATTGTTCTGGTATTACCGTTTGTAAATCGGATACGGCTGCAATATTATCTGTACCACCAGATCCAAATGATACCACCTATACATGGACTTTACCATCAGGAGCTGTAGGGACAAGCACAACAAATTCAATATCGGTAGACTGGACTGGTGTTTCAGTTGGTGGCTATAACGTAACTATAGTTGGAAATAATAGCTGTGGAACTAGTGCTTCTTCATCTATTATTGTATATGTTCAAGAACCAACAGCTTCTGCTTCTGCAGATTTGGCTTGTTCGGGAGGAAATTTAAATTTATATGCTAGCGGAGGAGTTAGTTATTCTTGGACAGGACCTAACTCATATACCAGTCAAAGTGCAAATCCTGAAATTTATAACATTTCTTCAGCACAATCGGGGACATATACGGTGACTGTAACTAATGCTGCAGGTTGTTCCAAAACTGCTTCTGTTTCAGTTACGATCAATACACCTCCAACAATTATTGATGGATCTATTACACAATCTACTAATGGAAATTCAATAGGAGCAATACCTATAACAGTTTCAGGAGGTTCTACTTATTCCTATTTATGGACTGCAGAAAGCTCTGCTTTTTCAAGTACGAGTCAGAATTTAACAGGAATTCCTTCAGATAATTATAAGGTGGTTGTTACCAATCAAACAGGATGTACTGCTTCAAAAACCTATACTGTTAGTAATAGTGATGGGCCTTCAGCAACAGCAACAGGTATCAATAGTACTTGTAATGGAAGTAATAACGGAAGTATTTCCCTTTCAAACCCAACAGGAACTGGACCTTTTACTTATTCATGGTCTGGACCAAATAGTTATAGCAGTTCACAACAAAGTCCGACTGGTTTAGCATCGGGGACTTATACCGTATTAATAACGGATACTAGTAATAGCACAACTGGAGTTGCATCAGCAACCATTACCCAGCCATCTGCATTACAAGCAAATGGAATAACAACAAACATTAATTGTAATTCGGAAACTACGGGAGCAATTGCATTAACTGTATCTGGAGGAAGTAGTCCATATACCTATTCATGGTCTGGACCAAATAGTTATTCTGCTTCTTTAAAAGATATTTCAAGTCTTGCAGCGGGGACTTATTACGTTACTATAACCGATGCTAGTTCTTGTACTTCAACACAAACTTTTATAATAACACAACCTACAGATGGGTTAAGCGCAACTACTTCCATAACAAATGTTAGTTGTTATGGAAGTAGTACAGGTCAAGTTATTTTATCGGTTAATGGTGGAACAAGTCCGTATACTTATTCTTGGAATGGCACTAGTTTTACTGCATCTACCAAAGATATTTCAAACAGACCTGAAGGGACCTATTCGGTTACTATTACAGATAATAAAGGGTGTACATTAGCTTTAGCTTCAGGAACGGCAATTGTTATTGCACAACCAGCTGCAGCACTAAGTTTATCTACTTCAAGTACGAATGTAAATTGTAAAGGAAATGCTACCGGAACAATTACATTAACGGCATCAGGAGGAACTGCTCCTTATTCTTATTCTTGGAGTAATGGTGATACAACAAAAGACTTATCTAATATTGCTGCAGGGACTTACACAGTAGTTGTTAACGATGCAAATAGCTGTATAGTAACTAAATCGGTAACTATTTCTCAGCCTGCTGCAAATTTGAGTGCAAGTAATTCAACTACAAATGTAAGTTGTAATGGTGGAACTACTGGAGAAATTAATCTAACTGCTACAGGTGGTACAACTCCTTATATTTATTTATGGTCTACCAATGCAACCACTGAAGATTTAAGCGCAATAACGTCTGGAACTTATTCAGTTGTTGTTACAGATGCTAATGGTTGTACTTCAAATAGCAGTGCTACTTTAACTCAGCCAGCAGCTATTTCTGTTTCTGGTTCAGTAACAAATGTACTTTGTAACGGGTCTGCTTCTGGAGCAATAACTCTAACTGCTTCTGGCGGAGCAGGTACTTATACATATAATTGGGGAGGTGGAATTACGTCTCAAAATAGAACTAATTTAGTAGCTGGTTCATACACAGTTACAGTTATGGATACTAGTAGTTGCAATTCAGCCGCAACAAGTTTTGTTATTACACAATCTCCATCTATTGTACTTAATCCTGTAAATAAGAATATTTCATGTAAATCGGCAAGTAATGGAAGTATTTCGCTTTCGGTAACTGGTGGAAATTATCCTTATTCTTATTCTTGGACAGGTTCTTATGGATTTATTGCAACTACACAAAATATTGACAATATACCAGCAGGTACTTATGAAATAACAGTTACCGATGCAAACTCTTGTAGCGCAAGTGAAAATGGTATTGTATTAACACAACCTTCCGCAGCAGTTTCTATTGTAACTACTCCAACCGCTGCAACTTGTAAAGACGGATCAAATGGAAGCATTAGTGCAATAGCAAGTGGTGGAACTTCACCATATTCTTATGCATGGTCAACAGGCGCAAATACGGCATCAATAACAGGATTAAGTAAAGGACCTTATTCTATATTAGTTACCGATGCAAATGGGTGTACTTTAAACCAAAATATTAATGTTTCTGAACCACCTACTAAATTAGAATTATATGCCAATGTAAAAGAATCTTCTTCTTGTGGTAATGCAACTGGATCCATTGAACTTACAGTAGTAAATGGAAATGCCCCTTTTTCATACGCTTGGACTAATACATCACAAACTTCAGCTAACCCTTCATCACTGGGTGCGGGAACTTTTACTGCTACTGTAACAGACACAATAGGTTGTTCAGCTATTTTAAACGCTACTATTGCAAATGCGTCAGCATTGTCTGCATCTGTTACTACTTATCCTAAAACTTGTTTATATAATGACGGATCTGCCTATGCACTTGTAACAGGCGGCGTTGCACCATATACTTTCTCTTGGAATAATGGCGCAACAAGTCAAAATATTGGATTGTTAGGCTCAGGAACTGTATCTGTAACAATTACAGATGCTAATGGTTGTACTACTTCATCAACAGGAATGGTTGGTTCTATTAGCTGTTTAGCACCTATTGCAGTTAATGATACTTTTAACACTAATTATCAAACTGCTTTAACAGTTACTGTAGCGACTAATGATTCTGATCCAGACGCACTTGACCAAGATCATCCAAACCTACAATATTTTAGCACACAAAATCCTACCGCAGCACAAGGGGTTTTAAACTGGGGTACTGATTATGATGGAAACTTTACTTTTGTTCCTGCTGTTGGATTTTCTGGAACTTTTACCCTAACATATGAAGTGTTTGACCCAACAGGGTTAAGTGCAACAGGAACTTATACGATTACAGTTGGACCAAGTGCGGTAAATGATGCATTAGGTACACCATTAAATACGGTATTGACTAGTAATGTTTATTCAAATGACTATTATGCTACAGGTTCAGTGTTTTCGAAATTGTCAGAACCTACCCACGGAACAATTATTTTCAACTCAGCGGGAACTTTTACATATACACCAACTAATAGTTATGCTGGAGATGATAGTTTCACCTATAAAATTTGCTTGGGCACACCTAACCAATCTATTTGTAGCAATACTGCGACAGTGTTGATCTCTGTAGATGGATCTGCAGATGTATCTGTCTCTAAAACAATTAGCAATGCTACCCCAAATGTAGGTTCGAATGTAGTATTTATATTAACTGCAATCAATAGCGGACCAAATTTGGCTCTTGGAGTTAATGTTACGGATGCCTTACCAGCAGGATATACCTATGTTTCTAATACAACAGCAGCAGGAAGTTTTGATTCAACTACAGGAGTATGGACAGTAGGAAGCTTGGCTAATGCTTCATCTGCAACATTACAAATTACAGCCACTGTAAACCCAACTGGTAACTATACTAATACAGCTTCAATTTCTAGTGATAGTACGGATCCTGGAATTTCTAATAACAGCGCTTCAGTATCTGCTTCACCAGTTCCGCAATCAGATATTTCTATATCAGGAAGTGTGAATAATGCCTCTCAAAGTATTGGCTCATCCGTTACTTTTACTATAACAGTAACCAATAGTGGTCCAAATAATGCTACTGGTGTAAATGTTTCTGATTTACTTCCAAATGGGTTCACATATACAAGCAGTACTGTTGATTCAGGCACCTATGATAATAGTACAGGTATTTGGACTATTAGTAATTTATCCAATGGTTCGTCTGTAACATTAACAATTACTGCAATAGTAAATAATTCTGGAAATTATACTAATACTGCTGTAGTAAGTAGTAATACAAACGACCCAACTTCAAGTAATAATTCCTCTTCTCAAGAAGTTACTCCAGGAGCTGTGTCCAATTTAAGCTTGACTAAAACAATAAATAATGCCAATCCTTATGTTGGTGGACTTGTAGAATTTACTCTTACGGCAACTAATAATGGACCAAGTAATGCGTCTGGAGTTTCAGTAATTGATTCATTACCTTCTGGTTATACGTATGATTCAAACAATGGAAATGGTGCGTATAGCACAGCAACGGGGAAATGGACTATTGGAAATCTAAATAATGGGGCAATTAAGAAGTTGAAAATATACGCAATTGTAAAATCAACTGGAAATTACACAAATAGCGCAACAATAAGTTCAACAGATCAACCTGATAGCGACACTTCAAATAATAATCCAAGTGTTTCTCCTACTTCTGTAATTGCTCAAGCCGACCTTTCAGTTGTAAAAACTGTAAATACGAACGAAGCAGTTATTGGAAACAATGTAATATTTACGCTTGCAGTAACAAATAGTGGTCCTAGTGATGCAACTGGAGTTTCGGTAACTGATTTATTGCCTTCTGGATATACTTATGTGTCAAGTAGTACTACATCTGGAACGTATACTAGTGGTTCAGGTATTTGGGCTGTTGGAGCAGTTTCTAATGGAGCAACCAAAACTATTACCATTACAGTTACTGTTAATAGCACTGGAAATTATATAAATGTAGCTTCTGTAAATGGAACTACTACCGATTTATCATCAGGAAATAATACTTCTAGCAAGACAGTAACGCCAATTCCATTATTAATTATCAACAACCCTTCTGCCATATGTTATCCTGCAACAGTAGATATTACAGCTTCAGCAATCACTAGTGGTTCGTCTTCTAACTTAACTTATTCCTATTGGAATGACAGTAATTCAATAAGTCCTTCTAGTACACCAACCCAAGCTACAAATGGTACTTATTATATAAAAGCGACCACTAGTTCTGGAAACTTTACCGTAGAACCGGTATTTGTAACTGTTAATCCGGCATCGGTAGCTGGATCTATATCTGGTGCAACTTCGGTTTGTTCGGGTACAAATAGCACTGCTTTAACATTAGCAGGAAATACAGGAAATGTAACTAAATGGCAATATTCATCTGATAATTTTGCTTCAGATGTT
>CANFHX010000040.1 GCA_947446865.1 Flavobacteriaceae bacterium | reverse complement strand
GTTATTAATACTAAAAAAATTGTAAATGTGCTCATTGCTTAATTATTATTGTTTTGTTGTAAATTTTTAATATCTAAAATTCGGTCTGCAAAGAAACTACTTTTTTCTGGATATTTCAAAATTAATATTTCATAAGCTTGAATTGCTTTAGAATATTTTTTTTGTTCCAAATAAACTTTAGCTAATGTTTCGGTCATTAAATAAGATTTGTCTTCTGCTTTAGGACTAAAATTAGAAAGGGTAATGTCTTTATTGATTGGCGGAATTTTAGGATTTATAGAAATAAATTTATCTATAATATCTAATTTTTTCTTTTTTTCGAGTTCTTCTTTTAAAGGAATTTCTTTTCGTTCTATAGGTTTTAAACGGGATAATTGCAACCATTCTTGAAAGGAATGCTTTTCATTACTATTGAATTCTAAAGGTTTTCCAATTTCAAGTTTTTCTTCAAGTTTTTCAGATGTTGGTTCTGCTTGCGAAATGGAAGAAATAATAGATTGTTCTAGCGAGTTGGAAGATTCTATTGGCTTAGGAGCCACTACATGTTCACTTCCAATAACATCCATGTTTAATAATTCGGCAACTTTTTGGTCGTAAAGCCCATTTTGAACTGTTACAAAAGAATCGGAAGTGATAAAATCAAACAAAATACTTCTATCGGTTGTAAAGGCTGCGGCAACTTTTAAAGCATAATTATATTTGAAACTATCTTGGTTGTACAAATGTTTTAATCGCAACACCCGAGCACTTTGAAAATAAGGAAATTCTTCCATTATTTTTTCCAAAGCAATATTATAACGCTCATTGATGGCGTCGGGTTTATTAATTAAATAAGTAAAATCGGTTACGTTCAAGTTTAGTATTTGTTATATAATTTGCAAAGGTAGCATTTTACAATTTACCATTTTGCAAGTGATTCATTAAAGACATCTTGTGTAATTCGTTCAAAAATAACATCCAAAGCAGTTGTTAAAGATGCTCCTAATAATTGTTGGGTGCCAGGATAATCATAATAAAAGGAAAAAGGTTTTTCAAAATTATCGGTTTCCTTATTTTTATTGGTATAACGAACATTAACTGTTACAGTTAGCCTGTTTTGTGCAGCTGTTAAATCGGCAGTGGCAGCCATAGGAGTAATGGTGTAACTAGTGATTTCTCCTTCGTAAGTCAAATCTCCGTTGGTCCGTACTAAGTTGAGGTTCGTTTGGTTTTGAACAATATCCTGTAATTTTAATGTAAATGTACGATCAATTCCAGGTTGAACTATAGGCGCATTATTTTGAAAATAATTTACTTGAAATGTTTTAGCATCAATTTTTCCGGTTCCGGTAAAATTGTAAGGTCCACAACTATTTAAAGTTAGAGTTATAAGGAGTACTAATAAGAATTTAAGTTTATTCATTTGAAAATATAAAAGTCAAAGATATTATTTTCTAATTATCAATTGTGAATTATCAATTATTAATTACAAATCGTATTGTTTAATTTTTCGATATAAGGTTCTTTCGGAAATTCCGAGTTCATCGGCAGCCAATTTTCGTTTGCCTTTGTTCCGTTCTAAAGATTTTTTAATCAATTCAATTTCTTTAGCCTCTAAACTTAAAGTTTCTTCTTCCTCTACGGTTTCCGCCAATAGATAGTTGGTTTCGTCTTCCTCTTCTTCAAATTCTTCTTGTTGCCCCTGCTGATTTTCTTCTTTTTTTACAAGTGCCGAATTTCTAGGTTCTTCTTCAAAAAAGGTTTCTTCCTCCCGTTTTCCATATACTTTCTGAACTAAATTCGGATTGATGTCTTGCACTTTAGCGCCGTTTTTCATCAATTCTAAAGTCAGTTTTTTCAAGTCATTTAAATCGCTTTTCATATCAAAAAGCACTTTGTATAAAATATCTCTTTCGGTAGAAAAATCACTTTCACTTTTCTTGTCTCGGATAACGCTTGGCAAATGGCTTCCGTCTTGAGGCAAGTAGGACATTAAAGTTTGCAACGAAATTTCCCGCTTGGTTTCTAATACCGAAATTTGTTCAGCAGCATTTCGCAGTTGGCGAATATTTCCGCTCCAGCGATAACCCAAAAGGTATTTAATTGCAGGATCTTCTAATTTAATTGCGGGCATTTTATATTTGTGCGCAAAATCGGCAGAAAATTTTCGAAACAATAAATGAATATCCTCTTTTCTGTCCCGTAAAGGAGGTAACAAAATATCTACAGTACTCAATCGGTAATATAAATCTTCCCGAAACTTCCCTTTTTCAATGGCATCAAATAAATTAACGTTGGTTGCAGCAACAATTCGCACATTGGTTTTTTGCACTTGCGAAGATCCAACTTTTATGAATTCGCCATTTTCCAAAACACGAAGCAATCGCACTTGGGTAGTTAGCGGTAATTCGCCAACTTCATCTAAGAAAATAGTTCCGCCATCGGCCACTTCAAAATACCCTTCACGAGTAGATGTTGCACCTGTAAACGAACCTTTTTCGTGACCAAAAAGTTCACTATCAATAGTCCCTTCTGGTATAGCACCACAGTTCACTGCAATGTATTTACCGTGTTTACGGTGGGAAAGCGCATGAATTATTTTAGGGATGCTTTCTTTTCCAACGCCACTTTCCCCAACCACCAACACCGAAATGTCTGTAGGAGCAACTTGAATGGCTTTTTCTACAGCGCGATTTAGTTTAGGGTCATTCCCAATAATTTCAAACCGCTGTTTTATGTTTTGTACTGTTTCCATATTTTTTTTAGCCACGAATGCCACAAATTGGCACTAATCTGTTTGTTAATAGGATTTCACTAATTTTATGCGGACACTCTTTTTAAACCACAAGCACCTCTAATTGATACTAATTTATTTATGGAATTGTGCTTATTTTTTGCTTTATTTATAAAACTATTCTTTTGTGATGAAGAGATTTCGGGCTAAAATTTGCTAAAATCCCCAATTTGCTTTTAGTAATATTCATGTAATTTAAAGTTTGAGCAATATTATCATCCACTAACATTTTTATTGCTTTCACTTCTAAAATAATGTTGTCGTAAACAACAAAATCGGTATAAAACCTTTTGTTTAAGGTATAGCCTTTGTAATCTATTATGAATTCTTTTTCCCTTCTAAAAGGTATCTTGTGATTTGTAAATTCAATTTCAAGTGCTTCTTTATAAACGGATTCTAATAATCCACCACCAAGAACATTGTGAACTTCCATACATAAACCAATAATTTTATAATATTCTTCTTTTTTATATAATTCCATGAATGTTAATTTATTAAAATTCGTGCAATTTCACAACATAAAAATTTGTGTCAATTAGTGTAATTCGTGGCTACTTTTAATTCCTTTCCGACAATCCCACTGCTTCTCCAATCAAGGTTCCGCTGGTGCAATTGGTAATTTTTACATTTACAAAATCCCCTATTTTATAATTTTCTATAGGGAAAACCACCGTAATACTTTGGGAGTTTCTTCCAGACAAATCATTTTCTGATTTTTTAGAAGTTTTATCCACCAATACTTCTACAGTTTGTCCCAGAAATTCTTGTGTTCTAAAAGCACTATGAATTCTTTGTAGGTCTACAATTTCTTGTAAACGACGCATTTTAGTTGCTTCAAGAACATCATCTTCCATTTTTCTACCAGCCAAAGTTCCTGGTCGTTCGGAGTAGGCATACATATATCCAAAACTATATTTCACATATTCCATTAACGATAAAGTGTCTTGATGGTCTTCTTCCGTTTCGGTAGGAAAACCAGCAATCATGTCTTGCGTAATGCAAACATCTGGAATAATCGTTTTTATTCTATCAATCAAATTTTTATATTCTTCTCTAGTGTGCAAACGATTCATTGCTGCTAATATTTTATCGCTGCCCGATTGCACCGGCAAGTGAATGTGCTTGCAAACATTAGTGTATTTGGCAATAACGTGCAAAACGGGTTCGTGCATGTCCTGCGGATTGGAAGTTGAAAAACGAATGCGCATTTTAGGAAAACCCTTAGCAACCATTTCTAGTAAATGCTCGAATTTCACTGCGGTTGCAATTTGCATTTCTGATGCTTTATCAAAATCTTTTTTCAAGCCACCACCATACCAAAGATAACTGTCTACATTTTGTCCTAAAAGGGTTATTTCTTTATAACCAGTATCTTGTAAATCTTGAATTTCTTTTATAATACTTTGCGGTTCTCGGCTTCTTTCACGACCGCGAGTAAAAGGAACTACGCAAAACGTACACATATTATCACATCCTCTGGTAATCGATACAAATGCTGAAACACCATTAGAGTTTAATCGAACAGGGGAAATATCGCCATAGGTTTCTTCTTTAGATAATAGCACGTTTATGGCATCACGACCTTCCTCAACATCGGCCAATAAATTAGGCAAATCTTTATACGCATCGGGTCCAACCACCAAGTCAACAATTTTCTCTTCCTCGAGGAATTTTTCTTTCAAGCGTTCCGCCATACAGCCCAAAACACCAACCTTCATCTTTGGGTTAATTCGTTTTACCGCGTTATATTTTTCTAGGCGTTTTCGCACCGTTTGTTCCGCTTTATCCCGAATAGAACAAGTGTTTACCAATACTAAATCGGCTTCTTCTAGAATCTGAGTAGTATTATATCCATCATTTAAAAGTATAGAGGCTACGACTTCGCTATCCGAAAAATTCATAGCGCAACCATAACTTTCTATATATAGTTTCTTAGTGTTTCCTGCTTTAGTTTCCAAAACCAAACTCTGCCCTTGTAAGGTTTCGTTAATTTCCTTTTCCATACTTTATATTATCCTTCCGATACTTCGAAATCTGAAATACAAAGATACTACTAAAAAAGAATATCTGCCAAGATGGCAGTTGTCTTTTAACATTCTTTTATTAGCAGCGAATGTTTAGGGCTTTATCGGTAAGCCATATTTCTGCTTTTCGTTCCAAATCTTTTTATTTCTAAAAAAAAACGAGATAAAAAGGATTTTCACTTCAAATGTAATTCATCGGACTCCAATGAGAATTAATATTATTTGAGATAATCAGGGCTAAAGAATTACCATTTTTGTAGGTTTGTTTTTTCGGTCCATTTGCATTTTTGTATTTAAAAATTAATTCTAAAACTAAAAATCTAAAAAAAACTTCTACTTTTGCCGAACAAATAAAATAAAATGGCAAAGAATTTAGTTATAGTTGAGTCCCCAGCAAAAGCAAAAACCATTGAGAAATTTCTAGGAGCCGACTACCAAGTCGAATCTAGTTATGGTCACATTGCCGATTTGCCTTCTAAGGAAATAGGAGTGGATGTCGAAAACGGATTCAAACCCAAATACGAAGTTTCTGCCGATAAAAAAGCATTGGTAACCAAACTTAGAGGATTAGCCAAAAACGCCGAAATGGTTTGGTTGGCTTCCGATGAGGACCGTGAAGGAGAAGCAATCTCTTGGCATTTATCCGAAGAATTAAAATTAGATAAAAACAAAACCAAACGAATTGTTTTTCACGAAATTACCAAGAATGCTATTCTTAAAGCAATTGATAATCCAAGAGAAATTGATTACAATTTAGTAAACGCACAGCAAGCACGAAGAGTTTTAGACCGTTTAGTAGGATATGAATTGTCTCCTGTTTTATGGCGTAAAATTAAAGGCGGACTTTCTGCAGGACGTGTACAATCGGTTTCGGTTCGTTTAATTGTAGAACGCGAACGCGAAATTCAAAATTTTAAAGCAGTAGCGTCCTATTCGGTTGTGGCTGAATTTACTAACGAAGCCGGAAGATCTTTTAAAGCAAAACTTCCTAAAAATTTCAATACCAAAAAAGAAGCCGAAGATTTTTTAAATAAAAACATAGGCTCAAATTATAAAGTTGGCGATTTAGAAACCAAACCAACTAAAAAATCTCCAACAGGACCATTTACAACTTCTACTTTACAACAAGAAGCAGCACGTAAATTGTACCTTCCCGTTGGAATTACCATGCAGTTAGCACAACGCTTGTACGAAGCGGGGTTAATTACTTATATGAGAACGGATAGTGTGAATCTTTCAAAAGATGCTATGGAGGCTGCACAGGCAGAAATCATTAAATCCTACGGAAAAGAGTTTTCTAGACCTAGAACATTTGTAAATAAAAGCAAAGGGGCACAAGAGGCTCACGAGGCGATTCGTCCTACAGATATGTCCCGTCACACGGTGAATATTGATAGAGATCAAGCGCGTTTGTATGATTTAATTTGGAAAAGAACCTTAGCATCTCAAATGAGCGATGCCGAATTGGAACGTACCAACGTTAAAATTGAAGCTAATAACCATTCGGAAGTTTTTACAGCATCTGGTGAAGTAATAAAGTTTGAAGGTTTCCTAAAAGTATATCTGGAAGGAAATGATGATGACGATGAAGAGCAAGAAGGCATGTTGCCAGCAATGAAAGTGAACGAAAAATTGGTAAACAATTACATCACTGCAACTGAAAGATATTCTCGTGCAGCAGCACGTTATACAGAGGCTTCGTTGGTTAAGAAATTAGAAGAATTAGGCATTGGTAGGCCATCTACTTATGCGCCAACTATTTCTACCATCATCAACAGAAATTATGTTGAAAAAGGGAATCTAGAAGGGCAGGAGCGTAATTATACCCAATTGACTTTGCAATCGAATAAAGTTGCTGAAAAACTTCTAAAAGAAAATACCGGATCCGATAAAGGGAAGTTAGTTCCTACCGATATTGGTACAATTGTAACCGATTTCCTAGTAAAAAACTTTGAAAATATTTTAGATTATAATTTCACTGCCAAAGTAGAACAAGATTTTGATGAAATTGCAGAAGGAAACATCGATTGGACTAAAATGATGCAGGAATTTTATGATAAATTCCATCCGAATGTAAAAGATGTTGAAGCAAATGCCGATAGAGAAAGTGGCGAAAGAATTTTAGGAAAACACCCAGAATCTGGTAAAACAGTTTTGGTTCGTTTAGGAAAATTTGGTGCTATGGCTCAAATTGGAGATAGTGAAGACGAAGAAAAGAAATTCGCTAGTTTGCGCGCCGAACAAAACATCGGTACAATTACTTTGCAAGAAGCATTAGACTTGTTTTTATTGCCAAAAGCATTAGGAACGTACCAAGGTGAAGATGTTGAGGTGAGTTTAGGTCGTTTTGGTCCGTTTATTAGATTTGGAAAAGTTTTCGTTTCTTTGCCTAAAGGGGAAGAGCCTTTGGATGTAACCTTAGAAAGAGCTAAAGAACTAATTGACGAAAAAGCACAAGCCGATGCGCCAATTGCTGTTTATAAAGGGGAAGGCGTTCAAAAAGGAACCGGAAGATTTGGACCATTCATTAAATGGGATGGAATTTTCATTAATGTTTCAAAAAAATACAATTTTGATAATCTTTCGCAAAGCGATATCGAAGAATTAATTGAAGATAAACTTCAAAAAAATATTGATAAAGTAATTCACGACTGGAAAGAAGAAGGAATTCTAGTTCAAAAAGCACGTTGGGGTAGATCTGAAATTACTAAAGGAAAGATAAAAATTGAATTGAGTAAAGATATTGATGCTTCTAAATTAACGTTAGCAGAAGTGCAAGAAATGATTGCAAAGAAAACTCCAGCCAAAAAAGCCCCTGCTAAAAAAGCAGCGGTAAAAAAAGCGACAGTTAAAAAGAAATAAAAACAATCCTATATTTTTCTCCTATAAATAGGGGTGGAGTGAGGAAAAAATGAAATATAAATGGAATTTGATTTTCTTTCTCCAGTAGATACCGATTTGATAATTGACTTAAAACGGTTGTCTTCCCAGCATTTGTCTAACAAAGTTGTTTTTCATACGCAGGAAGATTTTCCAGATATTTCTAAAATAAATATTGCAATAATTGGAGTTCCAGATCATCGAGGTAACAATCAAGATAGTCGAGAAATAGATTTGTCTCTAATTAGATTAGAGTTATACCATCTTTTTCCAGGAAATTGGAGTCATTCTATAGCCGATTTAGGAGATATACTTCCAGGAAATTCCCCCGAAGACACTTATTTTGCACTACAAAAAGTAGTTTCGAGGTTAATTAAAAATAAAGTCATTCCTGTTATTATAGGAGGCTCTCAAGATTTAACTTACGCTTTGTATCGTGGTTATGATGATTTAGAGCAAATGGTTAATTTGGTATCCATTGATTCTAAATTTGATCTTGGTAAACAAGACGGAACAGCATTAGCAGATTCTTATTTATCAAAAATCATCATTGAAGAGCCTAACAATCTTTTTAATTATAGTAATATTGGTTACCAAACCTATTACAATTCGCAAGAAGAAATTGATTTGATTGAAAAATTGTATTTTGATGCTTATAGATTAGGTGAGGTATGTAATAATATAGCTGTTTCGGAACCCGTTTTTAGAGATGCCGATTTAGTTAGCCTGGATTTAACGAGTGTAAAATCCTCCGATTCTGCAAATTTTACCAACTTTCAACCAAATGGTTTCAATGGAAAAGAAATTTGTGCATTGGCTAGGTATGCTGGAATTAGTGATAAAGTTTCCTGTCTGGGGATATTTAATCACCAAGGCTCCAAACAAGAAACTGCACTTATTGCCCAAGTAATTTGGTATTTTATTGAAGGAATACACTACCGATCTAATGAATACCCATTTGGCAGCAAGGAAAATTATATCAAATATACGGTGCCTAATGAAGAAGAGGATGTAGTATTTTATAAAAGCGATAAAACCGAAAGATGGTGGATAGAAATACCTTTTTTTACAAATTCAAACAATAAATTAAAAAAGAATACGTTATTACCATGTGCACAGGAAGATTATTTGGCTGCTTGCAACCAAGAACTACCCGAACGCTGGTGGAAAGCCCAACGAAAAAGTACAATATAATAAAAAGCGTAAAAAAGCAATTTTTTTTTCAAGTTTTAATTTTTATGAGAATATTCATAAAAAACAGCAAAACAGCATTAATTGTCTTGATTATCGGTACATTATAGATATTTTTATTTTTTATTTTTACATATAAATGTAATTTTGATAAAAAAAAAGAAAACTTTAAGATACAAATAATTGTTTTTTTGAAAAATAATGGATAGGTTTACGCCCTTGAAATACGAACACATAATTAACCTGAATTTATATGAAGAAGTTCATTGCATTTGCATCTATTTTAACTCTATTAGTGAGCTGTGGTAAGTCTAACGACAAAGGAGAGTTAGTTGGAGTGAAAGGAAAGAAATGGCATCCAGAGAAACCATTTGGAATGACATTGGTTCCAGGAGGAGCATACATTATGGGTAAATCAGATGATGATTTAGCAAATGTGCAAGATGCACCTACCAAAACTGTTACTGTTAGATCCTTCTATATGGACGAAACGGAAATCACAAATAGTGAGTACCGTCAGTTTGTAGAATGGGTAAAAGATTCTATTATTAGAGTGCGTTTAGCTTCTCTTGCAGATGAGCAAGGTGTCAAGCCAGGTGCAGGTAAAGGTGGTAAGGGTACAGGTAGTATAGGTGATTTTGCATTTAATGACCAAGATCCTGCAAAAATGACCCCTTATGATAAATACATGTACGAGAATTATTACAGTGTTGGAACTGCAGATGATCCTTATGCAGGAAGAAAACTAAACCGTAAAGTAAAATTGATTACAGATACAAAAAAATATCCTGATGAATATTATACAGAGGTTATGGATACTATGTATCTTCCAGTTGCCGAATCATTCAATGGATTAAGAACTATAGATGTAAATAAATTGCAATTTCATTATTCTTGGATGGATATTCAAGCTGCAGCTAAAGCTAAAGTTGGAAAAAGAAGTAAATTTATTAAAACAGAAAATACTAAAGTATATCCTGATACAACGGTTTGGATTAAAGATTTCGCTTACTCTTATAATGAGCCAATGCATAACGATTATTTATGGCATCAAGCTTATGGAGACTATCCAGTAGTTGGGGTGAATTGGAAGCAAGCCAAAGCATTTTGTGCTTGGAGAACATTGAAAAAGAATATTTATGTGAAACAAAAGAAAGGAAGAGATTTAATAAATTCTTTCCGTTTGCCTACCGAAGCGGAGTGGGAATATGCTGCTCGTGGTGGTTTGCAATCAGGAAACTATCCTTGGGGAGGTCCTTATACTAAAAGTGATAGAGGTTGCTTCTTAGCAAACTTTAAACCAAGTAGAGGAGATTATGCTGCAGATAACGCATTGTATACTGTGGAGGCAAAATCCTTTCAGCCAAATGGTTATAATTTGTATAACATGGCAGGAAATGTATCTGAATGGACAGACACTTCGTATGATGCATCCGCTTATGAATTTGTGTCAACTATGAATCCTAATGTTCCGGATACTTCTAATAAACGTAAAGTTGTTAGAGGAGGTTCTTGGAAAGATGTAGCTTACTTCTTGCAAGTGGGAACAAGAGATTTCGAATACCAAGATACTGCAAGAAGCTATATTGGTTTCAGAACAGTTCAAGATTACATGGGAACACAAACAACAGGTAAAAAATAACCTGAAAACAATTTTTGTATATTAACTAACTTGATTATATTAAACTTAACTAACTAAAATTATTTATTATTATGGCAATTTTAAGCAAAAAAACGATGAATTTCACTTACGGTATGGGAGCTGCAGTCGTAATTATTGGGGCACTTTTCAAAATCGAACACTTACCAGGTGCAAGTATATTATTGAAAATTGGTCTTATTACAGAGGCTTTCATCTTTGCTCTTTCTGCTTTTGAACCAGTAGATCATGAATTAGACTGGTCTTTAGTATATCCAGAATTAGCTGGAGGTGAAGCAAAACAAAAATCAAAAAAAGAGGATCCTAAAGATGCACAAGGATTACTGTCTCAAAAATTAGATACTATGTTAAAAGAAGCTAAAATTGATGGTGAATTAATGGCTAGCTTAGGAAATAGTATAAAAAACTTTGAAGGTGCTGCAAAATCTATTTCTCCTACTGTAGATGCCATGGCAGGACAAAAGAAATACGCTGAAGAAATGGGTAAAGCTGCAACTCAAATGGAAGCTTTGAATGGTTTATACCAAGTTCAATTACAAAGCGCTGAAAGAAATGCTCAAATTAATAACGAAGTTGCTGAAAACAACTTGAAATTAAAAGACCAAATGCAGTCATTAACTTCTAACTTATCTACATTAAACAATGTGTATGGTGGAATGCTATCTGCAATGAATAATAAAGGATAATTAGTTTTAAACTATATTTTATAAATTAACAAAATTATTAAACTAAACTAATTAGAAAAAATGGCAGGAGGAAAATTAACCCCTAGACAGAAGATGATTAACCTAATGTACTTGGTTTTCATCGCTATGTTGGCATTAAACATGTCGAAAGAAGTACTATCGGCATTTGGATTAATGAACGAAAAATTCGAATCTACAAATAAATCATCTAAATCAAATAATGAAAAATTACTTGGATTAATTGATCAAAAAGGTACTGATAATGCAGGACTTTATGGTACAACGAAAAATGCGGCAGATAAGATTGCTGTTATTTCAAAAAATTTCTTTGAATACATTGACGAATTGAAGAAAGACGCTACTAATGGAGTTGAACTAAATAAAGAATCTGGTAAACTTCCATATGAAGCCATGGATAAAGGGCCTCATATTGACGAAACTTGGTTTAAAGGTGATGGCTATTCTCCAAAAGGTAATGAAATTATTGTAGCAATTAATAAATATGTTGCCGATATGAAAGCAGCATCTATAAGTCAAGATAGTTTTGCTAAAAATGAGGATGAAAAATTATCTAAAAAATTAGTAAGCATCATGGAAAATTTAGCAGCTACATTTAACACTGCTGATGTAAAAGATGGTGAAGGTGTTACTAAAAAATACCTTTCATATCATTTCGAACATTTTCCAGCAATTGCCTCTTTAGCTAAATTAAGTGCTTGGCAAAACGATATTAAAAAAGCAGAATTTGATTGTTATAGTTCTCTTTTAGGTGGTGCTGCTCTTGATGCTGCATCTATGAGTAATTATACTGCACTTGTGGTTTTGGAAAAAAGTGCTTATTTTCAAGGAGAAGCTGTAAAAGGTAAAGTTGTTCTAGGAAGATATGATGAAAACACTAAACCAACTTCTTTCCAAGGTCCAGGTAAAATTGAAAATGGTCAAGCAGTGATCTCTATGACTGCTGGTTCTATTGGAGAACAAAACATTAATGGCCAGTTTACCTTTATGGAAAAAGGAAAATCAATTCCATTAAAATTCGAAGGTAAATATGTTGTAATTCCTCGTCCTAATACTGCAAATATTTCTGCAGACAAGATGAACGTAGTTTATAGAGGTTTACCTAATCCAATGACTATATCTTTTGCAGGTATTGGAGACAATAATGTTAATGCATCTGCTCCTGGTTTATCTAAATCTGGTGCTAATGGAAAATACAATTTGAATCCTGCATCAGGTGAAAGTGTAACAGTTAATGTTACTGGAAAAATGTCGGATGGTAAAACTGTTTCGGATAGCAAAGTATTTAGAATTAAAGGTATTCCTGCTCCACAAGCCGCTATTGGTGGTACAACGGGAAGCCAAAAAGGAGCTAAATCACGTTTGCAAACTTCACAAATTACTGCTATTTTACCCGATTTCTTGTATGATTTGAAATTTCAAGTAACACAATTCGTTTTGAAAGTTCCAGGGCAAGCATCAATTGTAGTTAATGGAGACAGAGTTAATGCACAATGTACTGCTGCTTTAGCAAGAGCTACTAAAGGTGATCAAATTACAATTTCGGATGTGAAAACAAAAATTATAGGTGATGGAGCAGGTATTCAAACAAAAACTGCCGCCCCAGCTATTTTCGAAATACAATAAAAATTTAAGTTAGGCGTTTATAACTTACTTAGATAACTTAGAATATAAATTATGAAATTGAAAAACTTTTTACTAGTAGTATTTGGAGTTCTTGGAGGTTACACTTCATTAGCTCAATCTAATTTATTGAATGCTAAAACACCTTCAGAAATAGGTAAAAAAACAGCTGCTCAATTGGAATCAGATAATGACAAACCACTTCCTTATGGCTATGTTCACGACAGAGATGTTTTGATGGGTAAAACTACCTGGGAAAATATTGATCTTGATGAAAGAATCAATTTTCCTTTATACTATCCTGTTGATACTGCATTTGTTGGTAAAGAAAGAAGATCACTTTTTCAAGTTCTTTTGAATGGGATAAAAGACGGTAAGATAACAGAAGTTTATGGAGATGATTATTTTAATTCTAAAAAATCATTGAAAGATTTAGAATCTGTTTTTAAATTCAGAGATACAGTTCCGGCTGGAATTGATGAGTTTAATACCGATGTTCCGGGTTATAAATCAGGAAAAAAAGTATTAGATAAACAATACATTAATGAAACTGAATTGTCTGCTGCTGATGTTTCTGGCTATAGAATTAAAGGTTTTTGGTATTTTGATAAACGTCAAAGTGAATTAAAATATAGATTGCTTGCTATTTGTCCAATGGCTACAGAGGCTAGAGATAAAGCTAAAGGGAATACCGATTCTATTGAATTGTTTTGGGTTTACTTTCCTTCTGTTCGTGATATTTTGCATGAGGCTAAAGCTTTTAATGATAGAAATTCGGCTATGCCAATAACATTTGACCAATTGTTAAATTCACGCCGTTTTAATGGTGTTATTTACAAAGAAGAGAATGTTTATGGGGATAGAAAGATTGAAGATTATATGAAAGATAATGCTCAATCACAGTTATTAGAATCCGAAAGGGTTAAAGAAAAAATCCGTGATTTTGAACAAGACATGTGGACTTATTAATATAGTTTCAAAGCTTATTAAAAACTCTTACCTTTGGTAGGAGTTTTTTTTTGACTATAAATTTCGACTTATAAAATTAATTTTTTCAAATGTTAGATTATATTATTGTTGGTTCTGGTTTGGCTGGAATTGCTTTTTCTGAAATTGCTTTGCAAAACAACAAAACTATTTTGGTGATTAATGATGATTCTCAAAATTCCTCCAAAATTGCTGGAGGTCTTTACAATCCGGTTATCTTAAAACGTTTTAGCGAGGTATGGCAAGCAGGTTCACAATTGGAATTATTGTCTGAATTTTATTCTGGATTAGAATCTAAATTAGGGGTAAAACTAGATTATAAATTACCGTTATTGCGTAAATTTCATTCGGTAGAAGAACAAAACAATTGGTTTACGGCTTCCGACAAACCCAATCTCTCTAATTTTTTATCCACTAAATTAATCACATCCAAAATTAATGCTATTGATTCTCCTTTTAATTTTGGAGAAGTATTACTATCCGGTTATTTGGATACTGCTTCATTATTGGATGCCTATAAAGAATTTTTAATTTCTGAAAATTTATTCCAAAACGAATCTTTCGATTATTCACTTTTAGAAATTAAGGATAATTTTGTTTCGTATAAAAATCACAAGGCAAAACACATTGTCTTTGCAGAAGGGTTTGGCATGCTTTCTAACCCATTCTTTTCTAAATTACCGCTAGATGGAACAAAAGGGGAATTACTTTTAATTAAAGCCCCAGAATTGAATCTAGAAGTTATTGTGAAATCATCGGTGTTTATTATCCCTATTGGAAAAGATTTATACAAAGTTGGCGCGACCTATAACTGGGAAGACAAAACAAATATCCCAACGGAAGCTGCCAAAAAAGAACTAACAGATCAATTAAAAGAATTGATCCAATGTGACTTTGAAATAATCGAACATTACGCCGGAGTTCGTCCCACTGTAAAAGATAGACGCCCATTAGTTGGCACACATCCTTTAAATAATAACATCCATGTTTTGAATGGACTGGGTACAAGAGGGGTAATGCTCGCACCAGCAATGGCAACAAGCTTATTTAATAATATTGAAAACAATATTCCTTTAGATCCTATGATAGATATTAAAAGAATTAAGAATTTTGTTTCCAGTTTTTATCAAAAGCAATAAACATGTTGATGTAGATGTTTCTTGCCAATCTTGCAGTTACAGGCATCAAAGCGATTATACCTACAATGATTCCAATAAAAGTTGGTTTTACAGGAAAACCAATTATCACATTCGAAATTACAAAAATTGCTACTCCAATACCAACAGTCAGTCCATAACTAACATACATTGCCCCATAAAAAAAGGAGGGTTCAATTAAATATTGTGTATGACAATGGCTACAAGTATCGTTCATTTTGTATAAATCATTCAATTTATATGGATTTTTTTCTAAATACATACTTTCTTCATGGCATTTAGGACAAGTTCCTGTTAAAATGCTATATAATTTGGATCCTTTTTTTAACATTTGCAAAAATTTTCTACAAAGGTACTCTTTAAGGAAGTTTATAATGTAACATTTGTCACAAATAATATGCTAAATATTCACAATTTATCGGTTTCTTTTGGTGGTTCGTATCTTTTTGAAGAAGTAACTTTTCGTCTCGGTTCTGGCGATAGAGTAGGGCTTGTCGGAAAAAATGGTGCGGGAAAATCTACTATGTTAAAAATTCTTGCCGGAGATTTTAAACCAGATTCTGGTCAAATTGCTACAGAAAAAGAAGTTAGAATGGGTTTCCTTCGTCAAGATATTGAATTTGAACAAGGGCGAACTGTTTTAGAAGAAGCGTATGAAGCTTTTATTGAAATCAAACAAGTGGAAAAAAAATTAGAAGAGGTAAACCATCTTCTTGTAACCCGAACCGATTACGAAAGTGAAGAATACGGTCAAATTATAGAAGATCTATCCGATTATACGCATCGTTTTGAATTATTAGGAGGTTACAACTATGTAGGGGATACCGAAAAAATTCTTTTAGGTCTTGGTTTTAAAAGGGAAGTTTTTAATGATCAAACCGATACTTTTTCTGGAGGATGGCGAATGCGTATTGAATTAGCTAAATTGCTTTTGCAGTCTAACGATATTTTGCTTCTCGATGAGCCAACCAATCACTTGGATATTGAAAGTATCATTTGGTTAGAAGGATTTTTAAGAAATTTTCCAGGGGTGGTAGTAATTGTATCCCACGACAAAATGTTTTTGGATAATGTAACCAACCGAACTATTGAAATTTCTCTCGGGAAAGCCTATGATTTTAATAAGCCTTACTCCGAATATTTAGAATTACGCCATGAAATTCGCGAGAAACAATTGGCCACCCAAAAAAATCAAGCAAAGAAAATTGAAGAAACGGAGAAGTTAATTGAGAAATTCCGTGCCAAAGCATCCAAAGCCTCAATGGCGCAATCGTTGATTAAGAAGTTGGATAAGGTGGAACGAATTGAAGTAGATGAGGACGATAATTCTGTAATGAACATTTCATTTCCTGTTTCTAAAGTTCCCGGTAAAGTAGTTATTGAAGCTGAAGAGGTTACTAAAGCCTATGGCGATAAAGTAATTCTGAAAGATATTTCTTTGTTAGTAGAACGCGGTAGCAAAATTGCTTTCGTGGGACAAAACGGACAAGGTAAATCGACTTTTATTAAAGCAATTGTAAACGAATTCAAATACCAAGGAAATATAAAACTAGGACATAACGTTCAAGTTGGCTATTTCGCACAAAACCAAGCCGAATATCTAGATGGAGAAATCACTCTTTTAGAAACCATGGAAAATGCTGCGGCCGATACCAATCGTTCTAAAGTTCGAGACATGTTAGGGTCGTTTTTATTTCGTGGAGATGATGTAGATAAGAAAGTAAAAGTGCTTTCGGGAGGAGAACGAAATCGTTTGGCATTATGTAAATTGTTGTTGCAACCCATCAATGTTTTGGTGATGGATGAGCCAACGAATCACTTGGATATCAAATCGAAAAATGTTTTGAAAGCGGCACTTCAAAAATACGAGGGAACGTTATTGTTAGTTTCCCACGATAGGGATTTCTTGCAAGGAATGTCGAATTTAGTTTACGAATTTAAAGATCAAAAAATAAAAGAATATTTAGGGGATATTAATTTCTTCTTAGAACAACGCAACCTTGAAAACATGCGGGAAGTAGAGAAGAAAGATATTGCTAAAAAAGAAGCTCCAAAAGAAACTAGTAAAGTTTCGTATGAAGAGCAAAAGAAAAATAAATCCCTTCAAAATCGTTTAAGTAAAATTGAAAGTCAAATCAAGCAATTGGAAATTGATATCCAACACGATGACAAAGCATTGACTTCTAATTACGACAAGCATCTGGAAGACGCTTCATTTTTCATGGCTTACAATAAGAAAAAATCAGAACTTGACAAACTACTAGAAGACTGGGAAGTAGTGCAAGGCGAGATAGACGCTATGAGTTAACAGTTACTTAAACGGATTGCGTTCTTGCCAAATGGTTTTTGGCTCCAAATAATTAAATATGGTTTTCGTACATCTATCAATTAATTTAGTTTCGTGTTTGATGTATCCATATACTTCGGTAGGTTTTGCGCCTACCGAACTTTTTATTTCTAATGCCGTTCGAGCAAATACAATTTCGTGAAATCCTTTATTAATCGAGTAGGCTATCATGTCGTAAAGCATGTTGAGATACAACATTTTCTCTTTTTGAATGGAGTCGTCATACCCTAAAAAATAGGTATCCATGGCCGCTCCATTTTTTATTAACGTATTAAATCCAATCAATTTTCCATCTAAAAAGTAGCCATAAAAAAGGAATTTATCTTTTAAGATTTCTTTAAAAACCCTAAAATGATTTTTCGCTAAATAGAACGTATTAAAAGGAGCATTCTGTGCAACATGAAAATACAATTCGTAAATTTCTTCTTCGTGATGAATGATTTCTGATAAATTTAATTTTCTTTTTTCAATATCCGAAGCCTTTTTGCGAGCACGTTTGTATTGGTCACGGTATTTTTTAGATAAAGCATCAATATAATCTTGCTCGGTTTTCCAGTTTTCTGGAATAGAAAAAAGCATATTGGGCTGCGTAGAAAATTGGAAATAATCTTTAAAGGTTTCCTTTTCAAATGCTACTATGTCGGTAGATTCAAAATCTTTTAAGGTGGTAATGTGAACTTTTTTTCCAGAGGATTGTATGTTCTTCTTCAAATCTTCCATAGCTCGCAATAAAGCTTCAGCAATGTCTTTCTTTGAAACTTTATTAGAAAAAGCAAAAGCATTCTGGCCTGTAAGCATGTTGTTGCCTATGAGTAAAACATGGGAACAAAAGTTTTTGAATATTAAATTCCGAACACTTGTTTTAATACATTTATCTCGATCTCCAAAGGATTTCAATTGGTTAAGATCTATAAATTGGGAAAGCGCAATACCGACCAATTCTTTATCATCAAAAAGACCTATAAAATAACAGGTCATATTGGTTGGTGCCGATTTTTCTATAACTTCTAAATATTCTTTGGATAAAAAAATGTTATTTACAGCCAATGAGTTCCAATTTTCAGGAAGTTCACTAACTTTGGAATAAATAGTAAATAGTATTTTAGAATTCAAAGGTTCAATATATTTTCCAAATTTAGTTTATTTGGAACAGATTTAATAAAATAGTATTTTACTTTTAACTTAATTTTCTGATTATGAAATCGCCATCAACAAACCGTTTGTGTAAACAAACACCAATAATTAAAATGCGATAACATATAGGACTACTAAAAAATAAAATTTTACATATATGAAAAAATATTCCAATATAGAAATTCAAGCGGCTTTGAAATCCCTGAATAATTGGATTTTGAATGAAGATAAAATTGAAAAACAATTCCAATTTAAAGATTTCAGTGAAGCTCTAGCTTTTATTGTTCGCATTGGCGTTTTAGCTGAAAAACAAAATCATCATCCCGAATTATATAATGTTTATAATAAAGTAACAATTGCATTAACTACTCATGATGTAAATGGTTTGTCGGACAAAGATTTTCTGCTGGCAACCTCAATTGATGCCATTTCATAAAAAAAAATCGCCCCACAAAAATAGAGCGATTAGTACCTAAATAAATGTTAATATTACATCCATTGGCAAATAATTCCACCCATTAATAAGCAAGTAACTAACCAGTAACCACCAGCAATAAGCGTATATTTCCAACTTCTTCTTTCAAAAAGCGCTCCAACACCAATTACAGGTAAAGCAAAAAACAATCCTGCCATAAATCCGTGAATTGCACCATGTCTAAATGTTCTGTAGGTTGTTCCATAAGCATCCATGTAGTTTTTTAATACCGACGGATCTATGCCTGCTATGTTAACTGTTGCAGAAGTTGCCCCTGTTTGGTGGATCACTAAATACTGCAACATAAATGAAATAAAGAAAGCATAAATAAATGCCATTAGCATAGTTAATGCCATGTTTCCTCCTTTTATTTTCTCTTCAGAAACACCAGATTCTCTCATCCATATGGTTCCAAAAACTTTAGGATTGTACCAAACAAAACCTACTAATAAGGAAGTAAATGCCGAAAGCAATAAAATTAAAACAGTATGCATGATTTTTTGATTTTAAAATTAGTAAAACAAATATAGAAAATAATTAGTTTAGTTTAAACTGAAAAAAGCCTTAATGAAACTAAATCATTAAGGCTTTTCTATGTGTTTAATCTTCGGTTTTATTCTTCCGCACCTTCGCCAGTTTTACGGTAAATGAAATTACCATAAATATGACGTTTTGCAAACCTATTAGAAGATTCAGCATTTACCATTTTAACATAAATGTTTCTTGGAACTCCAATGTATTCGTAAGTCATTCCGTTTACATAGGTAACAAAAAGAGTTTGTTTCTCTAAATGAAAATCAAGAATATTAAAATTATTAATAGTTTCTTGGTATTCTGGAAGGTTTTTCTCTACAGTTTCCACAGAAATACTTACTAAAAAATGGTAGGCATTAATAATGTTTTTACTGTGCTCTTCTGCAGCAAGTTTACCTGCTTCGTCATTTACAAACTTATCCGGATGGCTATCCTTCATACTGTTTCTGTAAATAGATTTTAATTCTTTTAAAGTTACATTTTTGTCAACTTCCAATAACTTTCTGTACTCAACAACTCTTTTCATAAACTAAAATTAATTAAAAAATAAAGTAATTTTTCTCAAAACAACTTATTCAATAAGGAAAACCTATTACTATTTACGCCTCTTTTTTTTTTGAGGATATATAGCTGCAAATAGGTTTCTATCTTTCTAAAAAGAAAGATTTCTTTTTAATGCGTGCAAAAGTAGTAAATAAAGTGCAATCTATTCACGATAACAATAAATAATATATCAGCAAAAATTATATTAGAGCGTCATACGTAAACATTATAGACTGTCTAAACCTAAATGCATAGTGCTAAAAAAAATCCGTTAGGACTTTTTAATCACAAAAGGAACAATACTAACTATCCATTTGTGATTTTTTTGGTGGTAAAAAAAACCATATTAATTTGACTGTAGCCATTAATATTTTTTATAATTTTAAAAATACCACTTTATCTGTGTGTTTTTTTAGAATTAACTTAACAGGTTTGTTGCTAAATAAATTCTCTTCAATAAAAGGTAACTTTTTAATAATATGTAATCAGTACTTTACGAATGAATTAGCTATAATATTGTGAATTTAGAGTAAATAATTGTTTTAAGTGTCATTATTTGACTAGCACAAATTGTAAGTAATCTTTATTAGTTAAAAAAAGGATACATTTGTATTAATAGTATTGTTAAAGTGTAACCTACTTGCACCAACTTGCACCAAATAAGTGTAGTTATTTTGGTTTACTTTGCATGTTAAATTAGATTGCCCCTTTTGTTTATGGTAAAGGATGAAATTAAAAAAATAATTTACTATTGATAGTAGTTTTTTCGTGAGAAAAACGCCTATTAATCGTTTTAAATAAGATTGCCCAATATTAAATCTTTGCCCCCAAAGAATATAATAAACCTACATTATGAAACAATTTTACACCATTTTTCTTATTTTGGCATTAGCGTTAAATATTAATGTTTACGCTGCCGAAAAAGGAAGAATCTCAGGAGATCAAACAGTATGCCTAAACCAAAATGCTTCTATAACTTTTAGCATTAACAATAGTAGTAATAATAGCCCTTATACATTTACATACACTTTAGATGGTGTATCTCAATCTACTGTTTCAACTCCTAGTGGCAGTAATAGTGTGACTATTCAAGTAAATACTAATACAGCGGGAATATTTAATTATGTTTTAACTAACGTTACTGACAACAATAATAGTTCAGTTCAAATAAGTACAACCCTTTATACTTCGGTATTGACTGTTACCACATCTTTAGCGCCCACAATTACAGGTGATTTCTCAATTTGTGATGGATCTACTACTCAACTTACTGGCTCTGGAAATGCTTCAAATTATACTTGGTTTTCAAATGACATTAACATAGCAACTATTAGCTCTAATGGTTTAGTAACTGCTCAAGGACCAGGAACTACTATTATTGGATACAATAATAGTTCTGGATGCAGTAACTCAGTCTTATTTACTGTTTTACCCCAGCCAACAATCACGTCATCAGGGGGAAATAATCCATCTATATGTGCTGGAACAACAATCCAACTTACAGGATCTGGAACTCCGGCAAGTTCAAATGCTTGGGTTTCATCATCTCCTGGGGTTGCAACTGTAACTAATTCAGGATTAGTTACAGGAATATCTACTGGATCAACTACTATAACTTTCACCAATTCTGGTGGCTGTAGCGTAACAAAAACTATCAGCATACTTGCATCGCCTACATTATCAGGAGCTTCCAATGTTTGTGTTGGATCAACCATTACTTTAACTGTAACTGGTACTGGAACTCCTGTGTCTAGCAATCCATGGTCTTCGTCTAATCCAAGTTCGGCAACTGTAAGTAACTCTGGTGTAATTACAGGAGTCGCATCAGGTAATACAATTATTTCCTACTCCTTTTCTAATGGTTGTCCTGCAACTAAAAATATATCCGTACTTGCGAAGCCTACAATTACAGGGAGCTCAAGTGGTTGTATTGGTTCTACCATTCAATTATCAGGATCAGATACTCCTGCAAGCAATAATCCTTGGCTTTCTTCTAATATAGGCGTTGCGACCATAAGTAATGATGGATTAATTACAGATGTTTCAGGCGGGACAACAACAATTACTTATACTAATTCTAGCGGATGTGTAAAAACAAAAAATATTACCATTTACGCTTTGCCAACTGTTGATTTTACATTTAGTAATACTATATGTTCTAGTATACCTACACAGTTTATTTCTAATGTTATAGGAAATGGTAGTTTTCAATACAGTTGGAATTTTGGAAATTCCAATTCTGCTGCTACTGCAAATCCTACAACTACATTTACGGCTTTTGGCTGCGGAATTACTACTTATAATGTAACATTAACGGTTACGGATGCTAATGGTTGTCAGAAATCTGTAACGCATGCTGTAAATGTTAACCAACAACCTGAAGGAGAGTTTTATGATGCAAATCCTTTAGTAGATCCGCTTGACCCATTAAATTTTTTTAATAATTGTAATGATGCCTCTGCATCTAATCCAACTTTCGACATAACGATTGCTTTATATTCTAATTACACATCAGTTTGTGGTTCTTATATAGTCAATTGGGGGGATTCTAACACTCAAACTTATTCTAATGTCACGACCGCCACGCAATTGACACATACCTATCAGTTGCTTGGCACCTATGACATTACGTTAACTATGGTTGGAGCTAATGGTTGTCAAACCGTTAAAACCTTTTTTGTAAAAAACATCTCTAACCCTTCGGGAGGGATTGTAAGTCCTGGAAGTACAATTAATTTATGTATGCCAACAGCAAATCTTGTTTTTGGAATTTCAGGATGGCATAATAATTCACCCCACACACAATATATAATTAATTGGGGCGAGCCAGGATTTAATACCCCAACAATAATAAGCCAAGAAGATATTGAAAGTTTTATGGGCTCTAATTTTACTGCCAATTATCCCGTCTCACACTCTTATACTTCTTCTTCATGTATTTATGGTGTCTCTGGATTTACTGTAACATTATCAATTTCTAATGCTTGTGGTACAACTGTTTCTACAGTAAATAATGTTACTACAATTACAAAACCAACACCAAGTTTTACAGCTCCTTCACCAGTTTGCAATGGCACAAATGTTTTGTTTACCAATAATACAACAATTGGTTTTGGAAATAATTGCTCAAGAACAACTTCTTGGGTATGGAATTTTGGAGATCCTGCTTCTGGATCTAACAATATTATTAATATAAATCTAACAAATAATACAGCTCCTAATGTTTATCATGTTTTTTCGGGACCTGGATGTTATACAGTTACTTTAACAGCTAATAATTCTTGTACTCTTTCTCCTAATCCACCTAACACTTTTACACAACAAGTTGTTGTAATGCCAAGTCCAATTGCCAATTTCACCATTCCTAACAATTCATTGCCTGTATGTTATCCTTATACTGTTACATTAAATAATACATCAAATGCTCCATCATGCGACTTGACATATATTCCTAGTTTTTTATGGCAAGTAAGTTATTTACCAGCCTATTGTGGCACTATTCCTAATTATACTCCTTTAACATCAACGGCTACAAATCCAACATTTCAATTTAATGCTGCAGGCCAATATAAAATCACATTAACTTATACTAATATTTGTGGATCAAATAGCTCTCTCGAGCAGATAATAAATATTAAACAACCTCCAACGGTTTCCATAAATGCTATCTCCGATTATTGTGGTACTACATCAATAAACCCAACAGCCTTAATAAACAGTTGTTCTAATATTACCGCCAATAACCCTACCTATCTTTGGTCTTTTCCTGGCGGAGTCCCCTTGTCATCAACGGATTTAAATCCTACCAATATTCAATATTCTACTCCGGGCACCTATACGGTTTCTTTGGCAGTCACTAATGAATGTGGTACTACGAATGCAACTAAATCGTTTACTATATACTCACCCTCGGTGGGAGGAACCGCCAGTATAGATCAAACTATTTGTCCCGGAAACGCTCCAAATCCATTAACCTTAACTGGCTATGCTGGAACTATTCAATGGCAATCTGCTACTACAGCTACTGGCCCTTGGACTAATATTACAGGTGCAACTGGAGTTACATTAACTAGTTCGCAAATAGGCATACTGACTGCTTCTCACTATTACCAAGCTGTAGTTACAAACGGCATTTGCCCTTCGGCTACATCTAATTTGGTCACCATAATAGTTACCCCTCCGTCAATTGGGGGTACTGCAAGTGCAAACCAAACTATTTGCACTGGTACTACTCCTAATGCTTTAATCTTAGCAGGGAATACAGGAACTATTCAATGGCAATCTTCATCTAATAATTCTACATTTAATAACATAGTTGGAGAAACAAATTCAACCTTGATATTAGGTTCATTAACCTCTACAATGTACTATCAAGCTATAGTTACTAATAGTTCTTGTCCATTAGCATTATCTACAAATGTTACAATTACTGTAAGCCAGCCATCCGTTGGAGGAACCGCTAGTGCAGATCAAACTATTTGTCAGGGAAGTACCCCAAATCCATTAATCTTAACTGGAAATACTGGAACTATCCAATGGCAATATTCTTCTACAGTCACAGGTCCTTGGACTATTATTCCAGGAGCAACTAGCGCTACATTAACTAGTGTGCAAATGGGACCTTTGTCTTCTAATATCTATTATCAAGCAGTAGTTACTAGTGGAGCCTGCCCACCGGCAAACTCTAGTATTGTTGCTATAACAGTGAATCCTACTTCCATTGGAGGCGCTGCAAGTGCCAACCAAACTATATGTTCGGGCGCAACTCCTAATCCTTTAACCTTATCAGGATATACAGGAACTATTCAATGGCAATCGGCAGCTGCAGTTGCAGGACCTTGGACAAACATTGCTGGACAAACCAATCCTAGTTTAGTATTAGGTGCATTAACTTCTACTACCTACTACCATGCTGAAGTTATTAATGGAGTTTGTCCGTCAGCAACATCATCAACTGTTACAATTACAGTAAACCCGCTACCTACAATTAATGGAAATTTAACTATTTGTGTAAATGAAACCACACAATTAACTGGAAGTGCAACAGCTGCTACATCCAACCCTTGGAGTTCTTCTAATACTAGTGTTGCTACTGTAAGTAATACAGGTTTTGTAACAGGTTCAAGTAATGGAACAGCTGTAATTACCTATACCAATACTAATGGCTGTTTGATAACCGCAACAGTAACTGTAAATCCATTACCAATAATTTCGGGTACTCTGTTTGTATGCTTAGGTTCAACCTCCCAACTTACTGGAAATGGATCTCCCGCAACAACTACTCCTTGGATTTCATCAAATCCTTTAGTTGCAAGTATTAATAGCTCCGGATTAGTAACTGGGAATACCTTTGGATCAACAATCATTACCTATACCAATTCTAATGGATGTAAAGCAACTGCAACTATAACGGTAAATCCGTTAGGTCAAGTTAATGCAACTATGAACCAAAATTTATGTGATGGTGGTATTGTAAATGTTAATTTTACAACAAATAGTGTAACAGGAACAACAACTTATAATTGGACTAGCACGCAAACTCCAAATATTGGTATAATTCCATCTGGAACAGGGAATATTTCTTTTACTGCTTCAAACATAGGTCCTGGAATTGCAACTTCTACAGTTGTTGTAACTCCAACATACACTAATGGTGGAGTTGGATGTCCTGGACCTACTAGTCAATTCACAATTTCAGTATATCCCCCGCCAACAATATCAGTTCAACCAACTCCTACTCAAAATATATGTGTTGGAGGCACAGTTCCTGCTTTTACGGTTGCTTATATAAATGGATATGGAAACCCAGATTACCAATGGTTTTTTAATACTTCGCCAACAATATCTGGTGCTACTGTAATTAGTGGTGCTATAAATCCTACTTATACGCCTCCTTCATTCTTGGCATCAGGAACGTACTACTATTTTGCAAGAATTTGCTTGAATGGATTAGGCTGTGGTTGTAAATATAGCGATATTGCCGTAGTAAATGTTTATGGCGATCCAAATGCTACCATTACGCCACTAACCCAAACTGTTTGTCAAAATACTCCCCCAACTTCAATAGTTGTAACAGCAAATGGTGGTATAGTAAATGGTAGTTACACTTATTTATGGTGGACAAATGTAGCACCAAACAATATTGGAGCCACCATTTTATCTCCATTACAAACGTCTTCAACTTTTATTCCTCCAACAGATTTAGTTGGGACACATTATTACTATTGTGTTGTAAATGGGGGTTTAAATTGCGATTATGAAACTGTTGTAGTTCAAGTGGTAACTGTAGCTGCTCCAATAGCACATATACAGCCTTTAGCTACTCAAAGTGTATGTGTAAATGGTGCGCCAACACCTTTAAACGTAGATTTCATAAACGGTACAGGAACTCCAACCTACCAATGGTATTCAAATAGTACTCCTAATTATACCGGTACCGCAATTACTAGTGCCACCGGACTTACCTATGTACCCCCAACATCTACAATTGGCACTTTATATTATTACTGTATTGCAACTTATAACACCGGTGGTTGTACTACAGCTGCTTCTAACATAGCTGAAGTAATTGTTAATCCAATCCAAACCATAATAACTCAGCCATTAGCGACTCAAGATATTTGTGTTGGAGGCACTATAGCTGCATTAACAGTAGAATATACAGGAGGAGTAGGAACTGCAACTTACCAATGGTATAATCCGGCAGGAATTATTATTTCAGGAGCAACGGCTTCTTCTTATACACCACCCGCATATACTAATGCAGGAGATTATAGCTATTATGCTATGGTAACCTTATCAGGTTATGGTTGTGGCACTGTTTCAACTAATAATGCTTTGGTACATGTAGTAGTAGACCCAACAGTAACTATTACCCCAAGTATGCAAACCATTTGTCAAGGAGCTACCCCAACAAATTTAGTGGTAACTCCAATAGGTGGAGTAGGTGCTTTTAGCTACCAATGGTATAATTCTTCTTCTGGAACTTTAATAACGGGTGCTATTAACCCAACTTACATTCCAGATACAACTACAGTAGGGACTATTTCTTATTACTGTGTTATTACACAAACAGGCCTTGGATGTTCTGTAACAAGTTCAACTGTTAGTGTTCAGGTAGTTGCTGCTCCGGCAGTAAACGCACAGCCTTTGGCTACTCAAACCGTTTGTTTGAATGGAGCGCCAACACCCTTGGCTATTACCTTAATCAACGGTACAGGAACTCCAACCTACCAATGGTACTCAAATAGTATTCCTAATTTTCCAGGCACTGCAATTACTAATGCCACCGGACTTACTTATGTACCGCCAACATCTGCAACTGGTACTTTATACTATTACTGTATTGCAACTTATCCTAATGGAGG
>CANFHX010000039.1 GCA_947446865.1 Flavobacteriaceae bacterium | reverse complement strand
AGTTACGGAAGCAGTTATTACTGTTCCTGCTTACTTTAATGATGCACAACGTCAAGCTACAAAAGAAGCTGGTGAAATTGCAGGTCTTAAAGTTATGCGTATTATCAACGAACCTACAGCTGCAGCTTTGGCTTATGGTTTAGATAAAAAAGGTAAAGATCAAAAAATTGCTGTTTACGATTTAGGTGGAGGTACATTTGATATTTCTGTTCTTGAATTAGGAGACGGAGTTTTTGAAGTATTATCTACAAATGGTGATACTCACCTTGGTGGAGATGATTTTGACCATGAAATTATTGACTGGTTAGCTGACGAATTTAAAACGGAAGAAGGTATTGATTTACGTTTAGATCCAATGTCTTTGCAACGTTTAAAAGAAGCTGCTGAAAAAGCAAAAATTGAATTATCTTCTTCTTCTGAAACTGAAATCAATTTACCTTATGTAACTGCTACAGCTTCAGGACCAAAACACTTAGTAAAAAAATTAACTAGAGCTAAATTTGAGCAATTGACGGATTCATTAGTGAAACGTTCAATGGCACCAGTTGCTAAAGCTTTAAAAGATGCAGGTTTATCTGTTTCTGATATTGACGAAGTTATTCTTGTAGGAGGTTCTACTCGTATGCCAAGAATTGCTGACGAAGTGGAAAAATTCTTTGGTAAAAAAGCGTCTAAAGGAGTTAACCCTGATGAAGTTGTTGCAATTGGAGCAGCTATTCAAGGTGGAGTTCTTTCTGGAGATGTAAAAGATGTATTGTTGTTAGATGTTACTCCTTTATCTTTAGGTATCGAAACTATGGGTGGTGTTATGACAACTCTTATCGAGTCTAATACAACTATTCCAACTAAAAAATCGCAAATTTTCTCTACAGCTGCAGATTCACAACCAACTGTTGAACTACACGTTCTTCAAGGTGCAAGAGCAATGGCTGCTGATAATAAAACTATCGGTCGTTTCAACTTAGACGGTATTCCACCAGCACCAAGAGGAGTTCCTCAAATTGAAGTAACTTTTGATATTGATGCTAATGGTATCATCAAAGTTTCTGCTACAGATAAAGGAACTGGAAAATCTCATGATATTCGTATCGAAGCTTCTTCTGGTTTAACTGCTGAAGAAATCGAAAGAATGAAAAAAGATGCTGAAGCAAATGCTGGAGCTGATAAAATCGCTAGAGAAAGAGCTGAAAAATTGAACGAAGCTGACGGAATGATCTTCCAAACTGAGTCTCAATTGAAAGAACTTGGAGAAAAATTAACTGACGAGCACAAAACAGCAATTGAATATGCTTTAACTGAATTGAGAATGGCGCACCAATCACAAGATTTAGAGGCTATCCAAAAAGGTTTAGATAATATCAATGCTGCTTGGAAAACTGCAACTGAAGCAATGTATGCTCAAGGTGGTGACCAAGGTCAAGCACAACAAGCTGCTCCAACAGAACCACAAGGAGATAACACTCAAGATGTGGAATTTGAAGAAGTTAAATAAGTAGTAAGATATTAGTACAAAGTATTAAGACTAAACCGAGCAAGAAATTGCTCGGTTTTTTTTTGTTATTTTTTAAGGGGTATTCCATTAACTTTTTCACTAAACATTTTTGTTATTACAAAAGCATGGGGAAAAGTAATTGCTGCTAAAAAAGAGAAAAAAATAGCATTGAATATTTGTTTATCCCTTAACAGATAATAAAGAAGTGTGATTCCTAAGATGGAAATGAACCAATATAACGAAGCAGATTTACAATATAATTTGAAATTTTGGAATGAAAAGTCACCATATAAAAATTTAATTTGTTCCAAAATGGAAGGGATGCTATGCCATAAAATAAAATAAATAGAAAATCCCCAGATTAAACTAGATGTTTTGAAAATAATGGTAAATACAATTAAATAAAATAACTCTGTCAGAATCTTTTCTCTTGTTCCTTTGAATTTATAATAAGCATAACCAATAGTTAGTAAAAATATATTTGCGAAGATTTTAAATAATAATGTTATATAATAATTAGGGATTCTAATCTTAGTAATTTCAAAAGTAATATTTTCAACTTCTGAGGCGTGAAATACAAACAGTAATAATAGTATAAAAAGTCCATAAGTAAAGGCAATTGAATTGCTAATCCAATTCGGATATATACCAATTAACTCTTTCCATTGTTGTTCACCAAAATGAAAAGCACTAACTATAATAAATAAGAAAAGGGCAAACCAAGGTACGAAGTAAAAAAGTATTGCACTTAAAGCTACAATTAGAGTATAGTAGATTAGTGTTTTAACAAAAGAAAAAGTGTTTTTTTTACTATTATTATTTTCAATTAGAGCTAAATCATTAGCTCCATGTAGGATTCCAAATGAAAAAATCAATGAAAAGCCTAAAAGTATTTGAATTTGATTAGAAAAAAATGAATTCAACCATAATCCAAAAAAGCTTGCTACGATTGAAATATTTGAATATTTACCCATGATAATTTATATTTTGTTTAAAAATAAACAAAAATAATTAAACAAAATGTATTTTATTGTTTAATTATTTTTACATTTGTGTAAACAAAACAAATTAAATTTATTATTTATGACAAATTTTATGATTATTCCGGGATTGATTGCAAAATTATTACCTACTGATTATGTTGGTTTTACTTTTTTTGTAGGCTGTATGGCTATGATGGCCGCTTCAGCATTTTTCTTTTTATCATTAAATCAATTTGATAAAAAGTGGCGAACTTCTGTATTGGTTTCAGGGTTGATAACCTTCATCGCAGCGGTTCATTATTTTTACATGAGAGATTATTGGACCACGTTTCAAGAATCTCCAACTTTCTTTCGATATGTAGATTGGACGTTAACAGTTCCTTTAATGTGTGTTGAGTTTTACTTAATCTTAAAAGTAGCCGGAGCGAAACAATCATTAATGTGGAAAATGATTTTATTGTCTTTAGTAATGTTAATAACAGGATATGTAGGAGAAACTATTGACCGTCCCAATGCTTGGATTTGGGGATTGATTTCTGGTCTTGCTTATTTTGTAATTGTTTATGAAATCTGGTTAGGTCAAGCTTCTAAATTAGCTCAAGCAGCTGGTGGAAATGTTTTAGCAGCTCACAAAATCTTATGCTGGTTCGTACTTGTTGGTTGGTCAATTTATCCTTTAGGATACATGTTAGGAACTGACGGATGGTATAGTGGAATTCATGGATTAGGTCTTAATATTGATGTTGCATACAACCTTGCAGATGCAATCAATAAAATTGGATTTGGACTTGTTGTTTATAACTTAGCGTTACAATCTCAAAAAGACTAATTTATTTTTTTTAAAATTCAAAGCCAGACTATTTTAGTCTGGCTTTTTTTTTAACAGTTTTACAAGGTTTTTTTTGTATATTAGACATTCATAAATATCTAAATTAAAAATAAATGAAAAAAATATTCCTTCTAATAGTAATTTCGTTAATAGGCGTTATTTCTTTTGCTCAAAAAAAGAAATCTTCAGTAAAGGTTAAACCTTCTCCAGTTTTTGCAAAAGCAGATAATCTTGTAGCCGAAGTAAAAAACGGTACTTTTCAAATTACAATATCCGAAAATGGAACGCCTAAAGATGCTATAGAAGTTAAAGCTGCAGAACCTAAATTTGCACCAATAGATTGTAAATTAATTCCCTTTAAAGCAAATGGAACCCAACTTTATTTATTGTCATGGACAGAAAGCACACAGACAAAAACCGATTTAAAAACAGAAGATGCTGCTACAATTTATTCTAATATTTACGAAATTATATCTAAAAAATTAATTTTGTCAAATAAACAAGTTTCTATTCATATTGTAGAAAAAGTATTTTTAGACAAATTAAAAAATGCTAGTGAAACCCAAGAAAGAAGGAGAAGTGAAGGATTTGAATTCAAATTAAATCCCGATGGATCTATAGTTCAGAAAACCAAAACCCAAGAAAATAAGTTGGTTTATGATGTTGCCAAAATGCAATATGTAATTTCTAAGAAAAAATAAAACACAAAAAAACCGAGCTATTTAACTCGGTTTTTTAATATAAAATCAGTTGCTTTACTAATGATTTCCCTAGTCTTAGAAACTGTAACTTCTTTTAAATTAGATTGGTATCGTTCGCAAAAATGGGAAGTAGCATCTGTGTTTTCTTCCACAGAATCAAAAATATTCTTTTGGCATAAAGTACAAAACCGTACCTTTTCTTCTGAGTTTAGTTCCAACCAATTCTCCTTACAGTGTTTAGGTATTACATTACTACTAGTTGCCATTAGTGTTTATTGGTTTATTTTAATCTCAAACATTTTGTTCCAATTTTTTCCGGTAACAAAGAATGTTTTAGTTTTTGGGTTGTAGGCAATTCCGTTTAAAACATCTACATCTGGTAATTTAGTTCTTTTGTTTTCTAAATCCGATAAATCTAGCATTGCTTCAACTGCACCACTTTTAGGATTAATAACAATTACAAAGTTTTTTTGATAAATATTACTGTAAATTTTACCATCAACCCATTCTAATTCATTTATTGAAGGGATTTTAGATCCACCAGAATAAACATTTAAATAGTCAATTTGTTTTAATGTTTCTGGGTTCACAACATGAATTTTCTCGGAACCATCATTATAATATAAATTCTTACCATCATTAGTCATTCCCCAACCTTCCATTTCTTTGTAATATGGCAATGTTTTTAATTTCTGAAATGTATTAACATCATAAACATAACATTCGTTATTTTTCCAAGTTAATTGATAAATTTTTCCATTTAAAATTGAAATTCCTTCACCAAATATTTTTTCTGGATATTCTACTTTTTTCAAAATATTTCCAGTTTTATAATCTACTTTTCTCATGCTTGAAATACCTTTTATTCCAGTGTCATTCCCAGCACCATTTCCAGTTCCTTCATACAAAGTATCTCTATAAAACTCTAAACCTTCAGTGTAAGCCTTGATATCATGAGGGTAGGTGTTAACTATAGTATAAGTAAGAACTTTTGGAGTAATATCCGAAATCAATTCTACTCGAGAAGAATCTACTTCAGTAGAACCTTCAAAATAAATATTGGCCTTTAAATTTTGATACCCTAATTTTTGGTCTTTAAGCGCAAAACTGAATTTACTATTTCCTTTTACCGAACCAACTTTTAGGTTATTTATTGAGTAAACAATACTGTCAATTTTTTTATTACTGCTGTCTACAACTTCTAATTTTATCGATTCTTTTGGCGTGTATTGCGCCTTTAAAACGGCTTCGTTAATGCTAAAAAAACTTTCTGTATTCGTATTGTCTTTACAACTTACCACCAATAAAGTTGCTAATAAAATGAATGCTAATGCGTTATATTGTTTCATTATAAAAAGGTTGAATTTTATTGTTACAAATGTATTATTTAAGATGTTAATTTCTTGCAAAAATATAAAAAGATTGTATATTTGCAGCGGCAAGTCCTACACGACCAGCTCCTGCAGACTCCTCCAGGATGGGAACATAGCAAAGGTATGTGGTTGAGCGGTGCGATGTAGGTCGCTTGCCATTTTTAATTTAATTGATCTTCCAATACTGGAAGATTTTTTTATTTAAAAGAGAATTACTTAGTAGGCTTTTTAGTAAGCACTGCACTATCCACAAAACGTTTCATATCAATTTTTTGATCTCCATACAATTGTATTTCCGATTTTCCAGAAGCATCAATAGAAAGAGTGTTTTTAACAAATAAATTAACTGTAGAATAGGCCTCGCAAGTAAGTTCTGCATCTTTTACGATTAATGCTTTTGCTTCTAAAGAGGAGTTGTTATCCAATCGAACTTTCATTTTTTCTGCATCTCCAGTAATTACTGTTTCACTTTTTTGATACAAATCTAAAGTCAAATTAGTAGTAGTGACTTTTGCTTTTAGGGAGGCACTTTTACTTAAGTTAATAATTGTATTTTCTCCTTTAAAATTTAGCTCTCCTTCTGATTTATCATCCATAAACAAAGAAAAATTCTTTGATTTAGAACTTAATATTAATTTAGAATAATCATAACTTTTAAAAGTCACGGTGTCTAATTCGATGTCGGCTATAGCACTAACAGTAGATTCATTTCTAGAAACTACTTGTTTAAAATCACTTGTATAGGTTACTCGGATACTAAGTTTTTTATACCCAGAAATGCTTTTAAGGGTTGATAAACGCAAGGTTGACCCACTAATAGTAGCATTGATAGCATCGTGCAAGTTGTCGTCGGCTTCAATTTCTAATCCACATTCATTTCCTTTAACTAGAAAGATTTCCAAATTATCAGCAACTTCCAAAGAGGAGAAATTTTCTATTTTTTTAATCTCTGTTGTTACAATTTTAGACCCTTTTACTTTTTCTTTCTTTTGAGAATAAGTAATTGAAGTAAAGAATACAAGAGCTATTATAAGTGTTATTTTTTTCATTTTACGATTGGTTTATAAGGCAAATTTATAAAAATTATTGGTATAGTATCTATATTATTGTTTTAATCTAACACTCCATTCAAAATCCATTTCTGAAACTACATCACCCTGTGCATCCATTCCAATTGATTTTAACCAAAGGGTTTGTCCTTCGCCAGTTGCAATAGTTTTTTGTATTGCTTGTTCTATTATTGCTCCATCTGAACACGTAAAAGTAATTCGTCCTTTTGCTTTTTTTGTAAAATTCCCTTTATTTTTAGCAACCAACATCGATATGTTTTTTTTACTTTTCTTTATTTGATACATCACTAAAGCACCCGTGGTTAGTTCGGCAGCCATAGCTTGAACAGCAAAATAAATAGAGTTAAACGGATTTTGATTTAACCATCTGTGCTTAACGGTTGCAACACAAATAGTAGGGGAGATGGCTTTTACTCTAACGCCACACCAAAAAGCGGAGGGAAGTTTAAAGAACAAAAAAGTATTCAATTTAGTAGGAGAAAATTCCATGAAGTATTGATTTTATTGTAAATATACAAAAAATAGTAGGCGTAAGTATAAAATCTTATTTGTTAATTAAATGTTAAATATTAGTACTTTGTTTTACATAATACCTTTTTTAGGTTGTATCTTTGCATAAGAAATTAATGGTCTATCTATAGTATCATTAATTTTTGGAGTTTTAATCATCAAAAAACTTGTGCAAACAAGTAAATCAATCAAAAAAGGAATAGTTTAATCCAAAAAAAATCAAATGGAATTATGAACATTGAAAACACGAAGGCTCAAATGCGAAAAGGTGTTTTAGAATTTTGTATCTTATCGGTGTTAAAGGAGAAAGAAGCCTACACCTCAGAAATATTAGATACACTAAAAAACGCCAAACTTCTTGTAGTAGAAGGAACAATTTATCCGTTACTAACAAGATTAAAAAATGATGGTTTGCTTAATTACCGCTGGGAAGAATCTACATCAGGACCACCACGAAAGTACTACGAGTTAACCGAATTAGGAAAAACATTTTTAAACGAATTAAACAGCACCTGGACGGAATTGTCTGACGCTGTAAACATCATAACCAATAAAAAATAACAATCATGAACAAAACAGTAAATATTAATATAGGTGGTTTGTTTTTTCACATAGATGAAGATGCATACCAAAAGTTATCCAAGTATTTTGACGCAATAAAACGTTCCCTTTCTAATTCATCTGGAAAAGAGGAAATCATGAAAGATATTGAAATGCGTGTTGCTGAGCTTTTTACCGAAAGACAAAAAAGTGACAAACATGTAATCAATACTAAAGATGTTGATGAAGTAGTTGCCATTATGGGACAACCAGAAGATTATAGAATAGACGTTGATACTGAACCAGCTCAGTCTTTAAATTATGTTACTACTGGAAGAAAGAAATTATATCGTGATGAAGACCGAGGTATGATAGGTGGCGTTTGTAAAGGACTTGGACATTATTTTGGAATTGATTCAGTATGGATTAGGCTTTTATTTTTAATTTTATTTTTCGGATTCGGTACAGGGTTAATTGCGTATTTAGTTTTATGGATTGCCATGCCTAAAGCAGTGACAACTTCCGAAAAATTAGAAATGACGGGGGAACCAGTTACTATTTCTTCTATAGAAAAAAAAGTTAGATCCGAATTTGATAACGTTTCCGATAAAATAAAAAATGCCAATTACGATGAATTGGGAAACCGTGTAAAAAATGGAGCTGAATCAGTAGGGAATAAGTTAGGTGGTATTTTCACTTCTGTTTTTGAAGCTTTTGCAAAAGCTATTGGAGTAATATTAATTATTCTTTCCTCAGCTTCTCTATTTGGAATTTGTATTACATCAATAGTTGCGATATTTTCTAGTTCCTTGCCACAAAATACTTTGATAAATCATTTTAGAACTCCACTAGGATTAGAAACGCCGCTTTGGATACAAGGAATTTTATTTCTATTGACTTTAGGAATTCCATTTTTCTTCTTACTTATTTTAGGATTAAAATTAGTGGTAACCAATTATAAATCTATTGGAACTATTGCCAAATATACCTTGCTAGCCGTTTGGATTATTGCTATTGGGATAATGATTTCCTTAGGGATAAATGAGTTTACACAAATATCCTCAGAAGCTAAAGATGTAAAAAAAGAGGTTATTAATATAACGTCTACCGATACACTTCATGTAAGTTTTAAAAACAACGATTTTTATGATAAAGATGTAAATAATCGCACTGATTTTAGATTAACCCAAGACGAAGCTAACCATGAAGTGATTTATTCGAATAATGTGTATTTGAAAATACTACATACCACCGAAAAACTACCTTATCTTCAAGTAGAAAAACTAGCCTTTGGAAAAACGGCAGACGAAGCAAAAAAACGTGCTGAAAAAATTAAATACAGTTATATAATTGAAGGAAATCAATTGATTTTAGATAATTATTTATTGAGTGAAGTAGCTTCTAAATTCAGAAATCAAAAAGTAGAATTATTTCTATACTTGCCAGAAGGAATGTTTTTTAAAACAGATACTAACGTAGAAAATTACGATAATTCGGACAATGATTATTTTAATATGCATTATAGTTCAGGTGATTATGTTTATGAAGTTGGGCAATCTAAAATCAAATGTTTAAACTGTCCTGCCAATGAAAACGAACACGATGATGTGAATGTTCAAACCGAAGACATAAATGAAGAACAAGGGGATTCAAAAAAATAGTTACAGTAAAAGTTAATGGAAAAGAAATTATACGAACCGAAACTTCGTCCAAAACTTACGAAAGCAATCCAAGAAGTTCGAAATTAAACAAAGAAGAAGTTATAATTAAAACTAAATAATCATGGTAAAAATAATTATTTATTGCACTAAATTTTTAATTGCGGTAACCGTTGCATTAGTATTTGCTTCGTAAAGGTGCACCTATTTATGGAATAATAATCACCAACTGTTTTAGTTATTTAAATCAATAACAATTTAAAAATAATGCTATGTGATTCTTGGATTAATTATTTTTAGAGTTTTTTTGAATTGTCCCATGGAGCATGTAAAGTGTATTTATATGTTCAATGGGACAACTTTTTATTTTAACTTAACCGAATCCGGCACCAAAACGGTATAATCTCCGCCATTTCTTATAACATCCCTAACAATACTCGAACTGATGAAGGAAGTTTTAGAAGCCGTTAATAAGAAAACAGTTTCTATTTTAGACAACAATCGGTTGGTGTGGGCAATGGCTTTTTCAAACTCAAAATCGGCAGGATTTCTCAAACCACGCAAGATAAATTGTGCATTTTCTTTATGACACAAATCAATAGTTAAACCTTCATAAGTAATAACTTTTACTTTGGGTTCGTCTTTAAATGCGTCTTCAATAAAGCGTTTTCTGTCTTCAAGAGAAAACATGTATTTTTTTTCTGCATTGATTCCGATAGCAACAATTACTTCATCAAATAGAGAAATTCCTCTTTTTATGATGTCAAAATGACCATTTGTAATTGGGTCAAACGACCCTGGAAATATAGCTTTTTTCATTTTTTATATGTTTATGGTTTGTGGTTTTTAGTTTATAGTTTCCACAACAACTATAAACCAAAAACAATAAACTTGGAACTATTTCTTCCAAATAGGTTTTCTCTGTAAAGCTAAACTAATTTCGTTTTCCAACAAATTTTCCATTTCCATTTTGGCATAAGCGGCTTGTTGTGGAAAAATACTTTGAGGCGATAAACCTGGATTGGTGTTAATTTCAATAAAATGCGGAATATCATTCATAATAATGAAATCGGTTCTTGAAAAACCACTCATTCCAAGGGATTCGTATACTTTTTTGGCGGTTTCAATCACGAGATTTTCAATTTCTTTCGATATTCTTGCCGGAGTAATTTCTTCTGATTTACCAAGGTATTTGGCTTCATAATCAAAGAAGGAATTTTGCGAAAGAATTTCGGTTATCCCTAAAACTTTGGTTACTCCTTGGTATTTTAAAACAGCAACCGAAACTTCACGACCGTTTAAATACGATTCAATTAAAATATCGTTGTCTTCTGCGAAAGCAAAATCCAATGCTTTTTGGAAATCTTCTAATGTTGTAACCATGGAAACTCCTAAAGAACTTCCGGATTGGTTTGGTTTTACAAAAAACGGAAGGCCTAATTGGGCAGCAACTTGGTTTCCATCAATAGCATCTCCTTTGGTTACATAAATCGAGTTGGCTTTCGGAATATTAAATTTGGATAAAACCGAAAGGGTATCTCGTTTATTAAATGTCAATGCCGATTGGTAAAAAGTACAGCCAGTATAAGGTAAATCTAACAATTCCCAATAGGCTTGCATGTGGCCATCTTCGCCTGGAGTACCGTGTATGGTATTGACTGCAACTTCGAATTTTATGGTTTGATTGTCTTTTACAAAAGAAAAATCGGCTTTATTAATTGGATATTTCACACCCTCAACTAAACAATACCATTCGTTTAAAAGTATGTGTACTTCAAAAGGTTGGTATTTAGCTTTATCTAAATTATTTAAGATTAATTGACCACTTCGCAAGGATATTACCGATTCTTCAGAATATCCGCCCATAACTACGGCTACGTTCATTGAGGATTTTATTTTAATTACTATACAAAAATAGCACAATTGTTGAAACTAAAAATTATATCTTTGCGATAAATACTAAATTTATGAGTTTTAAAAAATATCTTACCAGTAAAGTTTTCGTTGCCCAGGTTTTGGCAGCCATGGCTATAGTGGCAGTAATTGCTTTTTTGTTTTTTCATTGGATAACTTTTGTAACCAATCATGGCAATGAAATAACGGTTCCGAATTTGGCAAAATTAAACGAAGACCAAGTGGAAGAAAAATTAAACGAACTCGATTTAGACTACGAAATTATTGATACGGTAGATTATAATCCGAATTTCCCTAAATTAACTGTGGTGCAACAAGAGCCAACTGCGGGATCTAAAGTTAAAGGAGGAAGAACTATTTATTTAAAATTAAATGCTTCCACTTTTAAGATGGTTGCTTTGCCTGATTTAATTGAAAAAACCTATCGTCAAGCCGTTCCAACTCTAAAAGCCGTTGGGTTACAAGAGGGGACTATTAGATATATTCCTTACATCGGTAAAGACATGGTACTAGAAATGTGGATGAACGGAAAGAAAATAAAACCTGGAACTAGAGTTTTAAAAGCTTCTAAAATAGATTTAGTGCTTGGAGACGGAAAAATTGTCTTTGACGATACGCAATTAGACTCTATTCCGAATACTGAAATGCCAAAAGATACCATCCCAAATGAACAATAATATTGATTTGCAAGAACCCGAAGAAGAACTTTTTGAACATTACAGATTTGATGTACCCAAAGGGCAAGCCTTTTTAAGAATTGATAAATATTTGATGTTGATGGTTCCCAATGCCACACGAAATAAAATTCAAAATGCGGCTACCAATGGCGATATTTATGTGAATGATGTAACGGTAAAATCCAATTACAAGGTAAAACCTTTGGATGTAATTCGCATTATGTTATCCCATCCACCTTTTGAAAATAGGGTAGATCCAGAGGATATTCCGTTGAATATTGTGTATGAAGACGATGCTTTATTGCTAATCAACAAACCTGCAAATTTTGTAGTCCATCCCGGACATGGTAATTACACTGGAACTTTGGTGAACGCCTTGGCTTTCCATTTTGAAAATTTGCCTTTAAACAGTTCCGAACGACCTGGATTGGTGCATCGAATAGATAAAGATACCACAGGACTTTTGGTAGTTGCTAAAACCGAAGCGGCAATGACGCATTTGGCAAAGCAATTTGAAGATAAAACTTCCGAAAGAGAATATGTTGCCCTAGTTTGGGGGAATGTAAAAGAGGATGAAGGCACCATAACCGGAAACATTGCCCGTCATGTAAAAGACAGAATGCAAATGTCAGTTTTTGCCGATCCCGAAATAGGAAAGCATGCCGTAACCCATTATAAAGTTTTGGAGCGTTTTGGTTATGTAACTTTAATTTCTTGCAAATTAGAAACGGGTAGAACGCATCAAATTCGCGTGCACCTAAAACATATTGGGCATACCTTATTCAACGACGAACGCTATGGCGGAAATTTAATTTTAAAAGGAACCACCTTTACCAAATACAAACAGTTTATTGATAATTGTTTCAAGACCTTACCACGACAAGCATTGCATGCCAAAACTTTAGGTTTTGTGCATCCCGTAACAGGAGAAATGATGCGATTTGATACCGAAATACCTAAAGACATGGCCGATTGCATTGAGAAATGGAGAAATTACTCCAAATCGAATGCTTCTGAAGAGGAGGAATAAAAATTTCTTAGAAGGTCTGTTTTGAATAAAAAAAAAGTTGTCAAAGTTCTATACTTTGACAACTTTTTTTATGAACTAGTTAATAGCTGTATCTTACGGTATGCCAAATTGCAACGAATTCTACGATAGTTACATTGCCATTAATTGTAAATAATATGTCGCTTGAATAGCTTGAATTTTTTGAATATACCTTACCATCTTTAATAGTAGCAATTACGTCACTACTATAGGTTGAAGTTCCATTGTATATTTTTCCATCCTTAATTGTCATCACGATATCACTAGTATAAGACGAATTTCCCTTATAAACTTTTCCGTCCGATATAGTATAAAGTTGGTCACTTGAATAGGAGCTTGAACTTTTAAATATCTTATTTCTTTCAATATTGCAAATAACATCAGAAGGATAGCTAGATGTCTTCTTGTATACTTTATTATTATTAAGATTGCAAATAATATCACTGCTGTAAGAAGAGGAGCCTTTATAAACTTTTGTTTGAGCATTTCCTGTTCCAATTGTAAGCAAGATGATTGTAGCTAGTATTAATTTTTTCATTTTTCACGGAAAGTTTAGAAATATTGTATTGGTTTTCAGTTATTATATTAAAATAGTAGTACTGCTTTTTTTCAATTAATTAGTATTCAAAAGTAATGTTTTTAAATTTTAAAAGTTAAAGGTACTTTTTTAAGGAATCAACTAATAAATACCCTATTATTTTGTTTTTGGTTAAGTTTGCAACTATAACTACATAATGATTCTCTTTTTCGGTGTTGAGTAGAATGTGTTCGAAATCGTTATTAGAATCTCGATATATCTTATTAATTAATAGACTTTCATTAAATTTTTTAGGTAAAATTTGTGCTCTTTTTAATTTGTTTACAAAAGGCCAAATGTTAAACATACTTTTTTCTGGATCTTCAACTTCCACCATTTTTCCAATTATAGTTGCGTTATATTTTTCTTGTGTTAACTTTTTTGGAATTTTTTTTACGCTCATTTTTTTATATAGAACGATCAAAAAAATAATTAGTACTAATACATATAGAGAAAGAAAATGTAAATGAATAAGTTTGTCTATTGACATGATATTTTAGTTGTTATTTTACTGCAATTTAATAAAAAAAACAACACCTAACTAGGATATAAATTAGGTGTTGGTATATTTTATTTTTTAAAGGGGAATTACTTCTAAATAATTACAAATTACCCCCTTCATTTTCTTTATCCAAATACTCTTGAACAATATTAATGGCATTAGTAACTACATCGCTTAGAGCAGTAATGAAACTGCCATCTTCGGCATTGTCAATAGCATGTTTTATAGCCTCCACTTCTTTAGTAATAATTTCGTGGGTAACAGTTCTTCCAGATGCAGCAATACCTTCTAGAATAAGTCCGATGATTTCTTCTTCACTTCTACCACGTAGGTATTTTTCTTGACGGATGATAATATGGTCGAACATTCTTGCCGCGATAGTTGCACATTCTTTAATGTCTTCGTCACGACGATCGCCAACTCCTGCAATTATTCCAATTTTTTTGATGGCATCAACACTGCTTAAATATTCTTCTACACCCTTGTATCCAGACGGATTGTGTGCGAAATCAATTAATACTTTGAATTTTTTAAATTCAAATAAGTTCATTCTTCCTGGCGTTTGTGCAGCACTTGGAATGAATGTTTGTAATGAAAGACTAATATCTTCGGTTTTAAATCCTTGTAAATAGGCCGCAAGAGTTGCTGCTAAAACATTCGCAATCATGAATTTTGCTTTTCCACCCATGGTTAATGGAACGTGGGTAGCGCGTTCTACACGAATTTTCCATTCGCCTTTTTTGATGGTGATGTATCCGTTTTCGTAAACTGCAACAGTTTTTCCTTCTTTGGCAAACTGTACCATTCTAGGATGGTTTTCATCCATAGCAAAATAGGCAACGTTGCAATTTAATTCGTTTGCTATTTTTATACATTGGTCGTCTTCGGCGTTCAAAATTGCCCAACCGTCTTTTTTAATACTACGAACAACCGTCGCTTTTACTCGTGCTAAATCATCCAGCGTATGAATATCGGACAAGCCTAAATGGTCTTCTTGGATGTTTGTGATTATTCCAATGTCGCAACGGCTGAAACCTAAACCGGCGCGAAGTATTCCGCCACGAGCAGTTTCTAAAACCGCAAACTCTACGGTTGGATCTTTCAAAATATATTCTGCAGAAATAGGTCCGGTGGTATCTCCTTTTTCCATCATGTGGTTTTGCACATAAATTCCATCGGAAGTAGTGAAACCAACTTTTAGTCCATTGTTTTTAACAATATGCGCAATCAATCGGGTAGTGGTAGTTTTCCCGTTAGTACCTGTAACGGCAATAATCGGAATACGACTTGGTTTACCTGGAGGATACAGCATGTCAATAACTGGAGCCGCAACGTTTCTTGGCAATCCTTCAGAAGGTGCTAGGTGCATACGGAAACCCGGTGCAGCATTAACTTCTAGAATGCAACCGCCATTTTCTTTTAGTGGTTGGGTTAGGTTTTCGGCCATAATGTCTACACCACAAATGTCTAGTCCGATAACACGAGAAATACGTTCGCAAAGGAAAATATTTTCTGGGTGCATCCTATCAGTTACATCTACCGAAGTTCCTCCAGTGCTTAAATTGGCAGTAGATTTTAAATAAACTACCTCGTCTTTTTTAGGAACGGTTTCAAGAGTGTAGCCTAATTTTTCTAATAAATCGGTGGTATCTCTGTCTACATCAATCTGGGTAAGTACATTTTCATGTCCGTAACCACGTTTAGGGTCTAGATTGGTTTTGTCAATCAATTCTTGAATGGTTTGTTTGCCATCTCCTTTTACGTGTGCTGGTTCTCTTTTGGCAGCGGCCACTAATTTATTATCGATGATTAAAACTCTAAAGTCATAACCCGTAATGAATTTTTCTACAATTACACGGTTGCTGTATTTTTTGGCATACGCCAAACCTTCAACAGCATCTTCCCATTTTTTTACATTAATGGAAGCACCTTTTCCGTGGTTACCATCCAAAGGTTTTAAAACAATTGGATAACCAATTTTATTTACAACCGCTTCTAAATCGGTTTCATCTACACAAATGCCTCCACTTGCCACTGGAATGGAAGCAGCATCAAGCATTTTTTTAGTTTGTTCTTTATTACAAGCAATATCTACAGCAATGCTACTGGTTTTACAAGTTATGGTTGCTTGAAAACGCATTTGGTTTATTCCGTATCCTAATTGAACAAGGGAATTGGTTCCAAGACGAATCCAAGGAATATCTCTAGCAACGGCTTCTTCAACTATACTTCCTGTGGATGGTCCTAGACGAACACGTTCGCGAATTTCACGCATTTGTTGGATATCGCCTTCTACATCATAATCGGTTCCATCTATTAAGGATTCCGCAATTCTTACCGCCGATTCGGCAGCAAACATTCCTACGTTTTCTTCGGTGTAACTGAATACTACATTATATACACCAGGAGTTTTAGTTTCGCGGGTTCTACCAAAACCAGTTTCCATTCCGGCAAGGGATTGGATTTCTAGTGCAATATGTTCAATGACATGTCCCATCCAAGTGCCTTTGTCTACTCTAGAAAAGAATCCGCCACGGCAACCTTCAGAGCAACGGTGTTCTATCATGGTAGGAAATGTGGCTTCTATTCGTTCCCGAAAACCTTCGATTTTGTTGGTTGGACGTTGTTCCATGTCTTCTAAATCCAAACGCATTTGGATTAGTTTTTTTCTTTGAACACTCCAAATATTTGGTCCGCGTAGGGCTTGAATTTTATCGATTTTCATAGGAATTTCTTATAGGTTTTGAATGGATTGCCATGTATTTGTTAAAATTAAAAAATAATTGTTATTCTGTGCTATCTTTTTAGATAAATATTTTGATTATTTTGGAATTAGGGTAAAATTAATTTTTGCTACGTAGGAAAAATAGGATGTAGTTAAGAAATAGTTTCTACAATACTGATAAATTAGTAACAATACCATTACCGTTTAGCCCCGATTGCAGTGAAAATCCTGTCATTGCGTTATACGCTGGTTGCCATGAGATTGCTTTGTTCCACGCAATGACAGATTGTAACGGAAAGCGGGAAAATGGTTAACAAGTAGTCGATAAGTTTCGCTTCTAAAGCCAAAATTCCTTTGGTCAATATTTTGAATTGGTTATTTTTGTGTTATGAAAATACATGGAAAATTAATTATAATAGGTGGGGCTGTGGATAAAGGCAGTTTTACCGAAACCAATTTGGATAAAGATGCTCCGAAGAATTTGAATTTCTTTGAGGAAGGGATTTTGAAGCGAGTTATAAACGAGTCGAAACATAAAGAATTATCTAGAATTGAGATTATAACAACGGCATCTAAAATTCCTTTGGAAATTGGACCCGAATACGTAAAAGCGTTAGGTTACTTGAACGCTCTTAATACGGATGTGATAAATATTGAGCGACGCGAGCAAGCCTCGGATCCTGAAATTTTGGAACGTTTGCGTGCTGCTGATGTGGTGATGTTTACGGGTGGCGATCAATTGCGATTGACTTCAATTCTTGGTGGAACACAATTTCACGATATTTTATTGGATAAGTATAAAAATGAGAATTTTATTTACGCCGGAACTTCGGCAGGTGCTGCTGCAGCATCCAATAATATGATTTACCAAGGGAGTAGTAGTGAGGCTTTGCTGAAGGGCGAAGTGAAGATTACCTCTGGTCTTGGGTTGATTGATGATGTTATTATTGATACGCATTTTGTGCAACGTGGCCGAATTGGAAGGTTGTTTCAAACAGTTGTAGGAAACCCTAAAGTTCTAGGAATCGGACTTGGTGAAGACACCGGTTTGCTGATTACAAACGGAAGACAGATGGAAGCCATTGGATCGGGACTTGTGATTTTGGTGGATGGCCGTGAGATTAAAGATACTAATTTAACTCAAATTGAAATGGGACAACCTATTTCTATTAGTCATTTGGTGACGCATGTGTTGAGCAAATACGACACCTTTGATTTGGACACTTTTAAAATGACGATAAAATCTTCGCAATACGTATAAAGTTTATTGTTTATAGTTTGTGGTTTTTTGTTAAAACTATCAACTATAAACAATAAACAACAAACTTTAACTAATGAAAATAATAATCCACGGTGGTTTTTTCTCGGAATCTTCAACTAATCACGAAACCAAAGTTGCTAAGCAAGAAGCCTTGTTGCGGATTGTAAAGGATTCGTATGCGTATTTGCAAACGCATTCGGCAGTAGAAACGGTAGTTTATGCAGTTTCTTTATTAGAAGACGATGCATTGTTTAATGCAGGAATTGGTTCGCAAATTCAAAGCGACGGGAAAATTAGAATGAGTGCTTCCTTAATGGATGGCACTACCGAGAAGTTTAGCGGTGTAATTAATATTGAAGAAGTAAAAAATCCCATACAAGTTGCTTTAGAATTAATGAAAGTAGACGATAGAGTTCTTGGTGGAATTGGCGCAACCAATTTTGCAAGACAACATGGCTTTGAAAAATTCTCTACCGAAATTCCACAACGACGAGCAGAATACGAAGCAAAATTAGCCGCAACCGGAATGGGAACTGTAGGTTGTGTGGCATTGGATGCCGATGGCAAACTTGCTGCAGCGACTTCAACAGGAGGAAAGGGATTTGAAATTCCCGGAAGAATATCCGATAGCGCAACCGTTGCCGGAAATTATGTAAATGCTTTTTGTGGGGTTAGTTTGACTGGTGTTGGTGAGGATATTGTAAGTAATGCCACAGCAGCCAAAATTGTAACACGTGTTACGGATGGATTTACTTTAGAAAGAGCATTTGAAAAAACCTTTGCCGAATTGAAACCGTATGATGGTTTTGCAGGTGCTATTGCTATTGATAAAGACGGAAACTTATTTCACCAAGATTCGCACCCAAGTATGGTTTTCGCGAGTTTTGATGGAGAGAAGGAAGAAGTTTTTAATTAGTATATCCCCCTTCTTTGGAGGGGTGCCTGAAGGTCGGGGTGGTTATTCCATCTTCAAAAATAAAATACTCCCCAATTTCAGATACAAAAAAATCCCAATCTTTCGATTGGGATTTTTTATAAGTAAGTAAGTCAAACTGGTTGTACAAACGTTTTTTATTTCACTTTATTCACAACAGCTTTGAAAGCTTCTGGGTGATTCATTGCTAAATCTGCAAGAACTTTACGGTTCAATTCGATACCGTTAGCTTTTACTTTACCCATGAATTGAGAGTAACTTAATCCTTCTAATCTAGCACCAGCGTTGATACGCATGATCCATAGAGCACGGAAGTTTCTCTTGTTTTGTTTTCTATCGCGATAAGCGTAAACCATCGCTTTTTCAACTGCGTTTTTAGCAACAGTCCAAACGTTTTTACGACGACCAAAGAAACCTTTGGCTTGCTTCATTATCTTTTTTCTTCTTGCTCTTTTAGCAACTGAATTTACTGATCTTGGCATAATTTTCTAGTTTTTTTGTAGCAGGCGTCCCGAATTTAATCAAGGGAACTTGAGGCCATACTCCAAGGTTATTTAAATTGTTTTAACCTAAAGAATTCTTTAGTTATTAGTAAATAGTGATTAGGGAATAGCAAAAATGCTAATTACTAAGAGCTAATTACTAGTTACTAATTATATAATTCTTAATTGTTGTTTGATGCTTTTCATATCTGTTTTGTGAACCAAAGCAGAATGCGTTAAAGCTAATTTACGCTTTTTAGATTTCTTGGTCAAAATGTGACTTTTGAAAGCGTGTTTTCTTTTAATCTTTCCAGAACCAGTAACTTTGAATCGTTTCTTAGCACTAGATTTTGTTTTCATTTTAGGCATAATTTCCCTAATTTATTTAAATTTAACTTACTTACTTATTTTAATAGTATCATTGTTGCTTACTGCAACGTAACACTGCTTACTTCTTTTTCTTCGGAGCAATATACATAATCATTCTCTTTCCTTCCAGAACAGGTAATGCTTCTACTTTTCCGTAGTCTTCTAAATCTTGAGCCAAACGCAATAATAAAATTTGCCCTTGCTCTTTATAGATGATAGATCTTCCTTTAAAGAATACAAATGCTTTTAATTTAGATCCTTCTTTAAGAAACTTCTCTGCATTTTTTCTTTTAAAGTCATAATCGTGTTCATCGGTTTGTGGACCAAAACGAATTTCTTTTACAACGATTTGTGTTGACTTAGCTTTCAATTCCTTATCACGTTTCTTCTGCATGTAAACGAACTTTTTATAGTCCATGATTTTACATACTGGCGGTTCAGCATTAGGAGAAATTTCTACCAAATCCAATTCAAATTGATCCGCAAGACGCATAGCATCCGCAGTTTTAAAAATACCTGGTTCTACATTGTCTCCAACAAGACGTACTTCAGGCACACGAATAAAGTTATTTATTCGGTGTTCATCTTTTTTTTCTACTCGAGGTTGATAACCTCTGTTGTTTCTAATTGCTATGGCTTTATTATTTTAGTTAAACTTCAAATGTTTTTAAGGTTTTGGCAACTTCTTCATTAACAATTGCTACAAAATCTTCTATTGTGACTGTGATATTTCCTTTTCCTTCTTGTCCGTGACGTCTTACTGAAACGGTTCCGTTTTTCTCCTCATCCTCACCTACAATTAGCATGAACGGCATTTTTTGTACTTCGGCATCTCTAATTTTCTTCCCAATCGTTTCGTTGCGGTTGTCAATTAGGGCGCGAATTTCGTGATTTTCTAGCAGATTTAAAACTTTTTCGGCATATTTTTCATATTTCTCACTCAAAGACAAGATTATAGCTTGTTCTGGCATTAGCCAAAGAGGGAAATTTCCTGCTGTGTGTTCTAATAAAATTGCTATAAAACGCTCCATCGATCCAAACGGTGCTCTGTGAATCATAACTGGTCGGTGTAATTTATCATCGGCTCCTTTATAAGTCAATTCAAAACGCTCTGGTAAATTATAATCTACCTGGATTGTTCCTAGTTGCCATTGTCTGCCAAGAGCATCTTTCACCATAAAGTCAAGTTTAGGTCCGTAAAATGCAGCTTCGCCATATTCTACCACTGTATTCAATCCTTTATCACGAGCAGCATTAATGATTGCATTTTCTGCTTTCTCCCAATTCTCATCGCTACCAATATATTTATCTCTATTTTCTTTATCTCTCAACGAAATTTGAGCAGTAAAGTTTTCAAATCCTAACGAACTAAATACATAAAGTACTAAGTCAATTACTTTTTTAAACTCACTATCCAATTGATCTGGTGTACAAAAAATATGCGCATCATCTTGTGTAAATCCTCGCACACGAGTTAAACCATGTAGTTCCCCACTTTGTTCGTATCTATAAACCGTTCCAAATTCAGCATAACGCTTTGGTAAATCCTTATACGACCATGGTTTGGTGTTGTAAATCTCACAATGGTGAGGGCAGTTCATCGGTTTCAATAAAAACTCTTCGCCATCGGCTGGAGTAGTTATTGGCTGAAAACTATCAGCACCATATTTAGCATAATGTCCAGAAGTAACATACAATTCTTTTTGTCCAATATGCGGAGTAATAACTTGTTCGTAACCTGCTTTCTTCTGTGCTTTTTTCAAAAATTGCTCTAATCTATCGCGTAAAGCAGCACCTTTAGGTAACCACAAAGGTAAACCTTGACCAACTTTAGCCGAAAAAGCAAATAAATCCAACTCTTTACCAAGTTTACGGTGGTCTCTACGTTTTGCTTCTTCTAGTAATTCTAAATATTCGGTCAAATCTTTTTGCTTCGGAAAAGAAATTCCGTAAACTCTCGTTAACTGTTTATTTTTCTCGTCACCACGCCAATAAGCTCCGGCAACACTCATAACCTTCATCGCTTTGATAATTCCAGTATTCGGAATATGACCGCCACGACACAAATCAAAAAAGTTAGCATGATCACAAAAAGTAATCGTACCATCTTCCAAATTCGATATTAATTCTGTTTTGTATACATTATCTTTATACGCCTCCAATGCTTCTGCTTTAGTAACAGGACGCATCGTAAACTCATGTTTCTCTCTAGAAATCTCTAAAACGCGGTCTTCAATAGACTTAAAATCAGCATCTGTAATTTTGTTATCTCCAAAATCCACATCATAATAAAACCCGTTTTCAATTGCAGGTCCAAGCGTTAATTTAATTCCATTGAATTTTTCTTCCAGCACTTGCGCCATAACGTGAGAAGTAGAATGCCAGAAAGCTTTTTTGCCCTCTTTATCATTCCACGTATATAAAACCAAAGAACCATCCACGAATAATTCCGTCGAAGTTTCTACAGTAGTACCATTAAAACCAGCCGAAATTACATTCCGAGCCAATCCTTCACTTATGCTTTTCGCAATATCCATCGGAGTTGCGCCATTCTCAAACTCCTTAACCGAACCATCCGGTAGCGTAATCTTTATCATTCCTAAAATTTTATGGACTGCAAATATAGTCGATTCACAAAACACATACAATATATATAGCTAGAATATCACAAAGTATTTTCAGGAGCGAATCTTTCGGGCATTTTAGTAAAGGTAATTCCTGCTTTCGCCTTTAGTCTCGTTCCGTTCCTCCACGAGAGCTACCGGCTCAATCAGGGCTATGTTCCCAGCATATGGTATGAAATTCAGTTTCCAAAACCATTTATAATATTGCAATCCTATCCCAATTTTAAACTTTAGTTAAACTCTAATTAAGAAAGTAATTCAGTAAAAACTTTATACTTTTTCTATTCAATTTGCCAAATAACAAAACAAAATATATCCAAACTAGCAAAACCGATACGGATTATCGAATCCTAAAAACTTTGTTTTCCTCAAAAAATGCTCCTAATTTTTGCGATTATCATTGCAATATAATTCGTAGTTTTGCACCACTATTTAATAAAACACACAAAAACAGTTAAGTTATGAGTTCATTTGACGTAGTCATCATAGGTTCTGGTCCTGGCGGATATGTTTCGGCAATTCGTTGTGCCCAATTAGGTTTCAAAACCGCAATTATCGAGAAATATTCTACCCTTGGTGGTACTTGCCTTAACGTTGGGTGTATCCCATCCAAAGCATTGTTGGCATCTTCCCACCATTATGAAGAATTACAACATTTTGCCGATCACGGAATTGAAGTTTCGGGAGAAGTTAAAGTGAACTTAGAGAAAATGATTGCCCGCAAGCAAGCAGTTGTGGATCAAACTTCAGGTGGCGTTAAATTTTTAATGGACAAAAATAAAGTTACCGTTATAGAAGGAATGGGATCGTTTGTAGATGCTACCCACGTGGCAATCGCTAAAGCTGATGGAACTTCCGAAACTATTGAAGGTAAAAACATCATTATAGCAACAGGTTCTAAACCATCCACTTTACCATTTATCACTTTAGATAAAGAAAGAATTATCACATCCACCGAAGCCTTAAAATTACCAGAAGTTCCTAAACATCTTGTAATCATTGGTGGTGGCGTAATCGGAATTGAACTTGGGCAAGTTTATTTACGTTTAGGAGCACAAGTTTCGGTAGTAGAATATTTAGATAGAATTATCCCAGGAATGGATGCTGGTTTGTCTAAAGAATTGACCAAAGTCTTGAAAAAACAAGGCATGAAATTCTATACTTCCCATAAAGTGAAATCGGTTGCAAGAAAAGGAAAAACTGTTACCGTTCAAGCCGACAATGCCAAAGGCGAAACCATTACTTTAGAAGGCGATTATTGCTTAGTAGCAGTAGGTCGTCGCCCGTATACCGACGGATTGAACGCGGATAAAGCAGGAGTGAAGTTAACCGAAAGAGGAATGGTGGAAGTAAACGATCATTTACAAACCAACGTTGCCAATATATATGCTATTGGTGATGTCGTTCGTGGCGCCATGTTGGCTCACAAGGCGGAAGAAGAGGGAACCATGGTTGCCGAAATCCTAGCCGGACAAAAACCACATATCGATTATAATTTAATTCCGGGTGTAGTTTATACTTGGCCTGAAGTTGCTGCTGTGGGTAAAACCGAAGAGCAATTGAAAGCCGATGGCGTTGCTTACAAAGCGGGAAGTTTCCCTTTCAAAGCATTGGGTAGAGCCCGAGCTGGAGGTGATTTGGACGGATTTGTAAAAATCCTTGCCGATGCTAAAACCGATGAGGTTCTAGGTGTTCACATGATTGGTGCTCGTTGTGCCGATTTAATTGCCGAAGCCGTAACCGCAATGGAATTTAGAGCCTCTGCCGAAGATATCTCTAGAATGTCACACGCACATCCAACTTTTGCCGAAGCCATTAAAGAAGCAGCCTTGGCAGCGACAGACAACAGAGCGCTACACGTTTAAATCGTACAAACTATTAAAACCAACCCCAAAAGATCTCAAATCCTTTGGGGTTTTTTAGGTCTAAATTTTTTTGGGATCGGCACCGTTGGCATTTTAGTAAATGTAATTTCTGCCCAACGTTTTACCTTATAAAAAATCAAAATAAATTAGATTTTCAAAAATTTATACCAAGGGAAGAAACAAGTCGGTTGCTTTTTTTTAAATTATTCAAACTTAAATTTTATAGGTAATGAATAGAATATGAAACGATTAGTTTAGTGCAAAAAAAATAATTATTATTTTGTTTAAAATCTATTTGGAAAACAGAAAAAGGTTACTATATTTGCATCCGCGTTACGAAAGTATATGCGTCTTATTGGAGAAATGGCAGAGCGGTCGAATGCGGCAGTCTTGAAAACTGTTGACTGTAACAGGTCCGGGGGTTCGAATCCCTCTTTCTCCGCGAAATAACTTTTAAAAGTTATCAAAAACCTCGAAATCCTATGATTTTCGGGGTTTTTTCTTTTTACAACCTATCAAATTATTCATTCTTTTTCAAAATTCAAGGTGCAAAATCGAGACCCTAAAAATTTACAAATAGTTGGGTCTCGCTAAATCGATTAAACAGTTTGATCTATGGAGCTAACCTCAATACTAGCAACCTATTCAACGACTTAATCAATAAATAAACATCTTGTATTGTGGCAAACCTTATACTAAATTAATGTATAATTTAAAGGTTACCAAAATGAAAGCAAAAACCACCCTGCATTTCTATGCAAAATCAACTAAAGCCAATGCAAAAGGGCTATTTCCTATTTATGTGCGATTAACAGTCGAAGGAAAACGATTCGAATACAGTTCTAAAAAGTTCATAGAACCAACAAAATGGTCGAATGAATTAAGCCGAATGAAAGGGAATTCAGAAGAAGCTCGTTCAATAAACAGCTTACTTGATTTTACTAAAAATCAAATAAACGAAATCCAATTTGAACTTCTAAAAGACAATATTACATTGAATATTGAAGAGTTCAAAAACAGACTACTTGGAACTAAAGAAAGAGAAAGAATGTTAATCCCAATATTCAAAGAACATAATAGCAAAATAAAAGAATTGCTGGGTATTGAATATGCACCTGGTACATTAGAGCGATATGAAACATCGCTCAAACACACCTCCAATTTTCTACTTTGGAAATACAATATCTCCGATATTGATATTTCCAAAATCGACCATGCTTTTATAACTGATTATGAATTTTACTTACGCAGCGTGAGAAAGTGCGCCAATAATACGGCGGTGAAATACATTAAGAACTTCAACAAAATAATCAAGTTATGTCTGGCCAATGAATGGCTAGATAAAAATCCATTCAGCAACTACAAATCCAAAGTAAAAGAAGTAGAACGCGTTTATTTATCGGAAGATGAAATTCAAAATATCATCAATAAAGATTTCAAAACAGAAAGACTTTCCCTGGTAAGAGATATATTCCTATTCAGCTGCTTTACTGGATTGGCATATATTGATGTCAAGAACTTAACAAAATCCCACATTAGTATTGGAATTGATGGCGATAAATGGATATTCACGCACCGACAAAAAACCGAAACCGCTTCCAAAATCCCTGTATTACCAGTAACTCAAATGATCATTGATAAATACTCAGACCATCCACAAGCAATCAATGAAGATAAACTTTTGCCGATACTAAGCAATCAAAAAATGAATGCCTATTTAAAAGAAATAGCAGCCGTCTGCGAAATTGAAAAAGAACTAACTTTCCATATTGCCAGACACACTTTTGCAACCACTATTACACTTACAAATGGGGTTCCAATTGAAAGCGTGAGCAAAATGCTAGGACATAAAAATTTAAGAACTACCCAACATTATGCTAAGGTTTTAGATAAAAAAGTAAGTGAAGACATGAAGATACTTCGCGATAAATTTTCATTAACCCCTAATAATACAGAGAAAAAAACTTTGTAAAAATATTTACACTGTAAAAATTATTGAAACATACTAAAAGCATAAAAAACAGGTTATTATTATTTAACCTGTTTTGTGTTTTTATATGATTCCATATTCTGATTCCTTTTTTAAAGATTTAGAAATACAATTTAAAGAAACTAATAAAATTGTTATTGATAAAATTGATTCAATTAATACTATAGTGGATCAAATTGAAGATACAATAAAAGAACTTCATCAATGGTTAAAGAACTTCACTTTCGATTCCAAGGAGGAAGAAATTATATTTTTCAAGGAATATAAACCAAGACTTGTAGCCTATCTAATCTATTACAATAAAATTATAGAATTTGAAACCAATGCTCCTTGTTCAACTAAAGAAAAATTAAAATATTTTAACAGGGAGTTAAATGAAATTTCCAGTTACAATAATAAAATCAAAATATTTTATCAATATTATCGTTCCAAAGCAACACACAACGATGCAAAATATTTCACTCGAAATAGAGATAAAAAACTCAATTATTACGAAAGTCATATCATAAATTATGATACTAGACTGAGTACTTCACACGATTACAATGTAGCAGTGATAAAGGCTAATGATTTACTTACAGACTATCTTGAAAATAAAATGAATCTTCTTAAAAACAGAAAGAACAATCAATTTATTAAAGTAGACACTACCATTGAATGGACAGGCAATAGAATTGACCTGATCGAATTAATCTATGCTTTACACACTCAAAAAGTACTCAATAATGGACAAACGGACCTTAAAGATTTGTCTAAATTCTTTGGGCAAATATTCAATCAAGATATTGAAGAAAGTATTTATAGAAGCTTCATTGATATAAAAAACCGAAAAAACTCAAAAACAAAATTTCTAAATTCTCTATCCGAAAACCTCAACAATAGAATAGACGAAGAAGATAAATAATACCCAACTTGGGAGAGGTTGGGAAAAACCAATCTTTAACCAAACTTATCCTACTAATACTAGATTTTCTAGATTCTCAAAAAAGCATGCCATTTTCTAAATAGCTTGTTAATGAGTTATTTAATGCAATTTAAATAAAAATCATTCCCAACTTGGGTACAGGTTGGGAAACAAAACAAATCATTCTTAGCAATTTTGCTGCATAACAATTTAATTAAATACATTATGAACTTGCATCCTAAAAAACTCTTCCCGGAAATCGACAACTATGAGTTGTTAAACCACCAAGTAGTAACCAAGAAAGACTTACTCAATTTTGGTAATTTATTACTCAAAGAAATCAAAACAGCAACTACTTCAGAGCAACCTGCAAAGTGGCTTAAATCATCCGAAGTTCGAAAGCTTTTAAAAATCTCTCCTGGAACACTTCAAAATCTCCGTATCAACGGAACACTCAACTACAATCGAATTGGCGGTATACTTTATTATAAATATGATGACATTTATAAAATGCTGAATCAATAATTCAATAACTGTAATTTTTTAAGAAACATTAAAATCAATTGTAATCATGAATTATATAAAACACCTAACTGGATTTTTCGAAAAAGTTTCAATAGATTTTGAATTAAATCCAACACACATTAGTCTCTACATGGCTATCTTCCAATTATGGAATCAAAATCGATTTCAAAATCCAATTGGGATTTCAAGAGATGAATTAATGCGTATCAGTAAGATTTCTTCAACAGCAACTTTCCACAAGTGCATAAAAGAACTATCCACAAAAGGATATGTCATTTACAATCCCTCTTACAATCCATTCAAAGGCTCCACTCTCGAAGTTATTAATTTGGATTACTATACTAAACCAGTTCAAAAAAAGGAAGTTCGAAAGTTAAAAAGCGTATCAAAAAACGAACAAGTAATGGAACAAGTTACTAAACAAGATAATGAACAAGCATTAAACAAGTATCAAACAAGCTCTAAACATGTACCTTATATAAACAATACAAACAATTTAAACATTATAAACGGGCACAATCAAAAAAATGAAGTTGAAATTCAAAAAAATCTTGAAATTGAAAAACTATTATATGCTGAAAAAAATGCCAAAAAAAAGTTGCGCGAAAAAAAAGGTACAGAACAAATTCCTCCAGATTGGGAACTGGTTATGACTTTTTTTAAAGACAAACAAATTCCGTTGGTCGAAGCCGAAAAATTCT
>CANFHX010000038.1 GCA_947446865.1 Flavobacteriaceae bacterium | reverse complement strand
CTTGCCATTAAAAACAATGAAAAAAACTGGACGAGATCTATTAAGCAATGGGGCTTGATTATGAACCAATTTTTGATTATATTTGGAGATAGGTGCAAAATAGAACATTAAGCATTTTTAGAGTTTACACAAAATTCTGTCCAGTCTCAGGATACTATTTTAAAACCTAAAAATTATTTATTAATTTTACTTAATACATAATCTAAAAACTAAGAAGATATGCTTTACTTAAACCTAAAATCTGTATTAGAAGCACGCCAAATAGAAAAACCACACTCTTTTTTGGTGAGAATTGGTATTAATCCACATACTGCTCATAAAATTTTACATAATGATACCCATGTTATGCGTTTAGATAACTTAACCCTAATATGCAAAGCTCTATATTGCCAACCCAACGACCTCTTACTGTTCAAGGAAGACCCTAATCATCCGATAGAAAAAAACCATCCATTATCCAAACTAATTCCAGCAACAGAAGACCTCGATTGGCAAAAGAAGTTAAAAACAATGCCATTGGATAAACTAAAACAATTCAGTAAAATGCTGGATGCCTCTAAAAATCCAGAATAATATCTAATTAAGCCGTTATGAATAAAATACTTTATTTAAAAGAAGTACCATTTGCAAAGAAATTATTCGGATTTGTCCTTCTAATTTTAGGATTATATTTTTTCATCTATAACATAATTATGGGATCCATTTTTATTGCTATTGGGTTGAATTTAATTTCTACAGAAGGTTCCGAAATTAATTTAGATAATAATACATATCGAAATCTTAAATCTATTTTCGGAATACATTTTGGCAAATGGAAACCTTGCCCACAATTTGAATATGTTTCCGTATTTAAAACTAAAGAAAACCAAACCATTAATGTAATTAGTGCTACAACTACTATAACCAGCGACATTATTTATTTGAATTTATTTTACAATAAAAACAAACACTTCACATTTTACAAAACAGAAGATAAAGCAGATGCCTTTAAAATCGCAAAAAAAATACAATTAAAATTAGGAATTGACGTATTGGACGCCACCGAAAAAGAGAGTAAGTGGGTAGAAGATTAATGAATTGAATACTACTCCTGATTAAGTAATAAAGTTACCTGCTTAAAATTACAGCATCCTGCGAGACATAGATTAATCTTCTGTTTCTATTCTCTTTTTTTAGGAAAAACATTGTAATTATTTTTAAAAAGAAAAAAAATTATTTTTCGTCACAATATCCTTTATTTTCCGAGGTACTATTTTGTTTTCCCCATTGGTACATACTGTCAATAATAGGTAATAAAGTACTTCCGTAAGGCGTAATTTTGTATTCCACTTTCGGCGGAATTTCAGCATAAATAATTCGTTCTAAGATGCCATCGGCCTCTAATTCTCGCAACTGATTGGTTAATGTTTGTTTGCTGATTTCTGTTATGTTTTTCAGCAAAATACTATATCTATTTCTATCCGTTCGTATCATGTGAATAATACTTGGCTTCCATTTGCCTCCAATTATATTCATACAATACACCACAGGACAATTACCCGGATTGAAATCTTTTGTCTTCCTAACTGTAGTGTTTTCCATTAGTCTATTATTTTAGTCTATATCAATGATTGTTGCCTGTATTGATTATTTAGACAAAAATAATAATTTTGCTAATTATTAATTTAAAATCATCTAAAAAATGAAAAGAATAGCAGTAATTACGACTAAAATAACAGCCCATCACCAAGGGGTAGATTTTGAAGCATTGAAGAAAAAAGAGATGCCTTTTATTCAGAAATGGAAGGAAGAAGAAGTATTAGAAAATTTCTACATAAATGCAGATACTAATGGAGCAGTTCTTATTTTTAAAAATTTAGAAATGGAACAGGTTATTAAAAATATGGAAGGACTACCCTTCTTTCCGTATTTAGTAAAAGTGGAGTATATCGAAATAAATAAAATATTTTAATCCAAATAGGATTTACAAGAGGATTTATATCCTCTTTTTTTTGCTACCTAATTATATTTTCTTTTAACTATTGGGATTCAAAACAAAAAAAGGATAGCAAATGGCAAATTGATAGTGAATCAAAACCAAAAAAAAGAAAAAAAACATTCCTAATTAAAAAATATGTGTTTACTTTGTAATAACATTTAAAGAACTAAAGTATGGAAGCCACGATAATAAAAATTGGTAATTCAAAAGGTTTGCGATTGAGTAAAACTATTTTAGAAAAATACAACATTAAAGATAAGGTTGAAATTATTCTAGAAATGGGACAAATTGTTTTAAAACCAATTGAAACTCCAAGAAAAAATTGGGAAAGTGCTTTTAAGAAAATGAAAGAAGAAGGCGATGATAAATTGCTGATTGAAAGTGTTTTTAATGAGGAAAATTTTGAAGAATGGAGTTAGTCCAATATTCCATAGTTTTAGTAAATCTTGATCCAACTCTTGGAAGTGAGATTCAGAAAACAAGACCATGCGTAATTGTTTCACCAAATGAAATGAATATGCATTTAAATACAATTGTTATTTGCCCAATGACAACAAATACAAAAGAATACCCAACAAGAGTTCCCGTTACTCAAGATGGCAAAAGAGGTATGATAATTATTGACCAAATTAGAACTATAGATAAATCCAGAGTTTCTAAACTATTTGGCAAACTAAATAAAACAGAAATAAAAAGGTGCAAAGAGGTTATTAAAGAAACATTTGTAGACTAAAACCTGCTAATGACGTCTTTTTGAAATAGAATAATTATAATAATACTATGCGTGCCTACCATTTATTTTTAGTACATTTGAAAAACAAATTATACTAAATATGGATTTTTCAGCAAAAATGCTTCGCGATGATGCCCTTAAAGGGAAAGTAATTGTAGTAACGGGTGGTGGAAGTGGATTGGGTAAAGCCATGACTAAATATTTCTTAGAATTGGGTGCTAATGTTGCTATAACTTCTCGAGATCTTGAAAAACTAAAAGCAACAGCAACCGAATTGGAAACTGCAACTAGTGGAAAATGTTTGCCATTGCAATGCGATGTTCGGCATTACGACCAAGTAGAAGCAATGCTTGCAGAAGTTCTTAACGTTTTTGGCAAAGTAGATGTTTTATTAAATAATGCTGCCGGTAATTTTATTTCGCCTACCGAACGACTTTCTGCAAATGCTTTTGACACCATAATTGACATCGTTCTAAAAGGATCTAAAAACTGTACTTTGGCTTTTGGAAAACATTGGATTGCTCAAAAACAAACCAATTGCAACGTTTTAAATATTGTTACTACTTATGCTTGGACAGGCTCTGGATATGTAGTTCCAAGTGCTACTGCCAAGGCTGGAGTACTTGCCATGACTAGAAGTTTGGCAGTAGAATGGGCAAAATACGGCATCCGAATGAATGCCATTGCACCAGGTCCATTTCCTACCAAAGGCGCATGGGATAGATTACTTCCTGGGGACTTGGCAGAAAAATTTGACATGGCTAAAAAAGTACCTTTGCGAAGAGTTGGCGATCACCAAGAATTGGCAAATCTTGCTGCTTATTTAGTTTCCGATTTTTCAGCATATATTAATGGAGAGGTTGTAACTATTGATGGTGGCGAATGGCTGCAAGGCGCAGGACAATTCAATATTTTAGAAAAAATACCCCAAGAAATGTGGGATATGTTGGAGGTCATGATAAAAAACAAAGGAAGTAAATAAAAAATTTTAGGTTTGAAGTTTCGGGTTTAAAGTTTCAAACTCAAAACTTTAAACCTGAAACTTTAAACTTTAAACTATTGTTAACAAATAACACTTTTATAAACCATAATAAATTGTATTTTTACCACTCAAAATTTGAATAGTATAAATGGGTAAAATCATTGCAATAGCCAACCAAAAAGGTGGTGTAGGAAAAACGACTACTTCGGTTAATTTAGCCGCATCACTCGGTGTTTTAGAGAAAAAAGTCTTATTAATTGATGCCGATCCGCAAGCCAATGCGAGTTCGGGATTGGGTATTGATGTAGAAAGTGTAGAGATTGGAACGTACCAAATTCTGGAACATAGTAATACTCCTGAAGAGGCTATAATAAAATCGACTTCCCCAAATGTAGACGTTATTCCGTCGCATATTGACCTTGTTGCAATTGAAATTGAATTAGTAGACAAGGAAAATAGAGAATACATGCTTAAACAAGCATTAGAAAAAATCAAAGAACAGTACGATTACATTATTATAGACTGCGCACCTTCTTTAGGATTGCTTACACTAAATGCCTTAACTGCTGCAGATAGTGTGATTATCCCTATTCAATGCGAATATTTTGCCTTAGAAGGATTGGGAAAATTATTGAATACTATTAAAAGTGTTCAAAAAATTCACAACCCCGATTTAGATATTGAAGGGCTTCTTTTAACCATGTACGATTCGCGTTTACGCCTTTCGAACCAAGTGGTAGAAGAGGTTCAAAAACATTTTAACGATATGGTTTTTAAAACAATCATCCAACGAAATGTAAAATTGAGTGAGGCTCCAAGTTTTGGAGAAAGTATAATTGCATTTGATGCAACGAGTAAAGGAGCTACCAATTACTTAAGCCTAGCAGAAGAGGTTATCCAAAAAAACAGCAAATAATTTATGGCAAAAGCAATAAAAAAACAAGCCTTAGGTCGCGGTTTATCGGCGCTTTTAAAAGATCCAGATAACGACATTAGATCCGTAGACGATAAAAATGCAGATAAAGTTGTAGGAAATATCCTTGAAGTGGATATCGATACTATTGAAATAAATCCGTTTCAACCCAGAACCAATTTTAATGAAGAGTCTTTAAAAGAATTAGCATCTTCTATTAAAGAACTTGGGGTGATTCAGCCAATTACTGTAAGAAAATTAGAATTCAATAAATACCAATTGATATCTGGAGAACGTCGTTTACGAGCTTCAAAATTAGTTGGATTTACAACTATTCCGGCTTATATCCGTATTGCGAATGACAACGAATCATTAGTAATGGCGTTGGTAGAAAACATCCAACGACACGATTTAGATCCTATTGAAATAGCGCTTTCGTACCAACGTTTAATTGAAGAAATTCAACTTACGCAAGAGCAAATGAGCGAACGTGTAGGTAAAAAACGTTCAACGATTACCAATTATTTACGTCTTTTAAAATTAGATCCGATAATTCAAACTGGTATTCGAGATGGCTTCATCAGTATGGGTCACGGACGTGCTATGATTACTATTGAAGACCAAGATATTCAGACCGATATTTACCAAAAAATTGTTAGTCAAAATCTTTCGGTTCGAGATACCGAGGCTTTGGTAAAAAAACACCAAGATGGTTTAAAACCTGCTCCTGCAAAAGCCAAATCAAGCGCATCATTTACTATTGAAGAAACGCAAAAGAAAGCCTTTACGAATTTCTTTGGCGCTAAAGTAGAAGTTAAAGTTGCTGGAAATGGCAAAGGAAAAATAGCAATTCCATTCCATTCCGAAGAAGATTTTAATAGAATAATAAAACTAATCAACGGTTAGTGGTTCGGTTTTTTTACATACTACTTTTTACCATCCTTTTAGGAAATACTACCCTATTGGCACAAACCGAATTAGGGGAAGATTTACGTGTTACGGATACTGTAAAAAAAACCAAAATCAATATGCTTGCTCCATCTAAAGCTGCTTTTTATTCTGCAGTTTTTCCTGGTCTAGGGCAAGTTTACAATAAAAAATATTGGAAATTACCTTTAGTTTATGGAGCCTTAGGGACTACCATTTATTTCTACATGAGTAACAATAAAAAGTACCATTTGTATAGAGATGCTTACAAAAGAAGATTAGAAGGATTTACAGATGATGACTATACCTATCTAGATAATTCCCGACTGATTTCGGCTCAAAAATTCTATCAAAAAAACAGAGATTTATCGGCTTTACTTACGGGATTGTTTTACGTTTTAAATATACTAGAAGCTAATGTGGATGCCCATTTAATGCATTTTAATGTAAACGACAATCTTACCGTTAAACCCGATTTATACCGAAACGAATTTACTACAAAACAAGATTTAGGAATTTGTGTAACATGGAAATTATAAAGTTTTCTTAAAATTGTAACAAACCAAACTACACACCAACTAACCTTTAATGAAAATAGCACTATTAGGATACGGAAAAATGGGAAAAGTAATTGAGAAAATTGCTTTAGAACGTGGACATGAAATTGTACTCCGAAAATCTAGTAGCACTACTTATTCAGGATTAGAAAATGCCGATGTTGCTATCGATTTTAGTGTTCCTACTTCTGCTGTTGCAAATATTTCGGAGTGTTTAAATTCTGGAATTCCAGTTGTTTCTGGAACAACTGGTTGGCTAGAAGAATATCCAAAAATGGTAGCGCTTTGTGAAAACAAAAAAGGTTCTTTTATTTATAGTTCTAATTTTAGTTTGGGCGTGAATTTATTTTTTGAATTGAATAATTATTTGGCTAAAATGATGTCGAAATTCAAAAATTACTCTGCTTCTATGGAAGAAATTCACCATACCCAAAAACTAGATGCACCAAGCGGAACGGCAATTACATTAGCAAAAGGAATTATTGCAAATTCCGAATATAAAAATTGGACTTTGGATAAAAAAGCCAATGAAAATGAAATTCATATTGATGCACAACGAATTGAAAATGTGCCAGGAACCCATAGTATTTTTTATACTTCGGAAGTGGACACGATAGAAATAAAACATACAGCACACAGTCGTGACGGATTTGCCTTAGGTTCAATCATTGCAGCGGAATGGTTGGTTGGTAAAAAAGGAGTTTTCACGATGAAAGACGTACTAGAATTAAATTAACATAAAAACAATATTTAAAGTTTAACCAATAACAACCTTAAACTTTAAACCTTAAACTTTTAAACTAAAAAACTATGAACATTTATCAATGGTTTATCTTTTTTCTTGGAGTTCAACTAATTCATTATTTAGGAACTTGGAAATTATATGAAAAAGCAGGTAGAAAATCCTGGGAGGCAGGAATTCCAATTTACAACTCTATTGTTTTGATGAAAATCATCAACCGCCCTACGTGGTGGACTTTCTTGTTGTTCATTCCTATTATTAATTTGATTATGTTCCCGGTTATTTGGGTTGAAACTTTACGCAGTTTTGGTAGAAGATCTACTTTAGATACTTTCTTAGGAATAGTAACTTGTGGACTTTACATTTACTATGTTAATTACACCCAAGAAGTAATTTATTCTGCAGATAGAGATACCACTGCTGCAAGCAAAACTGGCGATACGGTAAGTTCTCTTTTGTTTGCAATAATTGTTGCAACTTTTGTACACACGTATTTCATTCAACCATTTACAATTCCTACAGCATCGTTAGAAAAATCGTTGTTAATTGGTGATTTCCTTTTTGTAAGCAAAATGAATTATGGTGCTAGAGTACCTATGACAACGGTTGCTGCACCAATGGTTCACGATACCTTGCCGTTAATTCATACCAAGTCGTATCTTAAATGGCCACAATTACCTTATTTTAGATTTCCAGGTATCGAAAAAATAAAAAATAACGATATTGTAGTTTTCAACTGGCCAGTAGATACGGTAGAAAAGTTCTTCGATACCTCTGGTAGAAAAGCAGATAAACCTGTAGATAAAAAATCGAATTACGTAAAACGATGTGTTGGTATTGCTGGAGATTCACTTGCAATTAAAGATGGAATTGTTTTTGTAAATGGCAAAGTACTTATATTTCCTGAAAGAGCAAAACCTCAGTTTTCATACAAAATGGCGATTGATCCTGCGGCTTCTATTGACTTTGAATCGTTGTTTAAAGAATTGGATATTACCGATAGATATGGCATCAACAATACTAAAGATACCATCTATTTTAGTGCATTACCTGCTACTAGTGTAGAGCGTTTTAAAAATGTTCCCGGAATAAAATCAGTTACCAGAATCATTCATAAAGAAATAGACAAATCCATTTTCCCACATACTGAAAATTGGAATGTAGATAATTTTGGTCCAATTTATATTCCGCAAGCAGGAAAAACGGTGGCATTAAATTTGGAAACTTTACCTTTTTATAGCCGAATTATTACCGAATACGAAAAAAATAAATTAGAGATAAAAGGTTCGGATATTTATATTAATGGTGCTAAAGCCAATTCGTATACCTTCCAACAAAACTATTATTGGATGATGGGAGACAACCGTCACAACTCGGAAGATAGCCGTTTTTGGGGATATGTTCCAGAAGATCACATTGTAGGGAAACCAATTTTTATTTGGATGAGTTGGGATTCTAATGGAGTTGGAATCATGAATAAAATCCGTTGGAATAGATTATTTACTACCGTAAGTGGTGAAGGACAACCACAATCTTTCTTTAAATATTTCTTAGGATTATTGGCCTTGTATTTTGTAGGAGAATATTTCTGGAAAAAACGCAAAGCAGATAAAAAAGTTTAAATAGTTGCGGGTTTCAAGTTACAGGTTTTATAAAAATTCCAATAATTTGCACCCGAAACTAATACTAGCAAATAAATGAATATTATAATTCACCCAAGTTATTTTCCTTCTATAAGTCACTATGTTGCTTTAGCAAATGCCAACACAGTGACTTTGGAAATGGAAGATAACTTCCAAAAACAAACCAACCGCAACCGAATGTACATTTATAGTCCGAATGGCATTCAGTTACTGAATATCCCTATAAAACATTCTGATAATGCCCACCAAAAGATACAAGATGTAAAATTGGAAACTGCATTTGATTGGCAAAAACAACATTTCAAATCGCTAGAAGCAGCCTATAGAACTTCCCCTTTTTTTGAATATTTTGAAGATGATTTACGTCCGATTTTTACTAAAAAGCATACGTTTTTAATGGATTTGAATTTGCAAACAATGGAACTTGTTTCTAAATGTTTGGGGATGAATTTTACTCCCGAAAAAACCACAGAATATTTTCACGATGTAAATGACAAAACCGATTATCGGGATTTAATTAATGGCAAAAAAGATACTGCAAAACTAGAGCCTTACACCCAAGTATTTGGCGACAAACATGGTTTTATAAACAACCTTAGTATTTTAGATTTGTTATTTAATGAAGGACGTTATGCTAAAGATTATTTGAAGAATCAAGTTACCATTTAATAGTTAAATAAAACGCTACTTTATTCTAATTATCTTATCAAAATTCAATTCTGAAAAGTTGCTAATAACCATATCCGCTATAGAATAATCCTGAAGTTTAGTATTGATACTATCATAACCAATGCAATAAATCCCAGCAGCTTTAGCAGCAAGTATTCCATTAGTACTATCTTCAATAACAATACAATTTGCAATTGGGGTTCCGGATAATTTAGCAGCATGCTCAAAAATTGCAGGATGTGGTTTAGAGTTAGGGAAATCTTCACCCGAAACTAAATTAGTGAAATATTGATGTAATCCAAATCGAGTGAAAACTCTATCAATCGTAACGTTAGCCGAGGAAGATGCTAAAACAAGTTGCATTCCTTTGCTGTGTAATTCTTTTATTAAATCTTCTACTCCGTCAATTAAACAAAGGTCTTCTTTACTGTCAAAAGCATCGTTGAATAAATTGCGTTTGGTTTCAATCAATGTTGCAACATCTTCTGAAATATCAAAATTTACTTTAAGTTTTTCAAAGGTATTTTTAGTGGAATTTCCCGTAAACGAGGCATATAGTTCCGGAGAAACCTCAATGTTCAATTGTTTGAAATGTTGGTTATAGGCATAATGGTGCACCGGTTCGGTGTCTACAATTACCCCATCCATGTCAAAGATTACAGTTTGTATCATGTTTTGTTAAAATATCTAAATTTAATTGAAGATTGAAATAAATAAGTTTTAAAAAAAAACTCCAATTTCTTGGAGTTTTAAAGTATTATTTTTTGACTACTAATCGAAATCCTTCACCGTGGATGTTTAAAATTTCTACGTTTGGATCTTCTTTAAGATACTTGCGCAGTTTGGCAATATACACGTCCATACTTCTGGAAGTGAAATAATTATCATCTCTCCATATTTTAGTAAGAGCCAATTCTCTAGGCATTAAATCTTCTACATAAACAGCTAACATTTTTAACAATTCATTTTCTTTAGGAGATAATTTAATTGATTCATTTCCAGGAAAATCAAGAAAACGAAGTTTAGAATTCAAATGAAATTTACCTATTTGAAATTCGAATTGCACATTTTCTGGTTTTACTTCAGAGGATTTTCTCAGCATGATAGCTCTTATTTTCATTAGTAAAACTTCTGAATCAAAAGGTTTATTAAGATAATCATCGGCTCCAACTTTGTATCCCTTAAGCACATCTTCTTTCATGGTTTTAGCAGTTAAGAAAACAATAGGCACTTCTTTATTTTTATCACGAATTTCTTTTGCTAGTGTGTACCCATCTTTGTAAGGCATCATAACATCTAAAATACACAAATCGTAAGTGTCTTTTTTAAATTTTTCAAAACCCTCCATACCGTTTTTAGCTAAAGTAACATCAAAGTCGTTTAGCATAAGGTAATCTTTAAGAATTGCACCAAAATTTTGGTCGTCTTCTACTAATAGTATTTTTTTGTTTTCTGCTTCCATAATCTTTTAATTTATCAATGGTAATTTTATTATAAATATACTTCCTTTTCCTTTTTCGCTTTCAACGAAAATTTGACCGTTATGGTCTTCAACTATTCTTTTTACATACGCCAAACCTAATCCGTGACCTTTAACGTTATGTAAATCACCAGTATGCTCACGATAGAATTTTTCGAAAATTCTTTTTTGAGCTGCTTTATTCATTCCAGAGCCTTGATCTTTTATTTTGATGAGAATAAAATCGTTTACATTCTCGGTATACACATCTATAACTGGATTTTCAGGCGAATATTTTATTGCATTGTCTAAAATGTTTACTAATACGTTAGTAAAATGTACTTCATTTAATAAAACAGAATTTCTATTGGCATTAAAATGAGTAGTTATAATACCTTGTCGATCTTCTATAATTAAATGTACATGCTCTATAGCGTCTTCGATAACTTGTTGTATACTTTGAGACTCTTTGGCAATATCCAATTCTTTTTTCTCTAGTTTGGATATTCTAAGTACATTCTCAACTTGAGCGTGCATTCGTTTATTTTCTTCTCTAATCATTTGCAAATACCGCAATACTTTTTCTTTATCATCAATTACCTTTGGATTTTTTATAGCATCTAAAGCAAGATTGATTGTTGCTATAGGAGTTTTAAACTCGTGGGTCATGTTGTTGATAAAATCGGTTTTAATTTCTGAAATTTGACGTTGTTTTATTAATTGGTGCAAAGCATTAGCGTAAGCAATAATAATAATTAACGTAAAAATTATAGATAATAGTGTAATTCCTAAAATTTCGGAGAACAAAAACTTCTTTTTTTGTGGAAATGTTACCAACAACATATATTTGTTATTGCCATCATTATCAATAAAAACAGGAATAGAATAACTTGAATATTTATCATAATAAAAATGTTCCGATTTTATTTTAGTTGCTAATCCATTACTATAGATATCAAATTCGAAAGGGGTTTTCACACCATATTCTATTAATTCGTTTGCAAGCAACTTTTGAATCATCTCCTTAGAAACACGATCTTGAATGGAATAATTGGCCGCAATATCTTTGTAGGCAATTTCAAATTGTGCACTTTCTAATAATTCTAAACTACCTGATTTTTCAATTGTTACATCTGGTATTAATTTATTTTGTATTCCTGAATTATCCAAAGAATTGTTGTTGAAAATCTCTGTTTTTCGTTTTGCTGTAAAATTTTTAATTTTTACACTGTCTGTTTTTTTATCAAAGAACGTCGAAAAAATATCGTAATCTTCCGATATTATGCTATTAGAATAAATTATTGTTTCGTTAGTTTTAGCATTTCGTTGGTAGTAACCATATTCCAATAAATCGTTTTTTAGTGGTGCTTTACCTGTGCTATCTTTTAACTTTTTATATTTATTATAAAAAGTATATTCTTCTTGTTTTTGTAACTTTTGAGAGACATTTCCTAAAACTTGTTTAACATGAAATCGAAACTGTTCTTCGTTGTTTTCTAAAGAAGTATTGAACCAATAAACTTGAACAAAAATTATCCCCAATAAGGACAAGCTCATTAATAAAACCAATAATCTAAAAACAAACTTATTCATCACAACAAATTTAGCATTTTAACATTTAACCTGTTAATGTATTAACCAAACATTAACATTGGTTTAATTTTTTATATATCTTTCAATAAATTCAAAATATTGTCCATCTGAATTTTAGTTTGATCAAAATTTTCATTTGTGATTATATATTGGCTTTTAGCTATTCTTTCATCATCCGAAATTTGGTTATTAATACGCTGAAGAACTTTTTCTCTTGTAGATGCATCCCTTTCTAAAACTCTATTAATTCTAGTTTCCATGGGAGCACAGACTGTAATGATTGCATCGCAATCTTTATAACTTCCACTTTCAAAAAGGATAGCAGCCTCTTTAACAAGATAAGGAAAATTTTTATTATTTCCTACCCATTGTTCAAAATGTTTTTTAACAGCTGGGTGAACTATAGAATTGAGCTGCTTTAATTTATCTGGATTATTAAACACAATAGAAGCTAATTTATCTCTATTTAAAGTATCGTTTTCTCCTAAAATATCGGTTCCAAAAATGGCTACAATTTGACTTATAATTTCTGGAAATGCCATTACTTTTTTTGCTTCTACATCCGAAATATAAACTGGAATCCCTTTTGATTGAAAATAATTAGCAACAGTTGTTTTTCCGCTTCCTATACCTCCTGTCAAGCCAATTATCTTAGGTTTGATAAGATTTTTAACCTCTTTATCAACAATATTAGATGGCTTTGAAATAAGTGAGGAAATTTCTTTTATTTCTGGAATAATAGTAGAGGTGATTTTACTAACTACATTGGAATTAATTTTAAAAAACAATTCTGGAAATGCAACTTGAGGTTCTTTTTTAAGAATATTAATTTTAAAAAAAGACTTCAAAAAACCAAAACCGTAGCCAAAAAATTGTTTCCAAACTGCTACAATGGATAGAATTCCTATTAATGGGTTTCTATTTTGGATTGAAGAAACAATAAAAATTAAGACAAAATAGGCAAAATAAAATTTTAATGCCCAATCAAAAAGTGCGAAAAGCAAAACAAAAGACACAAGGAATCCTAATACAAACAAGGAAGGAAACCAATAGGTTATTTTACTATATTCTGGATACCATGAATTTAAAATTGGTCGGGCTTTACCAAATTTAGATACTTGAATACTGAATTTATCCCAATCAATTCTTCGTTTATGGTAAACATATGCAGAACTAAACAATCGGGTTTCATAACCTAATTTCCATAATCGAATGGATAAATCAGGGTCTTCACCGGGATGTATATTTCCGAAACCATTTGAATCTATAAATGCTTTTTTAGAAATCCCCATATTGAAACTTCTAGGTTGGAATTTATTTAATTTTTCTGATCCTCCTCGAATTCCTCCTGTAGTTAGAAAAGATGTCATAGCAAAATTTATAGCTTTTTGTATATTAGAAAAGGATTTTAATGCTTTATCAGGCCCACCAAAACAATCTACATAATTGGATTTTAGTTCCTTTTCTACTTCCTTTAAGTATTGTTTTGGAATGATACAATCCGAATCGAAAATAATAAAATAATCTCCTTTCGCTTCTTGCATCCCAAAATTTCTTGAATCTCCAGGTCCTGAATTTTCTTTATAGTAATAAGAAATATTTAAACTGTTGGAATATTTTGCAACAACCTCTTCACAAGTAATAGTCGATCCATCTTCTACAATTACAATTTCATAGTCATCTGTATAAGTAGATTGAAGCAAACTTTCTAGTAGTTCGTTTATTTCGTCGGGTCTGTTATAGACAGGTATAATAATTGAAAAATACATTCTGAAAAATTTTAACAAATATACTCTTTCTTAAAAAAAAGTCCTGCCGAAGCAGGACTTTTAATAAAAAAAATAAATATATTTTTTTTATTCTTTAATCACTTTGATAGTTTTAACTTGATCTTCTGATGTTACTTTTACTAAATAAGTTCCAGTAGAAAGAGGTGACATATCTATTTGACCTTGAGTTTCATTCATTGTTTTAACAATCATTTCTTGTCCTAATAAATTAATTACCTGAACTTTAGAGATATTTTGTGAGTAAGATAAATTTAATATATCTTTAACTGGGTTAGGATAGAACGTGAAATTTGAGTTTAAAAAGGCGTTATTAGTTAAAGAAGCATCATAAGCTGATAATTGGAAAGCTCCATCGACACCAAATGTTGAACTGTATGTCCAAACCCCTATATATAAAGTAGTTCCTGGTGTCAATGCTGACAATACAACTTTAGAGAAATTACCATTTCCTGTATCATCATCACATCCAACTTCCGTTAAAGAACCACATGTTCCACTAAATACTGATAATACTGAATCCGTCATCGTTGTACCAGCTGTAGTATCCGTTTCAACAGTCAATGTTCCAGAAGCAGGAACAACTACTGTATACCAAACATCATTTTTTCTATTGGTTTGGCATGCAAAAGTTAAGCCATTCATTGTTGTACCTCCAATTGTAGTTCCTATAACAGGAGAATCAGTAAAAACAGATCCAGCAGTTATTGAGATTGCATTCATACAATCGTCATTAGACGGTGGAGTTGCAAGAGTTGTAAATGAAACAGTTAACCAAGCACTATTGGAAGTGGATGAACATTTTGCTCTAACGTGAAAATAATAAGTTGTTAAAGGGTTTAAAGCTGTAGCGTTATAGATTAATGAAGTAGTCAATACACCAGAAACAGCAGGGTCTGTAGCTACCTCATCTAAAACATATTCATATCCAGATGGATTGGAAACAGAAGCAGTCCAAGATAAAATTGCACTAGTATCAGTAACACCTGAAACTATTAATGGACTTGGTTCAACACAACTTGGAAGTGGCTCCCAAATTACATCATCAATTAATACACTATTTGCCGGAACACCTGTATGTCTAAATGCTAATACTTGATTTGCACCAGGAGCAGTTCCTAAAATTGCAGAAAAATAATCAAATGTAGTGGTTGATGTTGTTGTAAAATTTTGTAATCCAACAAAAGTTGTGTCATCAGAAGGGTCGGTTAAATATCCAACTTCTATAATTCCACCAACTGTATAATTACTTCTAGCTCTAAAACGTAGTCTATGGGTCCCATCTCCCGCGTTAGAAACTGGAATCATAGAAATAACAGGAAGAGATGTTGTACTAAACCCATAAATATATAAATTATTAGGTGGTGAAGTTGTTGTTCCAGAAGTTTGAACATATGCACTTCCTCCAGTTCCTACTTTTGCCCAACAAACTGGCAAATCAAGAGAATCATCAAAACTTTCAGTAAAATCGGTTACAGGATTACACAAAGTTGGAAAGCTAACTACGGAACTCCATCCAGAGGTATCGGTTGCACTACAAATTGATCGAACCCAAACATAATAGATTGTTGCAGGTGTTAAACCTGTTAAAATGGTTGTTGTAACTCCAGGTGCCTCACCTGCAGTTGCAGGATCTGTTGGAAGAGGAGTAGTACTTGATGTTGACAAATAATATTCATATCCAAAAGCTGGGTCTGTAACGGAAGTGGTCCAAGAAACAGTAGCTGATGTAGTAGTAATATTTGAAGAAACTAAATTACTTGGAGCTATACATGTTGGTGGGATTCCACAAATTACATATCGTGTTCTACATATAGTTTCTGCACCACAAGCCCCATCATCTAAACTAGTATAAAACCATATATCACCAGTAACTGTAGCAACCCAAGAAACACTTCCGGTTCCAAAAGTTTCCGCTGTAACTCCTGAATCAGTACTAATAGTAACTATATCACTTGAAACAGAACTTCCAAAAGTATAAGTCTCTCCTAAAGTAACTGTAACTACTGAATATTCACTAGCATACCCACAGGTCGTAACAGTATTCTGAAGTAAACCATCGCAAACCGGAATGACATATGTGTTTGATGGATATTGTCCATTTACAGATGTTAGACATTGCGCAGACAATAAGGACGAAAATCCTAACATCAGCAATAAAAAAGTAATTTTTTTCATGATAATAAAATTTTAAATTTTGATTGTAAATTTACAAAAAAAAAGCTTGAAATTAACTTTTCAAGCTTTTTTTAAAGTTAATATTTGTAAAAATTAACTTATAATTTAATATTTATAAAAAATTATCCAATACTAGGTATATTTATCATCTCATCTGCATCGGCTTCATAATCAACACCATCAAATCCAAATCCGAATAAATTTAAGAAATCTTGTTTGTAACCAGCTAGATCACCTAATTCTGGTAAAGTTTCAGTGGTAGCTTTCGTCCATAAATCAGCAACTTTTTCTTGTACATCGTCACGCATTTCCCAATCGTCAATTCTAATTCTTCCGTTAGCATCCGTTGGAACTTCATTACCAGTATATAATCGTTGACTATATAAACGTTGAATTTGCTCAATACAACCTTCATGAATTCCTTCCGCTTTCATTATTTTATATAATAAAGAAATATACAATGGAATAACGGGAATAGCAGAACTAGCCTGAGTAACTAAAGCTTTATTAACCGATACATAAGCTTTTCCGTTAAGTTCTTTTAAAGCATCTGTAATAGTAAAAGCCGTAGCTTCTAAGTGGTCTTTAGCTCTACCAATAGTTCCTTTTCTATAAACCGCTTCTGTAACCGATGGTCCTATATATGAATAAGCAATTGTTGTTGCTCCTGGAGCTAATAAATTAGCCTCTTTTAAATCTTGCATCCACATAGCCCAATCTTCACCACCCATAACCACAACGGTGTTATCTATGTCCTCTTGATTAGCAGGCTCTATAGAAACTTGAGTTACATTACCCGTATGAAAATCAACAGTTTTATTTGTAAAAGTAGATCCAATAGGTTTTAATGAAGAACGATGTAAAACTCCTGTTTCAGGATGCATACGCACTGGAGAAGCCAAACTATAAATTACTAAATCTATCTGACCTAAATCCGCTTTAATAGTATCTATTACTTGTTGTTTTACTTCTTTAGAAAATGCGTCACCATTAATACTTTTAGCATATAAACCCGATTTTTTTGCTTCCTTTTCAAATGCTGCAGAATTGTACCATCCTGGAGATGCAGTTTTTCCTTCTGTTGGTGGTTTTTCAAAGAAAACGCCAATAGTAGCAGCACCACAACCAAAAGCACTAGAAATTCTAGAAGCTAATCCAAATCCTGTAGAGGCACCAACAACTAGTACTCGTTTAGCACCAGCAATAGGTCCTTTAGATTGTACATATTCTATTTGATTTTTAACGTTTTGTTCGCAACCTTTTGGATGGGATGTTAAACAAATAAAGCCACGCATTCTTGGTTCTATAATCATAATTTGAAATATTTCTTGTTTAATATTTGTGTTTTTATTTATATTAAAAACAGCAAACAAATATAATTCTATTTTTTAGTTAAGCAATTCCTTGGCGTGATTTAATGCAGAATCGGAAATAGTGGAACCCGAAAGCATTTGTGCGATTTCTATAACTCGCTCATCTTTAGTAAGTAATTTTAATTCGGATTGGGTTTGATTATCTTTAATTACTTTAAAAACTTTAAAGTGATCCTTTCCTTTTCCTGCAATTTGCGGTAAATGGGTAATAGCAAAAACCTGCATATTAGCACTCATTTGCTTCATTATCTCTCCCATTTTATGTGCTATTTCGCCTGAAACACCTGTGTCAATTTCATCAAAAATTATGGTTGGAAGTTTAGAATATTGCGATAAAACTGCCTTTACGGCTAGCATAATTCGAGACATTTCTCCGCCAGACGCTACTTTTTTCAATAATCCAAAATCAGAACCTTTATTGGCAGAAAACAAAAATTGAATTTCGTCTTTTCCATTCGTATAAAAGATTTCTTTGGGAGTAAGCTGTATATCAAACCTTGCATTTGCCATACCTAATGGTTCTAAAACAAGAGCCAATTTATTAGTTAAAATAGGTATTGCTCCCACTCTATTTTCATGGATTTTAATTGCTAAATCATTTAGGATTATTTCAGATGCTGCAATTTGATTTTCAATAGAACTAATTTCCGATTCTAAAGTAACCACCGAAACCACTTTGGCATCCAAATCATTTTGAATTTCTAATAATTCATCCACCGAATTAACTTGGTGCTTTTTTTGGAGGGAATAAATTACCTGTAACTTTTCATTGGTGGTTTCTAATTCTTCTGGATTAGAAAAAACACTTTCCGATAATTGATTTAATTCTTTTTCAATATCATCAAATTCTATTAAAACACTCGAAACTCGTTCGTTTAAAGAATTAAATTCTGCTGAAAATGGCGCTATTTTTTGAATAGAAAGCTTGATTTCTTTCAGATTTTGAAGCACTCCAAATTGTTCTTCATTTGCTATAGAAAGCGATTTTAGTAAATTTTCTTTTATAAATTCTACATTATTAAGCTTTTCATATTGCGATTCTAAAACTTCTTGCTCCCCTGATTTTAAATTGGCAGCAAGTAATTCCTCCAATAAAAAAGCATTGTAATCTTGTTCTTTTACTACTGCTAGCAACAATTCTTTTTTTGATTTTAATTCGGAATTGTATTTTTTATATTGTTTTAAATGTGAAGTATATTGCGAAATAACTTCCCAATTGGAAGCCACCGAATCAATAATTTGAAACTGCACCGCATCGTCAGAAAGTTCTTGGGTTTGGTGTTGCGAATGAATATCAATCAAATAATTGCTCAACTCCTGTAGTTCATTTAAATTTACGGGAGTATCGTTAATAAAAGCGCGCGATTTTCCTGAAGGAAGAATCTCTCTTCGAATGATTGTTTCCTCTTCATAATCCAAATCATTAGCTTCAAAAAAAGATTGGAGGTTGTAGTTTTTTATTTGAAATTGGGCTTCAATAATACATTTTTCCTCTTTATTTTTCAAAGAGGATAAATCGGCACGTTTTCCTAAAACCAAACCTAAAGCACCTAATAGAATAGACTTTCCTGCGCCAGTTTCTCCAGTAATAACCGAGAACCCATCCGTAAATTTAACAGATAGTTTTTCAATTAAAGCAAAATTTTCGATAGATAAGGATACGATCATAGTAAAAGGCTTACTGCTTAATGTTTGCCCATTTAGAAGAGTTAGTAGGGGAAATTCTAGATAATTTATCTACCAATCCATCTAAAGAAACACTTGGACCTCCAGTAAATATAGAAACAATTTCGTCTGCTTTAGCATCAAAAAATATTCTTGTTAAATAGGCATTTGGACGAATTTCATGTAAGGTTACTAAAGTATTTATGGAATTAATAATAGCTTCTTTAGATCCTTTTAAATCTTTACTCATAGTATCCATTCCATTAAAATGGTATTGGAACATAGCCTCACGAAAAGGTTTAAATGTTGCAGACAAAAGATTATTAACTAAATAATATCTATTTTGAATTTTATCGGTTTGTGACCAACCTGCTCCTCCTGAAGGCGCAGCTAAGCTAACAATTTGTTGTGCTGATTGAAAATAATCGGTACCACTATCTAAATCAAAACTTTCTGAATCTACCCCTAAAATAATGTAACTATAAAAAGCTATAGTAGAAATTAAATTGGATTCATAACTATTTGGACTATAGAATAAATTTTGATATTCAGTATATTGAAAAGAAAAATCTTTATCATTAATATTCAATAATGGCGTTGTGAAACTAGAGTTATAAATTGGTCTAGAGCATTGCACTTGGATGTTTGCCTCAAAATTAGTAGCATCGTACGAGTTTAAAGTAATGAACATAGTACAATTAATTTTCTCGGCGGCTTTATAGGTTTTTTCGGTCCAAGCAGTTTTATTTACAAAATCATTTAAAGAAGACTCCAAATTCTTGAATATCTGATTATTAGTGTTTGTTATTTTATCGTAATTAACAATCACTCTGCAATTAAGTTCTTGCCCTTGCGCGCTAGCAAAAAAGCAAATAAAAAGGATACTGAAAATTTTACGCATGATAATGTTTTATTACTTTGTTTAAAATATCTACTGCCACTGCTTCTTTCAACTTTAACTCCATTGGTTCAACATTGAAATCTTTATCAATAAAAGTTACTTTATTTGTTGGTTTTCCAAATCCTGCTCCGGAATCTTGAAGCGAATTTAAAACAATCAAATCTAAGTTTTTTTTCTGAATTTTCAACTTAGCATTTTCAATTTCATTTTCAGTTTCTAAAGCAAATCCAATTAAAAATTGATTTTCCTTTGCTTTTCCTAGAGCTGCTAATATATCTTTGGTTTTTTCTAATTCAATAGAAAAAGACGCTTCAGTTTTTTTAATCTTTTGATTTGCAACAACTTTCGGTTTATAATCTGCAACCGCTGCTGCTGCAATAACCACATCCATAGCATCGTAATGTTCTAAACATTTATCATACATTTCTTGAGCAGAAACGATTCTAATTAATTGAATAGAATTATTTTTAATTGAAATATTCGTTGGTCCTGAAATTAAAATAACTTCGGCACCTAAATTTGCAGCTGCTTCTGCAAGATCATAACCCATTTTTCCAGTGGAATGATTACTTATAAAACGCACAGGATCTATTGCTTCGTATGTGGGACCTGCAGTAATTAGTATTTTTTTTCCTTTTAGTGGCAATTTACTAGATAAATCGGCCTCTAAGAAAGCAACAATATTTTCTGGTTCCGCCATTCTGCCTTCTCCAGATAATCCACTTGCTAACTCCCCTGTTTCTGCTGGAATAAGAATATTTCCAAATTGATGCAACGATTTAAAAGATGCAACAGTAGAAGGATGCTTGTACATATCCAAATCCATTGCTGGAGCAAAATAAACTGAGCATTTTGCGGATAAATAGGTAGCAATTAATAAATTATCACAATTGCCATTCACCATTTTTGATAGTGTATTGGCTGTTGCTGGCGCAATAATCATAATGTCCGCCCAAAGTCCTAATTCTACATGATTATTCCATTTAGCGCCTTCTTCTTCATTATAGAATTTGGAATGCACCGGATTTTTGGATAAGGTGGAAAGCGTTAATGGGGTAATAAAATCTAAAGAAGCAGGTGTCATTATCACTTGGACATGAGCACCTGCTTTTATAAATAACCGAACCAAGGCTGCTGTTTTATAAGCGGCAATTCCACCAGAAATACCTAGTATAATTTTTTTACCACTTAAAACAGACATAGTTCTTTATTGTTTGTTAGCATCTTTATAAAAAATCTTCCCGTCTAACCATTCTTGCACAGCAAGTGCGTGTGGTTTTGGAAGTTTTTCATAAAATTTTGACACTTCAATTTGTTCTTTGTTTTCAAAGACTTCTTCTAAACTATCGTTGTAAGTAGCAAATTCTTCTAATTTTTCGATCAATTCTTTTTTAATTTCCGAATTAATTTGATTTGCTCTTTTAGCAATAATAGTTATCGCCTCATAAACATTCCCAGTTGGTTCTTCAATAATGTTTTTATTGTACGTTATTGTGTTAACTGGTGCAGTGGTCTTCTTTAAATCCATGGACATTTTATTTAGAATATTGTTGTAAATCTTTATCTATTTTAGCTAACATTTCATCAGCTTTTTCTTTAAATTTTGAATCAGCTTTGTATTTAGTCAAACTATTATAAGCTAATTTTGCGCTTCTTAAACGATCTTCCATTTTAGACGGAACGCTATTTATTGCTAATTTATATGCTGAATCTAACTTATAGTATAATGCTTCTTCTTTAAAAGGAGTTCCTGGAAAATCAGAAATAAAATTATCAAAAGCTATTTGTGCCGCTTTAAAATCGGAAATAGTATTGTATTGTTTAGCATTTTCAAATGCTTTCTTTTCAATTTTATTTCGCAACTCTTTTACCATAGCATTTGCTTCCGGTAAATAGGTAGAGTTTGGAAACGTGTCAATAAAATTTTGTAATTTATCAACTGCTTTGTCTGTATCCCCTTGGTCTAGACTATAAATAGGTGATAATTTTGAAAAACATTTAGCACCTAAAAAAAAAGCTTCTTCTTGTTTTTCACTTTTTGGATAACTAGAAGCAAAACTTTCAAATTGGTATCCAGCTAGGTAATATTGTTTAGTTTTGTAATAGGCTTGCGAATACATATAAAACAATTTCTCTGCTTGAGGCTTCCCTTTATAGGATGGAGCTATCTGCTCAAACAATCGAATAGCTTTATCGTATTTTCCTTTTTCGTACATTTTAACAGACACACCATATTTAACGGCAATATCGTCTGCTTTCAATGCTTTTTGATATTCGCTACACGACGAAAATAAAACAACTAATACTATAAGCGAAACAATTTTTTTCATTTTTATTTTTATGTATGCAATTTTAATTCAGGATTATTAGTCCTTAAAAAACGAACTGCAAAATTAGTTAATAATTAGATACTATGAAAGATTTTTTTTTATTGTTTTTATTTAGCAAAAACTACATAGATTTTACAAAATTTGAAATTCTATTTGCCAAATCTCCATCAACATTTACTAGTGGTAATCGCACAGTATTCTCTGACAAACCTAGTGTTTTATGGACTTCTTTAATACCGGCTGGATTTCCTTGTTCAAAAATCATATCAATAACATCTGCTAATTGATAATGAATTTTATAAGCCTCGTCTACTTTTCGTTCTAAACCTAAACGGACCATATCCGAAAATTGTCTCGGAAAACCTTCTCCAATCACCGAAATGACGCCACTACCGCCAGCTAAAACCATTGGCAAAGTAACCATATCATCGCCAGAAATCACTAAAAATCCTTCTGGTTTACCTTGAATTAATTTCATGGCTTGCACTATATCTCCAGCAGCTTCTTTAATAGCTACAATATTTTTAAAATCGGTAGCCAATCTAATTACCGTTGAAGGCAACATATTACTTGCAGTTCTTCCAGGAACATTATATAAAATAACTGGTACTGGAGAAGCTTCGGCAATAGCTTTGAAATGCTGGTAAATACCTTCTTGAGTAGGTTTGTTATAATAAGGAGAAACCGATAGAACCGCAACAAAATCAGATAAATCTCTAGTTTTCAATTCTTCTACTAGTTGGTGGGTGTTGTTTCCTCCTACGCCAAGAACTAAAGGAAGCCTTTTTTGGTTTACCACCACTATAGTTCTAATCACTAATTCTTTTTCTTCTTGACTTAAAGTAGCATTTTCGGCAGTAGTCCCGAGAACCACAAGATAATCTATGCCATTTTCAATTTGAAAATTTACAATTTTAGTTAAAGCTTCTGTATCTACAGAGAAATCTTTTTTGAATGGGGTTACCAGCGCAACTCCAGTTCCTATTAATGATTGCATAGTTATAGTTTGTTAAGTATTTTTAAATATTTAAATAATTCGGAAACAAAAACTTTATAATTTTCGGCATTAGTATCCACCATAAAATGGTTTAATCGTTTATCTATGGAAGCAAAACCAACTTTGAATTTTGCTTTAGAAAGGTTGGTAACCAGCAACAATGCAGATTTTTCAATATCGTAATAGCTAATTAATAGATCTAAATCTTGGTGAATAAATTCGGTAACTTCCTTTTTATCTATTGTGGCAATCCAACTTAAGTTTTTATACGAAAAAAAAGGACTATCAAAAGTTTCATTTTTCTTAACAACATTTTTAAAAACTAATGAGGAAATATTCTCTTCTTGAATCCCGTTATTTATTAATTCACTTATTAATGCGTATTTGTCATGAAAATAAGTTTCATCAAATACAATTCCGACTTTTTTAATAGCAGTATTGGTTGCCAAATGCTTTACATTTAGTAACCTTTTCTTAACAATTTTTTTTGTCCAAAATTCCTTAATTTTATTCCAAAACATAGTACATTTACCAGATTACAAATTTAACTGATTTTAGTCGTATAATGATGGTAAAACTAAAAAACTATACCGTTGTAATGAAACATTTTGTTTTATTATTAACATTTATTTTCTTAACCGCTTGCTCGAGTCATCCGTTTTATGTTTCCAAAATTGAAGGAAAGAAAATTAGCATTAGCGATAAGCAAAGCGGAGTTCCTGAAATCGAAAACTACATTAAACCTTATAGAGAACACATTGACAAGGATTTAAGCGAAATTCTAGCCTATTGCCCTGAAACTTTAGACAAAACTAAAGGACAATGGCAAACCAATATTGGTTGTTTTCTTGCTGATATTACTCTTGAAAAAAGCAATCCTATTTTCTTGCAAAGAGAACACAAATCTATTGATATCGCTTTTTTAAACCATGGTGGAATTAGAACTATTATTCCTAAAGGTAATGTTACTGCTAGAAATGCCTACGAAGTGATGCCGTTTGAAAATAGCGCCGTAGTAGTTGGTTTAAAACAAGAACAAATTATTGAAATTGCCAATTATATTATTACTGAAAAGAAACCGCATCCGTTAGCAGGAATGACTTTCACTATATCTAAAGATGACCAGCCTATTAACATATTAGTACAAGGGAAACCCTTAGAAAAAGACAAAATTTATTATGTGGTAACTTCCGATTATTTATCCAATGGTGGCGATAATATGACTTTCTTTAAAAAGAATGTGGAACGACATGATTTAGATTACAAGCTACGCAACATTATGATTGATTATTTTAAAGACGTAGATACCTTGAAGATTAATAATAACATTAGAATTACTAAAGAATAGCACTATGAAAAGAAGAGATTTTATTCAGAAAACTGCTGCAAGTTCTGCTTTTTTAGGCTTAACAGGTTTTTCATTAAGTAGTTTTAAAAGTGAAAAAGTAAAACACATTACCATCCTTCACACGAACGATGTACACAGTTATATCGATCCTTTTCCGGCCGATCATCCAAAAAATCCTGGTATGGGTGGAGTAGCAAAAAGAGCTGCTATCATTGAAACTATTCGTAAAGAAAACAAAAATGTACTTTTGTTAGATGCAGGAGATATTTTTCAAGGTACTCCGTATTTCAATTATTATGGTGGCGAATTGGAATTCAAATTAATGAATATGATGGGTTATGACATTGTAACCCTTGGAAATCATGATTTTGATAACGGAATTGATGGTTTGCTTGCGCAAATGCCAAATGCCAAATTTGACTTTGTTTCTAATTATGGCTTTAAAAATACCGTGCTTGATGGTCATGTAAAGCCCTACAAAATAACGTATGTAGATGGTGTTAAAATTGGAGTTTTTGGATTAGGAGTTGAATTACAAGGCTTGGTTGACAAGAAAAACTGCAAAGAAACTGTTTACAACGACCCAATAGAATCAGCTACCGATATGGCCCGAATTCTAAAACACGAAAACAACTGCGACCTAGTTATTTGTTTGTCACACATTGGATACAATTATAAAGAAGAACCTAATAAAGTTTGTGATCTTATTCTTGCCAAAAAAACTAAAGACATTGATTTGATAATTGGCGGACATACCCATACTTTCTTAGATAAACCGGTAATTGAAAAAAATCTAGACGGAAAAGAGGTGTTAATTAACCAAGTAGGTTGCTACGGTTTGAATTTAGGACGCATCGATTTTTATCTTAATTCCGATAAAGAAATTGCAAGCCAAGGAAAATCTATTGTAGTATAAAATAGTAATTTATTCAAATAAAATAAGGGTAATGCAATCTATGCGTTACCCTTTATCATTTCTATAAAATCATTTTCGGAAATAATTGTTATTCCCAGTTGGTTGGCTTTTTCCAATTTGGCAGGTCCCATGTTATCTCCCGCAATCACAAAATCAGTTTTAGCAGAAATAGAACTTCCTACTTTACCCCCATTATCTTCAATAGCTTTTTTTAATTCATCTCTAGAAAATATTTCAAATACTCCCGAAACCACGAATATTTTTCCAACTAATTTGTCCGTGGCATTGGGATTGAATTTTTCTACTAATTCTAATTGGACACCAAATTTTCTAAGTCGTTCAATAATTTCACAATTAGTATTATTTTCAAAAAACTCTAGTACGCTTTGTGCGATTCTCTCACCAATTTCATCTACCAGAATCAAATCCATAAGCGATGCTTGACGCAATACTTCAATAGATTTGTAATGCTTGGCTAATTTCTTAGCAACGGTTTCTCCTACATAACGAATTCCGAGAGCAAACAATACCCGTTCAAACGGAACTTCTTTTGATTTTTCAATTCCATTAACTAAATTATCGGCACTTTTTTGCGCCATTCGTTCCAACGGAATTACTTGATCTACAGTCAATTCATACAAATCAGAATAGTCTTTAACCAATCCATTCGCATAAAGCAAAGCAACCGTTTCCCCTCCTAAGCCCTCAATATCCATGGCTTTTCTGGAAATATAATGCTGTATTCTACCTATTATTTGTGGCGGACAACCATAAAAATTAGGACAGAAATGATTGGCTTCTCCTTCTTTTCGGGTTAGTTCAGTATGGCATTCTGGGCAATGGGTAATATATTTTGTTGGTTCTGCTTGAGAACCTCTTTGAGCAACACCTATTATCTTCGGGATAATCTCCCCTCCTTTTTCTACAAAAACCGTATCACCTACACGGATATCCAGTTTTTCAATTTGGTCTGCATTGTGTAACGAAGCGCGTTTCACGATAGTTCCAGCTAGTTGCACGGGCTCTAAATTAGCAACCGGAGTTATCGCTCCTGTTCTTCCAACTTGGTAGGAAATGGAGTTTAAAACGGTAGTAACTTGTTCCGATTTGAATTTATATGCAATAGCCCAACGGGGGGATTTGGCAGTAAAACCCAATTCGTTTTGAAGATTAAAATCATCTACTTTTATTACAACTCCATCCGTTTCATAAGGCAAATCATGGCGGTGCACATCCCAATAGTTGATAAACTCAAAAACTTCCTCCAAATTAGTTGCTAATTTAGATTGGGTTGGGACTTTAAATCCCCAATTTCTGGCAACTTCCAATCCGGTATGTTGCGAAGTAAAAGGTAAATTGTTTCCAATAATAAAATACAACAAGCAATCTAATGGTCGTTTGGCAACTTCAGCACTGTCTTGTAATTTTAAACTTCCAGAAGCCGTGTTTCTAGGATTAGAATAAGGCAATTCACCTATATCCAATAATTCCTGATTCATTTTTTCGAACCCTTCTAATGGTAGAATTATTTCTCCTCGAATATCAAATCTAGGAGGATAATTTCCGGTGAGTTGCAACGGAATGGATTTTATAGTTTTTATATTATTAGTCACATCATCGCCTTGAAATCCATCTCCTCGAGTAACTGCTTTTAAAAGTTTTCCATCTTGGTAAGTAATTGATATGGAAGCACCATCGTATTTTAGTTCGCAGGTGTATTGCAAAGGAACATTTCCTAAAACCTTTTGAATTTTAATTTCCCAATCTTGCAAATCTTCTTTGGAGTAAGAATTATCTAACGAATACATTCGATTTTCATGAACTACAGTTTGAAAATTTTTTGTAATAGTTCCTCCAACACGTTGCGAAGGGGAATTTGCATCAAAATATTCGGGATGTTGCGCTTCTAAATCTTGAAGTTCTTTTAATTTTTGGTCGAATTCAAAATCAGAAATAGTTGGTCTATCCAGCACATAGTAGTTATGGTTGTGGAGGTTAAGTACTTGTCGTAACTCTTGAATTTTTTGTAGAATGTCCATAATAAAGTAATGGCTAGATTAGTTCGTTTCGCGTACTAAAATAGCCATTTATTTTCAATTTAAAAGAAAAATATCTTATTGAATTATTGTATTTATTTGAACATACAATTGCCCATCGCTTAAAATTGCGCCTTCGGTAATTAGATGGAAAATAGCAGCATTACGATCGCCATCGTATTCTTTTTTACCCAGATGCATTTCTACTGTTTCTGTAAATAAATTGTCGCTCAACCAAACCATGCCTTCTTTGCCCATAAAATCTACATCAGTTACCAAAGATTTTATAACCATAGATTCGATATGGTTTTCTTGACAATGAAATAGAAATATATGATTTTTAGAAAAATGTTCTAAAAATTGAGCATTGGTTAATACGTTTTCCCAAATTAAATCAGAAAAAACATCCAGTTGTTGTTCTGCAACTTCAGGAGTATTACTTTTTATTGTATCCCATTCTTTTTTATCAATAGATTGGGATGCTAAGAAGGTTGCAAATTCTTGGTGCAATTCTTCAAATTGTTCTTTAGTTAATCTTTTGTATTTCATACTTATCTATTTTTTTTTTAGCCACTAAGGCACTAAGTCGCTAAGATTTTTTGTTATATAAATATATAAAGTTACTTAAAATTCATCAAATAACTTATTGTTTTTATGCCTTGGTGTCACTATAAAAAAAAATCCCGATTTACATCGAGATTTTTTTTATAAGATAGAGAGATATTAAACCTCAGCAAGAATTTCATAAGGTAATTCAACTACTACATCTCTGTGTAATCTTACAGAAGCTGTGTATTTACCAGTACGTTTAACAGTACCGCTAGTGATGAATTTTCTTTCGATAGTTTGTCCTGCTTTTTCTAAAGCTGCAGCGATATCAATATTGGTAATAGAACCAAATAATTTTTCACCACCTGCTTTAGAGGTAATTTTAATATCTAAAGCTTTCAATGCATCTGCAATTTTGTTTGCATCAGCAACTACTTTAGCCTCTTTATGTGCTTTTTGCTTTAAGTTTTCAGCCAATACTTTCTTTGCAGATGGAGTAGCTAATTGAGCAAATCCTTGTGGAATTAAGAAATTACGACCGTAACCAGCTTTTACTGATACAATATCATCTTTAAATCCTACGTTTTGAACGTCTTGTTTTAATATAAGTTCCATGTTGTTGTCCTTATTATAGAAGTTAGGTTCCCTTTTAGGAGAAACCAACAACTGTTGATTTTAAATTATTTTAAT
>CANFHX010000037.1 GCA_947446865.1 Flavobacteriaceae bacterium | reverse complement strand
TTGAGAAACAAAATAATCCATAGTGCCCGCAGTAGCAGTACTAGGAGTTGGAGCAGTAGCAGAACCAACACCTCCCGTTGCAGCAGCGTACCAAAGCAGTCCTGATCCTGTTGCAGTCAATGCCGATGCTGTAGCATTTTGGCAATACGTAACTGGAGATACTGTTGGTGCCAGTGGTGTAGCATTTACTGTTACTGTAATAGTTGCTCTAGGACCTTCGCATCCTAAAATAGTATCAGAAACATAAGCATTAGTATTCCCAGCAGCAGCAGTACTAGGAGTTGGAGCTGTAGCAGAACCAACACCCCCCGTAGCTGTAGTATACCAAAGTAAACTAGTACCAGTAGCGGTCAAAGCAGATGCCGTAGCATTTTGGCAATACGTAACTGGAGTGGTAACCGTTGGTGCTAAAGGTGTAGCATTAACAGTAACTGTTATAGAAGCTCTTGGACTTTCACATCCTAAAACCGTTTGAGAAACATAATAATCAGTAGAACCTGCGGCAGCAGTACTAGGGGTTGGAGCTGTAGCAGAACCAACACCTCCCGTTGCAGCAGTATACCAAAGTAAACTTGTTCCCGTGGCAGTCAAAGCCGATGCCGTAGCATTTTGGCAATAAGTTACTGGAGTTACAACTGTTGGAGCTAAGGGCGTAGCATTAACCACAACTTGAATCAATGAGTAGGGTCTGCAAGTAGCGTCAAGTGGAGCAGGAGAAGCAATAGCGTAAACATAATAAGTACCCGCTGTATTTGGCAAAGAACCAGAACCTAAAACAGGAAGATCCAAAGTTGCTATCCCTCCAGCTGTTGGTGTTACCATACCTAAAGGAATTCCTCCCGTATACATAGCATCTCCAACTTGAAGAGTAGTAAAATAAACATAACTTATAGAATTAGAAGCCGTAGCAGAAGTTGTCACAGAAAAAGGAGTCGGATTCCCATTAGGACATAAAGTCTGGTCAGTAGAAGGTAAAGTTATGGATGGACATAAAGTGGTTGAGCAAGTAAAGGTTGCAGGGGCAAAACAAGTTCCAACGCCTCCCACAGGAGTCAAGGTAATTTGTACATTATTCCCTGGAGTTAAACCAGAAATTGGATATGTAATTACATTTCCAATGGCTCCAATATTAATAGGTGTATTTGTATTAACTTGATAAGAAACTGTATAATCAGTTGTTTCTGCCAAAGCGGTCCAATTAAATGCAACAGAACTATTTGTTGGAGTTCCACAGGTTATTTCTGGAGCAATTGCCGAGACAAAAGTCAAAATAAAGGATTTTGTTTCCACACAACCTGAACCTGAAGCAATATCAGATACTCCAGCCCAGATAACCTCTCCCTCTACCCCTGGATAAGCAGTATTATTAAAAATAGGATTAGAAGTGTTTTCAGCATCTAATTGGGTGTGATAATACGCAACATCATAATCTGCCGCATTTAACCCATTAAGAATAACAGCTGTATTAGTAGTTAAATTAAATGTAGAACCCACACAAGCCTTAACTGTGACAGGATTCGAAATCGGCATTGGTTGTAAAAACTGAACTGTCATACAACGCGTAGTTGGACATGCAGATCCCAGAGGATAAACGGTAGCACATAATTGCCCCGGTTCACTAATTGTAACGCAAGGCCCCGAAGCTCCAACAATAGGAACTCCATTTAAAGTCCATTCGTGCAATATAGTAGTTGCTAAACCTGTACATATTTGTTTAGTAGTTCCAAAACAAGGAGCAGTACCGCCAGACACAGTTAAGTCAGGAGGCAAATTAAATACTGGAGTCGTATTAAAACTATTCGCTTCTAAAAAAACTGCTGAATCCCAAACATTATCGCCAACATTAGCTATTGCTAATTTTATATGATAGGTCATACCACACTGTACGTTGGCTAAAGCCGCAATAACTTTTGTAAAACCATCAAATTGTATAGTTGAATTAACTAAGGGCGTAGCTCCAGTACCATTGTTAATATAAAAAGTAGAATTACTAACATTATTGACATTATCAATAGTAATAGCTGTTGTAGTAGAAGGAACCAAAGCTATATTTTTTGCGTTTCCAGAATAGGGTCCTGTAATACCAGGCCCACTAATAAAAAAACCGAAAACATCATTGTGCGTAGTATTTACAAATTCTAAATATTCTTCCGAAGCAAAAACAAAATTAAAACTTAGATTCTGTCCAGTAGGTACAAAATCAAATTCTAAAATTGATTTATTATCAATAGTACCTGAAGTTAATAAATCCAAATCGGAATCACCTGGTGAAAGTGGAAATGCGGATGCCTGACTTGCTCCACCAGCATTGTTTGCGCCCATTGCAACGGTTGCTTTACCGGTGGCCAATACAATTCCTGAATTCAATCCAATATTAGTAGTATTACCATTGGTAAATTTACCAACCTGGTCTCTAACTGTAGCAGCAGAAGCAGCAGAACCATTAAATTTTATATTAGATACAGTTAACCCATTTCCTAAAAGTACACTTTGAACTAATTGCGCTGGGGTTTGCGTAGTATTGTTAACAATCAATTGTGCATGAATAAAATTCATGGATAAAAAAGATAAAAAAAGTAGGATTTTTCTCATTTACTGTATGGATATATTAGCTTTATAATTATAAATATTTTGAAAACAAATGTTAATTTATTGTTTAAATCTCCAAATATAGGAATTACCAACGAATAACTTTGTTAAATTTGTTGAAAAATACAGAGAAACACTTACAATGAAAATCATAATAAAAGAAACTCAAAATCCAACCATACTAAAATTTGAATTCCCCGACTTTATAACTCAAAACGAAAGTTTTGAATTTAAGAATATCGATGAAGCCAAAAATTCGCCTCTAGCCCAACAATTATTCTACCTGCCATTTGTAAAAACAGTTTATATCTCCGGAAATTTCATTGCTATCGAAAGATTTAGCATCGTAGATTGGAATGATGTAAAAGATGCAGTTGCCGAACAAATAGAAGAATACGTAAAATCAGGAGGAAAAATCCTAGTTGAAGACGCTTCAAAACCTACCAAAACCGCACTAACAGTTTATGGAGAAACCACACCAAACCCTGCTACACTTAAGTTTGTTGTAAGTAGACGTCTTACCAAAACCGCCCTCGAATTTAAAAACATCGACGAAACAGCCCCTTCCCCATTAGCCAAAGAACTCTTCCAATTTTCATTTGTAAAAGAAGTTTTTATTGATGAAAATTATATTTCCATTACTAAATACGAAGTAGCAACTTGGGAAGAAATAACCATAGAAATTCGCACCTTCATCAAAGAATATATTGAAAATGGAGGCATCGTTATTGACGAAACTTTGGTGGTTGCCGATACCAAACAAGAGAAACAACAAATAAAAAATTTCGATAATCTTGACACCACTTCCCAACAAATCATCAACATTTTAGAAGAATATGTTAAGCCCGCAGTTGCTGCCGATGGCGGAAATATCCTTTTCGATTCGTACGATGCAAATGAAAAACGTGTAAAAGTTATCCTACAAGGTTCCTGCAACGGTTGCCCATCGTCAACTTTCACCCTTAAAAACGGAATAGAAAACATGCTTAAAGACATGCTTAACGATCCGGCTATAATTGTCGAAGCAATTAATCCTTAATATTTTAAGGAGCGAATCGTTTGCGTATTTCAGTAAAGGTAATTCCCGCTTTCGCCTTTAGTCTCGTTCCGTTCCTCCACGAGAGCTATCGGCTCAATCGGGGCTAGCAAGTGAGGGTATTGAATGAAAATAAAATTCCTAAGCAATAACTTTTTACCAAAATACAACAAACCCCTCCAAACATTAAATCAAAATAAGACAATCAAGATATTCAAGTACTAATTTGAATTAACTATCCGTTAATTATAGTATTTGCTTTACAATTAAAACAATATTCTTATTTTTGCTTTAAATTTAGCACCTATGAAAATCAACCAACTTCAAATAGAAATTGACGGTATCGACAAGGAAATCCTTCGAAACCTAATGGAAGATGCTCGGAAACCAATACTGCAAATCGCAAACAAAATAGGAATCTCAGGAGCCGCAATTCACCAACGATTAAAAAAACTAGAAGACGCAGGCGTGATTTCGGGGTCTAAATTCATCATCAACAATAAAGTTTTAGGGTATAAAACCATGGCATTTATTGGTGTCTATCTCGAAAAAGCTGCAAACAACTCGGAGGCCGTAAAAGAATTACGCAAAATTCCAGAAATACTAGAATGCCATTACACCACCGGAAACTGGAGCATATTAATCAAAATAATATGCAAAGACAACGAACATTTAATGCAACTATTAAACACCAAAATCCAACCTATTGATGGCGTTTCTAGAACGGAAACCTTCATCTCCTTAGACCAACAAATAGAGCGACAAATTCAATTGTAACCCTTCAAATGCGAACAAGGCAACAAATTATAACAATAAATAAAACGAATGAACTTCAATAAATTCACCAAAGAAAATATAGCCATCGCTTTTTACACCATTTACATCTTAATTGCTGGAGTGTGTTATGAACTTTTTCCAACCCATGGCAACACTCCCAATGGCGGCGTATTATTATTGTATTTATTTGTGCCAATTAGCATCATTTATTTTATGGTGCATTTAGTAAAACAACTCTACGGAAATCAAAGTTATGCCAAATGCCTCTTAATTCATGGGGTGGTTTGGTTATCGGTTGCGTTAATTTTATCTTCTTTTTCTAAATAAAAAAATCCGCTACTTTCATAACGGATTCTGATTTTTTATATGCTATTTGAAAGAAATTAATCATTTCTTCTTCCTCCAAGATAAATAGAAACATAGTACAACAAAGTTCCTATAGAACCAATTGCAGCAACCACATAAGTTCGGGCAGCCCATTTTAAAGAATCTTCAGCTCCCGAATATTCTGCAGGATTTAGCATGTTTTTATTTTTTAACCAAGCCAAAGCACGATTACTTGCATCGTATTCTACCGGTAAAGTTATTAAGGTAAACAAAGTGGTTAATGCAAAAATCACAATTCCAAGCAATAATAAAGAAGGGAAAGTCCTTATCATAATGATTCCTGCTAACAATATCCATTGAACAAAATTAGAAGTCACCGAAACAATTGGCACTAATTTAGACCGTAATTCCAACATACTATACGATTTAGCATGTTGCACGGCATGCCCGCATTCATGAGCTGCAACCGCTGCTGCTGCGGCATTTCTTTCGTTATAAACGGCTTCACTTAAGTTTACCGTTTTGTCAGTAGGATTGTAATGATCGGTAAGCCTTCCTTCTACCGAAATAACTTTTACGTCATAAATACCATTATCAGCCAGCATCTTTTCGGCAATTTCTTTCCCAGACATACCATTTTGCAATTGAAGTTTAGAATAAAATTCGAATTTACTTTTCAATCGACTACTTACCACCCAACTCATCAACATAATAATTCCGGCCAAAACCATATAACTCATTCCCATAATTGTAAATTTTATAATTACCTAATTAGCATCAAAATATGAGCCAAAATAAATTTTTTATCTAAAATTAATAAAGACTGACAATTCGTCAATTTTTTTTGTTTACTAGCTCACAATTGAAATATACCAATACTATCCCCCTCGTGCGAGCTTCTAGCTCTTACCCACAAACTTTACAACTCCTTTCCTATTTTGCAATTCTTCCATCCTACTTTATAATTATCCCATCAAGATTTGTAGTTCTCGGATTATAACATGTAAATCTTGCGTTATGACTGGTAATTATTGCATTATGACTGGTAATTATTGCATTATGACTTGTAATTATTGCATTATGATTTGTAATTATTGTATTATGACTTGTAATTCTTCGGTTATGATTTGTAATTCTTCGGTTATGATTTGTAATTCTTGAATTATGACTTGTAGTTCTTGCGTTATTATTTGCAAATAAGGGAAGTTGTTTTTAAATGGAGGAACCTAATTTATAGTAATCCTAATAAAAAAATAAATATTTACAAAGCAAAATTAAACTACCCTCTTATTATTTCAAAAAGTCTATATTCCGTTGCAAACCATTTAATTTAGTTCGTTTCACAGCAGAATTAGCAAACACTTTTTTGAAAGTGTCTGCTGTGATTTCTTCCCAGTCTTTTTTAGTAAACGATAATAATTCCGGATTAGGATTAAACAAAGGTTCGGAATGGGCTTTCGAAAAACGATTCCACGGACATACATCTTGACAAATATCACAACCAAAAATCCAATCATTAAATTTACCTTTCATTTCTTGAGGCAAATTGTCTTTAAGTTCTATGGTGAAATAGGAAATACATTTACTACCGTCTACAACATAAGGAGCTACAATTGCCTCAGTAGGACAAGCGTCTATGCAGGCGGTGCAAGTACCGCAATGGTCTGTGGTTGCGTAATCGTAATCTAATTCGAGGTCTACAATTAATTCGGCAATAAAATAAAAGGAACCTGTTTTTTGGGTGATTAAATTACTGTTTTTTCCTATCCAACCCAATCCTGATTTTGCTGCCCAAGCCTTATCTAAAACCGGTGCAGAATCTACAAATGCACGACCCGAAACTGCTCCAATTTCCGATTGAATTGTATGAAGTAATTCAGTTAACTTTTCTTTTATTACAAAATGGTAATCTTGCCCATAAGCATATTTAGAAATCTTATAACTTTCTTTATTCTGTTCTTCCGAAGGATAATAATTCAATAATAAGGAAATAACACTTTTAGAATCTTCAACAAGCAAAGTGGGATTTAATCGTTTATCAAAATGGTTTTCCATATAGGCCATCTGCCCATGTTGGTTTTTATTTAACCAAGATTCCAATCGAGGTGCTTCCTCCTCTAGAAAACCCGCTTTGGATATTCCACAAGAAAGAAAGCCGAGTCTTTTGGATTCGGCTTTGATTAGTTGAGAGTATTTTTCTTTGTTGTTAATCAAAATGGAAGTGGGGAGTTGGAAGTTGGAAGTTATAAGTTACATGTTTATTTTAAATGAGATTTAAAAGCAATAGTCATATTCATTAAATCAAAGCAATCTTTATACAACTTATCAAAAAGTGTAGGTTCAATATAATTTCGTCTTTTAGCTTTATACAAACAAGTTACAACTTCAGCAATAGAACGAACAGAATAACCAAGAAACCTATTAAACTCTGCATTAGATTGTTCAATACTTCCCTCCGAAATATTTAAAGCGATAGAGTCAGAAGCTCTTAACATTTGGGAGGAAAGGTTATACATTTCGTGCTTAGGAAAGTTTTTACAAATAAGATTAATTTCTTCTCCAAAATCCATAGATTTCTGCCAAATAATTAATTTTTCAAATTTAAAACTCATAGGAATTAAGATAATTAATGAAAATAAATTTACAAAAAAATGCTCAATAAATGATTTTTCTTATAAAATTTATTCTCCTCTCTTCAAACTTCCCTCTTCCATCTTCCAGCTCCCATCTTCCAACTCTAAACTCCCATCTTCCAACTCCCATCTTCCCTCTTCCGTCTTCCATCTCCCATCTTCCCGCTTCATTCTAAAACAATCCTCCTTGAACGTTCGCTTTAACTTTCCCTAAATGTTTGTACGCTTTTTCGGTTGCTTCTCTACCTCTCGGAGTTCTTACAAGGAATCCTTCTTGAATTAAAAAAGGTTCGTAAACTTCTTCAATGGTTTCGCCACTTTCAGAAACAGCAGTTGCCAAAGTGGATAATCCAACGGGACCTCCTTTAAATTTATCTATCATAGTAGATAGAATTTTGTTGTCCATTTCATCCAAACCATGTGCATCAACATGCAATGCTTTAAGCGAATATTGAGCAATTTCAATGTCTATTTTTCCATTTCCTTTTATTTGAGCAAAATCACGGACTCTTCGCAAAAGTGCATTTGCAATACGAGGTGTTCCGCGACTTCTCCCTGCTATTTCAATTGCAGCCTCCATGGTTATAGGCATTTTTAATATAGCAGAACTTCGTTGCACAATTGTAGTCAAAAGTTCGGTATTGTAATATTGCAATCTGCTTTGGATTCCAAAACGTGCTCGCATAGGAGCAGTAAGTAATCCTGAACGCGTTGTTGCTCCAACTAAAGTAAACGGATTTAAATTCAATTGAACGGTTCTGGCATTAGGACCCGATTCAATCATTATATCAATTTTAAAATCTTCCATGGCCGAATACAAATATTCTTCCACTACCGGACTTAAACGGTGAATCTCGTCAATGAAAAGCACATCGCGATCTTCTAAATTGGTAAGCAATCCTGCTAAATCGCCAGGTTTGTCTAAAACAGGTCCGGAAGTAATCTTAATTCCAACACCTAATTCATTTGCTAGAATATTTGCCAAAGTAGTTTTACCAAGTCCTGGAGGTCCATGAAACAAAGTATGATCTAGTGCTTCATTCCTTTGATTGGCGGCTTCTACAAAAACTTTTAAATTATCTAAAACTTGTTCTTGTCCTGTAAAATCGTCAAAAGAAAGAGGACGTAACTTTTTTTCAAGGTCAAGCTCTTCTGGATTGTAATTAGAATTGGAAGGATCTAAATTTTCGTTCATAGTACAAATATATAACAAAGTTATAGGTAAATAAAAATGCCTCTCGAAATTGAGAGGCATTTTAAATATATTTTTGAAATCTTAGTGGTGTAATACTTCTTCACCTGGTTTCATTGGAACGTTTTGTGGTACAAAATCTTCATCATGACCTGGTTTACTATAATCGTAAGGCCATCTGTGCACTTCAGGAATTTCTCCAGGCCAGTTACCGTGTATATGCTCAATTGGCGCTGTCCATTCTAATGTGTTGGATCTCCATGGATTTTGAACAGTTCTTTTTCCGTAGAAAATACTACTAAAGAAATTGTAAAGGAAAACCAATTGGAAAACCCCTCCAATAAGTGCAAATGAAGTAATAACAACATTCACATTTTGTAAATCATCAAATAATGGGAAGTTGGTATTTTCGTAGTAACGACGAGGTAAACCTGCCATACCAATAAAGTGCATTGGGAAGAAAACGCCATAAGCACAAATTGCTGTTACCCAGAAGTGAACATATCCTAAAGTTTTGTTTAACATTCTTCCGAACATTTTAGGAAACCAATGGTAGATTCCAGCAAACATTCCGTAAAGAGCAGATATACCCATTACTAAGTGAAAGTGAGCAACAACAAAATAAGTATCGTGAACGTTAATATCTAGAGTACTGTCCCCTAAGATGATTCCTGTTAAACCTCCAGTGATGAAAGTAGAAACCAATCCGATAGAAAATAACATTGCAGGATTCAACTGTAAATTACCTTTCCATAAAGTTGTAATATAGTTGAATGCTTTTACTGCAGATGGAATTGCAATTAATAAAGTTGTAAAAGTAAACACGGAACCTAAGAAAGGATTCATTCCTGAAATAAACATATGGTGTCCCCAAACGATGGTTGACAAGAATGCAATTGCAAGAATAGACATAATCATTGCTCTATATCCGAAAATTGGTTTACGAGAGTTAGTTGCAATTACTTCAGAAGTAATTCCTAATGCAGGTAAAAGAATGATATAAACTTCTGGGTGACCTAAGAACCAAAATAAATGTTCAAATAAAACGGGAGAACCACCTTGGTAGTTCAATACTTCACCAGCTAAATAAATATCCGACAAGAAGAAAGAAGTACCAAAACTTCTATCCATTATTAATAAAAGAGCAGCTGATAATAAAACTGGGAAAGAAATAACTCCGATGATAGCAGTAACAAAGAAAGCCCAAATAGTAAGTGGCATTCTAGTTAAAGACATTCCTTTAGTTCTTAAATTAATAACTGTAACAATATAATTTAAAGATCCCATCAAGGAAGCAGCAATAAATATAGCCATAGAAACTAACCAAAGAGTCATACCCATACCAGAACCAGAAATAGCCTGAGGTAATGCACTTAATGGTGGATATATTGTCCATCCTGCAGAAGCGGGGCCAGATTCTACAAATAAAGAAGAAACCATTACTACACTAGATAAAAAGAATAACCAGTAGGAAACCATGTTTAAGAAACCAGAAGCCATATCTCGAGCTCCAAGTTGTAGCGGTATCAGTAAATTACTAAAGGTTCCACTCAGCGCGGCCGTCAGTACAAAGAATACCATTATAGTTCCGTGAATAGTAATAAGAGATAAGTAAGCCTCATTAGTCATTACACCGCCTGGAGCCATTTTTTCTCCTAAAAAGAAACTAAAAACTTTAAAAGACTGCTCTGGCCAAGCCAATTGAAGTCTAAAAAGTAAGGACATACCAACTCCAATGATTCCCATGAAAATACCTGTTAACAAGTATTGTTTAGCAATCATTTTATGGTCTATACTAAATATATATTTAGTAATAAACGTGTCTTTATGGTGGTGTTCATGATGATCGTCGTGTAGATCAATGTCGTGATTATCGTGTGCGTGACTCATATTATATAAAATATATTATTTTTATTATTTCATTGGTGCTACAGCCACTAAAGTAGTGTCTTTTTTAGCAGAGGTGGTATCAATTTTTGCAGGATTACTTTCTGCAGTTTTAGCAGCAAGTGCTTCTTTGGCAGCATCTTTTACAGATTGTACTAAAGTGGTTTTACCAGATAACCATTTTTTATAATCTTCTGGAGTATCTACTATCACTTTCATTTGCATGTTGTAATGAGAAGCTCCACAAATTTTATTACATAATAAAAGATAATCAAAAGTATAAGGATCTAAAGCAGTTTTACCATCTGCAACTAATTCAACACTTTTTTCTTCTCTAATTTTATTTATGTTCGCAACTTTTTCAATCATATCAGGATTTTCTCTCATTTCTGCAGTTGTAACAGAAGGTATGAAAGCAAATTGTGTTACCATTCCTGGAACGCAATTCATTTGTGCTCTAAAATGGGGCATGTACATAGAGTGCAAAACATCTTGAGAACGCAATTTGAAAAGAACTTTTACTCCTTTTGGAATATGAATCTCATCAGCAATAATATCATCTTGAGCATTAGGATCAGCCAAATCAACACCAAGAGCGTTAACCCCTTCAATTAATCTTACGTTAGCTTTTCCAAGAACATTATCCGTTCCAGAGTATCTAGCAGTCCATTTAAATTGTTGTGCATAAATCTCAATTACAATTGGTTTCTCTACTTTTTCATTAACAAACATAATATCTGTCCAAGAATATAAACCAAAGAAAATCAAAACTGCTAAAACAATAGCTGGAATAGAACTCCAAATAAATTCTAATTTATTGTTGTCTGAAAAATAACTAGCTACTTGTCCTTTTCGTCCACTGTACTTGTATGAAAAGTAAAATAATAAACCTTGTGTAATAGTTTGAACAATAAAAATTAGGATCATTGAAATCCACATTAATTGATCAACCTCTTTTCCGTGAACAGAAGCTGCATTACTCATTAATGGAAATTTTCCATAATTTGCAAAACAATATATTGTTATTAAATAAATAAACGCTAAAAAGGCAAAAGATAAATACCCATTAACTTTATTGTCGTTATCGTCGGCAACCTGAGTATCCTCGGATTTTTTACCAACTTGAGTCAAATCAAAAATTTTAGTTAGTTGCCAAAGTGCAACCGATAATAAAACTAAAACAAGAAGTACTAATAAACTCGTCATTTGTTGTTTACTTTAAATATTAATAATGAAAATGTTTACTTTCTTCTATGAATGGGTTGCGTTTAGGTGTAAGTGGTACTTTAGTTAAAGCAGTAAATACAACATAAATAAACAAGCCTAAAAAGAATAATACGGATGCAATTTCTGATACACCAATGAACCATTGGTCACCAACTGTAGCTGGCATAACCATATTAAAGAAATCAATATAGTGACCACATAAGATTACAACTCCAGCACCAGCGATAATTGGAGCGATACGTTTGAAATCAGTATTGATAAGTACTAGTATAGGGAATACAAAGTTCATCACAACAGCTCCCCAAAAAGGGACTGTATAGAAATCGATTCTCATTTTAAAGTAAGTAATTTCTTCTGGAATATTAGCATACCAAATCAACATGAATTGAGAAAACCATAAGTACGTCCAGAAAACACTAAACCCGAACATGAATTTAGATAAATCATGAATATGACTTGAATTTACATTTTCTAAATATCCTTTAGATTTCAAATATAAAGTCACCATTGAAATTGTAGTGATAGCGCTTACAAAGAAACTAGCAAATACATACCAACCGAATAATGTACTGAACCAGTGTGGATCAAATGACATTAACCAATCCCATGACATAATAGATTCAGACACTATGAAGAAAACTAAGAATCCTGCTGACCATTTAAAGTTCTTTTTGTAGAAAGTATTGTCACTTGCCTCATCTTGAGACAAACAATTTTTTCTAGAAATATAACGATACAAGTTCCAACCTAATAAAAATATTGCAGCTCTAGAAATCCAGAAAGCAAAATTTAAATAACCAGATTTACCTGCTACCATTTCATCATAGTTAGGGTTTCCTTTTTCAGTAATCCCTTTTGCCATCCAAGCAAAAAGATGATTGGATTCAAAAACGTGTAATCCAGTTACAACTAAAAGTAGAAAGAAGATTACAGACCCTACAGGTAAGTAAGCCGTAATACCTTGCATAACTCTAAATAAAACTGGAGACCAACCTGCTTGTGCAACTTGTTGAATAGCATAAAATGCTAGTACTCCTAGAGAAATTAACATAAAAAAGATACAAGCTATGTATAAAGCAGCCCATGGCTTATTTTGTAATTGGTGAAAAACATGTTCCGCATGCTCTTTCTTTTCTTTACCAACTTCAGCTTCAGATTCGTGAGCAGGCTCTGCTTTTTCAACTACTACAGCAGCAACTGCTTTAGTAGTATCTTCAGAGGTAACTAATGAATCTGTAGCAACTTTTGTTGTATCGTTTGCAGCAACCGCTTCAGTTTTAGTAACTTCTTCAGTTGGCAATACTAAAGTTTTAGCATCTTCTTTTACTGCTTCCGCCTTATGTTCTTCATGATGACTTGCTGCAATTATTTTTTCTGCTTCTTCAACAGTTTTAGGTGCAGCTAAAAAACCATACACGATTCCAACAAATCCTAAGGCCATTAGAATAAGTGCTGTGGTTTTTAATTTTTTTGAAAATGTATACATATCTTTAAGAATCTGTTTGTTCAAGTATTATAATTGACCTTTAAGTTTCATTACATAAGCCGCAACCATCCAACGTTCTTGTTGGTTTAATTGATTGGCGTAAGAACCCATTGAATTTAGTCCGTAGTTAATCACGTGATTAATACTTCCTTCATTAATTACTCTATCGGCATAACTAGGAACCCCTAAAAATTTACCTTGTGTAACTAATCTTCCTTTTCCATTTCCTTCGTTACCATGGCAAATTGCACAATAGATTTCAAAAAGCGCTTGCGCTTTTTCCATATCTACTTTAGCTTCAAAAGGCGATTTTAAATCGGCTGCTTTAACAGCTAAATAAGCTTCTGGAGTATTTGGATAATCGTAAGGAATATATCCTCTTTTAATAGTTCCTACAGGAGGCAATTGTCCTTCTTTACCTTTAAGTCCTGTTGGAGAATTGAATGCTGTAGATTCTGAATACGTTTCATAAGCTACCGATTCATACATATTAGGCATGTATTGATAATTTGGAGCGTTATTATCCTTACAAGAAGAAAAGGAAATTACTATTCCTAATACTAATGCTATTTTTAATAAACTTTTCATGTCTGTTTAGTTCTTTTCGATTACTTTAACTTCAACTGCCCCTGTCCCTTTTAAGAAAGAAGTTAATTCTTCTTCATTATCATTAACAGCTACTTCCATTAAGAAGTGGTCATCTGTAGTTCTAACATCTGGATTTTCAGCTTGTTTGAATGGCCATAATCTACTTCTCATATAAAAAGTAATAACCATTAAGTGGGCTGCAAAAAATACGGTCATCTCAAACATTACCGGTACAAAAGCTGGCATGTTTTGAATATAACTCATACTTGGTTTTCCTCCAATATCTTGTGGCCAATCTTGAATCATGATGAAATCCATCATGGTAGTTGCTACAGTTAAACCAATACATCCGTAGATGAAGGCACATATAGCCAATCTTGTAGATGGCAATCCCATTGCTTTATCCAATCCGTGAACCGGAAATGGAGTAAAAACTTCTTCAATATGATGGTGTGCTTTTCTGGTTTGCTTTACAGCATCCATCAAAATGTCATCATCATTGTATATAGCGTGTATAAATTTATTACTACTCATAACAACTATTAGTGTTTATCTGAATGATTATTATCTTCTTGTTCTCTTTTCTTTTTGTAAAATTCTCCAGAAGATTTCAAGATTGTTTTTACCTCTGCTTGAGCAATCACAGGGAAAGTTCTAGCATATAATAAGAATAAAACAAAGAAGAAACCAATTGTACCTGTGAAAATACCGATATCAATAAATGTTGGAGAGAACATCGTCCAAGAAGACGGTAGGTAATCTCTGTGTAAAGAGGTAACGATAATTACAAAACGCTCAAACCACATTCCGATATTTACTACAATAGAGATGATAAAGGAGAACATGATACTAGTTCTTAGTTTTTTAGACCACATGAATTGAGGTGAAAAAACATTACAAGTCATCATTGACCAATAAGCCCACCAGTAAGGTCCAGTTGCTCTATTCAAGAATGCATATTGTTCGTATTCTACTCCAGAGTACCATGCTACGAATAACTCCGTAATATAGGCAACCCCAACAATAGAACCTGTAATCATGATTACAATGTTCATTAATTCAATATGTTGAACAGTAATGTAAGCTTCTAAGTTAGATACTTTTCTCATAATGATCAACAAGGTATTTACCATTGCAAATCCTGAGAACACCGCTCCTGCAACGAAGTAAGGAGGGAAAATTGTAGTATGCCATCCTGGAACAATAGAAGTAGCAAAGTCCATAGATACAATAGTATGTACTGACAATACCAAAGGAGTAGCTAAACCTGCAAGTACTAAAGACACTTCTTCAAAACGTTGCCAATCTTTAGCTCTACCGCTCCAACCGAAACTTAATATAGAATATACTTTTTTGTTGAAAGGAGTTACCGCTCTATCTCTTAGCATAGCAAAATCAGGAAGTAAACCAGTCCACCAGAATACTAAAGATACCGAAAGGTACGTTGAAATTGCAAATACGTCCCAAAGTAAAGGAGAGTTAAAGTTTACCCAAAGAGAACCGAATTGGTTAGGAATTGGAACTACCCAGTATGCCAACCATGGACGACCCATGTGAATAATAGGAAACAATCCTGCTTGAACCACCGAGAAGATGGTCATTGCTTCCGCAGAACGGTTAATAGCCATTCTCCATCGTTGACGGAAAAGTAACAATACTGCAGAAATTAATGTTCCTGCGTGACCGATACCAACCCACCAAACGAAATTGGTAATATCCCAAGCCCAACCTACTGTTTTGTTTAGTCCCCAAGAACCAATACCAGTAGATACAGTATAAACGATACAACCTATTCCCCAAAGGAAAGCTGCTAATGCGATTGAAAAAACGGTCCACCATTGTTTGTTTGCTCTACCCTCAACTGGGGCGGCAACATCTACAGTCACATCGTGATAACTTTTATCACCAATAACTAATGGTTTTCTAATGGGTGCTTCGTAGTGAGACGACATAATCCTTTATCTTGTTTCTTAATAATTCTTTTTAACTAGGTATTTCTAACTTTTACGTGGTAGATAACGTTTGGTTTAGTACCAACATGCTCTAATAAATGATACATTCTTTTGTCTTCCAATAAATCGGCAACATTAGATTCTTTATCATTTACATCTCCAAATTTCATTGCTCCGTTAGAACAAGCATTGGAACAAGCAGTTTGGAATTCACCATCTTTTATTACTCTTCCGTCACGTTTTGCATCAAGAATAGTTTTTTGTGTCATTTGAATACACATAGAACATTTTTCCATTACTCCACGAGAACGAACGTTAACATCTGGATTGATAACCATACGTCCTAAATCATCATTCATATGATAATCAAATTCGCTGTTTTTGTTATACAAGAACCAGTTGAAACGACGTACTTTATAAGGACAGTTGTTAGCACAATAACGAGTACCAACACATCTGTTGTAAGCCATTTGATTTTGACCTTGACGCCCGTGAGAAGTTGCCGCAACTGGACAAACTGTTTCACATGGTGCATGGTTACAATGTTGACACATTACTGGTTGAAAGGCTACTTGAGGATTGTCAGCAGGATGTTCCATGCTACCAAAACCACCTAGAGAACCTTTTGCTCCAAATAATCCGTCGAAATTTTCTTTTTTCTCATTATCTCCTGCGAAAGTAGCTTCCGAAGAATAATATCTATCAATACGCAACCAGTGCATATCACGACTTCGTCGCACTTCTGATTTTCCTACAACAGGAACGTTGTTTTCTGCGTGACAAGCAATAACACAAGCCCCACATCCAGTACAAGCATTTAAGTCGATAGATAGGTTAAAATGATGTCCGATAGAACGATCAAAAGATTCCCATAAATCTACTGTAGAAGCTTCAACTTCTTTATGATCTAAAGAAACCATAGGAACTGGGTTCCATTCTTTAACTTCTTTAGTATTGAAAATTTCAAGTGTAGTTTCTCTAACAATATCTCCTCTACCCATTAAAGTTTTTTGAGATTGTACACAAGCAAACTCGTGTTCTCCATTTCCTTTAGTTAGCGTAGCCGATTGAACATTGTTAAAGTTATTATATAGTGCATAGGCATTAATACCTACTTGCATTTCTTCTTTTAAAGAGGCTTTTTTTCCATACCCAAGCGCTAAACCTAAAGTTCCTTTTGCTTGACCTGGTTGTACAATTACTGGAACGTTTTCTAATTTAACGCCATTAACTGTTAAAGTAGCATAACTTCCGTTAAGACCACCGTTAGCAACTATTTTATTTTCTAAAACTAATCTAGTAGCATCTGCTTGCGAAACAGTAACATAATTATCCCAAGAAACTCTTGTAATTGGATCTGGAAACTCTTGCAACCATGGGTTGTTCGCTTGTTGTCCATCACCTAAACCAGTTTTGGTATATAATACTAATTCAAAATCTTTGGAAGAAGTTGCTTTTGCTAAAGCATTTGCAGCAGCAGCATAATCAGCAGTGCCTCCAGCAATTGCGGAAGATCCTGTTACTAATAAACCATCGTGCAATACTTTGTTCCAAGAATTTCCTAAAAGAAAGGCAGCAGAAGTTCCTTTTACGTAATCGTAATAAGTACCTGCAACACCATTCCAAGTCATTAATGCTTCTTGAAATTGTTTAGTATTAAATAAAGGTCGGATAGTTGGTTGAACCAAAGAATAAGTTCCTTTAGTTAACGTATGATCGTTCCAAGATTCTAAATAGTGAGGAGCTGCAGCAGCAATTTTAACAACTTCTGCAGTTTCATCTTCTCTTAAAGAAAATGCTACCGAAGTTTTTACTTTTTTAAGACCAGCTACGAAAGAGGTACTGTTTGCTAAAGTATAAACCGGATTCACGCCACTCATAATTAATGTGTGAACTAAACCAGCATTCATCTCAGCAATTAATTGCGCTACTTTTTCGTTAGATCCTTTACGGATTAATCTAGCACCAGCAGTTAATAACGCTTCACTTTTGATAACTTGATTAATTGCTATAACTAACAATTGAGCATTTTTATCTTGAATTCCAGAAACTAAAAGTCCTTTACTTCCAGCCGCTTTTAAGTGGTTAGCCGCTTTTACAACTTCTGCTTCATTTTCAATCTTTCCTGTAGCAACGGATGAGCCAGTAACTACATTATATATTTTTACTAATGCTTGTTTTTGATTAGCAATAGACATTGGCACTCTTTTATCAGCAGCAGCTCCCGAAAGAGTCATGTTAGCTTCAAATTGAAAATGCTTAGACATTTTTCCTGCTTGTGGTACTCTTCCTTTAGCATAACCAGAATCGTAGCTTCCACCTTGCCAATCACCTAAGAAATCTGCATCTAGTGAAACAATAGTGTTTGCTTTTGAAAAATCGTAATCTGCTAAAGCTCTTTCTCCGTATACGGTTTCAAAAGCATCTAAAGCAGGAGATTCTGAAACTGCATCATACACAACGTGTTTTGCAGTAGGATTCTTAGCGATAAAATCAGCGATTAATTTTTCAGAGGAAGGACTTGCTTGAGTATTAGTTAACAAAACAACTTGTTTCCCTGTGCTTTTAGCTTCGGTTAAACTAGCTTTAATGTTAGCATTCACTTCACTCCAAGAAGCAGATTTTGCATCTATTTTTGGAGATTTAAGACGCATACTATCGTATAAAGACAATACGGAAGCGTGAACTCTTGCATTTGCAGCAAATTTAGCACCTTCAATAGTATTGTTTTCTATTTTAATTGGACGGCCTTCTCTAGTTTTTACTAAAAGATTTGCAAAATCAAAACCATCAAACATAGTAGTTGCATAAAAATCTGCAATACCAGGGATGATTGTATCTGGCTGAACCACATACGGAATTGATTTATGAACTGGACCTTCACATGCAGCTAGCGATGCAGCTGCAGTTGTGAAACCAACGTACTTTAAGAAATCACGACGAGTAGTTGATGAAGAAGATAATGAGTCTTTATCTGAAAGGAAATCCGAAGTAGGAATCTCTTCAATAAATTCATTATTTCTAAGCGTCTCAACAATAGAACTATTTTCGTTTAGTTCCTCAACACTTTTCCAGTATTTTTTGTTAGATGACATCGTATATAAATATTAGCTTCTTAATTAATTTTAAATTGTTTAGAAGTTTATTGGTTTAAAAGTTTAGGAGCCGTTTGATAAATAAACATCTAAACTTTATAACCTTATAAACTTAATAATGGCATTTACCGCATTCTAAACCTCCCATTTGTGCTGCAGTCAATTTGTCTACACCATATTTCTTAGAAAGTTCTTTATGAATTTTATCGTAATAAGCATTTCCTTCCATTTTAACTTCCGTTTCACGGTGACAATTTATACACCATCCCATAGTTAAAGGAGCAAATTGTTTTTGTACTTCGTAAGTTTGAACAGGTCCATGACATTTTTGACATTCAATACCTGCTACTGTAACGTGTTGTGAGTGATTGAAATAAGCAAAGTCTGGTAAGTTGTGAATTCTAACCCATTTAACAGGCTGTGTTTTTCCAGTATATTTACTACCATCCCATCCAACTGCTGTATATAATTTTTTAATTTCACCATCATAAAATGCTTTTGTATGTCCATCTACTGTTGAAGTAGTATCCGAAACTTCTGAAATGTTTTTATGGCAATTCATACATACATTTAAAGAAGGAATTCCAGCATTTTTACTAACACGTGCAGCAGAGTGGCAATATTTACAATTTATCTGGTTGTTTCCAGCGTGAATTCTATGAGAATAGTGAATTGGTTGAATTGGGGAGTAATCTTGATCTACTCCTACTTGCATAAGAAAACCGTAAACAAAGAAAGCACTTCCTAAAAGGAAAATAATTGCAGAAACTACCATTAAAAATTGGTTTCTAGCAAACGCTTTCCAAATTGGCAATGTTGCTTCTTTTTCAGCTACTTCAATTCCGTTAGCTTTAGCAATTTTTGATAAAACATTATTTACTAAAAATAACATTACTACAAGCATTAGCATCACTAAAGAAAGAGCACCAAGGATTACAGCGTTAGAAATTCCACCTTCATCACTTTTTTTCGCACCATCCACAGCAACAACTGCAGGGGCATCAACTTTAACTTCGTCTGTGTAAGCTAGAATATTATCAATATCTGCATTAGACAATTGAGGAAAAGCAGTCATTACAGAAGGCTTATTTTCTTCCCAAAGTTTAACTGCATCTGCATCACCAGATTTTATTAAGGCAGAGCTATTTTTAACCCATCCATAAAACCAATCTTTTTTGTGACGCCCAGTTACTCCTCTAAGAGCCGGACCTGTCATTTTCTTGTCTAAATTATGACAAGCTGCACAGTTTGCATTGAATAATTCTTTTCCTTTTACAGCATCTGCTCCTCCAGTTGCTGGCGCTGCGGCATCTGCTTTCATTGCAGTTGCAGCCGCTGGTGCCGCTGGTGCTGCAGAAGCTGCCGGTGCTGTTTGTGCAAATGTTGACAAGGAGAATGTTAGCATTACTGCTAATCCGAATGAATAAATTCTGGAAATCGAATTATGGTTACCCACTTTTTTCATATTATAAATGATTATCGACTAAATTTCTGTAAGATATTTCTTTTTTTCTTGAAACGTCTCTACACTTTTTAAAACTTGAGCAAAAATACAATATATCAACTATTCTCAAAACCTAATAATATCTAAATTTTCAATTTATATTAATTCTAAATAAAAAAAATATTCTCACATATTCTGATAAGCCTTACATTTGCATAAAAATCAAACTATTATGAAATTTTTAACAAAAAAAACAATTTTAAAATCACTTTTTATTTTTCTTATTTTTTTAAATTTTAACACATTATTAGCCCAAGAAGTAAAGGTAATACAAGATCCGAAAATTGAGCAATTACTTAATGAAAAAAGAAAAGTAAACGCCTCAATTACAATCAATAACCAATATAAAATTCAAGTTTTTAATGGCTCTAGCGAAGAGTCTAAAAAAACATTAATTCAATTTAAAAAAGAGAATAAAAACTACGATGCTACTATAGTCTTCAGCACTCCATTATATAAAGTATGGGTTGGGAATTTTAAAACTAGAATTGAAGCGGAACGAAATTTAAATATTTTAAAGAAAAAATATCCAAACGCAATATTAATTAAGCCTAATAAATAAAAAAAAGCAAATTTTTAGGCTTCTTTATTTGCTAATTGACCACAAGCAGCATCAATATCTTTACCTCTACTTCTTCTTACTTTAGCTACAATGTTGTTTTTAGTTAATTCTTGAATATACAAATTAATTGCTTCAGGAGATGCTTGTTGGAATTCGCCATCGTCAATAGGATTGTATTCAATCAAATTTACTTTACAAGGCACATATTTACAGAATTTTACAAGAGCATCTACCGCTTCTTTTGTATCGTTAATTCCGCCCCAAACAACATACTCGTAGGTGATTTTACTCTTAGTTTTTTGATACCAATATTCTAATGACTCTCTCAATTCTGCCAGTGGAAAATTTTTACTAAAGGGCATAATTCTAGCTCTCACAGCATCAATTCCTGAATGCAAAGAAACTGCCAATTTGAATTTCACTTCGTCATCGGCCATTTTCTTAATCATTTTTGGAATACCTGAAGTTGAAACCGTAATCCGTTTTGGAGACATCCCTAAACCTTCATCCGAAGTAATTCTTTCAATGGCCTTAATAACATTATTATAATTCATTAATGGCTCTCCCATTCCCATAAAAACAATATTAGAAAGTGGTCGATTGTGATATAATTTACTCTCGTTGTCTATAGCTAGAACTTGATCGTAAATTTCACCAGGCTCTAAATTACGCATCCGTTTTAATCGAGAAGTTGCACAAAAATTGCAATCTAAACTGCACCCTACCTGCGAAGAAACGCATGCCGTTGTTCTTGTATTTGTTGGAATTAACACACTCTCTACCACCAAACCATCATGAAGACGAACTGCATTTTTAACCGTTCCGTCAGCACTTCTTTGCATGGTATCCACTTGTATATGGTTAATTACATAGTTAGCTTCAAGCATGGCTCGAGTTTCCTTAGAAACATTTGTCATATCATCAAAACTATGAGCTCCTTTACTCCATAACCATTCATATACTTGATTGCCACGAAAAGCTTTATCGCCATTGGCAACAAAAAAATTACGTAGTTCTTCTTTAGAAATAGCTCGAATGTCTTTTTTCTCCATAATAGTGCAAAGGTAAAACAATTAGTTGAAATGGATATTTGTGTTTTGTAATTTGTAATTTTACAAAAAATTCTCCATGAAATATTATATCAAACTTATCTTTTTACTTTTATCGATTACTAGTTTTGGACAATACGATTCTATAAAAAAAATAACTCGAAAAATTGATCCAGGGTTAAATGAAATAATGATTCCAGGAAAATGGGAAGATATAGACAAAACAAATAAAAATGAAAATCTAATTTCACATTGTCCAATCTATAAAAACGAAAATAATACAATTCTTGAATTTGCAAAATGGGATTCTACCAAATTACCACTTACAAATGGCAATGATATTGTAAAAACAAACAATAATTTTTTACAACATTTAGAAAGCAGAAAATTAGAAATTATATCTACAGAAATTAGTCCAACAAAAAATTATTATTTGTATAAACTTAAAAAAAAATCAAGCATATCCTCTGATGAGTTAATACTATACTATATAATTGGAGTAAAGAAAAAAAATGTATTAATTGCAGCATCCTATAAATACGAGAAAGAAACTGAGTGCTCTTTTAATTATTTAATTGAATTATTTAACAATAACTAACTATGCATTTCATATCCGAAGAATTAGAAAACTACGTTGAACAACATTCGCAAAACGAACCCGAATTGTTGGTGCGATTATTTAAAGAAACCCATCAAAAAATACTGCAACCAAGAATGTTGAGTGGTCATTTTCAAGGAAGAGTATTAAGTATGCTATCTAAAATAATACATCCTAAAAATATTCTTGAAATTGGTACTTACACTGGCTATGCAGCACTATGCTTAGCAGAAGGTTTACAAATAGATGGCACTTTGGATACTATTGACATTAAAGAAGAATTGGTTTCCATTCAACAAAAATACTTCGATCTATCCCCTTGGAAAAACCAAATCACCGCTCATTTAGGTAATGCTTTGGAAATTATTCCGACATTAAATAAAAAATACGACTTAGTTTTTATTGATGCAGATAAAGAAAATTACATTCATTATTTCAATATGATTGTTCCAATAATGAACAAAGGAGGCATTATTCTATCGGACAATGTGTTGTGGAGTGGCAAAGTGTTAGAGGAATTAAATCCGAAAGACATGAGCACTAAAGTTCTATTAGAATACAATAAAATAGTGAATAACGACCCTAGAGTAGAAACTGTATTATTGCCTATTCGGGATGGTTTAACAGTTTCAAGGGTTCTTTAATATTTATTAAAATACTTTTGAAAAATGGAATAAAAAACAATTCCAAAAGTTGCTCCAAAGAAATAACCAGTTATAATATCGGTTGGAAAATGAACTCCAAGATAAATTCGGCTGTAGGCAAAAATCAAAGGATAAAGAAATATCAAAAGGGCATACTTGTAATATTTTCTTAAAATCAAATAAAGAAATACCATAGTCGCCATAGAATTAGAAGCATGTCCAGAGAAAAAACTAAACGAATCCGACTGGTGTACAATTCGAATAATTCCTTTAATTTCTGGATCATTACAAGGTCGCAAACGATGAAATGCAGATTTAAAAAACTCTACAGAAGTATTACAGCATAACAAAATAACAGCTATAAAAAGAACTACAATTCCAAGATTTTTAGCACCAATTTTTTTATACAGCAAATAAGCCAAAAGCAAGAAAAAGGGAGTCCAATAGGCCTGTTTAGTTATTATCAGCCAAAGACCGTCAAAAGTTGGAGAACCCAATCCGTTCAAGAAAACAAACAATTTTTTATCTAAAGCAATTATTTTTTCTAGCATTATTTTTGACGTTTTATTGGCCCAGTTACGTCTTCCACATCCTCCGCAATTTGAGCAATATTAGTTTGCTGTTCTTGTAGTATATTTTTCCCAAAATCAGCAGAAGAAGATGCAACGGTGCTTTTTACTTTATCCACTTCTTGAGTAAAATTACCTGTGATTTTTTTAATAGAAGAATCAATTTCATTGACATCAACACTCTTTTGAATTTCGCTCTTAATTTCATTTGTAGCATTTTTTAGAGTAGCTAAAATTTTAGCATAACCTCTAACTACATCTGGTAAATTTTTAGAACCAAACAATAAGAAAGCAACAATTATTATGAAAAAGAATTCACCTCCAAACATGATTATATAATTTTATTTTGCAGTGCAAAGATACAAAGTTCTTAATCAAATTTTGATTTTACTTCTTCTTTTGGCCACGTATTGTTAGTTACATCAATATCGGCAGTTTCCAACTTTGGATCTAATTGAATTTTCACAATTGCCTTTTGCGAAGCAAAGGTTCTATTTACTTCCTTATCGTTCATTCGCCATATTTGTGCAGGAAATTTTTGTGTTTCGGTTGTACCATCTTCGTAAGTTAATTCTACAATAATTGGCATAACTAAAGCACCTGGCTTATTAAACGTTACTTGATAAAAATACTTAGGTTCGTTAAGTTTTGCGCGCTCCTCTGCATTGAAATGCGAAGCAACATAGTCGTTCAAAACAGCATAATCCGTAATTTTAAAAGGCTTATTCAATTCTGGTTTATAGTCTTCACTACCCTCTTCAATCATATAAACCATGGGTCCCGGATTAGTATCGCGACGTCTTTGCTTCTTCACGAATTCCGTTACTTCTTTAGATGGCTCGTTGCTTACATAATATTTTTTAACTTCTTTAATCCCGATATCATTGGCATCGGTAGTATAAAACCAACCTCTCCAAAACCAATCTAAATCAACTGCCGAAGCGTCTTCCATAGTTCTGAAAAAATCTTCTGGTGTTGGGTGTTTGAATTTCCAACGATTAGCATAACTTTTAAAAGCATAATCAAATAAATCATGTCCCATAATCGTTTCCCGAAGAATATTCAAAGCTGTCGCAGGTTTTCCGTAGGCGTTATTTCCAAACTGTCGTATACTTTCAGAATTGGTCATGATTGGTTCTAGTCCTTTTTGATCGCCACTCATGTAGGGAATAATATTTTTAGCAGGGCCACGGCGAACAGGAAAACTAGGATCAAATGATTTTTCGGCTAAAAATTCCATAAAAGAGTTCAAACCTTCGTCCATCCAAGTCCATTGACGCTCATCCGAATTGATAATCATTGGAAAAAAATTGTGCCCAACTTCATGGCAAATTACCCCTAACATTCCGTATTTAGTTTGGTCATTGTATTTCCCTTGCGCGTCTGGTCGTCCAAAATTCCAACAAATCATTGGGTACTCCATCCCTTGATCTCTAGCATTAATAGAAATTGCTTTTGGGTAAGGATAATCAAAAGTATAGCTTGAATAACTTTTTAAAGTATGCGCTACCATTCTTGTAGAATACTGCTCCCAAAGTGGATTTCCTTCTTTTGGATATAACGAAATCGCCATGGATGAAGTGCTTCCGGTTTTAACCGCCATAGCATCATAAATAAATTTTCTAGATGTAGATATTCCAAAATCACGAACATTATCGGCTTTGAATTTCCATGTTTTTTTCTTGTCAGAAAATCCTTTCTCTGCGACTTCCGCCTCAGCTTGCGTAACCACAATTACAGGATTATCGAAAGATTTTTCTGCTTGAGCATAACGAGCTAATTGCAGCGGAGTAAAAACTTCTGCTCTATTCAATAAGTTCCCAGTAGCTTCCAAAATATGATCAGCAGGAACAGTAATATTTACTTCAAAATTTCCAAAAGGCAAAGCAAATTCTCCTGAGCCCCAAAACTGCATATTTTGCCATCCTTCAACATCATTATAAACCGCCATTCTTGGATAAAACTGAGCTAGAACATATAAGTTATTTCCATCGGAATCAAAATGTTCGTAACCTGAACGACCACCGTCCAAAGTATAGTTATTAATGTTGTACCACCATTTAATAGAAAAAGAAATTTTCTCTCCGTGTTTTAAAACTTTAGGCAATTCAATACGCATCATCGTTTGGTTGATCGTATATTGCATTGGCTTTCCTAAAGCATCTTTCACGAATTCTATATTAAAACCACCGTCAAAATCAGCTTCTAAATATTTTCTAGAAAACCCTTGAGCGCTAATAGCTGGATCGGTTTTATTGCTTTCTACCAATGGCGAAAGTGACTGCCGCGATTGTTGATTTTGATCTAATTGTACCCAAAGATAATCTAATGCTTCTTTGGCATTATTGGTATAAGTTATGGTTTCTTGTCCGTAAAGTTTTGTGTTTTTATCATCCAACTCCACATCCATTTTATAATCGGCTTGTTGCTGATAATATTCTGGTCCTGGCGCTCCTGATGCGGTACGATACATATTGGGAGTAGCCAATAAATCATACATTTGTTGGAATTTATCAGGGTTTTTTTCGTTTTGAGTAGCAGTTTTGGGCGTTTCTTGTGCGAAAATTCCGATAGAAAAAATTAGAAAAAATAATTTACTGATTGAGGAACAATTCTTCATACTTAATTTTTAAGAGCATAAAAGTAATTGTTTTTAATGACAAATAATATTTTGATTTTATTTTAACACTCGTTTAAAATCTTCAGATGTTAGCATTAAACTTTGCTTTTCACCAGTAATATTGGCTTGAATAATATTTTGCTGTTCTGGATTCCATTCGGTTAAAGCGCTATTTTCTATTTCTAAATTAGTTATTTTCGAAATATCGGGAATTCTAAAATAACAGATTAGCACATTTGTCTCTACTTCTTTGCTTAAAAAAGTCATTGGTTTTACTACTCCATTTACTTTCAAGAAGAATTTTTCAGCAAGGTATTTCTTCAGGTTAAGTTCATCTTGAGCAGATTCTTGGGCTGTTCCTAAATTGGTCTTAACATGGTATTTTTTCTCAATAGCTGCATTTAAATCGTCTACAAAAATTCTAGAAGTAATTTGAATTCGTTTCTTTTGAGGAACATAATCTATTTGATAAATAGCCATGTAAAATTTGTGAATTCCCATAGAAGTGAAACTCACAAACAATACTAAGATTAAAAGGAAACGGAAATATTTAGACATTCTAATGGGACTTTACTTTTTTATATTCTTTGTTTTTATTAATTATGAAATGCCTCAATTCAAAAAAGGATTTGGTTTTTAAAACTTTTTTTGACTTGGAATCATTTTCACAAAAGACCAAAAATAGTTTAATTTTAGCAGCTTTTAAAAGTGAAAAAGATATATTACTTTATGAACTGACACGAATTGCACTAATTTTCACTTATTTAATCTGCTAAAGCAGATTTGGAAAAAGATTTATTATTTCTCTTTCAAAAGTTCCTTGTACTTAACCGCTAAATCATTCATAATAAAAGTGGCCATCGTTTTATTTTTCGATTTCACTGCATCCGCAAATTTTGAGTCCTCCACTATATAATACTCAAAACCTTTTACGTAATCTTCAGGTATTTTTAAGTTTTGAATAAAATATTTAGGTTCATACCAACCTTCTATTTTATTCATTAATGTTTCCTTTTTCTCTACCTCAACTTCTTTTTTAAGCATTGTAGTTCGCCCAGACATCCAATTTAAAACTGGATCTAAACCCGATGTAAAACCAATCAAAGTGCCAATTCCAAAGCTAGTATATGGATTAGATGCCGTTCTCAATTTTCGTTCTGCAGGAGTATAATGCTTGGTGAATGGCGAAATAATACCCAAAGAAACGGCATTAATATTTTTAAATTCATTAATTTTTACATCATCCAAAAACCTAACAATCGGTTCTAATTTTACAAAGAAAAGAGTGCTTGCAAAATCACTTTCTTTCAATTTTACTTTTATTCCTTTAAACTGTACAGAAGAAAACAGCAAAGTGTCGCCAACACTTGCGTTAATAGAAAAATAGCCACCATGCTCGGTTAGAGTAGATCTAGATGTTTTAAGATTTATCAAATATATGTTTTCCAAATCAGTAGTATTTGCCGTTACTTTTCCGTTTATTATTTTAGAAACAGAAGCAGTTTGCCCATTAGCAAAGGTTACTGAAAAAAGGAAAATAAGGAAATATTTAATGTTTGGCAAAACAATAGTTATTGTTGATTTCTCGGACAAAAGTATCCAAAAGTAATCTAAAAAAAAGGCCAATGCAATTGTAAATCTATGTTAATTATTAATTTGTAAATTTGCATTAAATTAAAATAACCAATGAAAAACCTAATTATAGCAAGCACTTCTACCCTTCATGGTGGGGACTATTTAGAGTATTTACTTCCGGTTTTAGAAAACCATTTTGCTAATTGCCAAACTATTATTTTCATTCCGTATGCGCGTCCTGGCGGAATTACCCATGATGCATATACCGAAACCGTTCAAAAAGCATTTTCTAAAATCAATAAAAAAGTGGTTGGTTTGCATACTTTTGAAAATCCTGAAGTAGCGCTTAATACTTCTGAAGGAATATTTACCGGCGGTGGCAACACCTTTTTATTGGTAACTCAATTGTATCAAAACAATAGTATGGCGGCTTTATCGAAAGCTATTACTAAAGGAATTCCTTATTTAGGCACTAGTGCTGGAAGCAACATAACCGGTGTTTCTATGCAAACTACTAACGATATGCCTATTATTTACCCTCCAAGTTTTACAACTCTTGGCGCTATACCTTTTAATTTGAATCCGCATTATTTAGATCCTGATACCCAAAGCAAGCACATGGGAGAAACTAGAGAAACTAGAATTAAAGAATTTCATGCGTTTAATGACACCCCCGTTTTAGGATTACGTGAAGGAAGCTGGCTAGAAGTTACTGGTAACAATATAATTTTAAAAGGAACACTTACTGCAAGGTGGTTTACCCAAAACCAAGAGCCAATAGAATTAGTGCCTGGAAGTAGTTTAGGGGAGTAAAAGAAAATACTAGGAATGACAGGCAATTAGAAAACATAAAAAAAGGGACAAACTCAGAAAATTCTGGTTTGTCCCTTCTTGTACTCCAAACACTGTTAATGTCGAACCAATTCTTGGATGACATGAAGCTTTTGCATGATGCAAAAGTACTACTTAATAATAAAACAAAACTCGAAAATACTAATTGTAAATAAATTATTATATTTTTTGTAATATTACAAACAATTAATAATGCGATAAAACATTCGCCAATCTTGCCAAATTTGGGGTGATATGCGAAAGTTTGTTTCGCCTATAAGCTAGTTAGCAGCAATTATTAAACAACATTTTCGTAAATATGAACAAAGGATATTATTTCTTAATTGCAATTTTAATTTTAAGTTGTAATAAAAAACAATCTGAAACAGAAAACGCTGTTACGGTTCCAGAATTTGAAAACATTGTTGGTGCAGGTTATTTAAAACTCACGGCAGATTATGATGAATGTGGAGAATGGGGCGGTCATCATGAAGAAATAAAAATTGTTCGTGAACAGAAAAAACTTTTTGCCGAGATAACAAAAGATAGTGTTGATTGTAAAAACTTGAAAAGCCGAAAAATTATTGAGAAAAAAAGAATTGCGTTGAGTGAAATCCATAAAAAAGCAATTTCTGAATATTTGCATGAACTTCTGGGTAAAAGTTTAGAAGAACAAATTCCATATCATGCTGGACAATGGTATTCCGCAGAAACTATTGATTCAACTTTAATTTTAAATTACCATGAAGCTGGAAATGATTGGAAAGGATTTATGAAACTTAAAAAGGAATTGCTACAATAACTGCTGCTAACAGCCGTAGCTGTTGCGCAACTCTCCTAAAAAGTAAAATTTCAAAAAAAGAATTAAATTAAACCTCGTTTAAGTCAATTTAAGCGAGGTTAATTTTTGGATTTAAGTTGAGTTTTGTAAAAAAGGAAAGGCTTAAAAACAAGCTTTTCAAGTT
>CANFHX010000036.1 GCA_947446865.1 Flavobacteriaceae bacterium | reverse complement strand
CTTAACAAGGCATCTTCTATATTAAGAGACGTTTTTAATGATACCTTTACTGGTATTCATATTGATGATGAAGAGTTGTACCAAGAAACTAAGGACTATTTAGCCGAAATAGCTCCCGACAAACAAAAAATAGTGAAGTTTTATCAGTCAAACGATACCCCACTATTTGAGAAATATCATATAGAACGTCAAATAAAAACCTCATTCGGACGAACCGTTTCCATGAGTAAAGGTGCTTATTTGATTATAGAACATACCGAAGCCTTACACGTTATTGACGTGAATAGCGGAAATCGTTCTAACAAAGCAACTAATCAGGAAGATACTGCTCTTGAAGTGAACATGATTGCCGCAGCAGAAATTGCGCGCCAATTAAGACTTCGCGACATGGGAGGTATCATTGTAGTCGATTTTATCGATATGCAAAATCCAGAAAATCGTCAGGTTCTATACAATTTCTTGAAAGAGGAAATGAGCGACGATAAAGCCAAGCATAAAATCTTACCACCAAGTAAATTTGGTTTAGTTCAAATTACTAGACAGCGTGTAAGACCAGAAGTAAATATTGAAACAAGAGAAGAGAATCCAAATAATTTAAGCGGAGATGTAGATGCTCCAATTCAGATTATTGATAAGATTGCTTTTTCTCTTGAAAAAATTGTTAAAGACCATAATAATGTGAAACTTAACGTTCACCCATTTGTGGCAGCATATCTTAAAAAAGGGTTTCCATCGCTACGTGCTAAGTGGTTCTTAGAACATAAAAAGTGGATAAAAATAATCCCTAGAGATGCCTATACTTATCTTGAATATCATTTTTTTGATAGTAAAGGAAAAGAAATTAAATAAAGAAAAACCGCCTTTCGTGAGATTGGCGGTTTTTTTATGGGATTACTTTTCCTTATTTTATTGGGGTTCGGTCGATCACTATTGAGTTTCCGTGAATTAAAGACTAACGCTTCGCTTGGGATGGAACGCAGTTAAAACGGATGCTCTGCAACGCGGATTAGTGCGGATTTTAAACACAAAAGGAGCAAAAGTTTTCGAGGTTATACTTATTGAAATAATAGAAGCCATCAAAAGTGATTTTGGCGGTTTTTTTATGGTTGGTTTGGAATTCTTCCTGCGTCAGAATGACAACTTGGTGCAAATGTATCTAAGAAATTTTACATTTATTCTTACCATTACTTACTAGCCCCGATTTAAGTGAAAATCCTGGCATTGCGATGAATGAATAGTGTTGTGAGATTGCTTCGTTCCTCGCAATGCCAGATTGCAACGAAAAGCGGGAAAGACGTTTACTAAAATGCCTTCACTTTCGCTTCAATAAAAAAAGATTCCTACGGAATGACAGCATTGCTTGTGGTTTTTAATCTCGCACAATTTCCACTTTTCTTTTAATTTCGTTTCCAAATTCGTCTTCAACGGTGATGTAATGGAAGCCTGTGTTGGCCTCGATTTGCATTTCGTGGAAGGTTTGGGTGGTGCCTTTATAGACATTGTCTACATACCAATAGAGTTTGGCTTCTTTGTTGGAATGCGCCACTTTGAGAATTACGGGTTGGATTTTACTATTGAAATCTTTGGTTAAGTAAATTTTGCTGTTGGCTTTTGGATATATAAAATCCATAGATGCTTGCTGCGTTTGCTGGCAATCGGCACGAAATGGGGGCAATGGCAGGTAGTCAATGTGGTTGCTTTTGTAATACCATTCCATAACGGGAGGCAAAACAAACCATTTTTTACTGATAATGTTGTCTACATTTTCGCAACTGCTGTTTACCCGATAGTGTTGCGTGGCATCCAAATGCACCAATTTATGGTAAGGACAAATGGCAGTTTTTTTACCGTTTTTTGGAATAAGTTGCTTGGTTTTTGGGCAATCTTCTTGAGCCAAATATCCGCTTTTGGTGCAAACTTCGGCATATTCTAAATCGTTTAACGGTGCTTGAAACCAAGCCTTTCTTGGGAGCAAATTGAATACATCAAATAGAATTGGGGCAGCACTTTCTACTCCGGTTAGTTGTGGGCGACCTTCGCCAGAAGCGTTACCAACCCATACGCCAACTACATATCTCGAATTGGTTCCGATGGCCCAAGCATCGCGATTTCCGAAACTGGTTCCTGTTTTCCAAGCGATTTCTAAAGAAGAATCGTAGAATTTCCAGGCTTCATCGCCTTCGGGGCGGTTGACTTCTTTCATGGCATTGTAAGCCAAGAAGATGGAACCTGCACCTAAGATGGTCTTGTGGTTGTTTTGTTCTCCGTAGTCTTGCTTAAAATCGTTGTTGTAATTGAGTTCGGCAAATTCCTTGGTGCGGTAATTTCCTTTGGAGGCGTTGTAATAATTCAGCGTGGAAGATAAATTGGCATAGGTACGGCACAAATCCCACAAATTGCTTTCGGCTCCGCCAAGAATAAGCGATAATCCGTAATGATCGGGGCGCTTGTTGATGTTTTTTAGTTTGAATTTTTGGAGTAATTCGTAAAAATTATTCACCCCATGTTCTTGCAGCATCAGTACTGCCGGAATGTTTAGCGAACGCGACAAAGCACGCTGCGCGGGCACAGCACCATCAAAGGTTAGATTGAAATTTTCTGGAGTGTAGCCCGAAATTTGAGTAGGAATATCAGGCACCAAAGTGTTGGGTAAAATTTCACCATCGTCAAGCATTGAAGCATAGAGCAACGGTTTCAAAATACTACCTGTGCTTCGTGGCGCACCAATGATATCGACATCTTTGTCGTGTTCTTTGTCGGTTGGAGCATTTCCAACATAACTAATAATGTTGCGGTTTTGAATATCAATTACCATAATCGCTAAGTTGTGCACTTCGTTTTGCTTGTATTGGTTGTAATAATAGGCAGCAATTTGGTTGACACGATTTTGCAAGGACACATCCATGGTGGTTTTGATGCGTTTTCCTTCCTCCGATTTGGCAATATGTTGTAATAAATGCGGTGCAATTTGGGGTAAATTATACGGCTTTTGAGGCAAGGGTTCCTTTACCGATAATTGATACGTCATTATATCAATAATTTTTTCGTTGTATAATTTTAACAAAAGTGCATTGCGTTTTTTGAGTAATTTTTGTTGGTTTTTACCCGGGTAAATCAAACTCGGAGCGTTGGGCAAGACTGCTAATGTAGCACTTTCGGCCCAAGATAATTGGTGGGATTGCACTCCGAAATACCGCCATGCAGCCATTTCTAAACCGACAACATTTCCTCCAAAAGGAGCATGAGCAGCGTATAACTCTAAAATTTTTTCTTTAGAATGACGGAATTCCAAACGGGTGGCAAGAATCATTTCGATGATTTTTTCAAAATAGGTTCTTCTTTGGTGATTGCGCGATAACCGAATGACTTGCTGCGTAAGGGTGCTTCCACCACGGACTACTTTTCCGGCACTCCGGTTTTGTTTAAATGCTTTGTACATAGCCGCTGGATTGAACCCAAAATGTTGGTAAAAATGTTCGTCTTCATAGTACACAATACATTTTTTGAATTTATCTGGAACGCTATCATTAGCAGGAAAACGCCATTGGCCATCACTAGCAATTTTGGCAGCGAGTAGTTCGCCATCGTTACTTTCAATAACCGTGGAATAGGGCTCCTGAAAAAGGGTTCTCGGCAACGAAAAATAATAAACAAGTAAAAGAATACCTATAATTGCAGATTTCTTTTTGTTGGTTTTTAGGTAGTTTAATATGCGTTGTAATAACGCTTGGAGTTTTTGTTTCATGTTTTAAAATAACTCTGTCAGAGTTCAAAACTCTGACAGAGTTAGAGAGTTTGAAATATTAGTTACTTTACCACTTCCACCCATTGTCCCTTAGTTCTGGCTAAGAATTCATGGTCGTACATGGCTTCACATTGCAATCCAGGTAAGTAATATTTACCAAGATAGGATGCGTTTAACAAGATTTTGAAGGTTCTAGTTTCTTTGGCATGCAAACTAAAATAGTAATTGGCGCGGTCATCCCGAATATCAATATAGTCGGCAACATTATTTGTTGCATCGCCATAATCGGTGTAACGCGTATTTACAATTTCAAATCCGGAAGGTAAAATTTGCGAAAGCGCAATGTTCTCTACTCGTTCGTTTTTGCGATTCGTTAAGGTTACTTCGGCAATGAATTCAGTTCCTTGCGCGATTTTGGTAACGGAGATTGCTGTTCCTTTTCGGTCTTTGAAAACTACATTTGCTGTTACGTTATTTTGCACCACGTTTTCTTTTCCAACAGGAAGAATTCCACTATTTAAGACACGAACAAATAAAGTATTGTTTTTATTGTTCTTTATGGTAACCGAATTGGTACCCGAAACCAAAACTAAATTGCGTTGTGCAATGGTTTTGTTGGTGTTAATTACTTGAACCTTTCCGCCATTGGTGTATTGAATGGAAACGCCTTTACTGCCATTACTTTGAGCAAATTTAGACATAGCATACAACCCGTAAGCGGTAGTTTGTGTGCTCATCCATTCGTTGCTAGACAGACTTTTCGCCAATTTTGTAGCCATTGTAAATGCCTTTTGTTTTTGACCTAATAGAATCAAAGTTTCTAAAGCCATGGCACGGTTTCTTTCATTGGAACCATAATAATTGTAGTAACCGTCTTCGCTTTGTTCGTCAATAATAGATTTACTCAACAAGGCTAATCCTGCTGAATTTTGTTTGATGATGGCATAAGCAGCAGCCAAACGCAGTTTACTTTCGTTAGAAATTCCGACCGTTTCTCGTAGTCTATTCATTGATGCTAAATCGGCTGAACCTGCTAGAGCCAATGTATATAAACGATAAGATTGTGCGAAATCGTTGCCGTATTGTTTTTCATAGCGCCATTGTTTAGCCATTTTTTGTTGGTAGGAAATCCATTTATTTTTGAAACTGATTGGTAACACATAGCCTTTTTTCTCGGCTTCAATTAAGAAATGTCCTGCGTAGGATGTTCCCCAATCATCGGCATCGGCGTTCCCTGGCCAATACGAAAATCCGCCATTACCAACTTGGAAATTACCTAATTTTTGAATTCCGGCAGTTACGTTTTTCTGAATTCGTTGTTTGTAAGTAGCATCCAAATCCATCACATCATTCAAATACAATTGAGGGAAAACAGACGAAGTAGTTTGTTCTACACATCCATGTGGGTATTGAATTAAATAATCCAAACGTCGGCTGAAATCCACCGTCGGAACCGAAGAAACTTCCATTTTAGCATTGTTACTTCCAGTTACACCAAATAATTTCCATGAAATTGCTTTGGAACTGTTCGGATTTATAACAATATCCTTGTAAGTAGTGGTTACAGGATTCGGATTTGTAACATCAATTTCCACATCATAAACCGATTTTTCTTTGCCTGATGTTGCTATAATTTGAATTTTTCCTAAGCCTGTTGCACTTCCCACTTCAAGGTTGAAATATGCCATTTTTTCATCGGGTTCAGTAAATTTCACTATTTGTGATTTACTTCCAACCACTCTAACAGCAGTATTGGTTTTTATTTGAAGGGTAACATTTTTAATATTTTTCTCGGTTGCAAAAAGCGTTACCGGAATGGTTACTTTTTCGGATGGAGATATTTTTCTTGTTAAGGAAGCCAAAACCATCAACGGACTTTTTACTTGCGTGGTTTTTTCGGCCATACCATAAGCACTTTTTTCTTTATTGGCTGCCACTACCATTGTTCGAACCGATCCAATGTATTTTGGAAGTTTAATTAAGTGGGTTTTAGTACCTCCTTTTCCTAATTCGAATGGGCCAAAATACATCACAACCGGTTTGAAACGATTGGCTTTTTTGGCTTTTCCACCGCCTAAATCGGCATCGCCACCAATAGAGAAAACCTGATTTACTTTTCCACCATAGGCGCCAATTACTTCGTCGTAAATATCCCAAGTCCGCACTCCTAAGGCCTCCCGAGTATAGAAACTATCCCAAGCATTAGGTGTTTTAAAACGAGTTAAATCCAACAAACCATCATCAACTACTGCGATGGTATAGGTCATTGCTTTTCCGTTTTTCTCAGAAACTTTTACACTAACTTTTTGTTCTGGTCGAAGTACGTTTGGCATGGAAATTTGTGGTTCCAAAACTGTATTTTTATCCACAACCTCTATTGGAACGATTCCGTACATTCTAATAGGCGAATCGTTTTTAGTAGAAGCATGCGGTTGCAATAAAGTAAGGTTAATGTACACGTTTGGTGCCATTTCTCCGGTGATTGGCAATTCGACAGACGTTTCTCCTTTTTTGGTTTTTGCCCAAAGGGTTTTTACTACTTTAGTTCCATTTTCGATAGAAATTAAAGCCCTTCCACCTTCACTGGATGGGAAGAATATTTTAGCAGTTTCGCCAACAGCATATTTAGTTTTATCTGTAGAAAAACGCAGCATGGTTGCTTCTTTTCCATTGGAATTTTTAGATCGATCGGACCAATACGGCATGTCAATAAATACTCTGGTTCCTGTTGCATGACCATCGGTTGGGTCGGAAACTCGAATTAAATAATTTCCCCAATCTTCTTGTGGAACGGCAAATGAAACGCTTCCTTTTCCAGAAGAATCGGTTGAAACTTTATAATTTCGATAAGCAATGGTAGAATTGGAAGAACTGTAATTCGACAAATTATCATTGGAAGCATCCCACCACCAGCGAGATTCTAATTTGTAAATGCGAACATCCAAATTTTGTACCGATTTTGGTGCCCCATTTTCATTCACCGTTACAATATCAAAACGATTGTTTTTACTAGTTTCCAACATGCCATAACGGTTGGGTTCAGGAGCCTTAACTCCCACATAAGTTAGGTATGGCGAGTAGGAAGTAGATGCCACATCGGTGCTCACATCGCCACCTTGTTCGTAAACTTTTGTAATGAAAGCCGCTTTCAACATTCCTGGTGCTTGACCTAACAAAGTTGGTTTAATCGGAATAGAAGCACGACCATTTGCATCCACTTTACCAGAGAAAATATTGATTTCTTCGGTGGAGAAGGTTCTAGTTGGATCGTCAAAAACGTATTTATCAAATCCTTTAAAAGTGGTTACTTGTTGCGAAAATTTGGCTTGTACCTCGGTTTTTAAATCTTTTGCAACAGCGCCGTGAAGCCATAAAACTTGAATGTTGTTGACGTTATTTTTACTTGTAGAAAGTATAGCGTCATTGAAACTATTTTTGATTTTTAAACGGTTGGGTTTGATGGTTTCAATTTTGATGTTTTTATAAAAACGAGCACCACCAATACTTGCCACTGCTTCCCAACTTCCTGTTGGAGCGCTAGATTGAGTTGGAACCACAAATTTATAATGGTTCATTTCGTTTAATTTTTGAACCGATTGGTAAACCGTTTTTCCGCTAGGGTCGTTTAATTTTAATTTTATAGGATGATTGGCAGGTAATTTATTGGCATTATCATTCAATATAAACGATAAAAACAATGTATCTCCAGGACGCCAAACGCCACGCTCTCCATATAAATAACCTTTTAAACCTTTCTGCAAGGTTTCGCCAGAAACATCAAAATTGCTAACAGACAACGAAAGTTCATCGTCCAATTTTACATAAGTGCTTTGATCGCCTTTGGTTACAATTGCGAAGTAGGCTATTTTTTCTAATTGGAAGGAAGCCATACCATCGCCATCGGTGCTGGAATCGGCAATTTTTTGTTGTTGGTAATTGTACAAGGTTACTTTGGCGCCCGAAATAGGATTGGTAGAAACGATGTCACTCACCGCTACCACTACCGATTTATCGGTTCCTCTTTTGGCAATTACGCCTAAATCGGAGGCTAGGATATTAGTTCCAATTCGGGTATTGCTAAAATAGTAATCGCTGCAAGGGTCTTGGCTTTCACGGTAATCATAATCTTCTTCGTAGTAATAATCGTAATTCTCACCACTGTAATTCACGTCGTTTTCATCTACTTCCTCCTCCTCTTCGTTGGTTGCATTTTCGGTTTCGGAAGTTGTGGAGGTACATTTATATAAAGAATATTTCTTTTTATACGAGAATTCCACGCGATAGATTGCACCCGGTTCTGGCTTGATAATTTTAGAAAGATCTAAGGCATAGGTATTCCATTTGCTATAATTGAGCAAGTTGTTTTGCTTTAATTCTATAGTCGATTTGGCAATGGCCTGACTGACTTGTCGTAGATTTCGGGTGCCATTTAATTCGTTGTCTTGAAGGAATTGCAGGATGTTGTTTTTGTAAATTTTATACACTTTTACATCCACTGCATTCAAATTTGCCACTTCAAAATTAAGTTTTAAATTATTGGAAGTTGGCATAATTGTACCGCTTTTCACTAAACGTACTCCGGGTTTTATTTGTTCAAATGCTATTTTTTCGGAATAGTTCTTCTTCATTTTATACCCATAATCGTTTTCAATTCCTTGAAAAACTTCTACTAATTTGCTTCCAGAAAAGGCTTGTTCTAAAGCCGAAGCATCTTCTGTAGGTACTGCAACCGCATCGGAAACAGCGTCTACTGCGACCGCGGCACTGTCTACCGCAACGGCAGTTGTGTCTATTACTGCACCAACAGCAACGGCTTCTTTGGCAGTTCCTTTATCTACTTCCGAATTTTTGGCTTCGTTACTAAAGAACACTTTTAAAACGTTACCCATTGTGGTAAATTTTAAATTTTTAGTGTTTTCAATTGCAATCAATCCTTTAAAATCTTGGTCTCTTTTTAATGGATCTGAAAAATTAATCAACAACGATTGGTTGTTTTCATCGCCAAATTTTATGTCTAAAACTTTAAATTGGTTTTTTCCAGGGATAGGAAATTTCACTTCTCCTTTTTGGTCAATGTCGGCATCATCGCCATCCCAAGCTATTACTATTTCGCTATCATCGTCAAATCGTTTTATTTTATCAATGGTAAATTTGAATTCGGTTGCAGTACTTGTTGCCTTATCGAAAGTTACTTTTAAATCGTCTCTGTTTTGGGTTACTTCAAGCAGTTTTTGGGCTTCTTCAAAACTTAAATTATCGGCAGTCTTGATGGTTCCGTTCAGATAATAGGTGTCTTTATCATAGGATTGTAAATCTAAGGTATTCACAATAAAATCTTGCTTTATGGTTTTCACCGAAAAATTAAAATCGGATAATTCTTTGGGAACTTTATTGGTGATTTTAGAAAGATGCAACGTAATTTGATACAAGGTATTTTGTTCCAATTTGTCTTTTGGAATAAATGCAATGGTATTGCTGGAGAGCGCCACCACTTTTCCGCTTACGCTAGGAGAAATGTCGAATAAATCGTCGTCAAGTTCTTGGTTGGGTTTCCAATCGCTTTTGTTGAAGGCCAGTTGTACTCGGAAATCGGATTTTACAGGAACGTATCCAGAGGAGAAACTCGAGATATAATCTTTGTATAATGAAAAATTGGAATCAAAATCGTTAGCCGATTTTTTAGAACAAGAATGCAATACAAAGATTGCAAGCAAAATAAGGATGCTTTTGGTAGTTTTCATTTTTCGGTAAATTTAAAATAGGTTTTTTATAAAAATAAGATTGTATCTAGCCCTGATGGCAGCGGAAATCCTCGCCATTTTTCTTGGCGAGATTGAAGCGTACAGCAGGAAAATGGTGGGAAAGAGTGCCCGAACCATTTGCTTCAAAATATTTAACTACATAAATTATATTTTAAAAAATGAATAAACAGGTGTTTTTTCTTTTTAAATTTTATTTGGGGAATTCTTAGTAAAGTTATACATTTTTGATATACAAAAACAAAATCGAAAAAATATTTTAATTTCTTTTTTTAGCAAAAAAACGCTTCATTAAATCGGCACTTTCTTGGGCTAAAACTCCTTGTTTTACTTGGGTTTTTGGGTGTAATTTAGTTCCAAGAGTTGAAAACCCCCTTTGTACGTCGTGGGCTCCAAAAACAATTTTGGAAATTTGACTCCAATATAGAGCGCCGGCACACATCTGGCAAGGCTCTAAAGTGACGTATAAAGTACAGTCTTTTAAATATTTACCGCCTAAATAATTGGCTGCCGCGGTTATGGATTGCATTTCGGCATGGGCGGTTACATCGTTTAGCAATTCGGTTAAATTATGGCTTCGGGCAATGACTTTGTTGTCTATGACAATGATGGCGCCAACGGGGATTTCATCTTTTTCAAAAGCCGTTTCTGCTTCTTGCAAAGCCTTTTTCATGAAGTATTCGTCGGTGAAAATGTTTTCCATTCCACAAAAATAAGAATTCAATTTGTACATTTGCTACATGTCAGAAAATTTACTCCAATATATTAACAATCCTACCGATTTAATAAAATTGGAACCTTCGCAATTGCCCCAATTGGCTAAAGAATTGCGGGATTTTATTATTGATATAGTTTCTGTTAAAGAAGGTCATCTTGGCGCTAGCCTTGGTGTTGTAGAATTGACTATTGCCTTGCATTATGTATTCAATACCCCCGAAGATTTATTGGTTTGGGATGTGGGTCATCAAGCCTATGGGCATAAAATTTTAACCGAACGAAAAGATAAATTTCACACTAATAGGCAATTTGGCGGGATTTCTGGTTTTCCAAAACGAGGAGAAAGTGTTTACGATACTTTTGGCGTTGGACATTCCTCTACTTCTATTTCAGCGGCTTTAGGAATGGCTATTGCCTCGCAATTGAAAGGTGAAGACAAACACCATATTGCCGTTATAGGGGATGCTTCTATTGCAAGCGGAATGGCATTTGAAGGATTGAATCATGCCGGAGTTACCGATGCTAATTTGTTGGTGATTTTGAATGATAATGCTATCGGAATTGACCCGAGTGTTGGTGCTTTGAAGCAGTACTTGACTTCGGTAAAAGAAGGTAAAAATCCGAAGCAAAATAATATGATTAAGTCGTTGAATTTTGATTATTCGGGACCAATTGACGGACATGATTTACCTAAATTGCTTTCGGAATTAGAACGACTAAAAAAAGTTAAAGGACCTAAATTCCTTCATATTATAACCACCAAAGGAAAAGGCTTACAACAAGCGGAAGACGATCAAGTAAAGTACCATGCCCCTGGAAAGTTTGATAAAACTACAGGAGAAATTCATCCTAAATCGGAAGAACATTTACCTGCAAAATTTCAAGATGTTTTTGGGTTAACTTTAGTCGAATTGGCTACAAATAATCCAAAAATTATTGGAATTACCCCAGCAATGCCTAGTGGAAGTTCGTTGAAATTTATGATGGATGCTTTTCCAGATAGGGCTTTTGATGTGGGTATTGCCGAGCAGCATGCAGTTACCCTTTCTGCAGGAATGGCGACTCAAGGAATGGTGGTATTTTGCAATATATATTCTACTTTCTTACAAAGAGCCTACGATCAAGTGATTCACGATGTTGCTTTGCAGGATTTACCCGTGATTTTCTGTTTGGATCGCGCAGGATTGGTTGGAGAAGATGGTGCTACGCATCATGGCGTTTTTGATTTGGCTTATTTGCGATGCATTCCAAACCTGATTATTTATGCGCCCAAAGACGAAATCGATTTACGAAATATTCTTTATTCTGCTTCTTTAGGATTAGAACATCCTATTGCAATTCGGTATCCAAGAGGAAGGGGGAAATATCCAAGTTATAAATTTCAAGTTTTAAATTCCAAATTCCAAACTATTGAAATTGGGAAAGCGCATGAACTCAAAGAAGGTACTAAAACTGCAGTTTTATCTACGGGATTTATTGGTAATAATGTGACTTTGGCTTTGGATAAAATTTCTAATTCGGATGCTATTGCGCATTATGATTTTGGATTTGTGAAACCACTAGATGAAAATCTTTTACATGAAATTTTTGCTTCTTTTGAGAAAATAATTACTCTAGAAGATGCCGTAATTAAGGGCGGTTTTGGAAGTGCAATTATAGAATTTGCTTCTGAAAATAATTATACGACTCCTATTAAAACCCTTGGTATTCCGGATGTATTTATAGAACACGGAACGGTTGAGGAACTTCAAAAAACATGTGGAATAGATGTGGAAAGTATAATGAAACTGTTGTTAGAATAGCTCTGAAACGGAATTTTTGAACATAAAAAAAGCGACTTAAATATTTAAGTCGCTTTTAATTTTAAAAACTAGTGTTAGTTTTTAATTATTTTTTGAGTAAAGTTTAATTCATCTCCACTTACTTTAAGAATGTACATTCCAGATTGTAAGTTATTTAAGTTCAACGATTTTTCAGTATTGAAATCTTCGTTTTTATACTCGTTAACAATTCTTCCGTTGATGTCAATTACTTGAATGTTTACTTTTCCAACGTAGTTGTTAATTCTTACATTAATTAACCCATTAGTTGGGTTTGGATATACTCGGAATAATTCTTGGTTTTCAAAGTAGTTAACACTAAGTATGCAATTAGGGCCAGCTGGGGGTTGAGTAAAGTCTTCAACTTCATCAATAGACGAATTAGTATCACCTGAACTAGCATTTAGACCTAAACCTCTTCTTGCAAATACTTCCCAAATCAAACAATAATCTTGGCCCCCGGTAGTTGCTTGGTCAGCAGCTATAATAGCGTCTCTTGCTTGAACAAAAGAAGGACTACAAGGCTGTAATTTGATAGCGTCTATAACTAAACGCATTACTTTGTTATTACCGCCTGTTCCAGTATATTTATTATCATCATAACCATATTTATTTACATATGCCCAGGTTAAATCCCAAAGCATTGTAGCCCATACTTCACCTACGTTATGTGACTCGGTAACATTATTTACTTGGTTCAAGTTAACTGTATTGAACGTTTCTGGATTTACTGTCATATCAGTTGAGTATGGATAATTTCTAATACCAGGACCATCTGCAGGAAGGCTTACAACAAAGTTTCCAATTCCTTTAGCAGTTGTTCCAACGTCGCCTGTGTGCATTTGCAACATTAATGCAAACCAATCAGACCATCCTTCACCCATTTGTTCTTCATTATTTAAACAAGCTGAATTTGTTCTACCCCCAGCTAAGCGAATAGAGATCCCATGACCAAATTCATGTGCTATTACTCCGTTATCAAAATTTCCATCAGCATTAATAAACGGAACATAATCAACAGGTAATTGTAATTTAACATTTACAGTACTTGTTTGCATTTGTGTTCTTAACATGTCGCCAATGATTTTAGAAACACCAATAGCCGGAATTGTAATTGTAGCATCTGCTCCAGACATTCCAATTGGAACATCTACAGCCGTTCCTGAATTATCCGTAACGTCTATATTATTTGAAATTATTACGCCTATAGCACCCGCTAGTTGCGCATTTTTTACTTTTACAGTAAAATTACATGGCGCACCTCCATCAGCAGCGGATAAGGAACGATTTATTAACACAACGTGACCACTAATTGCTGCTGCATTAACTGCTGCAGTACATGCGTCTGAATTATCCGGTGCACCTATGTCTGCAGTACCATCATCAAAAAGAACTAAATCCGTTTGTAATGCTGCAGGAGCAATTGGTAAATCAACATGGCCTGGTGAAAAACCATTTTGTCTTGAATTATAATTGCCTGCAATTGCATTTGGGGCAACTACAAAAAGAGGCTTATAGGTTGGTGCTACATTCCATAAGAACATCTGCATTCTTCCTTTTGATCCATCTGCAGGAGATGAAAAATTAGAATTATTCAATGTTGGTGTTGCAGCAGTTGAACCGTCTTGTGCGTCAGCATATATATAATCAGTATTGGAAATAGTACCAGGTACTGTTGTGTAATTATTGTTTTGAAAATTTCCGTTTGCTTCATTAAACCCATATTGATACCATAAATCATGACAAACATTATTCATATAGAATAAATTGGTACAAGCTGCATTAATGTAAGTATTTGCAACTGCAGAAGTTCCAGTATATGGAAAATCAAAAGACAATGCTGCCCCACCATCTGGAGCGTAACCATTAGCAGTTGATACCGTTGAGGTTGTTGTTGGGTTTACCCCTCCATAATCGGTTCTTGCCCATACATTATTACCTCTAGTATAAGTGTATTTTAGTGAAGCAGTTGTTCCTGTTAATGTATTTGCATCATGCCAACCTTTTTGAGAAGCTAAAGCATTTTCTGGGTTTGCTATTAAAGCTCTTGGAGTTTCAAGAGGGTTAACATAATTAAAAGGGATTACTCTATAAGACCCTCCTTGAACTTGAAGTGGCGATGTCATTTCGTCTTTGAAAAACGATTTATTAAATGCACTTGCTTGATCAATAGTGGACGACAAATTTGCATTATTTGGATAATTACAAGAAATAACCATGTCGTTTTTTTCTAATAAATTTCCATTGGTTGCATCTATTCTAATACTCCATAAATGTTTGTAATCTTGAGTATAGAAAGTAAAGTCCCAAGCTAATTTTAGGGAGTTTTTAACCGGTTGAAAAACCAATTTAGCAGTAATAGGATCTTCAGTTAAATTTCCGTTAGAAATCTTAAACTCGGTAGAACTCACTGTTTCAGTAATTGCACAAGTTACAGCAGTAGCATTTACAGCTAAAAAACCTTTTTGTAATGCAGCCAAAACTGATAAACTTGGAGTAGTTGTATTGACCTTTTGAGTAATGTTTGGTATAAAACCATTTAAAACATTAATGATTTCGTCATTTTTAACCCAAACATTAGATGTTGCGTTGTAAATTTCAATGCCTTGGTATCTTTGCAAAATCCAATACGTATCAATTTTTGTAGATTCAGAATTACCAATACTCTGAATATACCAATCGCTAACATCTTGACTTGTTAGATTAAATTTCGATTTGTTTTGGTCTAAGTAGGTTTGAATTTTCCCTGAATTGTTTTGGGAAAAACCTAAAATGGTGAACAAAACCATCAATAAAGATGTAATTTTTTTATTCATAATTTAATTTTTTTAAGGAATTAATATTGCTGAAAATTCCTATTTTTTTATTTAGATTTAATAATAGTTGCACAAACATAATTTAATTTTAATCGGATTGCAATTTTTCCTACTGAAAATCAAAAATTTAACATATTTTATGAAGTAACAATTTTATTATAGAGTACTGCTTTTCCATCGGTTAACATAGAAACAAAATGGCAAATATGCAATAGTCTTTCGTAGGGGCTTTCTTTTTTTATTAAATGTTTTTCGGGTAAAATTTTGAGTAATAAAGTATCGTAATTGGTTGCTTTTCCTTCAAAATCATTATTATAAGCAGTACTAAACTTATCTAATAAATTGTTTATTATTTGGTAACCCGAAAGTTCTTTTTCTATCACCTCGCGACTTTGATAGATTTTATTTACACTAAGTTGAATGATGTCATCAATTTGGGCTTTGTATTTACTTTTATCCATCAAAGCATAGGGAAACTCTCCTTTTAATATGGCTTCTTCATTCTCAATAAACACTCGAACAGCATCATTAATTAAATTTCCAATAGCCAATGCGCGCAGATAACTTATTCTATCTTCTTTGGTTGTAAGCGTTTGGTATTTTGCAGTATCAATAGTGTCTTTAACTAATTTTATCAAATATTCTAAAGCATAATCTTCCGAAACTAGGCCTAGGTTAATACCATCTTCAAAATCGATTATGGTGTAACAAATATCATCGGCTGCTTCTACTAAATAAGCAAGTGGATGTCTTTCATATCCAATATCATTTCCTGATTTATTACGTATTAGACCCAATTCATCAGCAACCTCTTGAAAGAATTCTTTGTCGGTTTGAAAGAATCCGTATTTTTTATCGGCAATGTTTTGAGTAGGTTTTTTAGGCAAACTTTCTTTAGGATATTTCATGTAGGACCCAAGTACGGCATACGTCAAACGGATGCTTCCCTCAATTCCAGGACGGGAACTAGTTAGTACCGAAAAACCATTGGCATTTCCTTCAAAATCAATTAAATCTTGCCATTCTTTAGCGGTTAGTTGGTCTTTGTATTGTTGCCCATTTCCGATAGAAAAATATTCACCGATTGCTTTTTCTCCAGAATGTCCAAAAGGCGGATTTCCAATATCATGCGATAATGCAGCTGCTGCAACAATAGCTCCAAAATCATTAGCCTGATAGCCATGAATTTCTTTTAAATGGGGGTATTTTTCAATTATTTTTTTACCAACTAATCTCCCTATGGAACGTCCAACAACCGAAACCTCTAAACTGTGAGTCAATCTTGTATGCACAAAATCGGTTTTAGATAGCGGAATAACCTGTGTTTTATCTTGCAAACTTCTAAAAGCTGCAGAAAAAATAATACGGTCGTAATCTACTTCAAATCCCAATCGGGTGTCGTCTTGTTCTATTCTAAGGCGTTTGCCTTTGTCGCCTTGGCGTTTTAAGGATAAAAGTTGTTCCCAGTGCATCATTAAATATTAGATATTAAATTTCAAATATTAGATATTTTTTAGCAAATAAATATTAAAATCTTTTTATTGCTTGTCGTTTGCCAAAAAGAAATTTTTAGATTTCTTTGGGTATTGGTTGTAACTTTTATCGCTTGGGTTTGCAATCACCGTTTTAAGATTGATTTCATCTCCAAGTTTAAAACTTGCCACGGTATATTGGTAATCCAATAAATATTCTCCACAAAAATAATTTCCGTTTTCGTCTATTTCGATAATTCCGGTGTAAACCCCTTTTTCTTTTGCCATTGTGTTTTAATTTGATTTCAAATGTACGAATTGAAATATAATTTTGCTAAAATAAAAACAGCCATCAATTGACAGCTGTTTCTATATTCTATTTATTCTATTTTCTAATTAAGACCCGCACATTTCACAATCATCTGGGCCAGCATTACGGGCTAATTCCACCATTGCTTTAAATTCTTCGGCAGTCATTTCAGCCGGTTCATTTAGAACAGCAATTGGCTGTAATGGCTCTGGCATTAAAGTGATTTCTGCAATTGGTTGTTCTTGAACTTCAATTGGCTCTGCTTTTTTATCATTATTTAAAGTGAACTTAATAGCATCTACAGCCGATTTAGTTCTTAAATAATACATCCCTGTTTTCAATCCGCTTTTCCATGCATAGAAGTGCATCGAAGTCAATTTTGCATAATTGGCATCTTGCATAAACAAGTTCAACGATTGCGATTGATCTATAAAATACCCTCTTTGACGACTCATGTCGATGATATCTTTCATAGACATCTCCCAAACGGTTTTGTATAATTCTTTTAAATCTTGAGGGATATTCAAATCTTGAACAGATCCGTTATTACGCATCAATTCTTGTTTCAACGTTTCATTCCACAAGCCACGTTCTACTAAATCGTTTAGTAAATGTTTGTTTACTACAATAAATTCACCAGATAAAACTCTTCTCGTATAAATATTAGAAGTATAAGGCTCAAATGCTTCGTTATTTCCAAGTATTTGAGAAGTAGAAGCCGTTGGCATAGGAGCAACTAATAAGGAGTTTCTTACACCATGTTGCAATACTTCTTTTCTCAAACTAGCCCAATCCCATCTTCCAGAAAGTTCTTCGTCTTTAATATTCCAAAGGTTGTGTTGGAATTCTCCTTTAGAAATTGGCGAACCTTCGTAACTAGAATAGGGTCCTTCTTCTTTTGCCATTTCCATGGATGCCGTTACAGCAGCAAAATATAAAGTTTCAAAAATTTCTTGATTCACTTCTTTCGCTTCATCGCTGGTAAAAGGCAAACGCATCATAATAAAAGCATCTGCTAATCCTTGAACGCCTAATCCTACTGGACGGTGGCGCATGTTAGAGTTTTCGGCCTCTACTACAGGATAGTAATTTCGGTCAATAACTTTATTTAAATTTCTAGTAACTCGTTTGGTTACATTGAACAATAATTCATGATTAAATTTTCCGTTTTCTACAAACATTGGCAACGAGATGGAAGCCAAATTACAAACCGCCACTTCGTCCTCTGAAGTGTATTCCATAATTTCGGTACACAAGTTTGACGAACGAATAGTTCCCAAATTCTTTTGGTTCGATTTTCTATTTGCTGCATCTTTATACAACATATAAGGTGTTCCAGTTTCAATTTGCGATTCTAAAATTTTCTCCCAAAGTTCCCGTGCTTTAACTGTTTTTCTTCCTTTTCCTTGTGCTTCATACGAATGGTATAACGCTTCAAATTCATCTCCGTAAACGTTATCCAAGCCCGGACATTCATTAGGACACATTAAAGTCCAAGTGGTGTCTTCTTCTACTCGTTTCATGAATAAATCGGAAGTCCACATTGCAAAGAATAAATCTCTAGCACGCATTTCTTCTTTTCCGGTATTCTTTTTTAGATCCAAAAAGTCAAAAATATCGGCATGCCAAGTTTCCAAATAAATTGCAAAACTTCCTTTTCTCTTGCCACCACCTTGATCTACATAACGAGCAGTGTCGTTAAAAACACGCAACATTGGCACAATACCATTCGACGTTCCGTTAGTTCCACGAATGTAAGAACCAGTGGCGCGAACATTGTGAATTGCTAATCCAATTCCTCCTGCCGATTGCGAAATTTTAGCCGTTTGTTTCAACGTATCATAAATTCCATCAATACTGTCGTCTTTCATCGTTAATAAGAAACATGAAGACATTTGTGGTTTTGGAGTTCCTGCATTGAACAGTGTAGGAGTTGCATGCGTAAAAAATTTCTTCGACATTAAATCGTAAGTTTCAATTACCGATTCTAAATCGTTCATGTGAATTCCTACCGAAACACGCATCAACATGTGTTGTGGTCTTTCTACAATTTTACCGTTGATTTTTAGCAAATACGAACGCTCTAAGGTTTTGAACCCAAAGTAATCGTAGTTAAAATCACGGTTATATATAATATGAGAATTTAAAAATTCTGCGTTTTCTTGAATTACGTTATGTACTTCTTCCGAAAGCAAAGGTGCTTTTTGGTTTGTTCTAGGGTTTACATAAAAATACATTTCATTCATCGTTTCCGAGAAAGACTTGTTGGTGTTTTTATGTAGATTAGAGATTGCAATTCTCGCAGCCAATTGTGCATAATCTGGATGCGAAATGGTCATGGAAGCAGCAGTTTCTGCAGCTAAATTATCTAACTCCGAAGTGGTAACTCCGTCATAAAGCCCTTCAATTACTCGCATTGCTACTTTAACAGCATCTACCAAATCATTTAAACCATAACATAGTTTTTTAATTCTATCGGTGATTTTGTCAAACATTACTGGCTCTTTGTGGCCGTCTCTTTTTACTACGTACATAAATTTTGTTTTTGTGAAATAGAAAATCCCTTCGCTATTTCGGGTTATTTGTAATCGTTTTTTTTGCCACGAAGACACTAAGGCACAAAGAATTCTTTGATTTATAGTGCTGGGTGTATTTTTACTCCAAAGAAACTAAAACACAAAGATTTCTTTGATAGCGCTCGAGGTAATCTTATTGACATTGGGAATTCTTAATTTTTCTTAGTGACTTTGCGTCTTCGTGTTGAATAATTAAAAATCAGCGTCGAAACTAATTTTACTAGATTCCGAATCCGAATTCATAACGCCTGCTTTTTGGTATTCGGCAACGCGTTTTTCAAAGAAATTGGTTTTCCCTTGAAGCGAAATCATGTCCATAAAATCAAATGGATTAGAAGAGTTGTAAACTCTATCGCAACCTAATTCTACTAATAATCTATCGGTAACAAATTCTAAATATTGGGTCATCAATACGGCATTCATTCCAATCAAACTCGCTGGAAGCGATTCGGTGATGAATTTTCTTTCAATATCTAAAGCATTGGTAATAATTTCGGTAATTCTTGCTTTTGGCACTTTGTTTACCAAATGGTGGTTATGCAAATGCACCGCAAAATCACAATGCAAACCTTCGTCACGAGAAATAAGCTCGTTAGAAAATGTCAGTCCTGGCATTAATCCACGTTTTTTAAGCCAAAATATAGAGCAAAAAGAACCAGAGAAGAAAATACCTTCTACGGCTGCAAATGCAATTAATCTTTCTGCAAAAGAATCGGATTCAATCCATTTCAAAGCCCAATCCGCTTTTTCTTTAATTGCGGGAAAATTATCTATAGCATGAAATAATTCGTCTTTTTCTGCTTCGTCTTTTACGTAAGTATCAATTAATAACGAATAGGTTTCGCTGTGAATATTTTCCATCATCAATTGAAATCCGTAGAAAAACTTGGCTTCTGGATATTGTACTTCGCTTACAAAATTCTCAGCAAGATTTTCATTTACAATTCCATCAGATGCAGCAAAAAAAGCAAGTATGTGTTTAATAAAATACTTTTCATCCTCGCTTAATTTGTTATTCCAATCGTTTAAATCAGTATGTAAATCAATTTCTTCAGCAGTCCAAATACAAGCTTCTTGTTTTTTATACCATTCCCAAATATCTTGATGCTTAATAGGAAAAATTACAAAGCGATCTTTATTCTCTTTAAGAATTGGTTCAATGAAAGACATAATCTGGGGTTTTTTAAGGATTCTTTAACTTATTTCAACTGTTACAAAGGTTATCATTTGTATCCAAAAAAGAAAGTCAAACTTATTCACAATCGGCTATAGTTTTTAACAATGCTTATATTTCAAGGCATCCCGAAAGGTTTGATTTAAAATGTTGTTTAACAGTTGTTTATACTTTATTATAAAAGTCAATACCCATAAAAATAAGGGGTTAAAGATTTATTTCAGAAAATTTATAATAAAATATTTCAACAAAAAAATAAACAAAAAAATCACGGAATAACCGTGATTTTTAATCTAAATAATGTAAAGGCCTATTTAGCAGCATCTCTATCAATATACGTTTTATTTCCGTTTTTGTTTATATAATACTTACCCCCTTTTGGTCCTGTAAATACTTTATGACCATTGTATTCACCTGATACTTTATCCGCAACTTTTGGTGCTTTCTCATTGGTTTCTTTTTCTACAGCAGTTGTTTTTTCTTTTACTTTTTTGGTTGCTTTTGTTTTTGCTTCTTTAGCTGGGATAGTTGCTGTTGCGGTTCCTGCAGCAGCTTTTTTAGCGGCTATAGTTGCTTTTCTTTTTTCATTAGCTGCTTGTTTTTTAGCTTCTTTTTCAGCATCCGTGACAGCAGAAGTTTTTGCTTCTTTTTTGGCTTTAGTTTTCACCTCTTTTTCTGCTTTTTTAGCTTCCTTATCGGCGTCTTTTTTTGCTTTAGTAGCTTTGTCTTTAACTTTTGCTACTTTTTCCTTTTTTTCTTTCGCCACTTTTTCGGTGGTTGCTTTTGTTTTCTTAGCTTTTGTTTTAGCATCTTGCGCAAAAAATGTGTTAGAAAAAACAAAAACTAAACACAATAAAATTAATTTCTTCATAAGGTTTTTTGTTAAAAATTATACTTAAAATTACTAAATATATTTTTACAAAAATCATTTCAAAGGCAATTTTTATTTTAGAATAATAGTACTATTTTTTGTCAAGTACAAAAAATCTATACGCTATTTTTTTGCAACAGAAAAAAATTGTAGTGCTATTTATATTATTTAAATAATTGATTATTAAATAAATATAAACATTATTTTTACTGAAAAGGCTATTAAAAAAAGGCTCTTAATTGCACATTTCCAGTATGAATTGTTTGGCTAGTGTCCGATTTTCTTCCTTGATAATTTATATTAATGTCTAAATATTGCGTAAGGTTTTTCTGTAAAAGCAAACGCCAAGTGGTGTTTTTTCCTGCTTGTAATCCTTCCAACATTTGAAATGCAACTGGAGAAATTTGGTTTCCAATAAAGGCATTATTGTATAACGAGAATTCTCCGTTAAGCGTAATTTTCTTTTCTCCAGAATAGGTAAAGGAAATTCCCAAACGTTGTTGCTTTAAATTTTCCTGATTATTTATGGTATTTTCTTTATTTTTAATTTCATAAACAAAAGACAAACTTTTATTACTCGAAAATAAATAAGATATTTTTGGAGCCACCGAATAATTATTCAATTCAAAATTCCTAGAAGCATAATTATCCGAAATACTAGTCGATTTAGAAAGAGAAGTATCTAGATTAAACAACCAACTTTTTTTATACAAATGAGCATATTGCAATTGGTTGGACTGCGACGAATTTTCTTGCGACCCTATAGAAAGCAAACTTTTAACGTGACTATTTAAAAAAGTATAAGTAACCGAATGGTCTTGTTTTCCGCGGTTGTAAAACAAACTATTTCTGAAATTGGCATTCAATCCCAATAAATTTTCAACACTAGTCGAGAACGGATTGAGGTTGAAATTATCCGAATTTCGAAGTGTTTTCCGATCCATCGAAAAGGAAGTTTGATTGTAAAAATGAGAAAGCATTTTTAGAAATCCTTTTTCGTTCATCCACTGCGATGGCGATAAAGTTATGGATTGCGAAAATTTATTTTGATGTGTTTTCACAAATATTTGGTTTGGTAAAAACACCCGAATGTATTTGGCTTGATCCGGAAATGGTGCTACTTCAAACTCTTGTAATTCCTGAATTCCGTTGCCGTTATAGTCATTCCACATATAAACTCCCTGACCAGGATTGACTTGCAAATAGGTAAATTCTTGTTGTGCAATGGTGCCGGAAACCGTTTCGTAAGCCGAGGTAATTTGAATAATTTGATTGTAAAAAGTATCGTTGTATAAAATTCTAGAATTCAACGAAGGCTCTGTTTGCTTAGCCGGATCGGTAAACGTTAATCGTCTATAATTTACAAATGCCGACAGATTGGTTTTTTGATTTTGTATTAATTTCGACTTTATATAATAGGAGTTCGAAGTGTTTACGCGTTTTAAGAAACCGTTTTGCAAACTGTCGTTATTGCGGTGCAAATAGCCTACTTCGGTAAAAACTTTCAAACTATCTCCCCGACCTATAAAACTCCCAATCTCAGAATATTTTTGACTTAATGTACTGAAATTATTGGTTGCAACCAATTTTTCTTGGTTGTCTTCTGCCCTGAAACTTGCGCCAATCCAATTTTTTTGGAAATGGTATTTGGCCAAGGTTTGATTTCGAATAAAAGTAGAATTGGATATTTCGCCAGAACTTTGTAGGTAACTTCCTTTTTCTGTTAGTACAAAATCTTTCTGTTTAATATTCGCCTGAATTACATGGCGCGTTCCCGTAAAACTATTGGTGAAATCTAGTTTTTCCAATTGGTATTTAATAGTTCCCTTTTCTTTAAAATCAAAATTCAATCCCGAAACTAACAAACTTTGGTTTCCCGATGGGTTGCTAATGTTCCAATCGCGATTGAATTCTATGGTAAACAACCTTTCAATTGTTTTGAAATTACTTTGAATTAACTGGTAATTTGCAAAAGCATCCAACAGAAATTGCCCCGAATACAAACGTTGCTTTCCGTTTAACTTGGCGGCAATTCCTTTATTATTGGAATCGTCAAGATTGGAAAATAAATTCAAATCGTTGTTGCTTACGCCCAGTTCAAAATCGAAACTGGATTTTTCAGAAGGATTGAATTTTCCTAAAAAGGTGGCAATTTGCAATTTGGTTGGCGCTACTAATTTTGTTATTGGTTCATAATTTCCTTGCGGAATCCCACCAATTGGCGCTATGTATTCGTAGATTTTTCCTACGGCAGCACTATTGGATAAAATATAGTTTCCTAAATTATTCCCTACCAAAGTGAATTTTACATTGTATAAAACATCGGTAGAAACATTGGAATATTGAAAAACCTCTACACTTCCAAGAGTGACTTTTTTATACAAAATTTTATTTTCCGAATAACTATCTAAATAGGCAGAAGGCGCTACCATTAAGGAGGCGTCGTCTCCAGCATTCTTTAATATAGCCACTTGATCGGTAGAAAGGTTTTGTTGCAAAGGTTGGTTTTTCACATCGTTTTCCGAATATAAAAAACCGCCAATGCTCCATTTTCCTTCTTCGTGGGTTGCTCCGGTATAAGTTACAAAACGGGTATAATTTCTTTCGGAATATTGGTATTCTACCACAATTCGCATTTCGGAAGTGATGGGAAACAAGGAGGTAAATTTGATTTCGCCAGCATTATAATCAATTACATAGTCGTTGTTTTCGCCTCGTTTTAGAAGTATTCCATTTACATACACACGTTCCGAACCTGAAATTACCAACACATACAACTCACCATTGTTACCTTTTAATTTGTATGGCCCTTGATTTCCTTCTTTACCCGTGAAACTACTTTTAGCATATTGTCCCCTTACCAATGCAGCCGATGCGAAGATTTCGGTTTTATTTTCTGGCGTTCCAAAGGTGAAATGGGTAGATAATCCTTGTACTTTTTTATTAAAATTTAAAAACTTCGATTGTCTGTTCTCTAAAAATAAATCTCCCGCGCGAATGTTCCATTTGTCCGAATACAATTCGATAAAAATTTGATCGAATTCATCTAGTTTCTGCGAATAGCCGCCACTTTGCAAAGGGATATTTGTGTCTTGAATGGACGCTCGCAGGGAAACCTTATTAGATATTCGACCAGTTATTTGTAAATCGAGATTGGAGTTTAGCGTAGAATTTTGATTGTTTCCAACGGTAATCCCACGAGTGATGCTTCCGGAAGTATTCAACCCATCAAAAGGCTTGAAGGGTTTTATATCCTCTCTTTTTAATGCATATAAATTACCGGCTTCGTTAGAAATTACTCGAGCATCTTCGTAAATAGAGTAGGTTTTGGTGAGGAATTCCGGGAATTTCAAATACCGTATTGTTAGTGAATCTTTGGCGACATAATTGTTTTTGAAAACCAATTTTGCCTTTTGGAAGTCCATTTTATAAAAAGAAGTATCTACGGGATTTCCTTCTTGGTCAAGGATTTTGAAAAAGGAGCGGTTGATGCTGACATTATCAATTGCGATAGTGTCTTTGGAATAGGCAATTTTTTTGTTTTTGTAGGGCGTTTCTATTTCCTGAGCAAAAGCGCCCGAAAAACAGAACAACAACACACCTAAAAAACTATTTTTCAACATAATTAAGATAACTCGTAAATGTCAAAAGTAGTATTTATAATTGAGAATTTATGTTTGATAAAATTAAAGGTTTTTTCTTTTTGTCCAATTTTTAGGGGAACGAGAAGTTTGGAAAACCCCTAAAATTGTAATTAGATTTTCTTCAAATGACTTTTTACTTCCTTCCAAGTGTAATATTCTGTTTTCCCTTCCTCTGCTAATTGAAGTCTAATGTCTAATTCTTTTTGTAATCCTTTAGAAATAGTAATATCTTTTTTAGGTACACTATCCCATAATTGCTCAGCAAGCGCTATCTTTTCAGCATTAGAAAATTTGTTTAGATCTTTAATTTTCATATTGATTTTTCATTATAAAATTAATCTACTAGTTAGTAACCACTATAATCTTGATTTATTTTTAGGAATTCTTTTTCTGAATTTATTTTTAAGAAAACATAAAGCAAAAAGTGTAATTATTCTAAATTTCGCAAAACTAATTCAATACTTTTTGGATTTCTTCTATCGTCAGAAAGTGCTTTCACAAAATAGTGTTTTCTTGAAATGAAAAAAATACAGAAACATGTTAATAGGTCAAATAAAAAATATTTGGCTTACTTGTTTTCTGTGGTAAAACAATAGAAAAATCTAATTTCCTTAACCTTTGTTGAATTTCTTTATAGAGTTTCTCACTATAAATCCTGCTTTTATTTCTGTTTGTATAATAATCTAATGTTTCATACAATTCAGAATGAGCTCTTTTTGTCCAAATTATTTTCTTTTTGACCATTGTTCAAATTTTTCATCCATTTGTTCTTGGTCAAAATATTCGCCCATTAAAATCTGTTTTTCGGAAATTTCTATGCTCTTAATTTGTTCCTCAGAAAGTTCATAAACTTTTTCTTTTTTTTCAATAATTTTTTTGATTTTTTCTAAAATCAAATCATCTTCTAAAAGATTAATTTTTGAAACTAAATATTTTCGTAAAGCAATGGTTGTCATGGCGCTATAAATTTAATACACAAATTTACTAATTTATTTTCATTTGAATTTTATTTTAACATGGATTGTTCCTAATTGTAAAACATATACTATTCTTTAGTAACCACTTGCATGGTTTCTCTAGAAATTTGTTTCAATAAAACTACTTTGTCTTTCTCTACCATTTCGGCTGCTTCTTTAGTGAAATGACGGATGGTGTACAACGATACGTTTTCATTGTAAGACACTTTGAATTTTTTAGAAAGAATCCCTTTCAAATCATTAAAATTCCCAAATTTATCTTCCATGCAAACGGAGAAACTGATAGCCGAATTTTGAATCAAACTCACTTTCATTTTGAATTGGTGGAACAAAGCGAAAATCTCGCTGATGTTTTCTTCCATAATAAAAGAGAAATCTATAGAAGATAAGGAAAGTAACAACTGGTTTTTCTTTACTATAAAACAAGAAGTTTTTGGTTCTAAATCTTCTCCTTTAGAAACGCTAGTTCCCGGAAGTAAAGGGTTTATAAAGGACTTGACATATAATGGAATTTCTTTTTTTTGTAAAGGTTGCAAGGTTTTTGGGTGAATCACCGAGGCACCGTAAAAAGCCAACTCAATTGCTTCACGATAGGAAATTTGGTTTAACAAAACCGCATTTTCAAAATACCTTGGATCGGCATTCATCACTCCGGGAACGTCTTTCCAAATAGTTACGCTTTCTGCACTGAGGCAATAAGCGAAAATTGCAGCAGTATAGTCAGACCCTTCTCGACCTAAAGTGGTGGTAAAGTTATTCTCATCCGATCCTAAGAATCCTTGTGTGATGTTTAAGGTTTTTTTCTTAATGCCTTTAGAAATTAATTTTTGAGTTTGCTCCCAATTAACCTCAGCATCGCGATAGTTGGTATCGGTTTTGATGAAATTTCTAACGTCAATCCAATTATTTTTTAATCCTTTTTCGTTAAAATAATGACTTACAACAGTTGTAGAAACAATCTCTCCGTAACTTATTACTTGGTCGTAAACAAAATTATAGTTGGGCGATTTATTGCTGCGTAAAAAATATTCTAAATCGGCAAAATGACTATTTACGGCAAAAAACACATCGTGTTCTTCGTCTTCAAATAAATCCAATAAAATTTGATTGTGGTATTTTCTAACTTCTTGTAACGAGGCATGAAAAGCACTTGATTTTTCGAAGTAGTTTTTGATAACAATTTCCAAAGCATTGGTGGTTTTCCCCATTGCAGAAATCACTACAAGCAGATCTTCATGACCTACTTTTTGTAAAACATCCAATACATTTTTTATTCCATCGGCATCTTTTACTGAAGCCCCTCCAAATTTAAAAATTCTCATACTCTTAAAAATTCCAATAATTAAATAACAAATTCCAAATAATTCCCAAATCTATAAAAACAAATTTAAATGTTAAGTATTTGAATTTAAAAACGCGTCAATACCTTGCTCGTCCATTTGTACTACATGCCAATCGGTTAAAACGTTTGCACCGGTTTTCTTGTAAAAATTTATAGCAGGAGTGTTCCAATCGAGAACTGCCCACTCTATTCTTCTCACATCATCTCGTTTTCCTTGGCGGATGACTTCACTGTAAAGTGCCATGCCTGCTCCGGTTCCGCGTTTATCTTCTCTTACAATTAAATCTTCTAAATGGATGGTTTTTCCTTTCCAGGTAGAATAGCGGTAATAATATAAGGCAATTCCAATTATTTCTTTAGACAGATTTCCTTCACTTGATTCTTGGTCTTCTTCGGCAACAAAACAATGAAATAGCGGATTTTCTGAAAATCCATCCCGAATCAAATCGTCTACGGTTACCACAACGGCATCGGGTTCTTTTTCAAATGCAGCTAACTCTTTTATTAAAGCTAAAACAGCTGGCATGTCGCTAGAAATTCCTTTTCGTATTTTCATTTGTTTGGCTCTATTAAATTAATGGTAAATGTAAAAAACAAATCCCAAATCTCAATAGTTAGTATTGGAATTTGGGATTTTATAATGTGGAAAAACAATTATTTTTTCTTTGTCGCTTTTTTAGCAGGAACTTTAGTTGATGTGGCTTTGTTGTTTATCACTTTGGCAACATAAGGTTTGTATAAGCCATCTGCTTGTGCTCTACCTTTAGCAATTTCGGCTCTTTCTTTAGAGTCTGGGTGGTTGCTCATCATTTTGGTTAAAATGTTAGCAGATTCTCCTTGACTTAAATTTACTAAAAGATTAAAAGCTGCTTCTTCGGCATTTACGTCGTATTTATTTATTTTTAAAAAATCATAAGCAAAAGCATCGGCTTGTGATTCTTGTTTTCTACTGAAATGGTTATCAATAATAGCACTTCCTATTTGGCCTAATTGCCCATCCGTTAATTTAGCAATTTTATCCGATTGCGAAGCAGCAGCGTCTATAATTGCGGCTTTTCTATAGGCCGCTTTCATAGCGTCTTTAGAGTCGTGGTTGGCTACGTGCCCTATTTCGTGTCCGATAACCGCTAGTAATTCGGTGTCGTCCATGATATCCATTAATCCAGAAAAAACACGAACGCTTCCATCGGCAGTGGCAAATGCATTTACATCTTTAGTTAGATAAACCTTATAGTTTAATTTCAAGCCATTTTCAGTACTGTGTTTTCCAAAAACGCGATTTAATCTAAGAGTATATCCGTCTTTTGGACCTGCAACTGTATTGGTAGAATCTAATTTTTTTACTGCCGCTTTAGACAAATTTGCGGCATCTTCATCACTAAAGGTAAAGGCAGCCATCCCATTTTGTAGCGCTCCTAGAGCTCTTTCTCCTAAATTTATTTGTGCCGTTGCTTTTGAAAATACTAAAAAGGTTAATAGTAATAGAATTAATGTTGTTTTTGATTTCATATTTTTTGAATTTGATTATCTCAAAGATAAAAAATATTTATAAAATAGGCACTTATAAGAGGCAATTTTCTTGTGTAATAAATAGAAAAAAAGTTACATTTGTACTCTAACTACCTCGATTGCGCAATGGAAACAAAAAACACAACATTAGGAGAATTTATTATTGAAAATCAGAATGCATTTCAGTATTCTTCCGGTGAATTGTCCCGGATTATTAACTCCATTCGGCTAGCGGCCAAAGTGGTAAACTACAAAGTAAACAAAGCGGGATTAGTGGATATTGTTGGAGCGGCTGGGGAACAAAACATTCAAGGTGAAGACCAACAAAAATTAGACGTTTATGCCAATGAGGTTTTTATTCAAACATTGATCAATCGCGAAATTGTGTGCGGAATTGCATCGGAAGAAAATGACGATTTTATTACCGTTGCCGGAAGTGATGATAGCCATAACAATAAATATGTAGTTTTAATGGATCCTCTAGATGGGTCTTCCAATATTGATGTGAATGTTTCGGTAGGTACTATTTTTTCAGTTTTCAGAAGGGTTACTCCAGTGGGAACACCTGTTAGATCTGAAGATTTTTTACAAAAAGGAATTCATCAAGTTGCGGCGGGCTATGTCATTTATGGCACTTCAACCATGTTAGTTTACACAACAGGTCATGGTGTAAACGGATTTACTTTGAACCCTGCTATTGGAACTTTTTACCTTTCGCATCCAAACATGCAGTTTTCTAAAGACGGTACAATTTATTCTATTAATGAAGGAAATTATGTTCATTTTCCACAAGGAGTGAAAAATTATTTGAAATATTGCCAACTAGAAGAAGCAGACAGACCTTATACTTCAAGATATATTGGTAGTTTAGTTTCGGATATTCATAGAAACATGATTAAGGGCGGCATTTATATTTATCCAACTAGTTCGAAAGCACCTAATGGAAAACTACGTTTATTATACGAATGCAATCCAATGGCTTTCATTGCAGAACAAGCAGGTGGAAAAGCCAGTGACGGATACAACAGAATTATGGAAATTGATCCTACCGAACTGCACCAAAGAGTACCTTTTTTCTGCGGTAGTTTCAACATGGTAGAAAAAGCAGAAGAGTTTATGAGTGAATTTAAATAAAAAAATCCCGATATCAGGTTTTAAGCTCCCCCTATTGGAGTAAGTTACAATTTTAATACGATGATTTCTTATTCAATTATTTTAAAATCAAAGAAGTAAAGGGTTTCACATTTAAGTGGTTTTTGTTGAGTTACAATTTATAGTTAATTAACTCAACTACAACTTCATTCCGTCTATTGAAAACTTCAAACGGTGGATTATAACCTAGGAAAGTAAATTTATTGATATAATTTAATTTTTCATTGACTAATTCATTCCTTAATATAGAACAATATTTTTCAATCTTTTCATCATCTGCCCATCCATCAAAGCGAATGGCGGCAATAATTTTTTCTTCCTGTTTTTCAAAAACTATTTTACTATTTTTAGGATTTGGTAAATTTTTCAAATTATAATTTTTTGGAACCATAAACATCATTT
>CANFHX010000035.1 GCA_947446865.1 Flavobacteriaceae bacterium | reverse complement strand
GGCATCCAACTTATCTTCATTACAGATGACACATAAATCGGGCTGCACTACGGTAAAAACATCTTTATCTAGTGTTGATTTCTTTTTATTTAATAATCGAACATCAAAGGGAGCAGAAAATAATTTACAAGGATGATTTTTAAATTCATTCCATAAAATTCCCGTTAAATTCATCGATACTTTTTGATGAAACGTACTTGGCGCCGGACTCATTTTAGAAATTTTTCCTTTTATGAGTTCCAATCTATCTTGAAATTTCCAAGTAAGATAATCGGCATACGAATAGATTTTATCTAAATCTAACTGATTGATATTGGTAATCATTGCATTATTTTTTTCAAAGTTACTAATTTTTCTAAAACAAAAAAATCCTTCCTAAATAACTTAGAAAGGATTTAAAAACTAACCTAACAAATTCTTTTTAATTAAAGTCAAATCGTATTCCTAACGAAACATTATTTTGTTTCACAACATTATTTTCAAACATTGGATTTAGATCGTATTTTAAATACAAACTAGTTTGTTTATACCCAACATAAGTACTTAAACCATAATTCCAATCTGGAACATTCCAATTTCCTTTTTGTCTTTCATTTATTCTATAACCATTTTCTTCATAAGAAAGAAATTGTTTGGAATTGGTGTTATACCCAACAAAACCTCCTAATCCAAATCTAAATCCTTTTTCAATTTTGTAAATTCTATTATTATTTTTATCGAATTGTTTTTTCGAGAAATCAAACTCCAAAAATAATGGAACAGTTACAAAAACATTTTTAAAATAAGTATCTCTTTGTCTTAACTCTGTTGGATAAGTTGCTAAAGTTGTTTGTCCGTTATTATCTACAAAGTAACGATTTTCAGATGCTCTTAGTATATTATAAACTCCTGTCAGTCCGTATTTAAAATGAAAAATGTTGTTGTTTTTAAAGATTCTAGTATTGAAAGAAATACCCCATTCCATAAAGGAAGATCGATTGTATTTAAAATCGGAATTAGCCACAGCTCCATTAGTTACAAGATTATTAAATCCTGTTGCAAAGACCAGTTGAGAAGTAGTTCTATATTCACCTACTTGATTTTGGTCTTTAGATTTGTCCTTGACTTTTAATGATGGGAATTCAAGAGAATATTTTCCTTGTTTCAATGTGTCATTTTCAACTATTTTCCCATCTACTTGTTTTTGCACCAAATCTTTTAATTCCAGTTGAGCAACCGCAATTCTATTTTCAATAATTGCTGCTCTTGCTTCGGCTAATTTTTTCTTTCTATCTTCGGCTTGTTCTTTAGTAATAGTGCCTTTTTCAAGTTGCAAATTCACTTCACCAACTTCTGTTTTTAAGTTGGATTTTTCTTCATTAGTAATACTAGTTATTTTTTCGGCAATTGCTTTGGCCTTACTTTCAAAAGTTTCTTGAGCAACTAATTTGCTTGCTAAAAGACATAGGGATAATGCTAAGTAAATGGTAATATTTCTCATTTTTTTTGGTTTTAAAAATTGTGATTGAAATTGATTTTAGAAATGTAATTGCTTTTATTCTTGGTTTCGTGTTAGTACAGCAACTTTAATTTCTTTGTAATTTTTAGATATTTGATTTAATGCTTTTTCTCTAAAAGTTTGGTCTAATTCTCCGTCGACTTGAGATAAAAGACTGTTGGCGTTTACTTTAATTTTTGGGCTGGTATTTAATTTTGTTGGAGTATCTACCGCTGCTAATAAATCTACAGCATTTACTTTTATAGAATGGGAAACCTTGATTTCTTGCGATGGCTCCACCACTTTTGGAAGTTGATTTTGCGCTATAACTTCGTTACTTTGAAACTCAATTTCTTTGTCCTGAATAATTAATGGATTTACTATAGGTTGTGGGTTGTGGGTGGTTGGTTGTAGTTTCTGGTTTATTGTTGGCTTGTTGTTAGTTGCTTCAACAACTTGCTCTTCTTGTTTATTACTTACTGATTTATCGTTATTGCTATTGACATTATCATTGCTGTTGACATTATCATTTCCTATTACAACAGTATTTTCTGGTTCAATAGTGTTTTCTTTTGGGGAGAAGAAAAACAATCCAAGAGAAACTAAAAGTAAAATACTTGCAGCAATACCAATATTTTTATAGGAAAGAAAAGCGATACGTTTGGTTTTTTTCTCTTCGACCACAGTCAACATCGCGTCCAATCGGTCCCAAGCCGTTGGGCTAGGTTGGATTTCGCGAGCATTAATTTGCTCTCTTATTTGGGTTTCTAATTTATTCGGTTCCATTAGTATAATTTTTTAATTTGCTAATATTATTCTGTAACATTTTTCTTGCATGTGATAATTGTGATTTGGAAGTTCCTTCCTTAATACCAAGCAAATCTGCAATTTCTTGGTGCTTGTAACCTTCAATTGCATAAAGATGGAATACCATTTTATAACCGTCGGGCAAACTATCGATTAAAAATTGAATGTCTTCAACAGAAAACTGGCTTTCAATGTTATTAAAACTTTCTTCCTGATAATTCTCGTCTTCTAGAAATTTTACTTTCTTTTGAACCCTAAGAAAAGAGATACATTCGTTTACCATTATTCGTCGTATCCAACCTTCAAAACTGCCTTCGTGTTTAAAGTTTTTCATATTGGTAAAGACTTTCATGAAAGCGGTAATCATTACATCTTCTGCCAAATGCAAATCTTTAATGTATTGCCTACAAACTCCTAACATCTTAGGCGAAAATTTAGAATAAATCTGGTGCTGTGCGTGCCGATTACTCTCGACAGCCTGTTCGATTAATTCTTTTTCTTCGGTATGTAAGTAGATTACTTTCATAATTAGGGTTCGTTGTTCAGCGATTAGTGTTTAATAATTCGCTTTAGAAACAGACTTCTATTAGCATAGACGAGAGTCGATGTAAAATGGTTGCATGAATGGGTTAAAATAATTATTTCTTGATTATATAATGAAATTCCTACCTTTTGACAACTTTGTGAATATATAATTTAAATATGCGTTTACAATGATACTCAAAATAAAAAATATACTGTGATAAGAGGGAATTGTATTTACTAAAATGCGCAAGCCATTCACTTCTGATAAAAAAAATACCTAACAGGTTAAAAAAACCTGTTAGGATATAAAAAAGAATGAAAAATAATCTATTTAAATTTTACATTTTATTGAATAATTCGTAGTATTCTCTTTCAATATTTTCTCGGTGGTCGGGATGCGATATTCGAACCAATTCGGCAGCACGTTGGCGCAGGGTTTTTCCGTATAAATCGGCAATTCCGTACTCGGTGATAACGTAATGAATATGGGCTCTTGTGGTAACGACTCCAGCACCTTGTTTCAAGAAAGGAACGATACGACTAACGCCTTTTTTGGTAGTGGACGGCAAAGCAATAATGGCTTTTCCGCCTGGACTTAAAGACGCACCGCGAATAAAATCCATTTGACCACCAACGCCAGAATACATTTGTGGCCCGATAGAATCGGCACAAACTTGACCCGTAAGATCCACTTCTAAAGCCGAATTTATAGCAACCATTTTCGGGTTTTTACGAATTCGAGCGGTGTCGTTTACCATAGATGATTCTTTCATTTCTATAAATGGATTGTCGCTAACAAAATCGTATAATCGTTTGGATCCCATTAAAAAAGTGGCTAAAACCCTCCCTCTTAGAGTGCCTTTATAATTGCAATTGATAACGTCTTTTTCTATTAAATCGATTACGCCATCGGAAAACATTTCGGTGTGTAAGCCTAAATCTTTGTGGCTGGTTAATTTACTTAGAGCGGCATTGGGTATGGATCCTATCCCCATTTGGAGGGTGCTCCTATCGTCAATTAAGGAAGCAATGTAAGCACCTATTTTTTCTTCTTCTACAGTAAATGGTTCGGGTTCGTGGCCGTAAATTGGCATGTTAACATCCACCAAATAATCAATTTCATCTACGTGTAAAATTCCGTCCCCAAAGGTTCTTGGCATTTGCGGATTTACTTGTGCCACAACAATTTTGGCGTTTTCTATAGCAGCAACGGTGGCTTCAACAGAAACTCCAAGGGAGCAATATCCGTGACGATCGGGTGGTGAAACGTGAATAAAAGCAACATCAATTGGCAATACATTTTTACGAAACAAATGCGGCAATTCACTCAAGAAAACTGGAGTATAAGATCCATTTCCTGCTTTTAATGTATGGCGCACATTGGCTCCAATGAAAAAAGAATTTACATGAAAACTTTCGGCCAATGCGGGGTTGGCGTATCGTGCTTCTCCTTCAACATGGAGGTGGCAAATTTCCACATTGCGCAATTCGGAGGCTCTTTCGGTTAATGCATTGGCTAATATAGTGGGTGCTGCTGCGGCAGCTTGAAGATAGACCCTATCTCCAGATTTTACAACTTTTACAGCATCTGCTGCGGTTACATATTTACTCATACCTAATAAATTTATGCAAAGTTATAATTTAATGCAACTAAATAATATGACAAAACTCATACTTGGATAAAATTCCAAAATTTAAAACTCCAAATTCCAATATCAATGGTGGAATACAATAACTAGAGTTGTAAATTTTATATAAAGCAAGGTCAAATACTGAACACTTTTCACTATTTTTGCACTCTCAAATCAAGAAAATGATTATTCCAAAAACAAGAGAAGAAATAGAATTAATGCGCGAAAGTGCACTAATTGTTTCTAAAACATTAGGAGAAATAGCAAAAGTTATTAAGCCTGGTGTGACTACTTTATATTTAGATAAATTAGCCGAAGAGTGCATTAGAGATCACGGAGCAGTTCCTGGATTTTTAGGTCTTTATGGCTTTCCAAATACTTTATGTGTGAGTCCGAATACGCAAGTAGTTCATGGAATTCCGAATAGCAAACCGCTAGAAGAAGGCGATGTTATTTCGGTAGATTGTGGTGCTTTGAAAAACGGATTTTATGGCGACCATGCTTATAGTTTTGAAATTGGTGAAGTTGCCCCAGAGGTAAAAAAACTGCTTCAGGTTACTAAAGAAAGTCTTTATGTGGGTATACGGGAATTCCGAATTGGGAATCGCGTGGAAGATGTAGGAAGTGCCATTCAGAAATATTGTGAAAGTCATGGTTACGGGGTTGTTCGCGAACTTGTGGGCCATGGTCTAGGAAGAAAAATGCACGAAGATCCCGAAATGCCAAATTATGGAAAACGTGGTCGAGGTAAAATGTTTATTGAAGGAATGGTGGTTGCAATTGAGCCGATGATTAACATGGGAACTAAGAACGTAAAACAACTAAAAGATGGTTGGACAATTCTTACTGCCGATGGGAAACCGAGTGCGCATTTTGAACACGATGTAGCCTTAATTGATGGTAAACCAGAAATTTTATCTACTTTTAAATATGTTTATGATGCTTTGGGTATTGTGAGTAATGAGGAAGACGAGTTTAGAAGACAATTATTGGTTGTGTAGTCATTTCACAAAAAAAACCATTAAAATATTAAACGATTTATTAATACTCCTTTGTGAGACTTAGTGTCTCCTTTGTGAATCTTTGTGAAATTAAATGAAAAAAATATTCAAGTTTATTTTAAATACCATTCCGAGGCCGATATTAATTCGGTTGAGTATTGTGGTGCGACCAATATTAGCATTTCTATTAAAAGGAAGTCGTTTTACCGATCCAATTGACGGAAAAAGTTTTAGTATGTTTTTGCCTTATGGCTACGGAAACCAACGCAACAACGTGCTTTCACCAAGTACACTTTCATTAGAAAGACACCGTTTATTATGGTTGTATCTGCAAAATGAAACTGATTTTTTTACTTCAAAAGAAAAGAAAAAAGTATTGCATTTTGCTCCCGAACAAGAATTTTACAAACGTTTTAAAAAGCAAACTAATATCGAGTATACTACAACCGATTTGCTTTCACCTTTAGCAGATGTAAAAGCAGATATTTGTAATTTGCCTTTTGAAGACAATGCCTACGACATTATTTTTTGCAACCACGTTTTAGAACATATTCCAGACGACACCAAAGCAATGCAAGAATTATACAGGGTATTAAAACCTGGTGGTATGGGTATATTTCAAATTCCTCAAGATTTATCACGAGCAACTACTTTTTCAGACGATTCTATTGTAGACCAAAAAGAACGCGCTAAAATCTTCGGGCAATACGATCACGTTCGAGTTTACGGAAGAGACTATTTCGACAAACTAAGAAGCATCGGTTTCAAAGTGATTGAAGAAGATTATACAGCCAAACTTTCTCCCGAATTGGTAGAAAAATATTGTTTGGCGAAAGGAGAAATTATTCCTGTTTGTTTTAAATAATCATTATTTATATAAAAAACAAAGCCCTGTTTGTAACTACAAAACAGGGCTTTTCATTTTTAGTAATAGCTAACTATTTTGCCTCCGGCAATAATATTCCGATTACTTTATCTTTGGTTAAATACTTTTGAGCAACATTCTGAATATCTTTAGCGGTAACTGCATTGATATTTTCTTCTGTTTTCAATACCTCATCAGCACTTATTCCGTTGGTATATGCTTTGGTGAAATTAGTCATCCAAAATTTATTTTCTTTGCTGTTTTTCTTATATTCTAATAATTCCGCTTCTTTAAATTTTGCTACATCTTTATCCTCCGGACCTTTATCAATTATTTTTTGTAATTCGTTTAAGGCTGATGCCACTAATTTATCTGTATTTTCTGGTCCACATGGGAAACCTATAGAAAAATTATAACCACCACTAGGCACTTTACTCATGCTACCTCTAGCAGAAATTCCGTAAACACCACTTTCATTTTCTCTTAATTCTTCTATTAATTTTATAGTTAATACTTCCCCTAAAGCCTGCATAGTAATTGCTTCTTTGGGAGAATATTCGGCATCCCCATAATACATTATGGTTACATTACTTTTGGCATCCGATCCTTTATTTACTGTTTTCTTTAAATCTCCTTTCAGCATTCGGTAACCTAAATCTACCGCTTTTTCTTTGGTTGCCGTAGATGGTAAAGAAGCTATGTATTTAGCCGAAAGTTCTTCCATGGTTTTATCATCAACATTTCCAACAAAGAAAAACTCAAAATCACCAGCATTAGCAAATCGTTCTTTGTACTTATTATATGCTAACTGATAATCGGTTTCTGCCCACGTTTTATCATTTGGAAAAATACCTAAAAACCTAGGGTTTTCTTTCATTAAATAACCGTAGAACTCTTGTTGAAAATAAACATTTGGTTGCGAAGAAAGATTTTTAAAGAACCCCGATTGTTTTTGTTTATAACTTTCAAAAGCATCTTTGTCAAAATTCAAATCCGTCATATAGGCATAAGTCATTTGAAATAAATATTCTAAATCTTTTGGAGTTGCATTACCTCTAAATCCTTCGGTTATGTTAGAAATATAAGGTCTTGACATTGCTATTTTACCCGACATGAATTTGTCGATGTCCGTTTGTTTTAATCCAGAAAATCCTGCTTCTGTTAGACCTCCATTGGCAAACTGAACTTTTTTGGAATCCTCATTAGAATACAAATTACTTCCACCAAAACTGATGCCTTCCATTAAGATTTCATCATTTTTAAAATCGGTTTTTTTGTAAGTTACTTTGGCTCCATTAGAAAGAAACAAAGTAGTAGTTCCAATTTTATCATTGGCTTCTTTTTTTACTATTGTACCAGATTTCAATTCGTTTCTAAGTAAACTTTTTGCAGTTGCTTCTTCTTTATAAGGGGTAATATCCGCATCCGTTATGTTTAATACTTTTAACACTTCTTGTTCCGTAACTTTTTTCAAGCCTGATTTTTCGGGACCAGTAAAAACAATAACTCTATTGTCATTTTTTACATAATTTTTTATCAAACTATTTACATCCGAAAGTTGAATAGAAGGCAATATTTTTTTGATTGTTTCAAATTCCCAAGTAATTCCTGGGATAACTTCTTTTTCTAAAAAATTTCTTTGGTATTCTCCTACAAAACTATCCGAATTGGTTTTGTCTTTTTCGTTAAAATTTTTCTCATAATTTGCCAATGTTTCTGCCTTAGCCCTATCTAATTCGCTTTGAGTAAAACCATATTTTTTTGCACGTTCGTTTTCAGTAACTAACACTTTCAAAGCCTCTAGTTGTTTATCTTCTTGTGTCATTGCAAAAGATTGATACCCTTCTTTAGTTCTTGCCCAAGTACCTCCATGATAAGAAAAGCCATATATAAATGGTGGGGTTGGAGAATGAGTAAGCTCTTCCAATCTATTATTCAACATTCCTGTAAACAACCCTTTAATTAAATCATTTCTATAATCTCCAACTGTAACCGCTTTTTTTGGCAAACCAGCATCTTTATATAGTAATTGAACTTGAACATCGGATGCCTCTTTATCGCTCTCGACACAAACAAAAGTTTCATTGTGATTAGGAACTTCGTAAACTTTTCTAGGGCGTTCGTTTTTAGGATTTTTATAACTTCCAAAATGTTCCTTGATTTTTTGCTCCATTTGAGCCACATCAATGTCTCCAACAACAATTACACTCATTAAATCTGGGCGGTACCAATCTTTATAAAAACTAACTAATTTATCGTATTTGAACTTTTCTAAAATCTCTTTTTTTCCGATAGGTAGTCGATCTGCATAGTGAGAATTGTACATCATTTTTGGAAGATACCTTTCTTCCATTCTTTTATCTGCACCCAGTCCCAAACGATATTCTTCTAGAACAACCCCTCTTTCTTTATCAATTTCCTCTGGAGTCAAATTAGCATTAAAAGCCCAATCTTCAATAATCTTAAAACCATTTTCTAACTTTGTGGGGCTATCCGAAGGTATCGGCAAAAAATAAACCGTCTCATCAAAACTAGTATAGGCATTTAAATGCTGTCCAAATTTTACCCCAATACTTTGCAGATAATCTACTAATTTGTTCTTCGGAAAACTCTTGGTTCCGTTAAAGTTCATGTGCTCCATAAAGTGCGCCAACCCCAGTTGGTCGTCATTCTCCAGTATAGAACCAGCGTTTACAACTAATCGTAAATCTACCTTGTTTTCGGGTTTTGAATTTTTACGTATGTAATACGTTAACCCATTCGAAAGCTTTCCAATTTTTACATTGGAATCTAAAGGAATCGCATCGGTTCCTTTCAAATCTTGCGCAATTATTGACAATGGAAATGCCAATAACAATAGCAATTTTTTGTGCAATTGTTTCATAATACTATTTTTTTGTTTGTAATAAAGATATCATAATAACCTAAAAACCGGATATTTATTATAATAGTTTTAACAAAAACATAAAATTTAACATTTTGAATCAATCAAAAGAAAAGATACAAATCGTTCCATAATAATATTTACTATCTTTACATTTGATAATAAAATGTTTATGTTTAAAAAATATCTACTACTTGCCATTTTAGCTTTTACAGCAACTACTACCTTCGCTCAAGAAAAAGTAGTTCAACCCCCGTTTTTCATTAAAACCATTTCGTTTGTTCAAAACGGACAAAATGCAGTGCCTTTGTTTTTATTAGGAGATGCCTTCCAACTGCAATTTGACGACCTTCATGGATCGGAAGATAATTACTACTACAAAATCACCCATTGCGACTACGATTGGAAGCAATCCCAATTATCCGTTAACGAATATTTAGATGGATTTAACGAGCAAAGAATTCAAGAATACACCAACTCGTTTAATGCACTTCAAATTTACTCCCATTACAAACTAACATTTCCAAATAAATTAACCCAATTAAAAGTTAGCGGAAACTATATCATTAGCGTCTTAAACGATAGTAAAGAAGTAGTTTTTTCTAGAAAATTCATCATTTACGAAGATTTGGTTTCGGTGCCTTTGCAGATTAAAAGAGCAAGAACCAATCCCGATTTGCCTTTTAAACACAATTTAGATTTTGCGGTACGATCTGGCGCAATTACGTTTCAAAGTCCGCTTACCAACATCAAAGTAATGTTGTTGCAAAACGGAAGATTGGACAACGCCATTACCAACATCAAACCAATGTATACTATTGGCAACGATTTAATTTACAAATACGATTCCGAGACCCAATTTTGGGCTGGAAACGAGTATCTTTTCTTTGAAAATAAAAACATCCGAGCTGCCACCAACAGTATTGCACGTATAGATACCGGAAGTGGTTTGTACAGTTGCTATCTCTACACCAATAACGCCCGAGCATCCCAACAATATACCTATTGGCCGGATATAAATGGTAATTTTTTAGTAACTAATTTAAATGCAGATAACAGCGAAATAGAAGCGGATTATGCTTGGATTTACTTCTCCCTTTCGGCTCCTGCCTTTTATCAAAATAAAAATATTTACGTAACTGGAATGTTCAATAATTACGCCCTTACTGATGAAAATAAAATGGATTACAACGAAAAAAAGGGCATCTATGAAAAAGCAATGATGGTCAAACAAGGCTTTACCAATTATTGCTACACGGTTGCTGATAGTAAAGGAAAAATTGATAATGAAGATGCCATTGACGGAAATTTTTGGCAAACCGAAAACAACTACCAAGCAATCATTTACTACCGCGAAAACAACCAACGTTACGATAGAGTTATCGGAAAAGGAATTGCAACCTCAACAGACATTATCAATTAATACTTTTTTAACACATAAAATAATTGACAATTCAATAATTTTGTAACTTTACAAAAAGTTAGTTTATGGTTACCCAAATAACAAGAGGCATAAAAATATCTGTAAATACTAGTTTTGAAGGCACCTACTTCAAAAACTACAAGATACACTTTGCCTTTTCTTACGAAATAACTATCGAAAATTACAGCAAAGATTCCGTGCAATTAATTTCACGTCATTGGGAAATTTTCGACTCCCTAAACGAAATAGAAATTGTCGATGGCGAAGGCGTGATTGGCAAAAAACCAGTTTTAAAACCTGGCGAAACCCACACCTACAGCTCTGGCTGCCTGCTTTCTTCCCCCCACGGCGGCATGAAAGGGTTCTTTAATATGATCAATTTCACCACCACCAAAAATTTCCGAGTAATCGTTCCCGTCTTCCGATTGAGTGCTCCTTATGCTTTAAATTAGAAGCTACTCCAGCTATCCATTTCAAGTTTGCTTGTAAAAACCTTTTTTTCTAAGCCTAAAAACGAGCTCCTAACGTCGCTGTTTTTAGTCAAGAAAAAATAGCTTTTTCCTTCGCAAAGCTTTCCATTACTATCTGGGCTAAGCCTATCCCAAACAAAAGGGCCAACTCCAAAGTTTAATACTATTTGTTATCAAAAATTCAAAAAAACCTTTGTACTTTTGTTACATAATGAATACTTTCAAAAATACAATCTAAAAGTCTAACATACTAACAATCTACACTATGTCAAAAGGATTCTTTCACGTACCAAATGCGGTCAACGAACCCGTAAAATCCTACGCTCCAAATTCGCCAGAAAAAGCAGCAGTTTTAGCAGCTTACAAAAAAATGTGGAACGAAACTATCGATGTACCAATGTACATTGGCTCGGAACAAGTTCGTACAGGAACTACCCAAACCATGTCGGCACCACACGACCACCAACACATCGTTGGAACCTATCATGTAGCCGAAAAAAAACATATAGAAAGCGCCATTGCAGCAGCTTTAGAAGCTAGAAAAACTTGGTCCCAAATGCCTTGGGAACATCGTGCAGCAATCTTCTTAAAAGCAGCCGAACTAATTGCAGGTCCTTACAGAGCCCGCATTAATGCTGCTACCATGATTGCCCAATCGAAAACTATTTTTCAAGCCGAAATAGATGCTTCTTGCGAGTTAATTGACTTCTTACGTTACAACGTGGAATTCATGACGCAAATTTATAACGACCAACCAAAATCCATTTCGGATGTTTGGAACAAAGTAGAATACCGCCCTTTAGAAGGATTTATTTACGCCATCACTCCATTTAACTTTACTGCAATTGCTGCCAATTTACCAGCAAGTGCAGCCTTAATGGGAAATACTGTAGTTTGGAAACCAAGCGATAGCCAAGTTTTCTCTGCTAAAATAATTATTGATATTTTCAAAGAAGCCGGAGTTCCAGATGGCGTTATCAACGTAGTTTTTGGAGACCCAGTTATGATTACCGATACGGTTTTAGCAAGTCCAGATTTTGCTGGAGTGCATTATACCGGTTCCACATTTGTATTCAAAGAGATTTGGAAAAAAATCGGAAACAACATTCACACTTATAAAACGTATCCAAAAATCGTTGGAGAAACCGGAGGGAAAGATTTTATTGTAGCCCACCCTTCTGCCAATGTAAAACAAGTCGTTACCGGAATTACTCGTGGAGCATTTGAATTTCAAGGACAAAAATGTTCCGCTGCATCTAGAGCCTATATTCCACAAAGTTTATGGCCAGCTGTAAAAGCACAACTAATTACCGATGTGAATTCTATGAAGATGGGTTCGCCGGAAGATTTCGGCAATTTCATTACAGCAGTTATTCACGAAGGTTCTTTTAATAAATTAGCAGGTTTTATCGACCAAGCCAAAAAAGATTCGGATGCCGAAATTATCCTTGGTGGAAATTACGATAAATCGAAAGGATATTTCATTGAGCCTACCGTTATTGTTACTACCAATCCTAAATATGCTACTATGGAAACCGAACTTTTTGGTCCCGTAATGACTATTTACGTATATGAAGATGCTAAATGGAACGAAACATTAAAATTGGTAGACGAAACTTCAGAATATGCATTAACTGGAGCAATTTTCAGTCAAGATAGATACGCTATTGTTGAAGCTGCGAATGCGTTACAAAACGCTGCTGGTAATTTCTACATTAACGATAAACCAACAGGAGCCGTAGTAGGAATGCAACCATTTGGTGGCGCAAGAGCTTCTGGAACCAATGACAAAGCGGGTTCTATGCAAAATTTATTGCGTTGGGTTTCTCCAAGAACTATCAAAGAAACGATGATTACTCCAGAGGATTATAGATATCCATTTTTGGGAGAATAATTCGAAGCACAAGGTGCTAAATACGAAGTACGAGGGGCAAAATTATTAGTACTTAAAAAGCTCAATCAGAAATGATTGGGATTTTTAATTTGCAATTGACCATTTTTTGTATATTTGAATTCTTTTAACAAATAAAAATTTATGAAAATAAAATTACTTTTTTTCGCATCAATGATTACTGCTTTTGGGCACTCCCAAACCACAATCAATTCCTTTTACGGAGCTAATAATACAAATTTTTTAATGCTAACTTCTGGTGTTGCTTTAGATCATAGTCCAACAGGCGCTAATCAAACATGGAGTTTTAATCAATTGCTTTCGTTAGGAAATTCAGTGCATTCTTATGCAACTCCGTCTGCACAAGAAATGCTTACTTATCCTGGAACTACTTCAAATATTGTTTCAACGAACACACAAGGTACAAATGTAACTACAGGAAATCTATATACAAAAAACTTAGGGGGAGTTGTATCTATAACCGGATTAAACACCTCAGGACTTAATGCAAATTTTGCTACTAACAATGCTACAATAGGAACTTTTCCGATGATTTACGGTTATACCAATATCGATTCTAATGTTTCAGGAAATTATACTTACACGACCTATTCAGGAACCTTTACAGGAACTTTAACAACAACCGTTGATTCTTATGGGACTTTAACATTAAATGACGCAGGGAATGGAGCATATTCTGGCAATGTAACTCGTATGAAAAATGTGTTAAGCCTGTCCTTAAATTATGGTTTTTTCTCAAATGTTGGTACTGTTGTACAAACTAGCTACTCCTATTTTGACCCAAATGTATCTACTACAGATTATGTTTTTAGAAGTGTTTCTACAACATCTGTTATTCCGTTAATGTCAATTAATCAAACCGATGTGATTACTGAAAAAATTCACACTACCCCTTTATCTGTTGACAATCAAAATTTTGCTGATGCACTTTGGATAAAAAATCCTATTACTAATAGTTTAGAAATTAATTCTAGTTTTGCAATTAAAAATGCAACTATCACGATAACTGATATTTTAGGAAAAACAGTTTTTAATACTGCTAACCAAAGCATCAACGGAAGTGTTGAAATTCCAATTGCATTATCGAATGGGGTTTATTTGATTACTATCCAAAACGAAAATGGAAGTGTTACTAAGAAAATTGTGAAGGGGTAAAAAGGGAGATAGTTAGAGAAAAGAAAAGTTAAACAATAACAATAGATAAAAATGAAAAGGATACATTTCAATTCATTAAAATTCAAAAATTGGACATCCGTTTTATTAATTATTTCGCTGCTTTTTATTGTTTTTGGCAGTTTTGAAATTATAGAATTTGGCTATAAAAAAACCAATCGAATTTTAATTATACTTGGCTTTTTATTTCAAGCATTATTTTACAGCAAAATGTTTTGGTATAAAAACTATGTTGAATGGAACAAAATTGGAATGAACATTAAATTAAACAAATTTATTGGAAAATCCATCGAATTTGATTTTGTCAAAAAAGTAGAGTTAGAAAATGAATATTTAATAATAACTGAAAAATCGGGTCGTGAAATACTATTCAACATAAATAATGTTGAAATCAAGGATGTTGAAAAACTAGTAGAACTAATAAAACTAAATAGTGCTATTAAATCTTAATTCATTTTTTAACCTTTCAAAGGCACGTGCACCACTTTTTTAGTTTCGAAAAACTCATCTTTAAAAAAATCGGATAAATTATATTCGGTTGCTTTTGGAAAATCTGCTAATTCTTCGGTTAAATCGCCACCTTTCAAATACAGAATTCCATTTTGCAACTCGTGTTTCGATTTTGATTTAACCTTTCCTCGAACCCAAGAAACAAAATCGGGCATATTCGTTACAGCCCTACTGACCACAAAATCAAATTCATGCTTAACATTTTCAGCACGCATTTGTTCGGCTTTTATGTTTTTTAATTCTAAAGCTTTTATTACTTCATTAACCACTTTAATTTTTTTTGCAATAATATCAATTGCGTAAAAATGAGTTTCTGGAAACAATATTGCTAAAGGAATAGCCGGGAATCCTCCACCAGTGCCAACATCCATAATTTTAGAACCTGATTGAAATTCGATTACTTTAGCAATTCCTAACGAATGTAAAACGTGACGGGAATATAATTCGTCAATATCCTTACGGGAAATTACGTTTATTTTAGAATTCCAATCTTCGTATAAAGATTGAAGTTTTTCAAATTGTTGTATCTGAATTTCTGTTAAATTTGGGAATTGCTGTAGAATTTCTTCCATAATATCGATTTTGTGCAAAAATAGTATAATTAGTTAATAATTATGATTTGTTTTGAACTATAAAAAAATTATAATAATTACATTTGTACAAACTTTTGAATTTCAAAATTATGAATGCCACATCCCCTGTCTTTTCTAAAAACGACAATCTTAAATTTTTTAGAACCCTAAATAAAAGAGTTAACGACTATTTTAAAGAAAATAACATTGATAAAACCGGAAACTGGAAACTACATTTAAAAACTATAGTAATGTTTACCATATTTTTATCGCCCTACTTCTTCCTTGTTGCAATGGATATGCCTTTTTGGACTTATTTATTATTAAGTGTAGTAATCGGAATAGGAATGGCTGGCGTTGGAATGAACGTGATGCACGATGGTAATCACGGTGCTTATTCTAATAAAAATTGGGTAAACAAATTTATGGGCGGAAGCATCTATATTCTTGCCGGAAATGTTTACAATTGGCAAGTTCAGCACAATGTTTTACACCACACCTATACTAACATTCTTGGTCATGACGAAGACTTAGAAGCAGGTAGAATTTTACGTTTTACTAAAGAAGCACAATGGTACAAACACCATAAATTCCAACAATATTATTCCGTTTTTCTTTACGGATTATTGACTTTCAATTGGGCAATTACTACGGATTTCCTTCAAATGAAACGCTATTTGAAAAGAAATTTATCGTACGGAGAATTTAAAAAACCAGTAGTTCGTTGGACCACATTAATAATTACTAAAGTTATTTATTTCTCAATTTGGTTAGTAATCCCGATGGTTATGGGAATAACTTGGTGGAAAGTAGTTTTAGGATTTTTAGTAATGCACTACACAGCTGGAGTTATCTTAAGCGTAGTGTTTCAATTGGCGCACGTGGTTAACGAAACTTCCAATCCAATTCCGGATGAAAATGGCGAAATAGAAAACACTTGGGCAGTACATCAATTGTATACTACTGCTAATTTTGCTCCTAAAAATTGGCTAGTAAACTACTATACTGGCGGATTAAACCACCAAATAGAACACCACATTTTTCCTAATATTAGTCATATTCATTACAATAAAATAGCAGAATTTGTAAAAGAAACTGCCAAAGAATGTAACTTACCTTACAACGAATTCAAAACAACAAGGGCGGCAATTTATTCGCACTTTACCCATTTAAGAGATTTAGGAAAACAACCACAATTAGCTTAATATTAAAATTTATGAACCATTGAAGAATCTAAATTCTTTGATGGTTTAAATTTATATAAATGTTTTAATCTACAACCAACACACAATGAACAACAACCCTTTATCCGATAGAATTAACAAACTATCTACCTCACAAACCCTTGCTATGGCAGCATTAGCAAGAGAATTAAAATCACAAGGAAAAGACATCATCAGTTTAAGTTTGGGCGAACCCGATTTCAACACGCCTGATTTCATTAAAGAAGCCGCTAAAAAAGCAATTGATGAAAACTACAGCACCTATTCACCAGTGGATGGTTATATGGATTTGAAAGAAGCCATTTGCAGAAAATTCAAACGCGACAATAATTTAGAGTACAAACCAGCCAATGTTGTAGTTTCTACAGGAGCAAAACAATCGTTATATAACATTGCCCAAGTAATGCTTAACGATGGTGATGAGGTTATTTTACCAGCACCTTATTGGGTTTCCTATTTTGAAATCATCAAAATGTCGGGCGGAATTCCGGTAGAAGTTCCTACTTCGGTAGAAACGGATTTCAAGATTACCCCAGAACAATTAGAAGCGGCTATTACACCAAAAACCAAAATGATTTGGTACAGTTCTCCTTGCAACCCAAGTGGTTCGGTTTACAACAGAGAAGAACTAACCGCTTTAGCCAGAGTTTTAGAAAAATACCCAAACATATACGTGGTTTCTGACGAAATCTACGAACACATAAACTTTTCAGGAACTTTTTGCAGCATTGCTTCTGTTCCAGGGATGTTTGAAAGAACCATAACTGTAAATGGGGTTGCCAAAGCATTTGCAATGACTGGATGGAGAATTGGCTATATTGGCGCACCCGAATTTATAGCCAAAGCATGTACTAAAATGCAAGGGCAAGTTACCTCCGGAGCAAATTCAATTGCACAAAGAGCTACCATTACTGCTGTAGATGCGGACCCAAGTGTACTAAATGAAATGGTTGCTGCCTTTAAAAGCAGAAGAAATTTAGTAGTAGGATTAATTAATGCAATTCCCGGATTAAAACTGAATGTTCCCGAAGGTGCGTTTTATGTATTTCCAGATGTTTCGTCTTATTTTGGGAAAACCTTACGTGGCAAATTAATCAACAATGCCGATGATTTTTCGATGTATTTATTAGCAGAAGCTAATGTTGCAACAGTAACAGGAGATGCTTTTGGAAATCCAGATTGTATTCGTTTTTCGTATGCTACGAGCGAAGAATTATTAACTGAAGCGTTACGAAGAATTAAAGAAGCATTGGCGTAAAATTCCAAAAATAAAACACAAATTCCAATTTTTATATCCAACCTCAAAATTCAAACTTTGAGGTTTTTTTATTCGTTTAATTTCCGAATTACTTTAGCGGGATTTCCAACTGCCAATGAATTATCAGGAATGTCTTTAGTTACTACAGATCCTGCTCCAATAGTGCAGCCGTTTCCAATGGACACTCCAGGGCAAATTACCGAGTTTCCACCTATCCAACAATCGTCTCCAATAGAAACAGGTTTAGAAAACTCCACAGAACGTCTTTCCATAGCATTTAGCGGATGGGTTGCAGTATAAACATGAACTCCTGGACCAAAGAAAACATTGTCGCCAATGGTTATTTTCATAGTATCCAAAACCACACAATTCACATTGAAATACACATTTTCACCAGAATGAATATTATAGCCATAATCACAATGGAATGGTGGCTCTACGTACAATCGTTTATGGGCATTTGGTAGTAATTGCTGTAAAATATTTCTTACGTTTCCATTCATAATATATTCGGTAACGTTTAATTTATGGAGAAGTTTTTTGGCTTTGATTCTTTCGGCAACTAATTCTTTATCGTTTCCAAAATAAACTTCGCCAGCAAGCATTTTTTCTTTTTCGGTTTTCATAATTCTATATTCAAAAGTCAAATATACTATTTCTAGCATTTTTTGAATGAATTAAAATTTATAAAAAAGAAAAATAAGTATATATAGAAAACCATTTTGTAGTTGTAAATTTGTTCTTCAATTTAATAACATGAAAAATACCGTTTTACATAAAGCCAATACAAGAGGACACGCCGATCATGGTTGGTTAAACGCTTACCACAGTTTTAGTTTTGCCAGTTGGTACAATCCAGATCGTGTGCAGTTCGGAATGTTGCGCGTTCTAAATGACGATACGGTTGCTGCAGGAATGGGTTTTGGAACCCATCCGCACGATAATATGGAAATTATTACCATTCCGCTAGAAGGGGATTTGGCACATAAAGACAGCATGGGCAATACCGAAGTTATCAAAACTGGAGATGTTCAAGTGATGAGTGCCGGAACTGGAATTCAACACAGTGAGTTCAACCCGAATGCCGACCAACACACTAAATTATTTCAAATTTGGGTGTTCCCTAAATATCGAAATGTAACGCCTAGATACCAACAAATTACTCTAGACGTAACCGAACAAAAAAACAATTTTGCACAAATACTTTCTCCGTCTGCAGACGATGCCGGAGTTTGGATTTATCAAGATGCGTGGTTTTATTTGGCTGATTTTGACAACGGTTTTTCAAAAACCTATTCCATTAATAAAGAAGGAAATGGGATGTATGTATTTGTGATTTCGGGAACTATAACGGTTGACGGACAAGAATTAGAAACTCGCGATGGTCTTGGAATTTGGGAATTTAATGATTTGGAATTTGTAGCAACAAGTGATGCTAAGTTTTTATTAATGGAAATTCCGATGGAGCAGTAATTTGGGCGTTACCACAAGGGTCGGGCTGTACGCTATATCTTTTGTTCCGCAAAAGCTGCACAAAAGGATGCCGCTTCCATCCCTAACGCAATCCCATTAAAATTGAAAAATCAATTACAAAAGAAAAAACTAAAATGAAAAAAATCATAGCCTTTGGAGCGTCCTCCAGCAAAACATCGATTAACAAACAATTAGCAACTTATGCTGCGCATCAATTTGACAACGCTTCAGTAGAAGTATTGGATTTAAATGATTATGAGTTGCCACTATTCTCATCGGATAAAGAAACCGAAACTGGTATTCCTCAATTAGCTCAAGATTTTTACGACAAATTAGGAACTGCCGATTTAATTATCATTTCGTTTGCCGAACATAATGGCGCTTATACAGCGGCTTTCAAAAATATTTTCGATTGGATTTCAAGAATTAACGGTAAAACTTTTCAAGAGAAACCAACACTATTGTTAGCTACTTCACCTGGCCCTCGAGGTGGTAGCAGTGTTTTGGAAATTGCTAAAGGCCGATTCCCTTTTCAGGGTGCCGAGGTTATAGGGAGTTTTTCGTTGCCTAGTTTTTATGAAAATTTTGATGTTTCTAATGGAATTATTAATGATGAATTGAAAAAGCCGTTTATGGAACTTATAAGTTCAATTTCGTTATAATTACTGAAAAGTTCTTTTGAATCGTAAACAAGGAAGCGAAATGCTTACTCTTTAGCCCCGATAGAAACGGAAATCCCGACATTGCGATAAACAAATTGTAGTATTTGGATTGCTTCGTTCCTCGCAATGACGGATTGTAGTGAATAGCGGGAAAATGGAAACCAAATACTGCCCAAACGTTTACGCTCCTAAAAAAATTACTATTTTTGCATGTTTAATAAAACAACTTGAAACAAAATTTATTATGAAAGCATACATATTTCCCGGTCAAGGAGCACAATTTACCGGAATGGGTAAAGACTTATACGAGAATTCGGAATTAGCAAAATCATTATTTGAAAGAGCCAACGAAATTTTAGGTTTCCGAATTACAGACATCATGTTTGAAGGGACTGCCGAAGAATTAAAAGAAACCAAAGTAACCCAACCCGCAGTTTTCTTGCATTCGGTTATTTTGGCGAAAACGCTAGAAAATTTTCATCCAGAAATGGTTGCAGGACATTCACTTGGTGAGTTTTCGGCATTGGTTGCAAATGGTGCTTTGAGCTTTGAAGACGGATTAAAATTAGTTTCCCAACGAGCCCAAGCAATGCAAAAAGCCTGCGAAATTAAACCTTCTACCATGGCTGCAGTTTTAAACCTGGACGATAAAATTGTAGAAGACATTTGTGCTTCTATAGATGGCGTTGTGGTTGCCGCCAATTACAACTGTCCGGGGCAATTAGTGATTTCGGGAGAATATAAAGCAGTAGAATTGGCTTGCGAAAAAATGAAAGAAGCCGGAGCAAAAAGAGCCTTGATTTTACCTGTTGGAGGAGCATTCCACTCACCAATGATGGAGCCTGCAAGAGAAGAACTAGCGGCAGCAATTGAAGCAACAACGTTCGCTACTCCTATTTGCCCAGTATATCAAAATGTAACTGCAAGTGCTGTTTCGGATGCAACTGAAATTAAGAAAAATCTAATTATACAGTTGACTGCTCCTGTAAAATGGACCCAATCGGTTCAACAAATGATTGCTGATGGCGCTACTAGTTTTACTGAGGTTGGCCCAGGAAAAGTATTGGCCGGATTGGTGAATAAAATTGATAAAGAAGCGGTAACGATAAATGCTTAAATTTTACTTTTGGCATTAATCTTGTATAATAAGTAGGAAACTAAAATTTATTACAATGAAAAAGATAATTCTATCCCTTGCAGTTGCAACACTTTTATTTTCTTGTAAAGAAGAAACTAATGAAAAGGTTAAAGACGCAACAAAAGCAGTTACTTCAGATGTAAAACAATCTATTGATTCGGTTACAGAAAAAGCCAAAAAAGCGATTGACACTTCTAAAATTAAACAAAAAGCAAAAAGTCTTATTATTAAAGGTGCCGAAAAAGTGGAACAAGGCGCGAAGAAAGTAAAAGAAGAAGCTGCTAAAAAATAATTAATAATAATTTAAAAACTTTGGCACTCGTTTTGCATTAGGGTAATTATTATTAATCTTAATCTTTAAAAAAATGAAAAAAACAATTTTAGCCGTTGCCTTTATGGCTGTTGTGATGGTTTCTTGCCAAGACAAAACAAAAGACAAAGTGGAAGATGCAACTCAAGAAGTTGGCACAGAAATGGAACAAAAGATCGATACTGTTACTGAAAAAACTGAAAGTGTTATCGACACCGCAAAAGTAAAAGCTGGTGAAGCTCTTGAAAAGGCTGGAGAAGAGACTAAAGAAGCTGGAGAAAAATTAAAAGAAGCAGCTAAGAAGTAATTTAAAAAGGAAATCCTCATAATTTAAAAAAATTATGAGGATTTTTTTATAGTTACAACTCCTTAGCTTCTTTGCAATGGTTATTTAAAATACCCGTAATCAAAAAATAATTTCTATTTTCCCCACCATTGACTGATTAATCTAATAGATTCTGCTTTGGCTTCTTCAATAGTCAATCCTTTTTTAAATTCCGCATCAAAATCAAAAGTCTCTTTATCAATTCCTTTAAATTTAGAAATGGAAGATTCATAGGCCACGGAAGGCTCTTCTACTTTGATGATTTTCGGAGTTTCTTTATTGGTATTCATAACTTCTAGGTGTTAAACAAATTTACAAATAATTTTTTAATAAATTTCTATAACTCCTTTGCTTCATTGCAATGATTATTAATAACTCCGGTAATTAAAAAATTATTTTCCCTTTTTTCAAAGAAAATAAACCAAGTCGTTCGTGGATTGGATTTGTAAAAAATGTAGTTACTACCTAGATATTGTAAAGATTTTGGAGTTTTCTTGTGTGGAAAAGTGAAAATTTCAGCAATAACAAAACCAACAATTTTATCAACATATTCTTTTGCATTTTCAGGAAAACTAAAATATTCCTTTTTAAAAAGAGTGAAAACCAATTCGTCAAAATAATTTAATACTTGCCCGTCAAAGATTACTTTTTCCACGGATAATTATCAATTCGTTTGTGCATTGCTTCTTTAAATTCTTCTGGGGTTAAGCCTTTTTTAAATTCCGCATCAAAATCAAAAGTTTCTCTATCGATACCTTTAAATTTCGGTTTGGAAGATTCATAAGCCACGGAAGGCTCTTCTACTTTGATGATTTTCGGAGTTTCTTTATTGGTATTCATAACTTCTAGGTGTTAAACAAATTTACAAATAATTATTTAAAGTAAAAAATCCCAAATTATCTAGTGAATAATTTGGGATTTATTGATTCTGAAATCTGCTTTCTGAAATCTAACCTCTAATTTTCTTCTCCCATTTCCAAGCACTCTCTAAAGCCTCTTCCAAACTCAGTTGCGATTTCCAACCTAAAACAGTATTGGCTTTATCGGTATTGGCATAAGCCGATGTAATATCACCTTCTCTTCTGCCAACAATTTGATAATTTAATTTTTGTCCAGAAACTTTTTCAAAAGCATTTATTACTTCCAAAACAGAACTTCCGGTTCCGGTTCCTAAATTGAAGGTTTCTACTTTGGCTAAATTTTGTTTGTTGATTAACCTTTGCAAGGCAATTACGTGGGCTTTCGCCAAATCTACTACGTGAATATAATCGCGAACCGCAGTTCCATCCGGAGTAGGATAATCACTTCCAAAAACAGATAGTTTTTCTCGCAATCCATAAGCCGTTTGGGTAATAAAAGGAACTAAATTTTGCGGAACACCAAGAGGTAATTCCCCAATTTCAGCACTTGAATGCGAACCAATCGGGTTAAAATAACGCAATAAAATCGAATTAATATTGGTCACTTTAGCAGTATCCGTAATTATTTCTTCGCCTATTTGCTTGGTATTTCCATAAGGAGACATTGCCGTTTGAATAGAAGCATCTTCGGTAATCGGCATCTTTTCGGCTTGACCGTAAACAGTACAAGAAGAACTAAAAATGAAATTAGCATTTGGTAATTCCTTCAATTCTTGCAATACATAAACAAGTGCATTAATATTATTTTCATAATACAACAAAGGATCTTCCACACTTTCACCAACTGCTTTAGAGGCAGCAAAATGAATTACTCCAGCCACATCCTGGTGTTTTTTAAAGAAATTTTGAACCGATGCTTTATCGCGCAAATCCATCTTTTCAAAAATTGGTTTTTTACCCGTAATATTGAAAATCCCATCCAAAACACTTTCTGAGGAATTCGAAAGATTGTCAATAGCAACGACTTCAAAACCCTCATTCTGCAATTCCACAACAGTGTGGGAACCTATAAAACCTAAACCTCCGGTAACTACTATTTTCATTTTTATTTGTTGTAAGTTAAGAGTTATAAGTTGTAAGTCATTAGCCTATAACTTACAACACACAACTATTTTAAAAACTCTAATATACTATCTGTAATAAATTTTATTTGCTCGTCTTCCAATTCGGTGTGCATTGGCAAAGCAATTACTTCTTCACATAATTGATTGGTAACCGGAAAATCTTCTTCTTTATATCTTGCATCGGCATACGCCTTTTGACTGTGCAACGGAATTGGGTAATAAATCGCACATGGAATTCCTTTTTCTTGCAAATGTGCCAATAAACCATCGCGTTTGCCATTCGTAATTCGGATTACATATTGGTGAAAAACGTGGCAATCACAAGTGTCACAAATAAATGGTGCCCAAATATTTGGATTCACACTCAACGCAATAGAATATTTTCTTGCAGCATCTTGACGTGCTTTATTATACGTATCTAAATGTGGTAATTTGGCTTTTAAAACCCCCGCTTGAATACTATCCAAACGCGAATTTACCCCAACTACATCGTGGTGGTACCGCTCGTACATTCCGTGATTTACAATTCCTCTTAACTTGTGAGCCAAGGCATCATCGTTGGTAAAAATTGCTCCACCATCGCCATAACATCCTAAATTTTTAGACGGGAAAAACGAAGTTGCACCCACATGCCCAATAGTTCCCACTTTCATTTTAGAACCGTCTTTCGAAGTATAATCAGCACCAATAGCTTGGGCATTATCTTCAATCACATAAAGATTATGCTCGGCTGCAATTTCCATAATCGCATCCATGTTAGCAGCACGACCAAACAAATGTACCGGAACAATCGCCTTAGTTTTTGGGGTAATCGCTCTGCGAATTCCCTCCAACGAAATATTCATATTATTCAAATCCACATCCACTAAAACCGGAGTCAATTGCAATAATGCAATCACTTCTACAGTTGCAGCAAACGTAAAGTCGGCAGTAATAACTTCGTCTCCAGGTTTCAAATCCAATCCCATCATGGCAATTTGCAACGCATCGGTTCCGTTTGCACATGGAATTACGTGTTTTACACCCAAATATTTTTCTAAATCGGCTTGAAACTGGTGAACCAAAGGCCCATTTATATAAGTATTCGTCTCTAAAACTTCCTGAATAGACGCATTTACTTCGTCTTTTATTTTTTCGTATTGACTTTTCAAGTCAACCATTTGTAGTTTTTTCATGGTATAAAAAATTGGAATCACAAAAGTATACTATTTCTTTTATTTGGAGCGAATGGTTCGGGCATTTTTGCAAACCCTTTTCCTGTTTTTTGTTCCAATCTTTTTTTTATATAGTCCATGGTTTAAACCATGGACTATATAAAAAAAGGATTTCCACTGCAACCAGGGCTAGACAGCAAAGGTCTTTTGTGAAATTACATTTTCAAAAACACTCAAATTAAAATCTGCAAAAATCCGTAAAATCTGTGGCAAAAAAACTTAATTTAGCGCTACCGATAAATAAGAAATATGTTTTAGAGACATATTTCTTATATTTGTATTAAATAACAACAAAATGGAAACAGTAGTATTTAAAAGCAATTCTAAAAAGGACATGAATCTGTTAGTAAGCCTCGCAAAAAAAATTGGCATTGAAGTGCAAAAAATACCTTCTAAAGAAACTGATATTGATGAAAATTCGCCTGAATACGAATTGAAAGTAGAAAGAAATTTGGGAATGATTATGGATGAATGTAAAAATTCAACAAGTGTAAGCTATGATGAAGTTTTAAAAGTACTAAATAAATGGAAGTAGATTTTGCTAGTACATTTCTAAAAACATTAAAAAAAACTAAAAATTCTGATTTATTGCAAAAATTTCACGAAGCAATAGAAGATGTTATTTGTGCCAATAAATTAGAAGAAATAAAAAACATAAAAAAACTTGTCGGATTTAAATATCATTACCGAATAAAAGTACAAGAATATAGAATAGGAATTGAAGTTATTGATAATATTGTACGTTTTTTAGTAGTTCTACATCGAAAAGATATCTATAAAAAATTCCCATAAATGCTTTTTCTATATAATTTAATCGTCGTTTTTACATCACAAGTTGTAAAACTATTGGCTATTTTCAGTCCGAAAATGAAACTTTTTGTTGAAGGTAGAAAAGAAGTTTTTACCATTTTACAAAATAAAATAGCAGCGACCGACAAAACCATTTGGTTCCATGCGGCCTCTTTGGGCGAATACGAACAAGGTTTGCCTGTGATTGAAAAAATCAAAATAAAATTTCCCAACCACAAAATCGTAGTGACCTTCTTTTCCCCATCGGGTTATGAAGTTCGAAAAAACAACACCGTTGCCGATGCTACAGTCTATCTTCCATTAGACACCAAATCGAATGCAAAAAGATTCATCCAAGCAATACATCCAGAACTCGTTTTCTTTATCAAATACGAATATTGGCCCAATTATCTAAACGAACTCCAAAAACTAAATGTCAAAACCTATTTAATTTCTGGAATTTTCAGAGAGAATCAAGCCTTTTTTAAAGGATACGGAGGGTTTTATAGAAATGCTTTAAAAACGTTTGATTACTTTTTTGTGCAAAATGAAAGTTCTAAAAAACTATTACAAAGTATTGGTTTCAATAATGTGAAAATTTCTGGCGATACCCGCTTTGATCGAGTAGTTTCCATTTTAGAAAGAGATAATTCTTTAGATTTTATAGAGCAATTTAAAGACAATAAAACTACTATTGTTATTGGAAGTTCGTGGCCCAAAGACGAAAATTTATTGGTGAATTATATTAATAATGCACCAGACAATGTAAAATTCATCATTGCACCACACAATATCAAATCGGAACAAATTCAGGAATTAAAAAAATCCATCACCAAAAAAACAATTTTATTTTCGGAGGTACGGACAGGTCGCGACCTGTCCCTACGAGAATACAACGTTTTCATCGTAGACACCATAGGGATTTTAACCAAAATTTATTCTTATGCCGATATTGCCTATGTTGGTGGTGGATTCGGAACTGCAGGACTTCATAATATTTTAGAACCCGCAACCTTTGGCGTTCCTATTATTATTGGCCCAAATTACTCCAATTTTGCTGAGGCAATTGCCTTGGTTCATCAAGAAGGTTGTGTTTCGGCTTCCAATTCAGATGAATTATATGAAGCCTTAGATAATTTAATTTCAAACGAAGACATCCGTCACGAAAAAGGACATATTTGCGCAACATTTGTTCAAATGAATAAAGGCGCAACAGAGATAATTTTGAAACATCTTTAATTAATCCCTTAATAATCAATTGTTATGAATGAAAAACTAACTGTTATTTTAGACAAAATTAAAACATTGCTTTTTAATTATCCATTAGTTTTACTAATGTCCTTAGCGACAGTTAGTATAATAATTTTTGGGATAGAAACGGATCCAAATAAAGAAAACGGATATTTTTTAATGCGATTAGGAATCGTTTTTTCTTTGGGAATTTCCTCTCAATTTGCATTAAAAATGATATCACAAAGACTAAAAAATGGAATTCTTTGGCAAATAGCCGGATTGCTTTTTTTGATTGCTTTTTACTTTGTTTTTCCAAAAGACGAAGCTAATTTTTCAGAAGTTTATGCATTTAAAATAGTCACATCTTTTATACTTTCTCATTTACTTGTTGCTTTTATAGCTTTTGCGAAGAAAAAAAATTCAGAACAAAACTTTTGGCAATACAACAAAAACTTATTTATCAATCTGTTCTTAACCGCAATTTTTACAGGAGTGTTAACTGGCGGTGTAGAATTAGCAATACTAGCAATTCAAGAACTTTTTAATTACACTTTTAAAGATACGATTTATCTAGAAACATTTGTGACTTTATCCATTTTTGGAAGCACTTTTATTTTCTTGCTTTTCAACGAAACTGGCCTTGATTCCCTTGAAAAAGAAGGAGACTATCCTGTTGTATTGAAGTTTTTTACGCAATTTATATTAATACCACTTTTGATAATTTATGTAGTAATTTTATATTTTTATTGTTTAAAAATCATCACTAATTGGCAATTGCCTCGTGGCTGGGTATCGTACTTAATTTTAGCCTATTCCTTAGTTGGAATTTTAGCCCTTTTATTAGTTCATCCATTAAAAAAAGAAAAAGCCAAATCGTGGATAATAATTTTTAATAAAATATTTTATTACACGCTTATTCCATTAATAGTATTACTATTTATAGCCATTTTTACTAGAGTTTTGCAATATGGGTATACCGAAGCAAGGTATTTTGTATTCCTTATTTCTATTTGGCTTACATCGGTAGTTTTGTATTTTGTATTTGTTAAAAAAGCGTCTATCAAGTTTATTCCAATTTCATTGTTTTTATTCGGATTATTTGCATTAATTTTTCCCTATTTCAATGCTTTTTCGGTTTCAAAAAGAAGTCAAGAAAAAGAATTAAAACAACTATTAACAGAAAATAAATTGGTTGTCAATGGCAAAATTGATTTCAATATAGCAGTTGTTGACTCCGTGAAATACGAAGTAGAAGATAAATTTGAATATTTAAGTAAACGATTAGATAATGACTATTTAAAAACTTTTTTAGATGCCAAAACAAAATCCGCAATGGATAAAGATAAATATTGGTATTCCGATGTCTTTAAAAATGTAAAATATACTGAAAAAATCGATAATACTTATTTGAGAATATATTCCAACAAAAATGCATACGAAACTAAAGACTACCAGTATCTATTAAAAAGTGAATATGGTGGAGGTTTGGAATCGGACATTAATAAAGATAAAATAAAAATTACAAATTCTTATGGTTCTGATGCAACTTTTGAAATTAAAATAAACGAAGAATCTAAAGACATAATGCCGCTTATTAAAGAATTTTGTAAGAAGTATAAAAATTCTTCCAAAGATGTATTAGTTGCTGATTTATCTATAACTATTGAATTTAAAAATTACAAAATAAAAGTTATTTTTGAATCTATAAATTGGTATAAAAACGATGATTCATACAACTTCAATAATATAATATATTTAGTAAAAGCAAAATAAAAACTCCCAAAACATGAAATTTTTAAAATTAGTACTCTTATTATTCGTAATTCAAACCCAAGCCCAACAAGGCGGCATGTGGATTCCTTCGTTATTAAAAGGAATGAACGAAACCGAAATGAAATCGATGGGGATGAAAATCACCGCCAAAGATATTTACGATGCCAATCAATCCAGTTTAAAAGATGCCGTTCCGCAATTTGATGGTGGCTGTACTGCCGAAGTTATTTCGGATAAAGGGTTACTTTTAACCAACCACCACTGTGGATTTGCTGCAATTCAAGATCATTCTTCTGTAGAACACGATTATTTACGAGATGGTTTTTGGGCTTACAAAATGGAAGACGAATTGACCAATCCCAACATGACGGTTATGTTTGTGGTGCGTATTGAAGATGTTACCACCAAAGTTTTAGAAGGTGTTGCTTCACTTGCGACCGAAGGCGAAAAACAAAAGAAAATTCAGGAAAATATCGCTGCTTTAAGTAATTTGTTACCAAAAGAAACTTGGCAAGAAAATAAAATCAAAACGTTTTACGACGGAAATCAATACCTGTTATTTGTAACCGAAACCTTTAAAGACATTCGTTTTGTGGGTGCGCCACCAAGTTCTATTGGTAAATTTGGTTCAGATACCGACAACTGGGTTTGGCCGCGTCATACAGGAGATTTTTCTTTGTTCCGAATTTACGCAGATAAAAACAACCATCCTGCAGCATTTTCTGCAGATAATGTACCTTATAAACCAAAGAAATTCTTTCCAATTTCGATCGCGGGTTTAAAAGAAAACGACTTTACTATGGTTATGGGGTATCCTGGAAGAACTACAGAGTACTTGCCGTCAGTAGCCGTAAATCAAATTGTGGAAACCTTAAATCCCGCTAAAATTGAAGTGCGCGATGCCGCATTAAAAGTGCAAGATCGCTTTATGCGAAAAGACCAAGCCATCAAAATTCAATACGCTGCTAAATATGCAGGTGTTGCCAATTATTGGAAAAAATGGATGGGAGAAACCAAAGGTTTGAAAAAAGCCAATGCCGTTGCTGCCAAACAAAAATTTGAAAAAGAATTTCAAGAAAAAGTTATTAAAGCAGGTAAACAAGCCGAATACGGAACCTTACTTTCGGATTTTGAAAAGAATTATACCGACATTAAAGATTATGCTTTAGCAAAAGATTATTTTTCTGAAGTGGCACTACGAAATACTGAAATTCTTTCGGTTGGTTATAAATTATACCAATTAGAACAAATTTTAAATACTAAAGGAGAGCAATCGTTTACCGATAGAAAAAATACACTTTCTAAAGGGATTGATGATTTTTATAAAGATTACAATGTTGAAGTAGATAAAAATGTGTTTGAGCAATTAATCCATTTATATGCAACAAAATCTCCAAAACAATTTTTACCTGAAACATTAGTAAATATAGATGCTACAAAACTTACTTCAGATATTTTCAGTAATTCCAAATTAACTTCTTTAACCAGTTTTAGAGAATTACTAGAAGGCGATTCGAAAACGGTTATTGAAAAATTGAATGCCGATAAAGGATACCAACTCATTAAGTCGATGGCGGATGCCTATTCTACTAAGGTGGCTCCAACTTATGATGCTATTAATTTGAAAAACACGGCTACGCAACGCACCTACATGAAAGCCATCTTGGAATTATTCCCAAAAAAAAGGATTTTCCCAGATGCGAACAGCACTTTACGAATTACCTACGGAAAAGTTAAAGGCTACCAACCAAACGATGGAGTTTATTACGAACCTTTCACAACATTGGATGGTGTAATGGAAAAATACATTCCTGGGGATTATGAATTTGATGTACCCAAAAAGTTAATCGATTTATACAATACTAAAGATTATGGAAGATATGGTGTTAAGGGTAAAATGCCGGTTTGTTTCATCGCAACCAACCATACTACGGGTGGAAATTCTGGAAGTCCGGCTTTGGATGCAAACGGAAACTTAATTGGCCTGAATTTTGATAGAGTATGGGAAGGAACTATGAGTGATATTTTCTACTCTCCGGACATTTGCAGAAACATTATGGTAGATGTTCGTTATGTTTTATTCCTTATTGATAAATATGCGGGAGCACAAAACATCATTAACGAGTTGAAAATCATACCTTCTACCAATAAAAAATAAATTTTTGTTAAAATTTGAGTTTGGCACGAAATTTGTAAACATATAAATGGAATCCAGAGAGAAAATTTTAAAAAAAAATTAACTAAAAGTTTTTTCGATTAAAAAAATTTATATCTTTGCTCCGAATTAATAATTAACCTTTTATATTAAATTAAGATGAAAAAAGTATTTTTAAGTTTAGCTGTTATCGCTGCATTAACTGTAGTATCTTGTAAACAATCAGAAAACGCTG